>LFSH01000049.1 GCA_001513105.1 Clostridiales bacterium DTU070 | reverse complement strand
GGGACAACAACCGCATGTATAACCAGGAATAATACAATGCCTGTTCACAGGCCGTACATGTAACTTTAAGCCATCATTTCTTCTGCGGGCGGGGAATGATGGTTTTTGTTTTTTTTAAGCAATGTTAAAATATTTGAAATACGGGATGATAACAGATACAATAGAGCTATAGTTTTGTTATATTTTGGCCAGGGAGTTGATAATTATGGACAGTAAAAAAGTCGGAAATTTTACTGCAAACATTCATGACGAAGATTATGAAATACCGTATCTGTCTGGAATGGCTTGTGCATCAGGCATGATTAACGATGCTTTGAGGGAAAAGGAAAGCCTTAACGGGTACTGGAATTTTCAGATCGATCAGTATGATACCTGTATCAGATCGAAATGGTATGAGGAAAAATATATAAGCGAAAAGAGAATGTATCTGCCTGTTGATTTCGATTTTGACAGATGGAATACAATAAAGGTGCCATCCTGCTGGAACACGCAGGACGAACGTTTTTACTACTACGAAGGTCCTGCTGTTTACACAAGGACATTCCATTATAAAAACATGGGTGAAAAGAGGGTTTTTATAAAGTTCGGCGCAGTTAATTATGAAGCCAAGGTATTCCTGAACAAAAAATATGTCGGGATGCACAGGGGCGGATCCACTCCTTTTTATTTCGAGATTACCGATTATCTTGAGGAAAACAACCGCCTTGTCGTTGTGGCGGATAATACAAGGAAAAAAGAAGCCGTACCGGCAAGAAATACCGACTGGTTTAACTACGGCGGTATATACAGGGATGTTGAACTGATAAGGCTTCCTGAAACATTTATAAAGGATTTTTATATAAGCCTTGTTCCAAACAGCAATTTCAAAAAGATCAGGGTTATGCTCGAGATAGACGGACCTCAGAACAACGGAACTGCCCGGCTTGAAATACCGAAACTGAACCTGATTAAAGAGATAGAATGCGTTAACGGTAAAGCCGATGTTGAAATAAATGCCCAGCCCGAGTTATGGAGCCCTGAGAAGCCCAGGCTGTATGAAGTGAAAATCAGTTACCTGTCGGATGAAATACAGGACAGGATCGGATTCAGGGAAATCCGTACCGATAAAACAGGTATTTACCTGAATGGCAAAAAGATATTCCTGAAAGGTGTATGCGCTCACGAGGAAAGTGTCATAAACGGAAAGGCAGTAACCGACGAAGAGATCATCGAGAATTTCAAACTCGCAAAGGAAATGAACTGTAATTTTATGCGCCTTGCCCATTACCCTCATACTGAACGGGCTGCAAGAATTGCAGACAAAATAGGTATTATGCTTTGGGAGGAAATCCCGGTTTACTGGGCTATAGAGTTTTCGAATCCCGAGACATACAGGAATGCTGAAAACCAGTTGACAGAGCTGATAACCCGCGACAGAAACAGGGCAAGCGTAATTATATGGTCGGTGGGAAATGAAAACCCTGATACCGATGAAAGACTTCAGTTTATGAGCTCACTGGCACAAAAAGCAAAGGAACTGGATCCGACGAGGCCGGTTTCGGCTGCATGCCTTGTGGATCACAGCAAACTGATGATTAAGGACAGGCTTGTTGACTACCTCGACATTATAGGCATTAACGAGTATTACGGATGGTATGCCCCGGATTTCAACGAACTGATCCAGGTGTTTAACAACAGTAATCCGCAAAAACCTGTTGTGATAACCGAGTTCGGAGCAGATGCCCTTAAAGGCGCAAGGGGAACTGTTAATGACCTTGGAACCGAAGACTGCCAGCTCCATATTTTCAAATTGCAGACAGAAACACTTGGAAAGATACCTTATATACACGGAACATCGCCATGGATACTGTTTGATTTCAGGTGTCCGCGAAGAACCAGCGCCCTTCAGCTTGAATACAACAGAAAGGGGCTTTTGTCCGAAGACAAGTCGTATAAAAAGCCTGCTTACTTTGTGATGAAGGAGTTTTATGCGTCCAGGTAAATAAAGATATCGAGCCGGCAATGCATTGCACGATATCTGATGAAACCTGAAGGCAAAGATATCGTGCAATGCAGGATAACGGCGGCTGCATTTTATGGAGAAGCAGTTTTTATATCTTTAGTTTTATCATGGTTCTGCTGATATTCATGGAGAAAAGGTACAGTATCCAAATGAGCCGAATCAGTTCTTAGGTATGCAATACGCAGAAAGCATTCCTGTATTGTACGATATCAGGGCGTAAAAAACTTAAATGTGTTGACACCGCTGCTTATTCCAAATATAATGGTAGTGTAGGATGGTAGTACGGAAGCAGTAAGTATATTGCTAATACGGTTGTATTGTAGAATTGCACTATGCTTTTATGGGTAAACTCATAATAAAAAGATGTGCAATATAGTACAGTACATATGTTTCCAGAACCTCCTACGGGGGTTTTTTTATTACTTTTTTTCAGGGGGTATAAACCGTGGGAAAGTTTGGAAATCTGTCGAAAAGCATTCTAATCAGGAGCCTGATGATTCTGGCATTGTTACTGGCTCTGACAATCCAGTCTTCGTGTGTGGGCTCTGTATCCGCCGAAAAGGAAGGCACAATCGAACTTAAACTTGCTCATTTCTTCCCGGGAACTCACCCTGCAGAAACGGATTTCGTCCAGGGATGGGCAAAAGCAATCAGGGAGGCAACAAACGGACGAGTTGTCATTACAAGTTATCCGGGTGAAACACTTCTAAAGGCCGCAGATATTTACAAGGGTGTGGTAGACGGGATTTGCGACATCGGTCTTTCCTGCTTTTCTTATAACTCAGGACGTTTTCCTGAAATAGAGGCCTTTGAACAGCCTGGAATAGTGTACAAAAACTCGAAGGTGGCAAGCAAGGTTGCATGGGAAGGCATACAGGAGCTTAATCCGAAATGCGTGCAGGATACAAAACTGTTAATGGTTATAGCTACCGGCCCTGGTGATCTGTTCTCAAAAAAACCCGTGTATAAACTTGAAGATATTAATGGGATGCAGATTAGGGCTACAGGGTTGACAGCAGAAACTCTCCAGCTTGCAGGTGCTGTTCCTGTCGGTATGCCGCAGTCCGAAGCATACGAAGCGTTGTCCAAGGGTATTGTAAGCGGGAATCTCGCTCCACTCGAAGTTCTAAAAACATGGAAGCACGGCGAGGTTACAAGGTATGTCACAAGAACTCCCTTCATGTATAACACATTGTTTTACGTTACAATGAACCTGAAAAAATGGAATTCGATACCCGAGGACCTTCAACAGGTTATTATTGATACTACTCTTAAGTTCCAGGACGAAGTAGGAATCGGGCTTTGGGACAAACAGAACGAAGAGGCTCTGAAGTGGGCGATTGAAGAAGAAGGAATGGAAATTATTGAGCTGTCCGAAGAGGAAATGGCCAGATGGATAAAGGCTGTTGAACCGATGCTGGATAAATATATTGAGGAAAAAGGTGAGGCAGGCAGAAAGGCAATAGACGTGGCTAAAAGGCTTGCCGAGAAATACAATAATGAATATTGATCCTTGTACCGCCCCAGGCAGAAAAATGACATAACTTTATCCGGAGGAAAATTAATGAATAAATTCGATAAAATAGTTACAAAAACAAGCCGCCTGCTGGATGATATCGCTGGCTGGGTAATAGTTGCAGCCATGGCGCTTGTTGTTATAAATATCATTTTAAGGGCTGCGCTGAATAATCCCATTAAGGGTGTTTATGAATATACGGGCTACTTAATGGCCGTTGTCATAGGTTTTGCCATTGCACAATGCGCCGTTGAAAAGACTCATATTGCAGTAGATTTTTTTATTGACAAACTGAATCCCTTGGCTCAGTCAGTCATTGATACCGTTTTCAGTTCGGTAACTGTAATATTCCTTGTTTTCAGCAGTATACAGGTATTGATTTACGGAATTACCGTGGTAAAAAGCGGCGAGGTATCTGCAACTGCCCATATACCCTTTTACCCGTTCATTTTTATGGTTTCAGCCGGTCTTTTCATGCTTAGTCTTGTTGAGTTGAACAAAGTGGTAAAGGGGGTTGCAAAAAAATGATATCTCCTGAAACGGCTCCTGTTATAGGTTTGATCGGGATTGGAGTTCTGCTGGCATTGATTCTTTTGAGGGTGCCGATAGCATATTCGATGCTAATCGTCGGTTTTGCAGGGTTTGCAATACTGGTCAGTCCCGATGCTGCGTTTTCAATGGTAGCAACCGAAATTTTTTCAAATTTTTCATCCTATACTTTAAGTGTTATTCCGATGTTTGTATGGATGGGATTTATTGCTTATTATTCAGGAGTCGGAACAAATCTGTATTCTCTTGCAAACAGGTTTATGGGCCGGCTTCCGGGCGGACTTGCCATTGCAACCCAGGGAGCATGTGCCGTTTTCGGTGCAATATGCGGTTCAAACACGGCTACAGCTGCTACGATGGGTGCAATAGCACTTCCTGAAATGAAAAAGTATGGCTATGATGACTCGTTATCCACGGCAAGCGTGGCTGCAGCAGGAGCTTTGGGCGTCCTGATACCACCGAGCGTTATCTTTATTATTTACGGCGTTTCAACCGAGCAATCCATAGGCAAACTTTTTATTTCAGGGATAGTACCCGGTATTCTTTTAATGCTGTTTTATATGGCCACGATTTACATAATGGTAAAAAGAAATCCTTCCCTTGTTGCTTCGGGACAAACTGCGGAAGTAAAGAAAGGTTCGGTTCTGAAAAGCGGGCTGCCTGAAATACTTTTAACATTCCTGATATCCCTCGGCGGTCTTTTTGCCGGTTACTTCACGCCGACAGAAGCAGGTGCCGTAGGTGCCGGAAGCATACTTATAATAACCTTGTTAAGAAGACAGTTAACCTGGGAAGGATTTAAGAATTCCCTCCGGGATACTACAAGAACATCGGGCATGATTATGCTTCTTGTTACCGGTGCCATGGTATTCGGCAGGTTTATGGCGGTCAGCCGTCTGCCTTTCCAGATGGCAAACTGGGCTTCAAACCTGAATTTGCCGCCCGTTCTGATAATGGCGGTTATATTGATTATTTACATGATACTCGGCTGTTTTATCGACGCATTGGCTCTAATACTTTTAACCGTGCCGATATTCTATCCCGTTGTTGTTGATGTTTTGGGCTATGACCCAATCTGGTTCGGTGTTGTTATTGTTATGGTTGTAGCAGCCGGAGTCATTACACCGCCTGTTGGAATGAATGTATTCATTATTAAAGGTGTTGCAAAGGATGTTCCTCTTGAAATGATATTCAGGGGGGTCTGGCCGTTTCTGCTGGCACTTGCGGCCTGTATTGTTGTTTTGATTGCGTTCCCGCAGATAACGACGTTTCTGCCGAATTTAATCAGCGGATAAAAGATATAAAAGCTCCGGTATCCCGGAGCTTTTAAATTTTTATACTGCTTGTTGTTTCACGCATTGAAATTCCGGAATGCAGCATGTAACAAAACCATGTTCAGATAGATAAATCTTTACACAAAAAGATAACTGTTTCCATAAACAAATTCCTGAATATATGTAAAATAAAAATATAACAGTCATTAAGACCTGATATGTTCAGTAATAAGGCTTTCCGGCTTTTTTCCAAATTAATAATTAAAGGAGTTAGATAGTATGCCGAAAAGGAATTTTAATGAATTAGCCTACAAAAATATTGACGATTTCATTTTTGGGTCGTCCATTCATCCGGTTAAGTGTAAAAACGGCCTCGTTATAGGAGGCGGGCAGGTTTTTCCCGAACTAAACTTCACACTTCCGCCGATGTCAATAACCCAGGAGACCATGCCCGAGGTTTTGAAACAGTATAAAAGCATCATCGAAGGCGCGTGCCAGAGGGCAAGGGAACTGTATGCACCGGGCTTTGCAGTTGAGGTTGAACTTCTTCCTCCAACCACATACCACCCGGAATGGGGGATAGAAATTATAAAAACTGTAAGGGATGTAATGTATGAATATGAGCAGAAATACGGCCTGAAGAGTGTTTTGAGGGCGACACCGGTGGATATCCGTGAAGACAGAGAGTCGGTACATATGTGGAAGGGAAGACACTGGGAATTGATCCTTCAGACCTTTGAAGGCTGCGCGAAGGAAGGGGCAGATTTTCTGGCCATTGAGTCCATTGGCGGCAAGGACATCCACGATGATGCAGTAATGTTTTGCGATATTCAGAAAGCCCTGTTTGCCCTGGGGGTTTTAGGCGTAAGGGATATGTCCAGGTTATGGAGTGCAATAGTGGATATTGCAGAGAAAACAGGAAGTTTTGCATCAGGCGATACAGCCTGTGGATTTGCAAATACTGCAATGGTACTGGCTGAAAGAGGATATATCCCTAAAGTATTCTCAGCGGTAATAAGAGTAATGTCTGCCGTAAGAAGCCTTGCAGCTGTTGAGGAAGGGGCGGTTGGTCCGCATAAGGACTGTGGTTATGAAGGCGTATATGTAAAGGCGATTACCGGAACGCCCATTTCAATGGAAGGCAAGTCAAGCGCATGTGCACACTTAAGTCCTCTCGGCAATATAGCTGCGGCTGTTGCAGACCTGTGGAGCAACGAGTCGGTCCAGAATATAAGGCTGCTGGGCGGCATGGCTCCGACAGTCTCAATGGAGCAGCTGATTTATGACTGCAGGCTTCTTAATGAAGCTGCATCAAAAGGCAGGGAAGAAGCCATCTTGCTTAGAAATATGCTGACCGATTCCGATTCCCGCTTTGATCCGCAGGCATATGTTTTAAGACCCGATGTTGTTCTGAAAATCTCAAAGGAAATAGTTAACGAAACGGGCAGCTTTAACAGGATGAAAGCAGCGGCTCTTGCAGCGATTGATGAACTGAAACAGGCTGCCGCGGAAGGAAAAGTAACAGCGGAGGAAAGAGAACTGTCATGGCTGGATACTATGAAGGGCCAGGTTGAGGATATTCCCGACGAAGATGAATTCATCCGGCAAATGGTTGAGGAAAATGCATCTGACAAGTTTATACCCGAAAAATATGATTTACAGGAGCTGTAAAGCTCCTGTTTTTATATTGGAATCAGTGTTTCATTATATTTGCAGGGTTAAGAATAATCGTATCCGGATGGCCATATATAAACAATGGGAAAAAACTTTGGAGAAGCATTATGTTTGTTATTCGAAAAAAAACAATAGTAATGGCTTTTCTGGCAGTGGCATTATGTATGGCGTTGATAGTTATGGCTAAGGAAAGTATTTCGGAGGTCGGAGGCAGCATAAGGGAAATACCCATCTACAGTGTTGAAAACAGTAACGGGAACGTGTCAATAACTTTTGATTGTGCATGGGGAGCTGATGATATTCCTGAGATACTAAGGATTCTGAAGGAAAAAAATGTGAAAGCCACGTTTTTCGTTGTAGGGGAATGGGCAAGAAGAAATCCCGAAGAAGCAAGAATGATTGCGGAGCAGGGGCACGATCTGGCAAACCATTCGGAGAATCATTTTAAAATGAGTGTATTAAGCAGGGACAGAGTTAAAAAGGAAATACTGGACTGTACCCGGACAATAGAAGAGACAGCCGGGGTTAAAACCGACCTGTTCCGTGCACCATATGGGGACTACAATGACACTGTTATTTCAATCGCAAGACAAAACGGGTATTTTACTATTCAGTGGAGTCTTGATTCATTGGACTGGAAACCCGGTATAACGGAGGATGCCATACTGTCCCGCATATCAAAGGTTTCAAGCGGAGACATTCTATTGTTTCACAACGATACTGCACATACAGCCAAAATATTGGGCAAAGTAATAGATATTATACGTGAGAAAGGGCTTAGTCCCGTTCCGGTATCCGAACTTATAATAAGGGATAATTTTGAAATACGGCACGATGGAAGACAGGTACCCAAATAAGAAAAAAATAATGTAGTTGTTACCGATATGGAAACATTCATACACAGGGAATGGCTACTGGAAAATTTCCAGTAGCCATAATCCCGGTATTTCAGATTATCATCTTCAATACAATCAATAATGTCCTTTTTACGCATGGACCAATACATATTTTCTGAACCGCATAATGCATTATTCCAATAATTTGGTTATATACAAAAACAGAGATTTTATTAAATCATTTTTTACCTGCCGCATATAGTGGGGACAAGCTCAAGATATCAAAAATTTTCACCTAATTGGCAAATATAATAAAATAAATATATTGCTGAATATTACAACTGAACAGTAACCGTTAATTTCCTGGAGAATAACAAAACAGTTTACAAATTTAATATTCAGTGATACTATTACAAATGATTATTAGAGAGCTCTAAAGTAACGAGACGGAGGATAAGTATGGCAAAGTATCTGGTAATTGTTGAATCACCCGCCAAAGCAAAAACACTGAAGAAATTCCTTGGATCGGGTTATAAAATAAAGGCTTCAATGGGGCATGTCCGTGATCTTCCGAAAAGCAGTATCGGAGTTGACATAGAGAACAATTTTGAACCCAAATACATTAATATACGTGGTAAGGGAGATTTGATATCAGAGCTGAAAAAAGATGCGAAAGAATCTGAAAAAGTATTTCTTGCCACCGACCCTGACCGTGAAGGAGAAGCTATTTCCTGGCATCTTGCCGGCCTTTTTCAGATAGACGGTAAAGAAAAATGCAGGGTAACGTTCAACGAAATAACAAAGAATGCTGTTTTAAAAGCAATAAAGTCGCCAAGACAGATTGATATGAACCTTGTGAACGCACAACAGGCAAGACGTGTGCTGGACAGGATAGTTGGCTATAAAATAAGCCCGCTGCTTTGGAGAAACGTCAGAAAGGGTTTAAGCGCAGGAAGGGTTCAGTCGGTTGCTGCAAAAATCATCTGTGACAGGGAACGGGAAATAGAGAATTTTGTCCCTGAAGAATACTGGAATATCGAAGCCCTGATCAGCAAGGACGATGGCAGCACTTTTTCAGCTAAGTTCAGCGGGCTGATAGGCAAAAAGCTGGAACTTAAGAACAGGGAAGATGTGGACAGGGTTCTGAAGGGTATTGAAAATAAAGACTTTGTTGTTCGAAAGGTAAAACACGGCGAAAAGAAGCGTACGCCTGCTCCGCCTTTTATAACCAGTACTCTTCAGCAGGAAGCTGCAAGGAAGTTTGGTTTTTCCGCAAAGAAAACAATGATGCTTGCCCAGCAGCTTTATGAAGGCGTTGAGATTGAAGGTGAGGGATCTGTCGGCCTTATTACGTATATGCGAACAGACTCAACGCGTATATCCGGTGAAGCACTGAACGAATCAAGGGAGTATATTCTGGCCAACTATGGGGAGAAATATCTGCCTGAAAAGCCAAGGGTGTTTAAAACAAAGTCTGCCGCACAGGATGCCCATGAAGCGATAAGGCCTACGATGATAAGTCTTACACCCGAACGTGTCAAAAGTTCTCTGTCAAGAGATCTTTTCAAATTATACAAACTCATCTGGGAAAGGTTTATTGCATGCCAGATGGAATCTGCCGTGTACGATACAATGGCTGTTGACATTACTGCAGGTGATTACCTGTTCAAGGCATCGGGTTCAAGGGTTTCCTTCAAAGGCTTTTTAATACTCTATGAAGAAGGCCGGGATGAAGAATACGGTAACGAAGACAGCGATGAAGACAATAGGGAAGGCATGCTTCTGAAACTTTCAGAGGGTGAGAAAGTAAAGCCTATTGAAATAAAACCAGCACAGCATTTTACCCAGCCGCCGCCAAGGTACACCGAGGCAACACTGGTAAAAACCCTTGAGGAGAAGGGTATCGGCCGTCCGAGTACCTATGCCCCGATTATCAGCACAATCATGTCAAGAGGATACGTGGTAAAGGAAAAGAAATATCTTTATCCCACCGAACTGGGTAAAATTGTGAACGACTTAATGGAAGAACATTTTAAGGATATAGTCGACATTAATTTTACCGCAAAGATGGAAACCCAGCTTGACCTGGTTGAAGAAGGGGAACTCGAATGGAAGGAACTGCTCCAGGAGTTTTACGGCGGGTTCAAAAATACATTGAAAACTGCCGAGGAACGCATAAACAAGGTTGAACTCCCCGTGGAAGAAAGCGATGAGGTTTGCGAAAAATGCGGCCGCAGAATGGTCATAAAAATGGGGAGATACGGCAAATTCTTAGCTTGCCCGGGTTTCCCCGAATGCAGAAATGCAAAGCCCATTCTTGAGGATGCCGGGGTATCATGCCCGAAATGCCATGGCAAGGTATACATCAAAAAAACAAAGCGAGGCAGAAGTTACCTGAGCTGTGAGAACTATCCTGACTGTGATTTTTCATCATGGGATATGCCGTCAGATAAAAAGTGCCCTGAATGCGGCAACTTTATGACAAGGAAGGCAAAAGGAAAAAAGATTCAGTATACCTGCAGCCTTGAGTCCTGTTCATATACATTTGAAGAAGAAAAACAGTCCTGAGAAGAAAAAAGCGTCTCCGGCATTTTCATTCAAAGCCGGAGACGCTTTTTCCCTATTTGCTATGGATAATCATGCATTTTTTCCATTGTCCTGATATATGACTTTCTCAAGTCCGCAGCAAGGTTCTCATCTGCATCGTTGAAAATTTCGTCATCAAGGGACGGAATCGGGATAATCGAATACTTGTATATATCGCCTTCGGTATAACGATGCACCCAGGTTGGTATGTGTTTTACCGATATAATACGGGTTTTTCCTGTTTCGAGGTCTTTTTCCACTTCTATCGTAACCATAAGGCTTTCCTGGGTAAGTTCGTTGTTTTTTGCGTTCGGCTTACTGCCGCCAATCTGGTTTGAAAGGAAATTACCCATACTGTACATGACATATTTGATTTCGCCGTCTGTTTCGATAATCTCGGAGGGTTCAATGACATGGGGATGGGAGCCTATAATAATGTCAGCACCCGATTTGAAAATCATTTCGGCAAGTTCCTTTTGATCCGTTGTCGGCTCTGTGCGATATTCCACACCCCAGTGCATGAGAACAACAACCAGATCAACAAGCGGAGAAAGCACTTCAATTTCCTTTTTTATTTTATCCCTGTCTATAAGGCTCAGGTAAGTGTTATGCTCTTCTTCAGTCAGACGGTTTTCATTCATATTGCAACCGTAGGTGTAGGCAAGAAAACCAACTTTAATCCCGTTTAGATCCTGTATTTTATGCCTTGGTTCGGAAGCATCGCCAAATGTTCCTATAACCTGCATGTTCTCTCCCTTGATTATGCTCCTCGTCTCCAAGAGACCCTTAAGTCCCCTGTCCAGACAGTGATTATTGCCGTTATTGACCATGTCAAAACCGGCATAAGCGAAAGCCGAGATAATTGCCGGCGGCGCATTGAAAAGCGGATAGCCGGTATAGTTTTTGTCGGTTTCCATACTTGCACCTTCAAAACTGATAATAGAAAAATCCGCCTGTTCCACGTAAGGCTTTATTCTGTCGAAAATGTAATTGTAATTATATACGCCGTCATTATAACCCGATTTTATAACCTTATCGTGCATTACCACATCGCCTGCTGCCAGGATTGAAGCCTTTACTGAAGACGGTTCGGGAACCTTTGTCGGAGTTGGAGTGGGAATGGGGGTGGATGAAGCTGTTGTTGAAACAGTTCCGGTTACGACAGGAACGGTTTCCATAACAGCAGTATCGCTGTTTAAACCGCAGCCTGACAAACAAATGATAATAAAAAGACAAAGGTATTGCGCTGTTTTTTTCATAATTTTTCTCCGGTGATGTTTTATTTAACCTTATAGTAACATAACACCCCTGCAGGTTTCAATAAAAAGCTCACTTGATGAATTGCCGGAACTGCTTCAATGAAGTCTTTGGTTTTCTTTTCCCTGTCACCGTACCCGACTGTTACCCGGACTTATTCAGGGCATTCCTTACAAAGGCTGTTGTAAATCCTGATGATCTGATTGCTCCTTGCTTTGAATGTTCTCGATGCGACCATATATTGACAAAATTACCACGAATTTTGATTTTGCAAAATGACAAAAACTGATATAAGATAATACATATGTGACAAAAAGATAAGAAAAAAGGAAAGACCTCTGATAT
>LFSH01000067.1 GCA_001513105.1 Clostridiales bacterium DTU070 | reverse complement strand
ACCAAATACTGGTTCAGGGTTGTTGCATACGATATCTTTGGCAACCGCGGAACAGAATCAGATGTATTAATGGTTCAGACAACAGCCGATATATCCGCACCTGTGATTAACTCAATAAAACCTGCCCCGTCAAGGGTAAGGACAAGTATACCATTATCCGCGCTGGTAAGTGACAATGTCGGTGTGAAATATTTCAGGTTCCAGATGTCACGTAATCTAAAAACCTGGACAGACATAAAGGAATTTACTCTTGAGCATGCGCTGCCACAGGCTTCATTCTCATATAATTTTGCTGTTTCAGCTTTGGAAGAAGGCTCATGCTATATACGCGGAGTAGCCACAGACGAATCGGGCAATGAAAGCAGTACAACCAATACTCTTATAGTCGAATATATAATTGACCGCACTGCTCCGGATGTTCCAAAGGGGTTCAAATTAACACCTTCGATGAACCAGCTCACGCTTACCTGGAATCGCGGAGAGGACGATCTTGCATATTACAGGCTGTACCAGGCGGATTCAGAAAACGGATCATATTCGGTAATTGCCGATAGAATAACAAACCTTGGCTATCACGACAGGAATGTTACCTATGGTAAAACCTATTACTATAAACTGCAGGCTGTTGACCTGGCAGGGAATGAAAGCGGGTTGACTGAAGCCGTTTCAGGCGAGCTTTTAGTTGATACGCAGCCTCCTGTAATATACAGCATGAACTGCCCGGCATATAACGGAACACTTCCTGCAAACCCGCGAATAAGTGTTTTTGCAGGTGATAATTATAAGTTGTCAGGTATTACCCTGGAATATAAATCAGCAAATGCCGGTGATGAGGACTGGATTACGATAGGTACAAGAACGGTAAACTCGACAGACTACGTTTATTCTGTAACATGGAATACCGAAGGCTTAAGCGAGGATGAATATCTTCTTAGGGCAGCTGCGGTGGACCAGGCCGGGAACATTAGCGAGCCGCTTATTGGAAGATTCAAACTTAACCTCCTTCCTCCTGAAAAACCTGTGTTAAAAGCAGTACCGGGAGGATGGAAGGTAAGTCTTTCATGGACACATGGAAATGATTCTGACCTTGCAGGATTCAGAATTTACCGAAGCACAACACCGAACGGGTCATTCAGGATGCTCAGAGAAACAACCAAAACCAGCTTTGAGGATGAAATGCTAACCCCGGGTCAGACCTACTATTACAAAATTCTTGCATTGGATATATACGGAAACTCAAGCTGGAGTAATACAGAAGTTGCGGTACCTTTAAGTGAAGATACATTTAATCCGGTTGCAAATGCGGGGGGAAATAAACTTGCCCTGGTTGGCATGGAGGTTGCTTTTGACGGAACCATGTCGACCGATAATGACAGGATTGAAAGATACCATTGGGATTTTGGAGACGGACAGGAATCCCTGCTTGCAAGACCTGCTCATATATACGCAGCAGCGGGGGAGTATAAGGTTAAATTAACTGTTTATGACCCGGCGGGAAACTCTGCACAGGACGAAATTACAGTACAGGTGAAAGACTTCACGAAAGCCGGTATTATTCAGGTCAAGGTGGTAGACCAGGATACAGGCGCGCCTCTCGGCGGAGCAAATGTCTTTGTCCATGATCCATTGGGCGAGACTTATAACACATATGCTGATAATGATGGAATTGCCAGAATAGTATGTAATCCTGGCATATGCAGGATT
>LFSH01000106.1:6417-8396 GCA_001513105.1 Clostridiales bacterium DTU070 | reverse complement strand
TGAGCTGGTAGAACATTATTTCTCTGAAAATGCTGTTTAGTATGGTATCGCAAATAATTATTTAATCAAGGATCGCTCCGCTTTCCTCCTTGACAAAATAATTATTTGCAATTAAGGGCAGTTACAGCATTGTTCAGAGAAAATTTTTCAGAGGTTGTGTCACATATGTTTGACTTCTCTAGAATTTGATTTTGCAAAATGACAAAAACCCTCTTGCATAAAGTATCAAAATGTATTATAATAAATACTGCTCAAGACGTTGCGGACTGGTGTAATGGTAGCACAGATGACTCTGGCTCATTTAGTTAGGGTTCGAATCCTTAGTCCGCAGCCAGCAAAAAACCGGCTTTTAAAAGCCGGTTTTTTGCATATATTCCTGTCAACTGTTTCTGTTGTCAGTCAGTTTCCATATCAGCCTCAGTTTTGCTTTTTATTATAACCTGCTTATGTTCCCAGCCGGATTTGCGGTAATAAATATATAATACAAGGCTGCATACAATCCATCCCGCCGGATAAGCAAACAATATAGGATAAAAGTTATTTCTGAATATATTCGATACGGCATAAAGGTAAATCTGCCGAAAAACAACGAAAGAACCAAGCATTATAACCATCGGCGCACGTGTGTCTCCGGCTCCGCGAAGTGCTCCTGCGTATACCTGGTTTATGCAGCTTAAGAGGTAAAACGGCGATACAAAACGCATATAAAGCGT
This sequence comes from Clostridiales bacterium DTU070, assembly GCA_001513105.1. Classification (GTDB taxonomy): domain Bacteria; phylum Bacillota; class Clostridia; order DSM-8532; family DSM-8532; genus Thermoclostridium. The sequence continues at coordinate 7,683 of LFSH01000106.1, read as the reverse complement.
TCCATAATATATAACATCCGGTTCACTGTTGAATATCATAATTGCCTGTTCGGCAAATATTATTAACGGCAGAAGCAGGACAGCAGTAAAAGTCAGGGACATTATAAGAGAGATTTTTATTCCTTTTTTTGCACGTTTTATTTTTCCCGCACCGATATTCTGTCCCACAAACGTTGTACATCCCATTGCTGTTGCCTGCATCGGAAGCAATGCAATGGCATCTATTTTCCCGTACGCAGAGTATCCTGCCATAAAAGCAGAGCCAAATTTATTTATATAGCCCTGGACAAAAACATTGGAGAACGCCGTAAGACCCTGCTGAACTGAAGATGGAAGGCCAATTCTTATTATGTTTTTCAGCATGGGATAATTGAGTTTAAGTTTTTTCCAGTTTATCCGGTAGGAACCTGTTGTACGGGTTAGTACCACAATCACAAGTATAGAGCTTAAAACCTGCGCAATTACTGTTGCCCAGGCTACACCTGCAACGCCCATATTGAAAACAATAACAAACACCAAATCAAGAACGGTGTTTACTATTGCAGAAAAAACAAGAAAATAAAGAGGGCGTGTTGAATCCCCCACTGCGCGCAGTATTCCGGATCCCGTGTTGTAGAAAATAAGGCCGATTGCACCTGAAAAGTAGATCTCAAGGTAAACCGAAGCATCATGAATTACATCATCGGGTGTATCCATAAATCTTAGCATGGCCGGAGCAGATACTATTCCAATGATTGTTATGATAACCGAAAAGAAAAAGGACATAATTATGGATGTATGAACGGCATCCTGCACCGATTTTTCATCATTTGCCCCATAATACTGCGAGACAATTACGTTTGCACCCATTGAAAAGCCCATGAAAATACCAATTAAAGTATTTATTATGGGTGAAGTGCTGCCAACTGCCGCCAGTGCCTCTTTTCCGATGAAGTTACCAACAACAAGGGTATCCACGGTGTTATACAACTGCTGGAATACAAGACCAAAAAGCAAAGGAGCGGAGAACTGGATAAGACCTTTAACGATCGGTCCCTGTGTTAAATCTTTGTCTTTACTTTTGTTCGACATATCAATCTGCCTTTTCTGTAGTATACGAAGATTTATGTTGACTAATTTCATTATAAGGTTTTTTCAGCCTTATTGCAAACACTGCCTGCAAGCCGTGAAAAAAGCTGTTATTGTGCGTTATTTACGTGTTATTTGTACAAAAACTCAAGATGAAAATGAAGTATTTTTGTACAGTATTAACTAAATTTATAGGAC
>LFSH01000106.1:0-6386 GCA_001513105.1 Clostridiales bacterium DTU070 | reverse complement strand
TTCAAAATGCAAAGCAAATATAATAAAAGTGTAAAATTGTCAGTAAAAAGCTGATTTTATCAAATTGTATCAGGTGGTAATCATTATGTCAGTTACCGTAGAAAAGGACAACTACAGCAAAATAGACAAGGAGAAATTGCTGCCGCTTCTGGCGGAAGCTGAAGGTGTGGACTATCTTGACCTTTCTGAGTATACCATACCTGATAAGAGTGTTCCATATATACTCGGCGAAAGAATATCAAGAAAGTTCGATATGCTTGCGCTTGAAAAGAACGACAACACATTGCTCCTGGCAATGAAGGATCCAAAGAACATATTTGCTATTGACAGTGCAACGCTGATTACGAGTTTGGATATAAAACCTGTCATGGTAGATCCTGATTTGCTGAAGTCCCTGATGGACGAGGTTTTTTATACACAGACCCAGCCCCAGGAACAGCATGAAGAAGAACAGGTTGTTGTAACTCCTACTGCTGAAGAAAAGAAAGCTAAGGGAAAAAGAACAGAAACCGAAAAGAAAACCGCCGGCGCATCAATTTACAAGCAGAAACTGGGAAGCATTCTTGTTTCCTCCGGCGTTATAACTGAAGAGCAGCTGGAACAAGCTCTTGAAATCCAAAAAGAAAAGGGAGAAATGATAGGTTCAATATTAATAGACGAAGGCTTTATTACAAAAGAGCAGTTATACCAGGCTCTGCAGGAGCAAATAGGAATTCAGTATATTGATCTGAAGGATGTTGAAATTCCTGAAGATATACTGTTACTCGTTGACAAAAAACTTGCAAAATCATACAACCTGATCCCTGTAAAAGCAGAAGGCGAATCTCTGTATGTTGCAATGAGCGACCCTGCAAACATATATGCAATAGATGATCTGAGGCTTTCAACAGGATATGAAATAATTCCGTTTCTTGCTGACAGAGACGTCATATCGGAAATGATTGAAAGTCTGTATCCGTTCGAGGTTATACCAGAAGAGCCTAAAGCAGACGAACTTGAAGTACTTGATATTGAGACAGAACTGGAGAAAGTTAAGGAAGAAATCGAAATTGAGGTTAAAAAGGAAGAGCAATCTGAAAAAACAATAAATATAAGCGATGTTGAAAATGCTCCGATAGTCAGGCTTGTAAACATGATATTCAAGAGCGCCATCGACAAAAGAGCCAGTGATATTCACATTGAAGCCTATGAAGACTGTGTCATGATTCGGTTAAGAATTGACGGCCAGCTGACCGAGTTCATGAAGCAGGATAAGAAAATACAGCAGATTCTCGTGGCGCGTATAAAGATTATAAGCGGACTTGATATTGCAGAAAAGCGAGTTCCGCAGGACGGAAGAGTGGCATTAAGAATTAACAACAGGGATTACGATTTCCGTGTTTCCACACTGCCTACGATGTTTGGCGAAAAAGTTGTTATCCGTGTACTGGATAAAGAGGGCTTCAATAGATCCAAGACAGAACTTGGATTGTTTGAAGATGACCTTGTAAAGTTCGACAGCATACTTGCCCATCCTTACGGTATTGTCCTCGTTACAGGTCCTACCGGAAGCGGTAAATCTACAACCCTGTATACAGCTCTCAGGGAATTAAGCAAACCGAATGTCAATATTCTGACCGTTGAAGATCCGGTTGAGTCCACGATAAGGGGGATAAACCAGGTTCAGGTAAATGTCAAGGCGGGTATGACCTTTGCGAGTGCTTTGCGTGCGTTCTTAAGACAGGACCCCGACATTATAATGGTTGGAGAGATACGTGACAGGGAAACAGCAGAAATAGCAATAAGAGCAGCTATTACAGGCCACCTTGTATTAAGCACCCTGCACACCAATGATTCGGTAAGTTCAATTAACAGATTGGTAGATATGGGTGTTGAACCTTTCCTGATTGCTTCATCCCTTGTTGGCGTCCTTGCCCAAAGACTTGTAAGAAGACTGTGCAATGCCTGCAAGGAAGAGTACACAGCAAAAGAGCATGAAATGAGAATTCTGAAAATTAATGAAGAAAGAAAGATATATAAGCCGGTTGGATGTCCTGAGTGCAATAACACCGGTTACAAGGGAAGAATTGCAGCCTATGAAATCCTTACAATTACTTCTGAAATGCGGGACATGATTTCACGGGGCGCTACTACCGAGGAATTATTCCAGCTGGCATTGAAAAACGGTATGAGAACACTCGCTGACAGCTGTTCGAGACTCGTTTTAAACGGTATTACATCCCTGGAGGAAATGGTGAGTGTAGTTTCATTGAGCGAATAGGGAGCGGTATATGTTAATTAAGGATTACATGCAGAAAGCTGTTGAAATGGAGGCTTCGGACCTTCATATCTGTGCTGGATTACCCGTTGTTATAAGAAGACATGGTTCACTGTTCTTTATCGATGATCATGTATTGACAAAAGAAGACTGTCAGAGTTTCGTGGAGCAGTTATTATCAGAAGAACAGCTGGCTGTTCTTGAAGATATGGGTGAGCTGGATTTCGCCTATATGCTTTCAGGCATTGGAAGATTCAGGATCAACGCCTTCAGACAAAGAGGCACATATGCAATAGCAATAAGGGTTATAGCAACGAGAGTGCCGAAAATCAGCGAATTAGGGCTTCCAAGTATCCTTTACGCGCTGGCGGAAAGGCAAAGGGGTCTTATTCTTATAACAGGTCCCACAGGAAGCGGTAAATCCACAACTCTTGCAGCCATGATAGACCATATTAACAGCAATAAAAGGTGCCATATTATAACCATTGAAGATCCAATCGAGTATTTGCATAAACACAATAAAAGCGTTATCAATCAACGTGAAGTCGGTTCAGATACAAAAAGTTACAACAATGCATTAAGAGCAGCATTAAGAGAAGACCCGGATGTTATTCTTATTGGTGAGATGAGGGATCTTGAAACAATATCCATTGCACTGACAGCTGCCGAAACAGGACATCTTGTGTTATCGACACTGCATACACTGGGAGCAGCGAAGACGATAGACAGAATAATTGACGTATTTCCTCCTCATCAGCAGAATCAGGTGCGAAGTCAGTTATCAACAGTGCTGCAGGGAATTGTTTCACAGCAATTAATCAGGCGCGCTGATAATTCAGGAAGGGTTGTTGCTACCGAGGTTATGATAGTAACGCCTGCTATATCAAATATGATTAGAGAATCAAGAACATTACAAATCAACAGCAGTATTCATACAGGCAGTGAATATGGAATGCATACGATGGATGCCTGCATAGCCTCTTTGTTTAAGCAGGGCATAATCACATATGAAAATGCATGCCAGTATTCAATGGACCCTGTAGCATTGAAAAAATTGATTGCACTCGATTGATTGATAAGGAGGGGTTATAGTATGGCAGTGGTGGATTTTTTCTCAAACAGTTTTATAACAATAGATATAGGTTTTCGCTATATCAAGATTGTACAGGTTAAGAAAAGCAAGAACAAGAGTAAATTATTATCTGTTGTCAACTATGGTATCGGTGATACACCAAAGGGATGCATAAAGAATGGTGCAATCAAGGATAAGGATGCTGTTGTTGCGGAGATAGCCCGCGTTTTGAAAGATCATAACATTAATGCAAAAGAAGCGAAAATAGTAATGTCTGGTACCAATATTATTTCAAGGGTTATCATGATTGACAAGGTTCCTGACAGCGAGGTGGACAAAAGAATTTGGGAAGAAATAAGGGAAACAATTCCTGTTGATATGAACTCAAACAGGATTGATTATAAGCTCCTTGGCGAAACAATGGTAGACGGCAAAGTGAAATTAAAGGTGTTCGTAACCGTTGTATCAAAGAAAATAATTGATAATTATATTGATATACTTAACCAGCTGAGGTTAAAGCCCATAGCGGTGGACATCCCGTCAAACAGTGTTGCGAAATTCTTCAAACTTGACATCGATATCGGGCAGGACAACACCGCAAGAAAACTGAAATTCTCGAAGTATAATAACAACACCTGGATTGTGTTTGACCTGGGTTCGGAAACAACTATTATCAATATACTTAAAGACAAGACTCCTGAGTTTAACCGTGTCATCCTTAAAGGCAGCAGCAGAATAGACCACGAAATTGTCAAGGAACTGGATCTGCAGCCTCATGAAGTTCAGAAAGCAGAACTTTACAAAAAGATGTACGGTTTGTCGACAATATTGACCCCATGCAACGAGTACCTGTGTTCGAAAGCTGCAATGAGAGTTATGGACTCAATCATAAAAGACATTAAAATGTGCATTGATTTTTACCTCACGCGCTGCAACGGGGAGCATCCGAGCAAAATATTCCTTATAGGCGGCGGTTCTCAGATGAAAGGCATCGAGGAATATTTTGAAGAGAACCTCGGGTTGCCTGCATACAAAATAAACGTAGCAAAAATTGGCGGGCTTGAATTCAATCAGGCACTTGACAAGGACAGGCTTAACTACCTGGTGAATGCCTTAGGTGTTGCCTTGTAGTAGGAGGGTTCTATGCCGGTATTTACGTATAAGGTTAAAAACAGTGAAGGTGAGATATTTACAGGTGAAACAAAAGTTGAAAGCAGGGAAGTATTGCTTGACCTTTTCAACAAGCATGGGTACAAACCCATAGAAATTATTGAGAAGACATTTGTCAGGGATGTTTCGCAGCTCAGTATTTTTAAAAAGAAGGTAAAGACTGCGGATCTTGCCCAATTTTGCCGCCAGTTTTCTATCATGCTGGAAGCAGGAATATCCCTTGCAGGTGCACTTGATGTTCTGAGGGTTCAGACTGTTAACCAAACCTTGAAAGAATGTCTGGATGATATGTACAACAACATACAAAAAGGTATAGCTCTATCAAGTATTATGCGCAGTTTTCCGGACATCTTCCCGCCAATATTATTAAGCATGGTTGAAGCCGGTGAAGTGAGCGGACAGTTGGACAGGGTATTTACAAAAATGGCAGAACACTTTGAAAATGAGCACAAGCAAAAGCAAAAGCTGAAAGGAGCCATGACATATCCAATTATTGTTTTGGCTGTTGCAATTTTTGTTGTGGGCGTTTTGGTTCTTAAAGTTATTCCCACTTTTGGAGAAGCATTATCCGGGATGAATGTCGAACTTCCATCGTTAACCAAAATGTTACTCGGTATAAGCAATTTTTTTACCTCTTACTGGTATTTGGTTCTAATTGGGTTATTTTTGCTTATAATTGGCATAAATATGATGACAAAAACAGAGAAAGGCAAAAAGGTACTTGACAATCTTGCCCTGAAATTTCCAATTGTTTCGGATGTTGTAAGGGCGATCATGACAGCAAGACTCAGCAGGGTTCTTTCAACTTTGCTTTCAAGCGGTGTATTATTGCTTGAATCGCTTCAAATAACAAAACGCGTAATACATAATTCAATTCTTACAGAAAGAATGGAAAGATCCATCGAAAGTGTAAGGAAGGGACGGACTTTAACCCAGTCAATTTTAGAAATGCAGTATTTTCCGCCATTGTTGATCTCAATGCTTAAAACCGGGGAAGAAGCAGGAAACCTTGACCAAACTCTTCTAAAAGCAGCGGAGTTCTACGAGGATCAGGCTGAAGAAAAACTGCAAAGGCTGATGACATTCTTAGAACCGGTTGTAATTATAGTTTTGGGCGGAATAGTGGCATTCATACTGTTTAGTGTATTGTATCCGATGCTGAGCGTATACCAGAATATTAACAGCTATTAAAAAAATAAGCTAATATTATTAACATTATTACTCAAGCAATTAAGCATTTAATGCTTAAAAATAAAAAATTTGGGAGGTATTTTTATGAAAAAAATGCTGAAACAAAACAAGGGTTTCTCGCTGATTGAACTGCTTGTGGCAATACTCATCATGGCCGTTGTTGCAGGAACTGCAATTATGCTGTTCGGCGGAGTACTTAGCTCGAGCAGGGAAAGCGCAGACAAAGAGACTGCAGAAAACATCAAGAGGGCTATTTTGACCTACATGAATCTGACTAATGATGACAACCTCAGCTGTCTTAGAGGTAGTAGTGATGGTGGTAAAACTTTTGATGACATAGCCTCGATTGAACTATTGCAAAAACTTGCTTGTTCGATTGATATAGGCAAAGCTGAGGATGGTAAGGTTAAATTTACAGCACCAGCTAATGCAAAGTTTGATGGTACTAAAATAAGTGATGTAAGTGGTGGAATAGAAGATACTGATATTATGGGTACATTCGGACCATTCCTTGATGCAGCAAAGCCTTTTGAACCACAGCAGCCCGGATTGAAAGGATGGAAAATAACAATAGATGTAAAAGCTCAAGTGGTCACTGTCGAAGCTGATAAAGAAGATGCTAAAGTAGAATTCAACAAATAAGCAAGTGACACGAAGTAATTGGCACATATAAATAAAAAATTACACTCCCACATT
>LFSH01000042.1 GCA_001513105.1 Clostridiales bacterium DTU070 | reverse complement strand
GAACAAAATTGCCCTCCGGGCAACCTTATGGAACGGTAGACTAGATATCTACCGTTTCTCTTTTGAATACTAATGTCCCTTCGCATTTAGGGCAGATCATGGTAGGCATACGATCCGGCTTTGTTGCTGCATATTCTTTGTCCATTTCTTCCCACCATATAAATTCTTCCACCACATATCCAGGAACATCCTCTTCATATGCACAGTCCTTGCAACGAAATCTGCACATATCCCTCTTTATCTCCTCCGGGTCGTCGAAGGGAATCTCGTCTTCGTAATCCATCTCTTTCTTTTTCCTTGGCATTTAGGTCTGGTACCTCCTTTAACGATTTCCACTCATCAAATATATGATATATTGTACCAGACTTTTCGTTCCATATCTCCCACAACTCCATTTCTTTGCCACACTTGGGACATTTTATTGGATTCTTGCCAAAGCTTTCTATTATCCTTTGTTTCCAGGTCTTTTTCTCTGTATCTGTCTTCTCTTTCGGCTTCCCCTTGTAATATACCTGCAATTCTACAGATTTCTTCGACAGCTTGTTCAAATCCCTACGGTATAGACCATAGCGCCTTACCATCTTGAAATTCTTTTTCGGTATGTGCATTATGATTTTTCCTATGAACTCCAGTACCGGTAATTCCCGCTCCATGACCTCCCCTGTTTTATGATCTTCATACCAGAATTTTACCGTTTCTCCATCATAGCTTATGATCCGGTATTCTGCGATTGCAGGTCTTGCCAGATACCTGCCTATATATTGAGCTGCCCTTTTTGCTCCATCCATTTTTGTCTCTGCATGCACGTAGAAACCTTGCGGATATCTCTTATACAGTTCATTGATCAATTTCTTTAACTGGGGCTTCTTCGGCACCAGCTTTTTCTTGACTATATCCATTAGTACCTTCTGCCAGGCTTTCCTCAGGTATTCATAGGGTATGTATTTTACTGCCTTCCACTTCTTATCCTTATCCAGCGCACCTTCCGTCACCAATGCATGGATATGTGGATTAAAATCTAATGACCGTCCGAATGTATGCACTACTGTTATCACTCCCGGCATATATTCCCGGCTCTTCCCCATTTTCTCATACCAGTAGCTTATGACCCCATATATCCCATCACTGATGTCTTTCAATAGATCCCGGTTCCAATAAATTTCTTTCCTCAATTCCTCCGGCACAGTAAATACAGTATGTCTATGGGTTACATCCAGGATTGTTTCCACCTGCTTGTTGACCCAGTTTTCTACATACACTTTCCCGCACCGGTTACAGAATCTGCTCTTACAGCTATGCCCTATAATTACCTCATGTCCGCTGTCACATTCGATACATTTATATTTTGTATACCCTTTACTTATATCACCGCAGCCTAAAGCTTTTTCCACTGCTTCTACCACGCTTTTTCTCATGTCTTCAGGTACCCTGTGCAGCTTTGTCTTTTTAAATTCTGCCCAGTGTTCCTTTAATATCTGTGATACTTTTATATCTTTTTCTTTGACTAATTGCTTTAAATACTCTTCTTTTTTCATAATTAAAGTTTACTGGAAATATTAGTATTATTCAACTCTAACCATTGTAATTAGCCAGCCCAAGAAATATGAAACCACCATAATTTCCTTAACATCAA
>LFSH01000061.1 GCA_001513105.1 Clostridiales bacterium DTU070 | reverse complement strand
ACACATATGCTGATAATGATGGAATTGCCAGAATAGTATGTAATCCTGGCATATGCAGGATTTCAGCATATAAGAAGGATTACAAGCCTAAATCTGTTGAAGCTGAAGCCATTGCAGGACAGACAGTGAATCAAACCGTAGGATTACCGCATGGACAGCTTGTTGTAGGTAATCTGACGGTAAGACGTATGACTTTCGAAGAACTGGTTGATGCGGGAATCGATGTAAACGCTCCGGAAAACCAGTATGTATACAGATACAATATCGCAATGTCCTTCGGCGATATTTCAATTGAAGACAACGTTATGATCAACGGTGAAGGAAGAATCGTGGGTGATTACAAGCCGATCCGCATTAAGGATGAGGATGGCGGGAAAGAATATATAGTTCATGTAAAACCAATTTCACATCCAAAGCATCCCGAGGTAAGGCCCACAATAGCGTATATGGTTCTGCCCGGCGGTGCAAGCTGGCTGAAGGAATTCTTCGAAGTGGAACTCGCCTTGGAGAATACTGCAGATCCCGAATTTATCATTGATGACTCCACTGCTGAGCTGAAACTTCCGGAGGGCCTGGAGCTTGTACCGACAAACAATACCGAAAAAAGCCTTTTGGTAGGATTAGGCAGCATAGCAGGAGGAGAAAAAAGGAACGTAAAATGGATTATTACCAGCACCAAGGCAGGAGAATATAATCTTGAGGCTGAGTTCAACGGAACTTTGCAGCCCTTCGGCGAGCCTGTTAAGACAATCTTCCGCACAAGCGAACCCTTCTGCGTATGGGGCACACAGGCACTGAAAATGCACATAGAAGCGGACGACTGGGCTATCGCCGGAGAAGAATACTTAGTGAAAGTCGGCCTGGAAAATGTGTCCGATATTCCTGTATATAGTGTCAAACTTCTGATAGGAGAAGGTCATAATTACAAACTTCGTGACAATGTACTGCCATATGCCGAGGTTAAGGAACTAATGCCCGGTCAGACAGTGTGGCTTGAGTTTTTCCTGATTCCGGACATTACAGGTGAGTTGAACCTTGAACATTCATTTACTCTGTCAGTAGGGGATGCAGAGATAGAAACCGAATTCAGAAAGATTCCGTCCCCGCTGCTGGTTAATGCCGTGGCAGACAATTTCGTTCAGCAGCCTGACGGCAGTTATATATTCGAGGTAATAGCTGAAATAATGAACTACAAGAATTACACCGCCCAAAATGCATATGCACAGTTGAATTTCGATTCATCTTTGGGCATTGAACTGTTGGAAGGAAGCGAAACACAGAGCATTGCTGATTATAAAGCAATAACAAGGTATAATTATCCCAGGACTGTCAGGTGGAAACTAAAATCAAAGCCAGGACTGGACTTTAATAACTGCGATCTCACTGTAAGTGCTTGGGCTGATAATGCCCGTGAAAAAACAGTAAGCGTTCGTAAAACATGCCCGCCCTCTATAGAGCTGGTGATGCCTGAATACATCGTCAGAACCGATGAAGGTTATGAAGGCAATCCATTTAATGTGACCGCGAGAATTACAAACAATGATACAGTAAGAAGGTATTACAGCATATACATCCGCCTGCCCAGGCAAGTTGAAAACATTACGCAGAAAGATGTATTTCAGATGGTAGCAATAGATCCGGGCGATACCTGCGAAGAGACCTAGAGGATAGAAGCCATTCCGCAGGTTAAAGGAGTTTTTGCTCCAATAACAATTTCTGTTTCAGAATATCACAATGGGGGAAGAACTACGGCCACGAAGGAAATATATATTCCTTCGCATCCGTTTGCAACGGAAGAAATCAAGAAGAGAAATGAAGGAGAATCAGATCCCGATTCATTTGTTGCCGATCCGGTTGATACATCCACAGGGGCACATGTAATTGAGAAAACAATGATCACCGTTAACGGAGCCATACCCGTAACTTTCTCCATTGGGTACAACTCCGGACTGTCAGGTACCGGAGAAATGGGTGTTGGCTGGCATCATAATTTCGAGGCAAGGTTAACGGAAAACGATGACAAAAGTGTTGAAATACACTGGAACGCAAATATGAGCAACCTTTATTACCTGAACGAGAGAGGCCAGTATATAGGCAGGGATAAAAGCACTTTTTATGACAAGCTTACCAAAAACAGTGACGGAAGTTTCACACTTTTAAGAAAGGATCAGACAACATACAGGTTTAATGCTGATGGATATTTGACTGAAATACAAAACAGGAACAAAAAATCACTGATACTGTCTTACAACAAGGACTTGCGGCTTGAAAGCATTACCGAACCGATCTCCGGTAAGAAACTGTTTATCAGCTATAACGACAAGGGTTTTGTTGAAAGTGTCAGCGACGGGATGCAGCGCAAGGCATCATTTGCATATGACGATTCAGGGATGCTGATTGCAATAACCGATTTGAACGGCAATACAACAAGCTATACCTACGACAGTGCAGGCCGTATCCTCACCGGAACAGATTCAAGGGGTGTTCAGATATTCCGGAATATCTATGATGAAAACGGCAGGGTAATAAAGCAGTATGATGGGATGGAGTACAGCCTTCCTACTATATTTGAATATGACACCGATCCTGAGTCGAATATGTTCATTACCACCGTAACCGACAGGAACGGAAACAAGAGAGTATATACCCACGATTCAATGCTTTATCTTGTTTCTGTTTCAGATGGCGATTCATACACATATGATTCGCAGGGCAACCGTACAAGCATAACCGATGCCAACGGGTATACAACACTTGCGGAATATGACGAAGAGGGCAACCCTGTTGCGATAACTGACGGCGAAGGCAATAAAACCTTAATGTCCTATGATGAAAAAGGCAACATTGTTATGATACAGCATCCGGACGGAAGTAAGGAATTTTATACATACGATGACAATAATAATCTGTTGAGCGTAACCGATGCAGTTTACAATAAAACGTTATATTCATATAACTCCGACGGCCTTCCTGAATCAGTCACAGATCCTTCAGGCGCAGTTACCTCTTATTACTACAGGAATGGTCTTTTAAGCAAGGTTACAGATCCTGAAGGAAACACTACAACATACGAATATGATGAGGCAGGAAGGGTTGTTAAAGTAACTGATCCTTCAGGAAACACCGTAAATACCGTATATGACGCAATCGGCAACATAATCCGGGTAACCGATGCAAGAGGCAATAAAACTACATATGCTTACGACTGCTATGGTAATGTGATATCAGAAACCGACGCTGAAGGAAATACCGTAACCCATTCGTATAACAACAACGGAAAACTTGAAAAGACCGTTGATGCAATGGGCAATACAACGTTCTATGAGTATGACGGTGAAGACAGGCTGATAAGGGTTACATATCCCAACGGCTCAACGGTAGTATATGACTATGATAAGCTGGGAAGACTGACAGGCAAATCAGACCAGTTCGGAAACAAAACCGAATACCGGTATGATGCTGCTGGTAATCTTATCAGGACAATAGACCCATATAACAATATTGTATCTGAGTATTCATACAACAGAAACAATAAGATTGAAACCCAAACCACCGCTTTGGGAGATGTGATAAGCTATACATACGACGGCAGGAATAACCTGGTAAAAACGGTGAATTCCGAGGGGGCACAAACAACATATGAGTACGATAAAGCCGGAAGGCTTGTAAAAACCACCGATGCCCTCGGCAGGGTCACAGAATATACATATGATCCGTCAGGCAGGATTCTCACGAAAACCGAGCCGGGCGGCGGTATTACGAAATACGGGTATTATCTGAACGGCAACGTTAAATCGGTAACAGATCCCGCCGGAAACACAACCCGCTATGAATACGATGCGGCTGGACGGCTTGTAAAGGAGATAAATCCACAAGGAAAGGCAATCACGTATTCATATGACGAAAACGGCAATGTAACAAGCATAACGGATGCAATGGGCAACACCGTTACATATGAGTATAACGCGTTAAATAAAAAGGTTAAGGAAACCGATGCGCGGGGCAACTCAACGCTGTACACATACAACAAAAACGGACTTCTTGAAACAGTAACCGATGCATTGGGCAATTCGGTAACCATGGAATATGACGCAAACGACAACCTTGTGAAAAAGAAGGATGCCTATGGCACAGTAATTTACTCAGCAACCTATGATGCAGCAGGGAACATTCTTACAGAAACAGACGCATTGGGTAACACCGTAGACAACAATTATGACAAATTAAACAGGCTTATTGAAATAATCGATCAGCTTGGCCGCAGCAGAAAACTGGACTATGACAAGTTAAGCAGGCTGACCGATGTAACAGATCCGTTAAAGGGTGTGAGCAGTCAGACATTTGATCTGGATGGGAATATAAAAACGCTGACAGATCCGAACGGAAACACGCAGGTTTTCGAATATGATTCGGCAGGAAGACTTATAGCCGAAACGACTGCAATTGGAAGCAGGAAAACATACGGGTATAACGAACTGAACCTTCTGTCTGAAATGACGAACGGGCGCGGCCAGATAACCAGTTATGAGTATGATGACAACGGAAGACTGATAAGTTTTACAGATGACGAAGGCAAGGTAAGCTATACCTATGACGGAAATGGAAACATACTTACTGTAACCGACAGTAAAGGTACAATAACAAGGGAATATGACGAAATGAACCGTGTAACGAAGTATACAGATTTCAGGGGTAATGTGGTAGAATATTCCTATGATACTGTCGGAAATCTAATCGCATTAACCTATCCGGGCGGAAGAATTGTCAGGTACGAGTATAATGAGATAAATAAACTGGTAAAGGTTACGGACTGGAACAACAGGGTAACAAGATATGAATATGACAAGAACGGAAGGTTAATAAAAACGATAAGACCGAACGGTACCGAGCTGACGCTTGTATATGACGCAGCAGGCCAGGTTATTCAGCGTAAGGAGGTTGATGCAGAGGGTAATATCATCTTCGAGTATAACTATACCTATGACAATGCAGGGAATGTAATAGAAGAGAACACGGATCAGGAGTCCTTGATATATAACCTGACTGATACGGTGATGGAATACGGCATAGGCAACATGCTCGTAAGCTACAACGGACAGCAGGTGGAGTATGATGCTGACGGGAACATGACATATGGCCCGTTAAACGGTCAGATGGCGCAATACACATACGATGCAAGGAACCGGTTGGTAAGCGCCGGGAACACAAGTTACGAGTATGACGCAGAAAACAACAGGACAGCGGTAATTGAAAACGGCGTAAGAACAGAGTACGTAATAAACCCGAATTCACTGCTAAGCCAGGTATTGATAAAGACCGATGCAGACGGCAAGCAGACCTTCTACATATATGGCTTAGGTCTCATAGCCCAGGAAGATTCAGAAGGCAACTACAGCACATACCATTTCGACAGCAGGGGCAGCACGGTAGCGATAACAGACATAAACGGAAAAGTTACCGATACATTTGAATATGCACCATACGGAGAACTGGTATCAAGAACCGGAACCACAGATACTCCGTTTCTGTTCAATGGCCGTGAAGGGGTTATGACAGACAGCAATGGCTTGTACTACATGAGAGCAAGGTATTATAACCCTGAGATAAAGAGGTTTATAAACCAGGATGTAGTGCAGGGCACAATCGAGAACGGCCTGAGCCTGAACAGATACGCCTATTCCAACGGCAACCCTGTATCCTACATAGATCCCTTCGGCCTAAGCCCATTGGACAGTGAGCAGGTTGGCAGCGGAATTGGCCAATGGTTTGAAGACAGATGGACTGATTTTATAGTAGGTGCTGAAACTCTAACAGATCTTGATAAGCTGAAAGAAGCATTTGAGTTAATTAGTGAGTATGGTACCGAATCTGAGAAAATATTAGCCGCATACTCCGCAGGATTTGCTTATGTATTCTCTGCAGCTGCCATTGGTACTTCGATCTATGCAGGTGGTTATATATTTAATTTAGCGGGGATGGCGATAGGCTCGACAACAACGGGTTACTTTGTTCTAAATAACGCTGCCCCCATATTAGGAAGCGCACTTGGACTTTTTGGTGGAGGTTCCAACTTAATATACCATATAAAAACCGAACAGTATGAACAAATACCTATAGACATAATAATGATGATAGCCGGTGGAATAGAGGGATATTATGTCTATAGGGGATATAGCAATTATATAAGTAGTATTAATAATTCGGTTGTTGAGGGAACGAGTAAGACTTTAAAAAATCTTAATGGTTTAGATGATTTCTTGAATGACCCAAGT
>LFSH01000033.1 GCA_001513105.1 Clostridiales bacterium DTU070 | reverse complement strand
AGGGAACGCGTAGTACTGTTGATGATTTTATAAAAGCAAATGTAAACCCCAATTTCCAACAAAACGTAAAAAATGCATTTACATCTGATGCTAAAGCAACAACCTTAACAAAAGATTTAACAGTATATCGCTATCATGGAGGAACATCAAGTGGAAAGAGCTATTGGTATACTCCAAACTTAACTTCAAATCCAGCAGCAGACTTAGCATTACCAGCTGGAAACACATATCAATATGTTGATACTTATATTATACCGAAAGGTACAACAATACTTGAGGGTACGGTAGCACCTAATTTTGGACAGCCTGGAGGTGGGTATCAAATATATGTTCCTAATCCAACAGTTGTAATTCCAAAATAGATAATAGGGAGGAAATTAAATGAAATATCCAATTAGTAGTTTACAAGCTGATATTAAAAATTGCATTGAGATGTGTAATGTAGAGATCACCAAAAGAAAGAATGGTATTAATGGGGAGAGTACTCTAGAACAACTCGAAAGTGTCATTTTGCCTGAATTAAAAGAATTATTAAAAAGAATTGAAGAGAATAATCTGCCGATACAGTCAGAAAGATATTTGAATTCTTTCGCTTATGCTTTTAAGGTATGGGGATGGAATATGGAAACGCCATCAGCATTATTTATAAAATTGACTGAAATAAACAATAATTACGGGCAATTAGAAGAATAATTGTATTGGCTAATTAATAAATTCTACTCTTAATACTCTTAAGAGAGGTCACACAGTTTCGACTGGTGTGGCCTTTTTTCTTATCAATGCTTGACAATATGTAATACATTGTGATACAATAGAACCAGCGAGAAATACAGGAGGTGCAATAATGTCTACAGAAAAGGATAGTATGTTACGGGTAAGGCTTACACAAAGGCAGTCGGATGAATTGGATGCGATTATTGGTGAGCTTCAAGCACAAATGCCGGAGGCAAGTGTTACCACATCAAGCATAGCAAGATACGCTCTGGAGAAGTATGTGAG
>LFSH01000035.1 GCA_001513105.1 Clostridiales bacterium DTU070 | reverse complement strand
CTCTGGAGAAGTATGTGAGCGACCATATCGCCAAGCGTGACGGTACCAAGATTTTTATTGAAATCAACACTGCTGATGCCACAGACGAGGACATAAAAAATCTCTACGACCTTCTATCCAAGTTGTTTGACGAAACAAAGGAGAATTACTCACCAACGGTTCATTACATGGTTGGAGAGATATTAGAGCCAGTGATGATGAAGATGGCAAGACTCATGAAGCCAAAGAAGCCGGAGGTGAAGGCAGGTGAGTAAGAACAGTATATTGTTCACTGCCCACGGCTGGTCGCAAACAAAGATTGCTGATCAATCATGCAGCCTGACTGCAATCACAGAGTATTTAATGTCGATTATGCAGATAGTGAACCAGAGAAAGTCCCTGAAATATTTAATACAGCAATTATTGAGAATAAGAAGAATCTAAAGATTTAAACACTATTAGGAGATCTAAGAGAATAAATAAGTATAGAAATAAAACTAATATCTAGCAAGCACTAAAACTGCAGGCCAGATTTCAACTTCTCCTCATTCTTGGTAATTTGAATTTCATTGCGGTACTACAAAACTATTATGAAACACATGAGGCGCTGTAATGCAGGAGAAAAGGTGGTATAGAACAAGTTGTTTCCCACACGTACAGCACCTGAATAGTTTATCTTATATTACAGCCATGTTACTGCCGGAAGCCGCAGCCAGGGAGCCGCTCATTACAAACTTGACACAAATCATATTGAGGTTAAAATGATACTATGGGAAGAAAAGGTACAGCGTTTCGCCCGGTATTTTTTCTCCGCGGCCGGTAATTGGTCTTCGCAACAGTTTATAGGAAAGGAGAGGATTGCATGAAATTAAAAGATAAAAAGGAATTTATCATGAAAAGTACAGAAACTCTTGAGCAGATATATGACATGCTGGAAAAACTTCCTTCAGTTCGGCTGAGCGATTTGCAGCCCGATAAAACAGCCTTGGTGATAGTTGACATGATAAACGGATTTGTGCGGGAAGGAGCACTGAAAAGCCCAAGGGCTGAAGAATTGATCCCCGGAATCACACGTTTGTCAAAAGCCTGTGATAAGCTGCAGATCTCAAAAATCGCTTTTGCGGACTGTCATACCGACGAGTCCCCCGAGTTTGATTCCTATCCCGAGCATTGCCTTGGAGGAACCAGCGAGAGCGAAATAGTTGATGAAATAAAAGAAACAGGCGGTTATACCCTGATCCCGAAGAATTCAACGAATGGCTTCCTTGAGGAGGAGTTTCAGAACTGGCTTAAGAAAAATCAGAATTTAGACACTTTTATAGTCACCGGTGTTTGTACCGATATTTGTGTGCAGCAGTTTGCAATAACGCTGAAAACATGGTTCAATGCAATGAACAGAAAATCAAGGGTAATAGTTCCTGTAAGCATGGTTGACACGTATGATTTGGGTGTTCATGACGCGGAACTTACAAATGTTATGGCATTATACAATATGAGCATCAATGGAGTAGAGCTTGTGACAGATATTGAATGACGCCTGAGTCGGGGCAGTTTATCCGCCCTGTTTAAGAGGTGTTTATGCGATGTACAAGGCATTGATAGTCGACGATGAGCCGTCTGTCATAGAGGGTTTGAAAATAATGGTGCCCTGGAACGAGCTTGGCTTTGAAATAAGCGGGGAAGCGTATAATGCGCAGGATGCGTTATTGCAGGCCGAGGAACTGCGTCCCCATTTACTGATAACCGATATACGCATGCCGTTTAAAAGCGGGCTGGAGCTGATCAATGGAGTCCGGAAAATGGATTTGAGTATCGAGTTTATCATTTTAAGCGGCTACTCCGAGTTCGCGTATGCACAGGAAGCAATGCGGCAGGGCGTAAGCTATTACTTGTTGAAACCCCTTGACAGGGAAGAGCTCTGTTCGGTTTTGAAAGATATAAAAAGCAAGCTCGATGGCATGTTTCTGACCGAATACGGGTTTACTTGCGAGGAAGTTGAAGCGTTCAGAAAAAGCCGCAGCCGGTATGAAAGCAATATTTCCGGAGATAAAAAGAAGGAAAACTGGAAGTTTACATGGGAGACCTTTGATGAAGAACTGACCCATGCGCTTCAGCTGATGAATTTTCAGAGCGCCAGAAGACTGATTGACAAACTGTTCAACTTTATCAGTTCGAGGGACATCAGCCTTCCGGAAGCCCGGATTATAGTAAGCAGCTGTATTTATCAAATACTGCAGATTGCATTCGAGAAGAACATTAAACCGAATAACATTATGCCCGAAGAAGCAAACAGGGAACTGAGCCTTGCCGAATTGAAGAATTCAATAACTGATATATTGTCAAAGACAATCAGCTTGATGCTGGAGAACAGGAAAAAGAAATCAAAGAATTACCTGTACAGGATTAAAACATATATTGACAAAAATTACAGCAAAGATTTGAAAGTGTCGTCCCTGGCTAAAATGGAGTTCATGGAAGCCGGTTATCTTGGTGAAACTTTTGCGAAACAGTTCGGGTGCAGTATAAATGAATACATACACAGTGTCAGGATTAACAAGGCAATGGAAATGATCCGGACCACCGATATGAGACTGAACGATATTTCCTACGCGGTTGGTTATAAAAATTACAACAACTTTTATTACAAATTCAAAAAGATCGCAAAGAAAAAACCAACCCAGTTCTATGAGCAGTATTCGGGAAGCACAAAAAACTTAAAATAGCACTTTATGCCTTGTCTACACGCAGGGTGATTTCGGTTCCCTGGCCCAATGCACTGTCAATCGAAAAATGGAATCTTTTGTCATAGTTCATCAGCATGCGCCTGTATACATTCCGGAGCCCGACACCGCTTCCTTTGTCGCTGTCCGATTCCGTATCGCCTTCGATTTCGCCATTCGGGTTTTTCAGTTTGCTGAGAATTTCATTAACCTGTTTACTGTCCATTCCCGCGCCATTGTCCTTTACTGTTATTACAAGGGCATCGGACTCGATTTTTGCCGTCAGAATCAGTTTGCGGTTTTCATCCATTGATGACTGAAGGCCATGCTTGCATGCATTTTCTACAATAGGCTGGATGCTCATTTTCGGGATCAGGAAATTGGACTCAACAACTTCGGGTGCTATATGGATTTCATATTCGAACTTGCCGCCGAACCTGAATTTCTCGATGGCAAGGTATTTTTCTATAAAATCAAATTCCTCGGAAACTGTGACCAGGTCGCTTCCGGAGGTAAGCAGCCGTTTGAGCAGTTTGGACAGGCTTGAAATTACACCTGAAAGCTCGGTATAGTTGTTCTTGACGCAGAATACCAATATTGCATTCAGCGTGTTAAAAAGGAAGTGGGGATCAACCTGGGCCTGCAGATACTTGTACTTCGCGCGAATGTTTTCTATTTCAATGCTTTGCTTCTGCATTTCAAGTTTATACACAACGTTTACCAGGTTGTTTATATCTGTTATCATTTTGTTGAAGGCCATTATCAGCCATCCTATTTCGTCCTGGCCCGGATTTTGAAGTTCCAGCGGTTCAAAGTAATCCTCGCCGACCTTTTTCATATGGCCCGACAGTGCCAGCAGCCTGTAGCGCA
Source organism: Clostridiales bacterium DTU070 (assembly GCA_001513105.1). Classification (GTDB taxonomy): domain Bacteria; phylum Bacillota; class Clostridia; order DSM-8532; family DSM-8532; genus Thermoclostridium. The sequence continues at coordinate 1,244 of LFSH01000035.1, read as the reverse complement.
TAGAATTAAGAACGGACCAGATGATGAAAACCGACAGGGCAGCCATCGAAAGGGTTATCAGCAATATGTATGCCAGCACAACTATCTGTCTCTGGTTGATCTGGTTTCTGTCAAACACACCGTATATCTTCCAGTCGCTGAAGTAGGGGGAGGCACCGACGGATTTATGAAGAATGTAAAATTTTTTCTCTGACGGCAGGCTGAGAAACCGGGGATCTTCACTTGTATTGGTGTGCTGGGTGCCCCAGAAGATCCTGTTGTCGCCATAGGTCAGATAAGTGTCCGTGCTTTCACCTTCCCTGTTTAGTTCATTGATAATACGATCCAGCCTCAGCTCAATATGCAGATAGTTTACTGCATTGTTTAAGTAGTCGGGTGATCTGACCTTACGAATCAGGGTAATCCTGTTTGTTGGCGGAGTAATGGATATGGTGGTGGAGTAAGGGTATATGGTAAAATCTGAAGGATCGGAGGAAGCCTGGATATACCAGTCCTTTTCCCTTGTTATATCATCCAGGACACGGAAATGGTCAACGTTGATAAAATCCGGGTCATCAATGTAAAGGGTTATTGATGCAATATCAGGGTTGCTTACCAGGTACATGTTGAACCGGTTTCTCAGGAAAAACCAGTATATCTCATAGTGCTCGGCAGGATTTGAAAACTCCCTGGACAGGTCCTCGCGGATTTTTACATCAGCATTAATCTGGTTTGCGACGTTAATTGCGGTTTGCGTCAGCAGGTTAAAATCATTTGCGGTCTTTTCAAAGGACTGGTCAAGGTAATGGGTTGTATTCAGCCTTATCTCACGGGATGTAAAGGATATCCAGACAATTGCTCCAATTACAATGGGAACACATATACCCAGTATATAGACCAGGATGAATTTTCGCCGGATACTGACATTGTCAAGCAGGTGCAATAATTTTTTCATGACATGACTTCCTCAAACTCAAGAATATTTCCTTTTATAATCAGAGGGCAAAACCCCCGTCAGTTCCCTGAACTTTCTTATAAAATACCCGTAATCGGAATATCCGGATTCTTCGCAGACTGCCGTTATTTTCATGTTGTTGTCCGCGATTAGTGTTTTTGCAAATTCTATACGCAGGGAATTTATATAATCATTGAATTTCTGCCCGGTTTTCTTTTTAATCAGCCTGCTTACAATTATGGCAGGAATCGAGAATTTTTCAGATATGCTTTGTATACTGATGTTTTTCTTGCAGCAGTTTGCCTTAATG
>LFSH01000066.1 GCA_001513105.1 Clostridiales bacterium DTU070 | reverse complement strand
CGCCTGAAGAGAGTCGGTCATAAATTTACTTGTTTCATAAATCCCTAATTCCAACTCCCTTTTTGCGGCTTTTTTTTATTTGCGTGTACGAACTGCACTCCGCTGGAGGTTTCCTCGCATTGCACGATATATGCAGGCAGTTGATCCGTAAAGAAAAGCTATCGTACGAATGCTCAGAAGCAGTCGCTTCGTCAGCAAGAGCTGTGCGGTTCAGCTCGGGCAAGCCAAAACTTGCAAAAATGCTTTAAGATTGCAGGTAAAGCAAGGATATTTGTGCAATGCTCGGAAACGGTCGCTTCGTTTGCAAGAGCTGTGCGGTTCAGCTCGGGCAAGCCGAAACTCGCAAAAATGCTTTAGAATAAATAGAGTATGAAGCATTTTTGCTCAAACAGTCGGCTTGCTTATCCTCGCTCTGACCGCACAGCTCTAAGCTGCACTCCGCTAAAAGTTTCCTTACATTGCACAAATATCTGTAAGCGCATTTGACAGTTCAGCTTAGGTAAGCCTAACTCGCAGAAATGCTAAAAATAAATAAAGTATGAAGCATTTTTGCTCCGTTGGCTTGCTTGTCCTCGCTTCCTTTCGCCCATCTCTAAGCTGCACTCCGCTAAAAGTTTTCCCGCATTGCACGATATCTGCAAACAATTGCTCAGTAAAGAAAGCTATCGTGCAATGCCCGGAAACAGCGGCTTTGCGGGTATTATACCGGAGCGTAGGTAATGGCTTTTATTAATATTATAAAACGTGCTATAATATAAGAAATTAATAGCAAAAAGGAATAAATACGGAAGCAAATCGGATTCGTGATATATATAATGGGCAAACTGATTTTGTAATTCTGTATATGGTGGGATGAATGCTGGAGATTATAAGAGCGGTTGCAAGGCAGCTGGTATTTTCAATATTCCTGGATTATAAGTATATAGCCATATATCTGTTTATATATATCATAGTAAAGGCAAGACTCGAGATTATATATGGTTTTGAGCACTGCATTCATGGCTGCAGAACAAAAAGTCTTCGTCAGACAATGGAGGAGCTTCTGCTGGCAGGGCTTCTTACAGGGTTCTTCGGCGGAATCTTTACCGTTTACCTTGGTATTTATATTGAACCCGAGGGTATCCAGGCCTTTCTGGTCACAATGGTTGTTCTTGCACTGTTCAATCACCGCTTTGTGAATCCATCATACGCAGGAGGTCTTGTCTGCCTTTACACGTTAATCTTTGATTACGACAAGGTTCATATTCCGTCAATGCTTGTATTAATAGCCACAGTGCAGATTATTGAATCTGTTTTGCTATATCTGACGAGGAGAGAGGACAACATTCCGATATTCATACAGCACGAGGGACAGATAACAGGTGCATTTATAAAACAGAAGTATTATGCTGTTCCTTTCATTTTTCTCTCTCTTTCAATCGCGCCATACTCGCTTCTGGTTAACAAAATCTCATTGAAATGGAGCACAATGTTTAATTATGATTTTGCCCCAATCAGTGCCGCTGCTGCTTTTTTCCTTGTCGGTGCAATCAGCGTAACCAATTATTCGTCGGTGGCAATATCAACGCCTCCAGAGGAAAAATGCAGAAATGACTCGGTTAAATTCCTTATCGGAAGCCTGATACTGTTTGTTCTTGCCTATTTTTCAATAAAGAACGAGGCTGTGAAATGGGCGGGGACCATTTTTGCGTTGCTGTACCGTGAGCTGATATACAGGCACGGGCTTTACGTGGAGAGAAAAAAGCAGCCTTTGTATACTGCTGTTAAGCGAGGGGTCAGGATACTGGAAATCATCCCGGGCGGGCCGGCCGACAAAATGAAGATGAAACGGGGAGAAGTGATACTGAATATAAACGGAAAACCCGTCCAGACCGAAGATGGAATAAGGCATGTTTTGTCAGGCAGTCCCACCTTTATATGGATGCATACCGAGGATCCTTCCGGCCAGATAAAAATCTACGAACATAAATGTTACCCCGACGGTGTAAATGATTTGGGCATTATAATTGTTCCGAGGGAGTGGGAGGTAACCTACCAGGTTGATGAGTATGAGAACTTCACAATTATTAAAAATATCGTGGACAGGTTCAGGTTTATGAAATAAGTACATGGTTATTGTGAAATTATGTGAACATACCCTCCTTTTAAAGCGGAGAATGTGTTCAAAATTACAGGTTTATTTAATATATGAAGGGGTAAAAATTATAATAAAGCAAAAAAGCCAAAAAACTGTAATTGACTTTTAAAAATCATAGTGATACTCTTTATGCAGAATAGGTGCATTAACAAAAAATGCAGTAAAATGCATTTTTTGTTTTTAATTGATATTGGATACTTTTTTAATGCTTATATACAAAAGAGGGTGTTTAAATGGATAAAAATATAATATACGTGGATCATGCAGCTACAACTTATGTTAAACCCGAAGTGTTTGAAAAGATGAAGCCTTATTTTACCGAGCTCTTCGGGAACCCTTCATCCATATACGCTCTTGGCAGGGAAAGCAGGAAAGCAGTAGAGAATGCAAGATCCGAGATAGCTTTCTGCCTGGGCGCGCATCCTACCGAGATTTACTTTACCGCCTCGGGTACGGAAGCCGATAACTGGGCAATTAAAGGTGCTGCATATGCGAACATAAAGAAAGGCAGGCATTTAATTACTTCAGCGATAGAACATCACGCCGTTCTTCACTGTTTCGGGTTTTTGGAGAAGGAAGGCTTTGAAGTGACTTACCTTCCGGTGGATGAGAAAGGGTTTGTGAACCCTGATGATCTTAAGAAAGCAATAAAACCCGATACCACACTGGTTAGCATTATGTTTGCAAACAACGAAATCGGTACGATACAGCCCATTAAGGAACTTGCCGCAATAGCAAGGGAGAAGGGTGTATTGTTCCATACCGATGCTGTGCAGGCAATGGGCAATATAGACGTAAAAGTGAACGACCTCGGTGTTGATCTTCTTTCCATGTCGGCGCATAAGTTCTATGGCCCTAAAGGTGTAGGAGCCTTGTACATCAGGAAAGGCGTACGCATTAATAATTTCATGCACGGCGGGGCACAGGAAAGAAACAAGAGGGCAGGAACAGAGAATGTTGCCGGTGTGATTGGCATGGCAGCAGCCCTGAAATTTGCCTATGAAAACCTTGAGGAATATAACAGGCATCTGCGTAAGCTCAGCGACAGGCTCATTGACAGCGTTATGGAAAGGATTCCCTATGTACGATTAAACGGAGACAGGGAAAAAAGGCTTCCGGGTAATGTGAATCTCTCATTTCAGTTTATTGAAGGGGAATCACTTTTACTTATGCTCGACATGAAGGGAATTCAGGCTTCAAGTGGTTCTGCCTGCACATCGGGTTCGCTGGATCCTTCCCATGTGCTTCTTGCCATCGGGTTATCCCACGAAACAGCCCATGGTTCGTTAAGAATAACCTTTGGCGAGAGAAACACCGAGGAAGAAGTGGATTATATAGTTGAAAACCTGGTGGAAATTGTGGGCAAGCTCAGACAGATGTCCCCGCTGTACGAGGACTTTGTTAGGAAGAGCGGAAAATAATTAATTAAAATATCAAGGAAAGGTTAACAGCATGATGTGCTGGGGGTGATTTACATGTATAGTGAAAAAGTTATGGATCATTTCATGAACCCGAGGAATGTGGGTGAAATAGAAAACGCAGACGGTGTTGGACAGGTTGGCAACGCCAAGTGCGGTGATATAATGAAAATGTATCTGAAAATAGAGAATGACGTTATTGTAGACGCCAAATTCAAAACTTTCGGATGCGGTGCCGCTGTCGCAACAAGCAGTATAGCTACCGAGCTTATTAAGGGCAAAACCGTGGAAGAAGCATTAAAGGTAACAAACAAAGCCGTAGTTGAGGCTTTGGACGGACTGCCGCCTGCCAAACTGCACTGTTCGGTGCTGGCAGAAGAAGCAGTGGCTGCTGCTATTGCTGACTACAGGAGAAGACACGGATATGATAACGAAAATGACCATCAGTGCCCGGGCTGCTGCAGAAGGTGTGAAACCGAACCGGCCGAATAGGTCGGCTGTATTCATTCTGCAGCGAAGGCCGCTGCAAGGGTCTTTGCAAGTGTATTCCGATTTTAACCTGTTTCACAGTAAAAAGGCGGCGTTATTGCCGCCTTTTGAATTAAGAGGTATTTTGTCATGAGACTTTTTTATGCTGTTGAGTTTGATCAGAAAACAAAGGATATTCTGGTTGCAAAACAGGACATACTTAAGCCCAATGCGGTTAAAGCAAATTTTACGATAAAGGAAAACCTGCATTTAACCCTCCGTTTCATGGGTGAAGTGGCTGACCCGGAATTTCCAGTTTTGCAGAGGATCCAGGACTTGGTTTCAAAAAGGCACGATCCTTTTATGCTTGAAATATCAGGAGCCGGGGTTTTTGAAAGAGGG
>LFSH01000088.1 GCA_001513105.1 Clostridiales bacterium DTU070 | reverse complement strand
CGGAAAGACTAAATGAGACCACTTATTGCCCTGGGGGTTGCATTTACTTTGACAATTGACTGAATTAATATTTGAATGTTTATTTTTTATTTTTCACTTGTATACAAAAAACATATGAGTTATAATTGTAATGGCTTTAAATGCTGCAAATGGTCTTGCTAAGTCTGATGCTACAATGAAGGTTCGTTTTTTCGCTGCCTTTTTTGTTTTTAATGATTAATTATGTAAATAATAATACCAGGCAAATTAAACTTCGATGTAATCGGAGGTAGAAATAAACATATGCCTGGGACCGTTAAAAACTTAACTAAGTTTTTGGGGACCGGGTTAACGAAAGGGAAGGGTGCTGAAATGAGTAAGTTTTTAGACAGAATATCGGAACGGGCGAGAGCAGAAAAAAAAACCATAGTTCTGCCGGAGAGTACTGATATTCGTACAATTAAAGCCACATCAATGATTCTCGAGAGAGGAATTGCGAATGTTGTTCTGGTAGGTGACCAGGACAAGATAAAGGAACTGGCCGGGGATATAGATATATCCGGCGCTGTTATTGTAAATCCTGAAACCTCTGAAAAATTCGACGAATACGCAGAAGCATTCTACGAATTAAGAAAGCACAAAGGAATGACCCCCGAAAAGGCAAGAGAGATTATTAAAGACGAGCTGTATTGGGGAGTAATGATGGTAAAGAAAGGCGATGCCGACGGAATGGTAGCCGGTGCTGTACACTCTACGGCTGATACATTAAGACCTTCGCTTCAGATACTGAAAACAGCTCCCGGAACGAAACTGGTATCGGCTTTCTTTATTATGGTTGTTCCCGATTGCGAATACGGCGAAAACGGTGTATTCCTTTATGCTGACAGCGGCCTGGTTGAAAACCCTGACGCCGATCAGTTGTCCGAGATAGCAATATCCTCTGCAAAATCCTTCAGAAAACTTGTTGAAGCAGAGCCGAGGGTTGCAATGCTGTCATATTCCAGCTATGGAAGTGCAAGAAGTGAGTTAACCGAAAAAGTAATTGAAGCAACCCGTATAGCGAAAGAAAAAGCGCCTGAGCTGATTCTGGACGGCGAACTCCAGGCAGATGCTGCAATAGTACCCCATGTTGCGAAATCAAAGGCACCGTCAAGTCCGCTTGAAGGAAGAGCAAATACCTTGATATTCCCTGATCTGAACAGCGGAAATATTGCATACAAGCTTACACAGCGTCTGGCAAAAGCTGAAGCATACGGTCCTATTACACAGGGTATTGCAAAGCCTGTAAACGATCTTTCAAGGGGCTGCTGTGCAGAAGATATAGTCGGGGTTGTGGCCATTACCTGTGTTCAGGCCCAGGACTAATAACAGAGAGATTTCTTCTTATTATTAATATCAGTAAATATGGGGGTTAATACGATGAAAATTCTGGTGATAAATTCGGGAAGTTCTTCTTTGAAATACCAGCTGTTTGACATGGAAAAGGAACAGGTTCTTGCAAAGGGCCTGTGCGACAGGATTGGAATACAGAATTCCTTTTTGAAATACCGCAATAACGGCAAAGAATTCATAAAAGAAGTGGAACTGAAGGATCATAACGATGCCATCAGGGAAGTAATAAACGCTCTGACAGACAGTGAACACGGTGTTATTAAGAGCATGGACGAAATTACCTCGGTTGGCCACCGGGTTGTTCACGGCGGAGAAAAATTCTATAAATCAGCCATAATTGATGATGAAGTTCTGAGTACAATCGAAGAGTGTATAGAACTTGCGCCTCTGCATAACGGCCCGAACATGATCGGTATCAAGGCATGCAAAAAACTTATGCCGAATGTGCCAATGGTTGCTGTATTTGATACGGCATTCCACCAGACCATGCCCAAAAAGGCGTTCCTATACGCATTGCCATATTCCATGTATGAGGAGCAGGGTGTGCGCCGTTACGGTTTCCACGGTACATCCCACAAGTATGTTGCCGAAAGGGCTGCCGTAATGCTGAACAGGCCCCTGGAAGAACTCAGGATTGTAACATGCCACCTGGGAAATGGCTCAAGCATCTGTGCCGTCAAATATGGCAAATCGGTGGATACCAGCATGGGTTATACTCCCCTGGCAGGGGTTCCGATGGGTACCCGCAGCGGTTCAATTGATCCGGCAATAATAATCTCGCTTATTGAACACGATAAATACGATTCTGAAATGCTTAACGAGTTACTGAACAAGAAGTCCGGAGTCCTTGGCATTTCAGGAATCAGCAGTGATTTCAGGGATCTTGATGAAGCTGCTGATAACGGCAACGAAAGGGCAGAACTCGCACTTGAGATTTTTGCATACCAGGTTAAAAAATACATTGGCGCTTATGCCGCAGCAATGAGCGGGATAGATGCCCTTGTTTTCACTGCAGGAATCGGTGAGAATAACAGCAGTCTCAGGAAAAGAGTGGTTACCGATTTGGAATTCCTGGGAATTGAAATTGACGAGGAAAAGAACAGGCAAAGAGGCAGCGAAATGGATATAAGCAAGGAACATGCAAAAGTCAGAACACTTGTTATTCCAACAAATGAAGAGCTTGCTATTGCAAGGGAAACATTAAAATTAATAGGCAATAGATAAAATTATTGACATTGAATAAATTAGCATGTAACTTTATAAGGTGAAGAGAAAAGATCTCTTCACCTTAATTTAATTATGCGAGCTTTATTTTATATTACGGAGGTATTAAATGAAGGTTTGTAAATTTGGAGGAACATCACTTGCTTCTGCTGAGCAGATTAAAAAAGTTTTTGACATTGTCACATCAGATCCTGAGCGCCGTATAGTTGTTGTTTCAGCGCCGGGTAAAGAAAATGACGCCGACATTAAAGTAACCGACATGCTGATTAACGTGGCTGAAACCTTTTTAAACACGGGCAGCTGTGAAAATGAGCTCATGGCTGTTGTGAAAAGGTACGAAAAAATAGCAGAAGGTCTGAACCTTGGCAATGAAATCGTAAAAGACATAGAGAATAACCTGAGGACAAGAATTTCACTTGGTTACGACAATAGATTCAAATTCATAGACAGGATAAAAGCTGCAGGAGAAGACAACAGTGCGAGACTGGTTGCCCAATACTTCAACAGCAGGGGAGTCAGCGCCCAATACATAAACCCAAAGGATGCAGGTCTGTACCTGAGCGATGAATACGGTAATGCAAGGGTATTGCCGCAATCCTTCAAAAACCTTGCAAAACTTAGAAACATGGACGGTATTTTGATTTTCCCCGGGTTTTTCGGGTACTCACTGTCCGGTGAGGTTGTAACATTCCCCAGGGGAGGTTCGGATATAACGGGCTCTATTCTTGCAGTATCTGTAGAAGCAGATGTATATGAGAACTTCACCGATGTTGATTCGGTTTATGCCGCAAACCCGAAATTAATAAAGAACCCGAAGCCGATACCTGTGCTGACATACCGCGAGATGCGCGAGCTCGCATATGCAGGTTTTTCGGTACTGCATGAGGAAACCCTTGCACCGTTGTTTAAAAAAGGAGTCCCGGTTAACATTAAAAACACAAATAAGCCTGATGCACCCGGCACAATGATCGTTACATCAAGAGAGGTTAAAAACGGACCTGTTGTAGGAATTGCAGGTGCAGGCGGTTTTGTAACGATAAATATTCACAAGTACATGATGAACCGTGAAATTGGTTTCGGAAGAAAGGTAATGTGGATTCTTGAAGAGGAAGCCGTTCCCTTCGAGCATATTCCTTCCGGAATTGATGATATTTCTGTCATCATTAAAAAGCAGTATCTTGATGAGGAAAAGAAGTCAAGGATAATGGAGAGAATTGCCCATGACCTGGCGGTTGACAGCGTAAGCATCACCTATAACCTGGCTCTTGTAATGGTTGTCGGCGAGGGCATGCTCCGCCGCGTTGGCGTGGCAAGCAGGGCAACCACGGCTCTTGCTCAAAGCGGTGTAAACATCCAGATGATTAACCAGGGTTCATCCGAAGTAAGCATTATGTTCGGGATAGATGAAAAAGACCTCGATACAGCAATTATAGCACTGTATAATGAGTTTTTTGAAAAAGAATGAATTTCTTTTGCTTACAGGGATATGGTGCAATGCCGGAAACTGCAGCTGCATTGCACCATATTCCAATCCTGACAGTTTACCGAGCTGGGAAATACCTTCAGTACGGTTTATAACCAGGAGAAAAACAGGTCATGTTTTTTCTGCCAGCCATCTGTATGAATTAACTATCAGCCTGCGGTAACTTTCGTTCTTAAAAGATTCAGTGGTATGTCCCGGCATAAGGTACACTATTTTCCCAAGGCAATAATCCACGGTCCAGCCTGCCGGGTATTTTACCTCGTCCATTTCATATTCAAGGAAAACCTTTCTTGGTGTATGCGATGTGAATTCAAATATATATGGTTCGTCAAATATAACAAAGTTCTCAATTCCCTCGGTAACAGGATGGTTATTGCTGCCATGGAAGATTAGGTTCCTTATCTCCGGATGATGGTCAAATTTGCCGCCGGCCATCTGAAAGTATTCATAGCCATCATAGAAGGAAATACCGTTATGAAGTACAAGAAGCCTCCCGCCGCATGCAACGTATGATATCAATGGAGCTGCATGCTCTGCCTTTACATTGGTATCAAGGTCGTCCTTGTAAAGAATTACAAGCTCTGTTTCTTTTAATGTTTCCGGGCTGAAAACGTTCAAATCCTCTGTAGCATTAATATCCAGATCCTTTTCAAAGATTGATTTTATTTCGTCATCCACACCCTTAAGAGGATGGTATAAATAATTCGTGTAATTTCCGTATAAAACAGCCTTTTTCAAACTGATAACCTCCTTGTCACCATGGCAGGATCTCGCCGGTATCGTTATTGATATACGGAGGAAGGTCCCCTTTATAATCCCTGAACTTGTCTATGTGGTACATAATTCTTTCTGCGGCTTCTTCAGGCAGCGTAGGGGCATTTTCATTCAGTTTGCCTTCCATCATTGTTCTCATCCATCCCGGGTGAAACAGAAGAATCCTTACACCTTTGTCGCGAAGCTCATTCTGAAGCAGCGCAGATTCCATGTTCAAAGCCGATTTCGACATTGTATAACCGAACCAGTTTTTCCTGAAACAATTACCTATGCTTCCGGCCTCCGATGAAATGTTTACTATCAGTTTTCTGCTGCCGTTTAAGAGTGAAGGCAGGAAAACATTCACCATTCTTAACGGTCCAAGGGAATTAACCTGGAAAGTGCGTATTATATCGTCATAATCTATTTCATCATAAATGGTTTTATGAATGTCACCAAGTATACCCGCGTTGTTTATAAGAATATCAAGTCGGCTGAACTTGCCGGTGAAACATGAATACGCATTTTTCACGCTGTCGGTGCTGGATACGTCAAGGCTTATTATTTCCAGGCGGTCGGGATATACTTTTTTCAGTTCTGCAAGATTTACGCTGTTTTCAGGATACTTACCGGCAGCTACATGGAAGCCAAGACCGAGATACTTTTCGCAAAGGGCGTAGCCAAGGCCATGATCGGCGCCAGTTACAAATACAACTTCGTTCATAAAATTCACCCCCTGATTAATGCTGAAACTCTCCTGAACATATATAAATAACAGTTCTATCTTTTATTCTAACAGTGCTGCAATGATAATTCCAGAAGAACTGTATTTTTCCCGCAAGAGGCAAAAATCTGTTTACTTTTACGGTACAAGGTATTAATATATTGAAAAAGTATGGCATGAGGCGGGACAATGATTTTTGCACTGCATAAAAGATACATGGGAAAGGTTAAAAACGGGAAATATTTCGGTGAAAAACTGCAACTGGGTAAAGAACAGGGAACTTGAGCACATACCCGACAGATAAAATTTAGATGAACCGCAAAATACTGGAAATGCTTGGGTTTTATCTTTTTACGGTGAATTGAAAAGTTAAATTCCACTTTGCAAAAGTAAATTCCACAGATTCTGAAACTGCGAGAAATCAATATTTATCCAGTAATAGAACAAGGTTTATTTTCCGTGACTTTTGCTTTTGAATAGTTTAAAATATGAGTAAAGAGCACAAAACCTACCGTTTT
>LFSH01000053.1 GCA_001513105.1 Clostridiales bacterium DTU070 | reverse complement strand
TATATCAGAGGTCTTTCCTTTTTTCTTATCTTTTTGTCACATATGTATTATCTTATATCATGGTGTTTTATGGATGTACGGGACGCATGCAAGGAAAGGCTTGTAAAGACAAACTTATCACCGGATATTTCTATACAGCTATGCAAGACGATAAACTATAAACCGTATAATCCATTCAAGAAAGCAATAAAAAAAATAAAGCGGGGAGGCTCCCCGCTGATAAATATTATTTCAAAAGGCTCTTTCTGTATTTCTCACTTTCCCAGTTCTTTATAAAATCTGTTTCACTGCTGCTCATGGTTTTTATTTTCAGGTTGTTTTTTCTTATGTTTTCCACCACGTATATAAATCCCATTAATGTTTCTTCCATTGTAAGGGCTTCTTTCTCATTGGTTCTGTATATAATTTCGCCGGTTTCGGTATTGATATTCAGCTTGTTGTCAGATCCATTTACCGAGATATTTCCGCCAAGGTAAACCATCTGGTCGGGATACAGCACGGTGTTTTCAAAAAATGAAACGCTCAGCTCCCTTTCCTTAAAGTATTCCTTCAGGTACGGGGTTTTGCTTCTGAAAGTTCCGTCCTGAAGCGGTTCAACGGCTACCTCAGGATACGGCCCGGTAATATTGAAGTAATCGCGGATGGTCTGAAGTACTTCCTCATGCAGCCCAATACACTCTGAAGCAGTATCGGCGGTTACAACAAGCCCGTGGTTTTCCATGAAAATAACCTTCGGAAAGCTGACTTTTTCTGAGATATGGTTTGAAACCTCTTTCATTATCGCAAGGGTCAGCATAAACCCGGGATTTATATACGGAATCCAGATATAACCGTATTCCTTGTCCCTGAAGATCTCGTCAACAAGCTCACGGCCGTTTTCACAGCAGCATATTATATTTGAATATACAGGATGGGTATGAATGACGTTCTTCAGCAGGACAGAATGAAAGCCTGCCTCAACCGACGGCCTGAGCGGCTTCAAACCTTCCATCGGTACGACATTCGAACGTACAAATTCGCCGCTTTCCTTCTCGTAATCTGTGTCCTTTGACAAATCCACCCGTTCGTGATAGTCTCTTATATTCTTGTAATTCACTACAACATAACCGTCGGTTGTTGTTATATCCGAAAGTTTGTAGCCCGAGGCCTTAACCGCCATGAGACTGTCATCAAGTTTGACCGATGTGTTGCCGCCGCCGCCCTGTACAAGGTCGGGGCTTCGTCCCGCTGCCTGTGAGATTCTTTCAAGGTCCTTTAACTGTTCAGTGTACATATTATCCTCACTTTCTTGAAGACAACACTTCTTCGTACTTTTTAACCTCATTAATCCAATCGGTTCCGACAGGAACGTTATTATCGGCACAGTATTTGTTCCAGACTGCTCCGAATGGCAATGATTTGAATTCTTCCATAAGAGCAAGCCTGTTGCCCAGGTTGCCGCTTTCCTCAGCTTCAACCAAAAGGTGTGTCGGCTCTAAGAGCGAATACATGATAGCCTTCAAAGCAGCCCTCGTTCCTGTTACCCATGCGGTAATCCTGTTTATTGACGCATCAAAGAAATCAAGGGCAAAATGAACCTTGTCGTATGCATTACAGCGCTTGATTTCCTGTGCTATTGACAGCGTGTCATCGTTGAAAATGACAACATGGTCGCTGTCCCAGCGCACGCCACGGCTTACATGCAGAAGAAGTTCATCTTTATATGTCAAAATCGAGGAGATTTTGTCTGCTATGGTTTCGGTGGGATGGAAGTGCCCGGCATCAAGGCAGAGTATTACATCGTCACGGCTAATAACATAACCCATATAGAATTCATGGGAGCCTACAACGTAGCTTTCGGACCCTATACCGAAAAGTTTTGACTCAACCGCATCAACCAGGTAATCACGGCTGAATTTCTGCTCTAAGACTTCGTCAAGGGATTCCTTCAGGATACGGCGTTTGGTTATCCTGTCTGCAGGCAGGTCCTTTGACCCGTCGGGAATCCAGATATTATTCACGCACGGAGAGTTTAAAGCCTTGCCTATGGCAGCAGCAATCTCCCTTGAACGTTTACCGTGTTCTACCCAGAATTTACGCCCTTTCTCATCAGGACTTGACAGGGTATAACCCGAATCTGCAAGCGGATGGGCAAAAAATGTAGGATTGAAATCTATCCCGATACCTTTGTCCTTTGCCCAGTCAATCCATCTTTGGAAATGCTCTACGGTCAGTTCATCACGGTCTACCTTTTTTCCGTCTGTCTCGGCGTACATTGCATGGAGATTCACCCTGCTTTTTCCCGGTATTAAACTTAAAGCCTTGTCCATGTCCTGCCTCAGTTCGTCACCGTTGCGTGCCCTGCCGGGGTAGTTGCCGGTGGCCATGATTCCGCCGCCCGATGTGCCGCTTACATTTTCAAAGCCAACAACGTCATCGCCCTGCCAGCAGTGGATGGAAACCGGGATTTTCTTCATCTCTTCCATGACTTTGTCTGTATCAACGCCATATGCAGCATATACTTCCTTTGCGGCAGCATATGCCTTTTCAACTTTATCTGAACTGTATGAAAACATGATAATCCTCCTCATTTTTAATAATTCTGCAGATTGAAATAACTTTTTCTATAACGGATAGGCGATTGTCGTCATCAGCGCCATTTCTGCCTGGGTTGTATCCATCCTGCTGTACTGTACAATAATCTCCACGTCGCTTTCCACCATCATTGCATATGGTACATCCATCGGAACGCCGTTTCCGTCCTTATCCTTCAACTGGTCCATCCGGATATGGTTCGTTCTTTCAGCGCCGCAAAAAGCACTGAAACCGGGCATCTTATCCCTGTCTTCGAAATACAGCGTAATCGAGATATTCGCATCTTTGCTGTTCGGATTTAAAACACAGATAGCCTCATGGCTTTTGAGCTTGCCGGAACTTATTGACGGGTAATAGCCATCGGGAATAAACCAGACCTTTGAACCGTACTTACCGCTCATAGAACACACCTCTTTCTTTTTAACATAGTTTTACCACTATAATCATATCATAACTTAAAATTCTTTTAATAATCATTGGTATATGTTATTATTTTTTTAGGAAATAACCTTTAAATAGCATTAAATACAGCTTGGCGGTTTTCCTTTGGTAAAAAACTCATGACAGGCAGGTTTGGTATGTGTTCTGATTTATATCCGACACTGTCAGGAAAAAAACTGTTCCGTGAGAACGAACTTGTGTATGTAAATCGTTCAGACGAGCTTGAAGAATACAACGGCGTCATGCACAAGCATGATTTCATTGAGATTGCCTACGTTATTTCTGGAAAGGGCCTGCATATTGTCGGAGACAGGAAATACAACACCCAAAAAGGCGATCTTTTTATAGTCAATTACGATATCCCGCACGGTTTTTTCCCCGATCCCGCGGACGGTACCGAGCCTGTTGTCTACAACTGTGTATTCATGCCCAATTTCCTTGACGCTTCGCTTTTAGGAAGCATGTATTTTCAGGATATCTTTTCATCATTCCTCTTTAACTCCTTTTTCCCTGAGGAAAGCCCGAAAAATGCGGATCTTAGCCTGAAAGGCACCGAATACCAGGATATCGGCAACCTGTTTCATAAAATGTACAAGGAATACAAGAACAGGAACAAGGGATACCTGGAAATTATCCGTGCCTACCTGATTGAACTGATTGTCAAGATATTACGGCTTCTGGATAACAGCAATCAAAGCCGGATTTCTATGCAGAACCAGCGACTGATTTACCAGGCGGTGGAATACCTGAGAAACAACTATAATACCGACATCCGCCTTGAAGAGCTTGCCGCAAAGTCATTTATAAGCAAAAACTATTTCAGCAGGCTTTTTAAGGAGGTAACGGGCATCAACTTCACTGATTACGTTCAGAACTTACGGATTGATGAAGCATGCAGCCTTCTGAAGAACACGGAGATGAAGGTTGTTGACATCGCCCACCAGGTTGGTTTCAAGGATATGAAATTCTTTTATGAAGTCTTTAAAAAACTCACCGGGAAAACCCCCGGCGAGTTCAGGAAAAGCTAATCCTGTCAATTGCCTGTTCAGCCATATACGAACTTCTTACCAGGGGTCCTGAAGCAACGTACAGGAACCCCAGTTCATAAGCCTTTTCCTCGTAGGCTTTAAACTGATTCGGGTGGATATATTCAATAACAGGATGGTGCTTTGCAGAAGGCGCAAGGTACTGGCCTATTGTCAGAAAATCGCAGTTTACCCCGCGAAGATCCCGCATTACCGATACAACCTGCTCCCCGGTTTCACCAAGTCCCACCATGATACCCGATTTGGTGTAGATTGAACTGTCCATCTCCTTAACATTTTTAAGTACATTCAGCGACCGCTGATAATCGGCCATGGGCCGGACTTCGCGGTAAAGGCCGGGAACAGTTTCAACGTTGTGGTTTATTATTTCAGGGCGGGCGTCCACGACTTTTTTCAAAGCCTCAACACTTCCCTGGAAATCGGGAATCAGAACCTCTATTGTAACGCCCGGCGCAGTGTTTCTGATTGATTCTATTACCCTTGCGAAATGCTCCGCCCCGCCGTCGGGCAAATCGTCACGGGTTACCGATGTAATTACCGCATGTTTGAGCCCCAATGCCTTAACGGCCTGAGCCACACGCCCGGGTTCATTTTCATCCACCTGCTGTACTGTACCCTTTGATACATTGCAGAAAGTGCAGTTCCTGGTGCAAACACTTCCCAGTATCATAAATGTGGCAGTTTTCCGTCCAAAACATTCTCCGCGGTTAGGGCAGGCCGCTTCATCGCAGACGGTATTAAGATGAAGATTTTTAAGCATGTCCTCCACATATTCAAGCCCTTTAACCGAATGCGCCTTGACACGAAGCCATTCGGGTTTCCTTGCGATACTCATTGTCTGCCTCCTGTATATTCCACAAATTCCGGAGTAACATCAAAGCATTCACAGAATACTTCAGCAGTCCTTCTGAACAGTTTATCCATATCCTGCTTTTGGTTTGTAAGTTTTTCAAGGGATGTTACTCCCCTGTCGGTCAGACCGCAGGGCACTATCCAGTTGAAATGGGAAAGGTCGGTGTTTACATTGAAAGCAAAACCGTGCATTGTGGTCCAGCGTTTAACCTGTATCCCAATAGCGGTTATCTTGTCCTTTCCCACCCAGACACCGGTATAGGTCTTGTCGCCCCGCCCGGCTGTAATACCGTAGTCGTCTTTTAAAAGTTTTATAAAAGTGTTTTCAATTCTTTCAACAAAATGATGGATATCCCTGCCGAAATGTTTCAGGTTCATAACCGGATATCCTACAATCTGGCCGGGGCCGTGGTATGTAACGTCCCCGCCGCGGCTGACCTGTTGGATGGTTACACCCATTTTCAAAAGGTCTTCTTCAGGGATAAGTATGTTTTCCCTCTTGCCCCTTACCCCCAGCGTCAGAACAGGAGGATGCTCAACCAAAAACAAGGTATCCCTTTCCTCTTCCTTCGACACCTTTTCCCATCTCTCCTGCTGGATTTCAAGAGCCTTTGCATATTCCATTCTTCCAAGTTTTACAACTTCAATTTTCAATCTTATGCCTCCGGTTTCTTTTAATGATATGTCAGCAGCTTTCAGTGTACAAAGCCATAATATTATATTAAGCTATTCCGGATGCTAATTCAATAATTACGGCTCTCAGCCGGTAAGCTGTTTTCAGTTTTATACAGAGAATCTATCCTTTTGTATTGTTATTGTAATCCAAACATGAAGGACTCTGAATTCGAAAAGAAATGACATCATAAGTTTTTACCTGCAGTTAATTATTTCTGCCGTGTTGCTCCTGCCATTATAACAAGATGCGATATTTTCAGAAATAAACCGTTTTCAACAACTCCCGGCACAGAATTAAGAAACACCGATAACTCCCTGGGATTTTCAATTGTCCCCAGATGCAGATCCACTATGTAGTTGCCGCTGTCGGTAATAAACAGCTTCCCGTTTTTTTGCCTTAAAACCGGATTCATGCCTGCTTTTTGAAGACTCCTGACAGTGTGGGTATACCCAAAAGGAATAATCTCCACCGGTAAAGGGAACTTGCCAAGTTATTCACAATTTTACCTGAATCAACAACCCAAATAACACGCTTTGCAAGGCTTTCTACAATTTTCTCATAGAGCAGTGCCCCTTCTCATAATAAATGTATTTTAAAAATAGGTCTTAATTCAGCCAAAAAGTACCATATGAAGGAAAATCTCATGTACAAAGGATTAACTGACCCGATTTTCGTATCATTTACAATTACTTCCAAAGGGGAATAAACCCTTTTAGGTGGTTTTTGTGTCGGAACTGCTATTAAATGAAAAAACCGTCTGATTTATTATCGGACGGTTTTTCTGGTGACCCACCGGAGATTCGAACTCCGGACTCCTTGATTAAAAGTCAAGTGCTCTACCGCCTGAGCTAGTGGGTCATACATTGGCTGGGATGGCAGGACTCGAACCTACGCATGCCAGAGTCAAAGTCTGGTGCCTTACCGACTTGGCTACATCCCATTGTTTTGAAGTCGGAAACCGGAGTATTACTCTCAGCTTCCGCCCTCATTAACAAAGTGAAAATGGGGTGAATGGTGGGAGTCGAACCCACGGCCTCCAGAGCCACAATCTGGCGCTCTAACCAACTGAGCTACACCCACCAAAGCTTACAGCACAAGCCTTCTGGGCCACTTCGCGTCTCCCTTAAAAAAGACGCAAACTTATTTTAAGACAGAACGACATGAATGTCAAGCAAAAAATTATTCCTTTTTCAATATTTATGACCTTTTTGTGACTATACAGTATTTTTTACGGGGTAAATGTCCTGTCACTGATTTACATAACACAGTTTACAGGCAGCTTTGGGCTGTATAGTGCTATCGTGTTTTTCTCCAGCCTTTCGGGTATAAGTTTTTCAGCCCGTTATCATTTATTTTGCCCCAGCCCAGCGGAAAACTATCAACACCCAATAAAATATAATCCCTGTCGCCTTCAATAAGCAATGTCTCACCCTTTAGATAACGTAATAAATCAGGATCGTCCAGTGAAAACGCTCTCTTTTTTCTGACATTATTCCAGTCAACGGCCATTGCAAAGGCCTGGGAAGGCTCGAATTTCCCGTGTGCTTCCTCGCCGGCATACAGGCCTGCTTTTACCAGTTTCAGCTTTTCGTTGTGTTCAAATCCCCGGGGTACTATGTTAAGGTGACTTCCGTTAATGAAATAATTGCCCTGCGGGCGTTTATACAGCATCCTGTCGCAGAATTCGGAAAAACTTTTCAAAGGCTCACCCGATTCGGGTTCGCTGTCTTTACGAATATACTCCCCGTGCCTTCGAAGCAGTGCTGTAAAATGACCTTCGCCTTTTATCCTGTGAGGCCATAACCGGGCTGTTTTCAGAAGTTCGGTGTTTCCGTCGGCCCAGTCGGGGCGCCCGGATTCTATTCCTGCTGTCTTTGGAATATCAATAAGATACAGGTCAGGGTATTTTTTCAGAAAATATGCGATATTCTGTTCGTTCTCTTCAGGATTGAACGTACACGTGGAATAAACCAGGGTGCCGCCCGGGGAAAGCATCTGATAGGCATGGTCGAATATTTCACGCTGAAGTTTCTGCATTTCCTCCGCCCTGTACTTATTCCAGCTTTTCACCGCATCCTGGTCCTTGCGGAACATTCCTTCCCCCGAACAGGGAACATCCAAAAGTATTTTATTGAAAAACTCCCCGTAAAACAATGAAAGCCGTTCAGGCGTTTCGTTTGTAACAACGGTGTTTGTTATACCGCAAAGCTCAATGTTTTTGACAAGGGCTTTAATCCTTTTCGGGTTTATGTCATTGGACAGCAGAAAGCCCGTGTTTTCCATACCGGCAGCAAGTGCCACCGTTTTACCGCCGGGCGCCGCACATAAATCCAGCACCCGATCTCCGGGCCTGGCATCCAGCACCTCTGCCGGGAACATCGCACTCGGCTCCTGTATATAATACAGGCCTGCATGATAATACGGGCGCGTGCCGGGTCTTGAATTATCATTGATATAAAAACCGTTATCCGACCAGGGAACGGGCCTTGTTTCAAATGGTGATATCCTGTTCCATTCCCGGGAATCGACCTTCAAGCTGTTAATCCTTAGTCCCGTTACCCTGTCTTCATTAAGGGAAGAAATGAATTCGTCAAACTCGGAAGGTTCCATCAGGTTTCTGAATTTACTCGCAAAATCAGGCGGAATGTTCATTGGTCCCTGCTCCTTATAGTTATGCGCGTGAGTTGAACATCGGGCAATAACCCTTTTCTATGCATAGTCTTGCCCGGGAAGCCGTTTTTTCATCACTGTTAAGGGCATTTTTTATGAAATCGGGATTGCTTATAAAGAAATTCTCCATGAACAGGTCGGGATCTTCTATATATTTCATTACCATGCCGAGCTGATCCTTATCTATGTAATTCTTTTCACAAGCCTCACTGAACACATCCTTATCTATGCCGACAAGGGCATTGGACTGAACGCCGTTCTTTTCAAGGAGCTCACTCCCGCCCTGCAGCCTGTCAACAATCACGAATGAGTATTTCATATCTCCGCCTGCGTTTCTTATAACAGGAATCCAGGCCCGTTCATAGCTTGACGCACTGGTTATCAGATCGGCAATATGCAGCACCTTCGCTCCGTTAAGAGAATCAAGTTTTTCAGACTTCCCGCTGCGGAATATATAAGCATCCAGATCCTTGAAAATGGTAATATGAGGCTTTCCAAGAAGCGCGGCAACCGCAAGCGAGAAAAACCAGTCGCGGCGTTCACCGCCCGATACATAGTCAAAATCGCTGACGGGTATTGTTTCACGGACTGCTTCGAGCAGCGCGTCAATTGTTGTCCTGTATATATCATCCTCGTTGTAGTTTTTCATTACAAGCTCATGCAAAATACCGGAACATTCCTCTTTTTTATCCTTTACACCGTCAATAACCTGGAGCAGCGAATCTGCCTTCTCTTCGCTTCCGTACAGGAAATGGGTGTTTATATAATAAGGGCCGATTTTCCCGGAAGTGTACCAGAATGGCTCATTTGCCGGACAAACTCGTATGGCCCTTGTATCAAAAAGCGCTTTTATCAGCTTCTCCCTGACATTGTTCATATTAATACCTCCGTTACTCACAGCCGAAAAACCTTTCCTTGTATTCCCTGAACCATTCCTGGTTTTGCAGGGTGCTGGTTTCCTTGCTGAGATGGCTTGCATCCCCTTCGAGGATCACCCGGAACCGGCCGTTTTCCTCGGTTACCGTTGTAATCGCGGTATTGTCGCACCACGGGATTTTTATTACATCCTTCAGCGGCATACCCTTGAACCAGCACAGGAGAACGCGGATTACCGTACCATGTGTTACGATGCATATATCCCTGCCCTTTTCCCGGGACAGTATATCCTGAACTGCTGTAACAACCCTTTGCTGAAAGGATTCCATGCTTTCACCCTCCGGCATTTGGTGAAGGTGAGGCCTGTTTTCCCATGTATCATATTCTTCGGGGTAGACTTTTGCAAGGTCGTCCCATCTCATGCCTTCCCAGAGCCCTCCGTTTATCTCCTTCAAATCTTCGCGGGAGATAATAGGAAGCCCCGTAACCCCGGATATATACTCCGCTGTTTCCATCGTCCTTTTCATTACACTGCTGTATAATACATCTATGTTGACGTCTGCAAGCCTTTCAGCCACCTGCATTGCCTGGATATGCCCTCTTTCGGTGATACTCTCGTCGGTCCATCCGTGGAATTCCCGGATCTTATTCCCAAGCGCTTCAGCATGCCGGACAAATATCATTGTTGTTTTCATTGCTCCACCCTTTCAAAATATCTATAACCTAATCCAGCAAAGCTCCGGTAAGCTCCGTGACTTTTTCAAAGCCGTGTCGCTCCATATACCGTTTCAGCCCTTCGACGGTTTCAACCCAGACATAGGGATTTACAAAACCCGCAGTTCCTATCATCACTGCCGATGCTCCCGCAAGCAGAAATTCAACCGCATCTTCTGCGCCGGAGATACCGCCCATGCCAATCACAGGTATCTTTACCGTTTTTGACACCTGGTATACCATGCGTACCGCAACAGGTTTGACCGCGGGGCCTGACAGCCCTCCCATGACATTACCCAGTATCGGCTTTTTTGTGTTTATGTCTATTGCCATCCCAAGCAGCGTATTAATCAAACTTACCGAATCTGCACCGGAGTCTTCAGCCGCTTTCGCCATCTCGGTTATATCCGTAACATTCGGGGACAGTTTTACAATCAGCGTTTTTTTGCAAACCCTCCTGACAGCAGCTGTAACTTTCGATATTCCTTCGGCGGTACTGCCGAACATGAGGCAGCCCTCTTTGACATTAGGGCACGAAACATTAAGCTCGATCGCATCGATATCGGCATCGGACAGGATTTCAGCAATCCTGCAGTAGTCGTCAACGGTGTTGCCTGCAATGTTTGCGATTATGGCCGTGTCAAACCTTCTAAGAAAAGGTATCTCGTCCCGGATAAAGGCATGAACTCCGGGATTCTGAAGCCCGACACTGTTAAGGATTCCTGCAGGGGTCTCGGCAATCCTTGGCGGAGCGTTACCTTTCCTCGGGTTCAAAGTAAGGCCTTTTACCGAAATACCGCCCATAAGGTTTAAATCAAAGAATTCACTGAATTCCCTTCCAAAGCCGAAGGTGCCTGACGCGGCAATTATCGGGTTTTTAAGTTTCAATCCGGCTATATTGACAGACAAGTCCAAGATCATATCCTCCCTGAAATCATTCTTCAGTAATAAATATTTCAGAAAATGATTTTTTCGGCGCTGAAAACAGGGCCGTCCCTGCATATGCGTTCATACCCGAAGTCATCATTATGCCTTACCTTGCATACGCATACAAGGCAGGCCCCTATGCCGCAGCCCATCCGCTGCTCCATTGAAACTTCGCAGAATATGTTTCTTTCAATGCAGGCTTCAGCCACCGCTTTCATCATCGGCAGCGGGCCGCAGGTGTAAACCCGATCGGGTTTTTCGGTTTGAAGATACTCGATAAAAGGATTCGTAATAAGCCCTTTATGACCGAAACTGCCGTCATCGGTGGATATAACGAGCCTGTCCGAAACCTTTTCAAAATCCTTTTGCAATACTATCATGTCCCTTGTCCTGAATCCCAAAAAAGCGGTTTTATGCACATCTTTGCTTCGTTCAAGCAAAAACAGCAGCGGGAAAACTCCTATACCTCCGCCGATAACGCAGATTCTCTCTCCCTTTTCGGGGAGAGTAAATCCCCTGCCCAAAGGGCCCACGCAGTCTGCCGTGTCCCCGCATTCAAGGCAGGACAATATCCTTGTGCCCTTACCCCTGACCATATAAACAATGTCAAAGGTTTTTTCGGCGGGATTTGCCCGCATAATGCTTATGGGCCGTCTTAAGAACGCATCCAGCCCGTCGTGGCACTTTATGTTGACAAACTGCCCCGGGACTGCTTCCGCTGAAATGCGTTCGGATCTCAATCTCAGGAAATAAATATTCTCCGCAAGTTTTTCTGTTTTTTCAATAACAACATCAAAATTCATGAGTATCCTCCGGAATCCTTGCCTGGAATAATTCTCAGCCTCTCAGCTTTTCCAGTATATCCATTATACTTAATTTTTCCAGTTCAATAAACCATTCTCTTTCAAGAATCATGCCAAGATCGTGGGCATCGGATGATGATATAAAGAACCTGTCGGCATATTCGGGATATTTCTTTAAAAAATCCTCTTTTGAAACACCCCTGGACAGCTCCAGCGTGTTAAAGCGCAAGTCGCCGGGTATTGAGCCAAGGTTTGAGATAATACTGTAGGAACTTCTGTCTACATGGGCCGGGACCGGAACACCCCCAATCTCACGAACCAGCGAAACACAGCTGTACAGGTCAAGTTTCGTTGCTGTTGTCAGAAGGTGCTCAACTTTTCTTACAGGCCTGTCGGATGCATCCATAATCCATTGCGGGCCGAAAATGTCCTCCCTGTTCTCTATGTTCAGATAGTAGTTGTTTAAAACCGACTGCATGTTGAAAATACTTTCCAGCGACGGAAAATAACACAGAAGATGGATTTCTTCACTGGTTTCCAGCTCGAGACCGGGCAATAATAAAATACCGGCTTCATCAGCAGCTTTTGATACGGCTTCAAGGTTTCCGGTATGGTTGTGATCGCAGACCGATATTATATCAAGCCCCTTAATTTTCGACATCATGACAATGTTGTTGGGTGTCATGTCATCGCTTGCACAGGGGGAAAGGCAGGAATGAATATGCAAATCCACCGCCGCTTTAACCATTTCCCGACTCCGATTTTTTCAGATGATAATTTATGCAGATTTCATAACTTGTATGCGGGGACTGAACTATAATAACCCCTTTTTCAGCGGCTTTATTGACTGTCTGCTCCTCTACCTCAATATTCTCGGGAATAACAACACAGCTGGCATTGGTAAGGCACGCCACAGCCACAATATTGATATTTGTATGCACGGTAACCCACAGTTCGCCGTCCTTAACACGCGCCATCGCCATGCTTAACAGGTCACAGACATAAACCCCTGTAATCTCGGTTTTATCGGCCCTGTCAGCACAGCTTAATATTCTGTATCCGCAGTGTTGCACAAAATCTTTAACCGTCATTTGGTTTTATTTCCCCCTGGGTATGTATATTGCTAATCCTCTGTTTTCTGCCTGTAAATGTGTTCAAACGCCTTCATATGATCTGCCAGATCCGATACCTTTTCCCTGAGTTTGAATATGCAATCGGTCTCAAATGCCAACCCTCTTACGATATCCTCGGCAAGAGCACGGCAGCTCGGCGAGCCGCAGGCACCGCAGTCAAGACCCGGAAGCCCGTCATTAATCTCCTCCAGCTTCTGCATTTTTATCATTGCTTTCATCATGTTGTCGTCAAGTTTCAATATGGGTTTATACTCCATATCCTTTGTCCAAAGCAAGTCCTGGTAATCCGCCGCTGTGTTTTCCCCGGAAAAATCCCTTTCCTTTGCCCTGTTAACCTGCCACTTCAGGTTTGTACTCGCGACAAAGGGGTTTACAACGGTCAAAGGCCCGCCAAGGCAGCCTTCGGTGCAGGACAAAGCCTCCACAAAATCCACATTTTTGAGCCTGTCCTCAACTATTTCCTCGAATATATTTATAACATTATGAATACCGTGAACAGCAAGTGTCCTGGGGGTTTCAAGGGCACTGCACTCTCCTCCCGAACCAGCCCATCCTACGCCGTACGCACCCGAGGATACAAGATCACCGTCAAAATCCCAGGGTATGCTTTTGATTTTCTCAAGAAGCTTAATATGTATATCCTTCATTGAAAGAACGCCGTTTACAAATGATTCCTTTTTCTCGTAGGGCGCCTTCACGCTTGTAACCTTTGCAGCACATGGGGATATAAAGAATATCCCTATTTCTTCGGCCGGAATGTTCTCCCTTTCAGTAATTGTCTGCTTTGCAATTCTTGCAGCCACTTCCATCGGGGATTCAATTTTCAGAAGGTTGTTTATCAGGTTGGGGAATCTTACCTGGACTAAACGGACAACAGCCGGGCACGCCGAAGATATAACCGGTTTTTTTACGTTACCTGCCCCGATTATCCGCCTTGTTGCATCTGAAACTATCTCTGCAGCCTTCGCCACTTCAAAAACCCAGTCAAAGCCAAGTTCCAGCAAACCCTTCAGAATTCTTTCCCGTGAAATATCCTGGCCAAACTGCCCATACAGCGACGGTGCAGGTAATGCCACTTTTACTGGGTATTTCGATAATTCAGATATGGGATCGGTTACTGCTTTTTTGGCATGGTACGGACATACCCTGATGCACTCGCCGCAGTCTATGCACCGCTCTTTTATAATGGTAGCCTTACCGTTTCTGACCCGTATCGCTTCGGTGGGACAATGCTTGATGCAGTTTGTACATCCCCTGCATTTATCCTCCTCAAGTGTAACCGAATGGAAGTAATTAGTCATATTACTGACCTTCCTCTAATACAAGTATATGGTGATATAAACCCTTGTGCCCTTGTTTGGCTCGCTTTCCAGCACAAACCTGTCTGAGTTTTTTTTGATGTTTGAAAGGCCCATTCCTGCGCCGAACCCCATTTCCCTGATGAAGTCGGGTGCCGTTGAATACCCTTCCTTCATCGCGAGTTCAATATCTTCTATACCGGGTCCTTCGTCATAAACCAGGATTTCTATCTTGTCCTCAAAAATCTCAACACGGGCCTTCCCGCCATTACCATGAATCACAACATTCAATTCGGCTTCGTACATGGCAATGGAAGTTCTTTTGATAACTGTCGGATATACACCCAGCTGGGTTAACAGTTTTCGAACATTGCTTGATGCTTCCCCGGCCAATGAAAAGTCGTTGGCAGGGATGTCATATTCCTTTTTTATAATACTACTCACAACCGCTTCCTTTTCCTGCAATTCCGGCTTTATACAAAATTCCGCAGGCAGTAAACATGGTTAACTCAGTTGATAACAGGACAATACCTTTTTCTTCGGCCAGTTCACACATTTCAGCCGTGGGTTTTTTCCCGCGTACAAACACGACCACCTGGATGTCCATCATCTCTGCAGTGCGTATAACCTGTGGATTTACAAGACCTGTAAGGAGCATGGCGTTCTCCTTCGAAAAAGCCATGACATCACTCATCAAATCCGCACCGCACGCTGATTTAATGACGATATCCATCCTGTCGGCACATGTATGAACCTCGCCTGTAATCAACTCTTTAATTTGCTTTACTTCCATACAACACCTCGTCTGTAGTCAGTACTTCTATTATAGACTTACTGTAAAAAGGCGTCAATCAGTTTTGGATGCATGCTGAACCTAAAGCTAATAAAAAACCGCCGGGTACGGCGGTTTCTGTTTTTTGCTTATTGCTTGCTGCTGAGATACTCGTTCAGCTCATTCACGAGTTTTTCCGGATCTATGCCATGCACAGCGCATGCGTCCTTAATGCTTTCTCCTGAAGCAGACGGACAAAACAGGCAATGCATTCCGTGCTTCATGAAAATCGGCGCCGTGCCTTCGTCAAGCATAAGCACATCCCTGATAATCATATCTCCTGTTACTTTCGCCATCTCATATTCCTCCCCGAGAATTAAAATATCAGTTCCCGAAAGTTTTATAATCAATGTGATGTTTTCAGCCGGCTAAAAGGGATACTACATTATAATATACCCCAAATTGCTTCGGCAGGACAATAAATTTCCGTGCCGGAATTATCCGGCCATTAAAACTAATTATACTCCAAACTTATTATAAAGTGCAACCTGAAAATGCCTTTGCTTATCATCCCTGTCCGGGTTCGGGGTTTTAATAAATTGACTGTGCAGGAATTTAGGGTATAATGTCAAAAGAAGGTATTTTGACATTAACAGGCTGTTATCATTTCATGAATTGCATAATGGTATGAATCGTTAAGACAAAAAAACAATCAAATGCTGATTACCAGCCTAAAATTGGAATAAATGCGTTAACATGCGGAGGATAATTGTGGACAGGAAATCAGGTATAGCATACTGCGGGCTTGTATGCGCTGTGTGCAGTAAAAACAATGAATGCGTCGGCTGCAGAAATGATGGATGTAAAGATAAGGAAAGCTGTAAAAATCTTCAGTGCTGCAGGGCCAAAAATTTACGTGGCTGCTGGGAATGCAGCAGTTTCCCGTGCACGGGCAATATGCTTGACAACAGAAGAATCAGGGCCTTTGCCCGGTTTGCCGGGGAATACGGTGAGGAATTCCTGCTGGATTGCCTTGAAAAAAACGAAAAAAACGGCATAGTATATCATTACCAGGGCCGCCTGGACGGTGACTATGACGTTCCTGATACCGAAGAGGGGATATTTGACATGCTTCTTAGCGGCAGGAAGGCAAAATGAAACACTGATACTGTCAGAACCAATCAGAGTACAAACAGTATTAAGAATGAATATGAAAATTTTCAGATAATACCCCGGAAAACAGCTTGAATGTTGTAACCGGTTATGCGTCATTTCTTTTCGGATAGTTCCGGTTCTTATTTTTTGGATTGATATTTTTATATTTATTGCATAAAATACCGTACATATTCGCATAAAAAGAGAAACTCTGAACCTTGTTATATTGACTGAAATCAAATATTGTGATAATTTTAACACATACGGATTTTTATAATCTACAAGGAGGTGCAGTCATGCGTACTTTTGAAGTTGTTCTGGTTGGTATGGTGGTTGTTTTTGCCGTACTTATATTATTGAGCGTTTGCATAAAGATTTATTCGGCAATAGTGTCAAGAATAAGCAGCAGAAAGAATGGCAGCGGTAATAATGACAACCCGGTAAAAAAAAATGTTTCTGAGACCACTGTTGTTAACCCCAGCCCCGTTCTCAGCCAGCCTCAGCAGGGTTTAAACCCGGAGGTTATTGCTGTTATTGCTGCAGCAATTGCAGCAAGCATGGGTGGCTCAGGTTCTGATATAAAAGTCAGATCAATCAGACGTATTGGACATACCACTCCAATATGGAACGTTGCCGGAAGGAATGAGTATATCCTTACAAGACTGTAAAAAATTAATAGTTAAAGGAGATTATTATGTGGCAGGATTTTGTAAAGGCTATATCAGGTATTATACAGGAATCAGGCTTTGCTAACATGACACCTCTGCATTTTGTAATGATACTGATTGCATGTGTTTTTTTATACCTTGCTATAGTTAAGAAGTATGAACCATTACTGCTGGTGCCGATATCATTCGGTATGCTGGCAGCAAATCTGCCTCTTGGCGGATTAATGAATCCACACCTGTGGGATGCCAATCCTATCGATTATATGGCAATACTCCGCGAAGGCGGTTTGTTTGATTTATTGTATCTCGGTGTAAAACTTGGAATTTATCCTCCGGTGATATTCCTGGGCATTGGTGTTATGACCGATTTCGGGCCCTTGATTTCAAACCCGAAAAGCCTGTTATTAGGCGCCGCAGCCCAGTTCGGCATTTTCGGAACCTATCTCGGGGCTATGGCCCTTGGAAATTTCACTGAAAAGCAGGCGGCTTCAATTGCAATCATAGGCGGAGCAGACGGCCCGACAGCAATATGGCTTACAACGCAGCTTGCACCCGAGTTATTGGGACCGATTGCACTGGCCGCTTATTCATATATGGCGCTTGTTCCGGTAATTCAGCCTCCCATTATGAAGGCACTGACCACTAAAAAGGAACGCGCAATTGTTATGGAGCAGCTTCGTCCTGTTTCCAAAGCTGAAAAAATACTGTTTCCCATTATTGTCACCATTCTCACAATTTTAATAATTCCATCAGCAGCTCCGCTTATTTCTATGCTGATGCTCGGAAACCTTTTCAGAGAATCAGGTGTTGTAGGGCGCTTGAGCGAGACTGCTGAAAATGCATTGATAAATATCGTTACCATCTTCTTAGGTCTTACAGTGGGAGCAACCGCAAGCGCGGACAAGCTCAGTCAGCCCGGTTTCGGCCTGAAGGCACTCGCAATTATCGGACTGGGATTAATCGCATTCAGCGTAGGAACCGCAACAGGCGTATTGTTTGGAAAACTAATGAACTGGATTTCAGGAGGAAAGATAAATCCGTTGATAGGTTCTGCAGGAGTATCTGCTGTACCGATGGCTGCGCGTGTTTCCCAAAAAGTCGGCCAGGAATCAAATCCTCAGAACTTTCTCCTTATGCATGCCATGGGACCGAATGTCGCAGGGGTTATAGGATCTGCTATTGCAGCAGGTGTCCTGTTATATATGGTCGGTTAAGCATGTTATTTAAAAAAGGCAGGCCATTGTGACCTGCCTTTTTTGTTTATGAAAAATCAGCCAAACTATTGGACAGTAACAGAAGATATATATATAATTATAGTAAATATCAACCCGGGCAATGCTTGACCAAGGGACTAAAAGACTAATTGTGCAAGGTGATTTTATATGAAATATATTGTTCTTCTTGGGGACGGCATGGCCGATTACCCGGTAGCGGAACTGAACAACAAAACACCCTTGGAGGCTGCGGACAAGCCCAATATGGACTATCTTGCCCAAAACGGCGAGATGGGGCTTGTCAAAACAGTACCCGACGGCCTCCATCCGGGCAGTGATGTGGCAAACCTGTCGGTGTTCGGCTATGATCCGCGTGTTCATTATACGGGACGTTCACCTCTTGAAGCCGTAAGCATGGGAATTTCCCTCGGTGATAAGGATGTTGCAATACGATGCAACCTGGTCACACTGTCGGATGAGGAAAACTATGAAGACAAAACAATGATTGATTACAGTTCGGGTGAGATCACAACCGCCGAATCCCGTGAGCTGATACGCACAATAGCTGAAAAGTTTAATGACGATTCGTTCGCCTTCTATCCGGGTATCAGCTACAGGCACTGTCTTGTTTGGAAAAACGGTAATCTCAGCCTGAACCTTACTCCGCCTCATGATATCAGCGGGAGAAAGGTTTTGGACTATCTGCCGAAGGGTGAAGGAAGCGATATCCTGTTGTCACTGATGAAGAAAAGCACCGAAGTATTAAAAGAACATCCCGTAAATAAAAACCGCATAAAGAACGGTTTGAACCCTGCTACATCAATATGGCTCTGGGGACAGGGCAAAAAGCCTTCGCTTAATACATTCCATGATAAGTTCGGGCTGAAGGGAAGCGTAATATCTGCTGTGGACCTGGTGCGCGGAATAGGGATACTTGCCGGGCTTAAACCCGTTTACGTTGAAGGAGCCACCGGCAATATCCATACAAATTACAGCGGAAAAGCACTGGCTGCATTAAAGGAACTGGAGTCAGGAAGTGATTTTGTTTACATTCATGTTGAAGCACCGGACGAGTGCGGACACCAGGGACTTACCGAAGGCAAGGTCAAATCAATAGAACTCATAGATTCAGAGCTTCTTGGGCCTTTGCTTAAGGGACTATCAAAATGGGACTATTCGATACTTCTGCTCCCCGATCACCCTACACCGCTGTCTATAAAAACCCATTCCGCAGATCCCGTTCCGTATGTAATCTACCGGAAAGGCAATCCAGCGAAAAGCAAAAATACCGGGTACTCCGAGAAAAATGCGGCATCAGCCGGGATATTTATTGAAGAGGGGTACAAACTGATAGAAAGACTGATAAATCCCGGTGCGCCGTAAATACCGGTTCTTTATCACAGGAATAGCATAATAAAAAGCGGTTCTCTTCTGAACCGCTTTTCATATATCCATTAATCATTATACTATTCAACTTTAAGCAATTCCTCCAGCGGCGGAATCTTTATCTTCTGATCTATGGAAATGGTATTGTAAGGTGCAGGAATGTTGTTGTACTTGCCTAATTTTTCGTAATAAGCATCGCTTCCGTAGTACTTCCTTGCTATTGACGACAAGGTTTCTCCTCTTTGAACGGTGTGTTCAATTACTTCTGCCGCGGCCGCCTCTGTAGGCGTGGGTTCAGGTGTCGGCTCGGGTGTTACCTCGGGTGTTGGTGTAGGTGATAACGTAGCAATTGGCGTGGGATTCAATGCAAGATCACCATCTCCAAGGTTTTCAGTCAGGTTCCTCATCATACCCCTGATTACATAAAACAGAATCAGGATGATAAGAACCGCTGTCATGAACACTGATACATAGTATATGATATTTTCATACTTCCTGACGTTTCTCTTCTTGTGTTTATAAGTCGGCGGAGGCACGTTCTTTAATGCCGAAGTCTTTGGTTTAACTGCCGGTTTCCTCGCAGAGCCTGTCGGAGACTTGATTCTTTCAATACCTATGACCATCGCAGTCATGTCGTCGCTGCTGTCCCTTTTCATAGCCTCGGTTACCAGGCGGTAGGCAATATAAGTGCTGTCGCTCCGCATTGACAGGATGTCTTCAATAAATTCTTCGCCAAGAGCATTGTAAACACCGTCACTTAACAGCAGGAACTTATCTCCTTCAAACAATTCTATAGGTTCGGTACTGAATACAGCAGTCCGATTGTCTGTCTCAATGCTCTCCTCTTCCTGTTCTTCCTCTTCATCGGTTATATGATCAAGTTCACCCTGCCATTCCTCCTTTGTATACCCCGGAGTCAGGTGTTTGAAATCATCACCACTGCAGTAGAAAATATGGCCTGTACCATATGTAGCAGCTATAGCTTTGCCACCGGTAAGCAAAAGCCCTGCAAAACCCATTTGCCTCTCAGGCGCATCATCGGGTATGTCATTTATATCATGAAAACTTCGAAGATATTTTACGGTTTCGGTAACCCTTGCGGTGAGCTCCCTTGTTTTATAGTCAATGTCACCGTCCTGAACGGTTATTTTTTCATGGAACTTGCCAATTTCCCTGAGAATTGAGAAATCAGCCTTTTGCTCATCATCAGAAAATTCCATATGATCAGCAACAGCAAAAAAGAATTCCTCAGCCCGGTTCTCAATTGATGCTTCCATATTGTCTATATGATGCTCGGACAAAAATTTACCGTTCATGTAAAAGTCATCGCGGTTCTGTTCCCGTTCATATCCTTTTCGCGAGTATACGCAGGCATTTACTTTCAACAAATCACTCATTTGGAATTTTCCTTCTTTCGACAAGTTTAGATTTTCCCTAATTATAATAGCATAAGGAATCACCGGTTTCAACAATAAACGAGCAGTTATATCAAAGGATTTTATAATATTTTCTAAAATTTTGTATTACATTTTATTAACATTCGAAAATTTCAAACGATTACTAAAAAGGGCGGCGTTCTGCCACCCCTTGATTCTTATGACTGCTGATTCTGCGGAATGAAAGTCGCGCAGTCGGTTTCTTCGCTTGTGTTGGCGTTGCGAGGCTGTACTTCTATCTTCTCTGCAGAACATTTGTCACCTGACATATAATAGTAGCAACTGTTCACAACACACTTGACTCCTTCATTGGGATAGTCCATTTTTTCAACTTTCACAGAGTTCCCTCCTTTTTTCTTATTTTCCCATGCCAAAAAGGGAGATGTTTTAAAACCACTGAAGAATAATTTTGATGCAACATTAATATAATTTGCGTGAATGTGTTTTTAATACAAAACAAATATTAGAAAAAATCATTCGTTGTATTCTTAAATCGTATTCGATATAATATAATTACTTTGATACATCTCAGTTTTTTTAATTTATTTTTTGGTGGGGTAGAAAATGAGCAGAAATAAGTTGAAGTATTTTAGTGTAAGAAAGATCGCAGATCTTAGAGACATGGTGAAGCAAACCACCGAATTAATCCCCGACAGCAGCGCATTCACATTGAAAGACAGCGACGGTAATTTTACATCCATTACATACAGGGAATTTTCAGAGTCTTTGAACAAGTTCGGAACAGCCCTCATTGACCTGGGTCTTAAAAATGCAAAAATAGCGGTGATGAGTGAAAACAGGTATGAATGGTGCCTTACATACCTGGCCGTTGTCAACGGCGCCGGCGTTATTGTACCGCTGGACAAGGAACTTCCCGTCAATGAAGTGTCCTCCCTGTTATCCCGTTCGGAAGCATCTGCAATTGTTACATCTTCGGATTACATAGAAAGCGTTATCAAAATAAAAGACGATCTGCCTGACTTAAAATATATAATCAGCATGGATCCTGTAAGGGACGGGCAAAAAGACGGGATTATTACAATACCTGAAATGCTCGAAAAAGGGCAAAGCCTTATTGAATCGGGCAACCGGGAGTACATAGACGCTGAAATAAATCCCGAAGAAATGAGAATGCTTATCTTTACATCGGGCACCACCGACAAATCGAAGGGAGTAATGCTGTCCCACAAAAACATATGCCATGATATTATGGGTGTATCACAACTTCTTACAGCTGACAACCGTGACAACATTCTGTCCATACTCCCGCTCCATCATACATATGAATGTACCGCAGGTTTCCTGACAATGGTTTACCTTGGAGTATCGATTGGTTTCTGTGAAGGCCTCAGGCATATATCGAAAAATATCCAGGAGTACAAACCAAGTATCATCATGTCGGTTCCGCTGATACTTGAAAATGTATACAACAAAATAGAGAAAAAGGCGAAAAAGGAGAACAAGTACCTTAAATTCAGGTTTGGCCTGTTTATTGCTCCGCTTCTTGCAAAACTCGGGATAAAAGATATACAGAGAAAACTGTTCAATGAAGTACATCAGAACCTGGGCGGAAGATTAAGGCTTATCATTTCAGGCGCATCAGCCCTCAACCCGAAAATAAGCAAGGCGTTCCGGGCAATGGGGTTCAACCTGCTGCAGGGGTACGGCCTTACAGAATGCTCACCGATAGTTTCGGTCAACAGGCTTGAAAAATACAAGGACGGATCGGTAGGCCTGCCTCTTGCCGGTGTTGAAGTAAAAATCCTGGATCCGGGCAGGGATAAGATCGGTGAGATTCTTGTCAGGGGCGACAACGTCATGATTGGATACTACAGGAATGAGGAAGCAACCCGTGAAGTATTGAAGGACGGCTGGCTCCACACCGGCGATTACGGCAGGATAGACAAGGACGGATTTTTATATATAACAGGCCGGAAGAAGAATGTTATTGTTACCAAGAACGGAAAGAATATTTATCCTGAAGATATTGAGTTGTATCTGAACCAGAGCCCGCACATCCTTGAATCCCTTGTTTATGGTGTTGATGATCCTGAGCATGACGAAACCAGGGTATGCGCCCAGATTGTTCCGAGAATGGAATACTTCGAGGAAGAGCTCGGCAGACAGCCGTCAGATGAAGAAATTCATAAGGCTATTCTGGCCGAGGTTAAGAAAGTCAATAAGAAGCTGTCTTCTTACAAAAGAATTCAGCATTTTGATATCAGGAAGGAAGAATTTGAAAAAACCACGACGAAGAAAATCAAGAGATATGTTGAGCTTCTGTCAGTCAACATTTCCAATCTTACAAACAAGCTAAAAATAAAATAAACAGGTGAAATTATGCTGGCAACCTATCATACACACAGTTCCTTCTGCGATGGCGCCATGATGCCCGAGGACTATGTTCAGGCAGCCATAAGGAAAGGTTTTTCAGCCATAGGTTTTACATCCCATGCCCCCTTTTTCTTCGACACAGGCTGGACCATGAAGTCTGAAAAACTTTCCGAATATATTGGGACCATTAAGGAACTGAAGGAAAAATATAAAAACCGGATACAGATTTATACCGGCCTTGAAACCGATTTCTATCCGGACAGCAGGGACTTCAGGGATTATCCGGGTATCGACTACACAATAGGCTCGGTGCATTTCATTTATGATGAAAAAAATGACAGGTACCTGACAGTGGACGGTCCCCCCGATGAGTTCAGGGAACTGCTGGGCAGTGTATTCGGCGGCAATGCCAGGGCACTTGTGGAAACATACTATAACCAGCTTGTTGAAATGATAAGGACTCAGCCGCCTGATATTGCAGGTCACCTTGATGTGATAAAAAAGAACAACGCCGGTAACGAATATTTTGACGAAACCGAGATATGGTACAGGAACAAGGTTGAAGAGGTTTTATGCATTATCCGCGAGAAGAATATAACGGTGGAGATCAATACCGGCGGGATTTCCAGGGGATATACCGCTGAAATGTATCCTTCCGAGTGGATACTGAAGCTCATCAGGGAAATGGACATACCCGTGGTGCTGAATTCAGACGCGCATCATCCGGACTGGATCGACTCATACTATTCTGAAGCCCTGAAAATATTAAAAAGGTTGGGGTTCAGCCACCAGCGCGTGCTGTACAACGGCCGCTGGCAGAATGTGCTGTTGTAGTTCTGTGGGCGTACAGGTGCGTTTGTTCCCGTATTGAAAGGATGATATCGATTAGAAAAGGCGGACAGATTTGTCCGCCTTTCAACATCGCTGTATTAATACCTGCCGTATTCGTTTACTGCCCAAAGGAAAATCTTTATGTTGTCATAGGATGTTCCGGCGGCTATGCTGCCTGCGGTTGTGGCAACAAGGCCTCCGTCTCTGCCGGCTGCATCTATATCTCTCTTGACGGTTTCGATGATTTCATCGGCACTTCCGTTACGCAGTGTGAAAGGTGGTATTTGCCCGTGAATTACGGCCCTGGGCATTGCCTTTCTGATTTCTGCGGGATGTATTGTGGGCCCGAAATTAACATTATTCACGCCCAAATCATTCAGTATCGGCATCAAATGCCCCATCGCACTGTCCGAGTGCTGATACCTGTAGTCATTCGGGGCGGGTGCAAATTCCCTGAAAATTCTTTCAAGGAATGGCGCACAGAATTTCTCGTACTTGTCAGGCGGGAATAAATAGCAGTTGTCGTCGGTGATCCAGTAACCGGGCTTTAGTTCAGAGTTTGTTGCTTTCAGAAGTGCTTCATGGTATTCCACCATCTTTTCGGTCAGGACCTCGAAAAAAGACTTCATTACATCGGGTTCTTCCATAATGAAAATACAGGTGTTTTCGGTACCAAGGATACTTGTCGCCATCGTTGCAGGTCCCCTGTGCCCCCTGCTGCCGTAATCAAGTTTGATTCCTGTCTCTTTTTCCACACGTTCCTTTTCAGCATACCATTCATCCGGGAAGGCCTCTTTTTCCATATCCAGTTTTTCTGCCCTTGATATCAGTTTTTTAACATCTTCAATATCCTCTACGGTTGATTCAAGCCATGGCGTGCCGCCTTCGCTGTACTCCCAGTGAGCACCCATAATAACTTCAAACCTGTTGGGTGAAACCGTCATTTTCTCTTCTTCATCAAAGAACCGCATTCCTATGGCTTTTTCCATCCTGTCGTTGCAAAGCCTGTTCATCCGGAGCCTGAAATCCCTGTCATGGTAATAGCGTACTGTGGACTCAATACTCACATCTTCAAACAAAAAGTGGTCATCAAAGGGCAGTTTTACCGGTACACGCGGTTTGCTGGTTGTGAAAGGCTCAAAACACTTTTCATTCTCTTCCCAGAACTTTTTGTAATCCAGTTCATACATGACCAAAGATCCCCCTTTATTACAAGCCACCCGCGTGGCTTTTTTACAGACAGCCTTAACGGGCGGACAGAGACGTCCGCCCATGCAGAATCATCTGGTATGCCTGTTGCTGAAAGCGCGGACGGGAACGTCCGCATAGTGTACATGCAGTGCTTCTTTCAATTACTTAACTACAATGTTGACGAGGCGCTTTGGCACTACGATTATCTTTACGATTTCCCTGCCTTTCAGGTAGACCTCAGCCTTTTCATCGTTCAATGCGGCTTCTTCTACTGCCTTGTTATCCGCATCCTGGGAAACCTGTATTTTGTATTTAACCTGGCCGTTAACCTGGACTGCCATTTCAACCGTATCCCTTACAAGAGCCTTGGGATCATACACTGGCCATTTCTGATTGAATATTGAATACGGATATCCCATTTGTTCCCACATCTCCTCGCAGAAATGCGGAGCAAAGGGTGACAGGATTATCAATAAATCACGAATGGCGCCTTCCATCAATCCCCTGTTCTTCAATTCAAGGGCATCGTACTTGTAAAGGGCGTTTGTAAGCTCCATTATACGGGCAACCGAAGTATTGAACTGGAATTTTTCCGCGTCTTCGGTAACACCTTTTATTGCCGTGTTCTGGACAAATACCAGTTCTTTTTCTTCAGGGCCGATACGATCGGTTGTATTCCCGCCCTTTTCACTAATAAACTTTTCAACAAGCCTTTCCACGCGGTTGACAAACCTTGAAATGGCTTTTATGCCTTCATCGCTCCAGGGACCTCCCTCTGTATATGCAAAGCCGAATGCAAGATAAAGCCTGAATACGTCAGAGCCATATTCCTTTATATAGTCATCGGGCGATATTGTATTGCCCCTGGATTTGCTCATTCTCGCACCGTCCGGGCCCAGGATAGTTCCCTGGTGCACAAGGGACCTGAAAGGTTCGTCGAAATCAAGGTATCCCATATCCCTTAATGCCTTTGTGAAGAACCGTGCATACAGCAGGTGCATCGCTGCATGTTCGGCACCGCCCACGTATTTGTCAACCGGCAGGATTTTGTTTATCCATTCCCTGTTAAACGCTTCCTTGTCATTACGGTTGTCGGGGTATCTCAGGAAATACCAGGATGAGCATACAAAGGTATCAAGCGTGTCCGGATCCCTCTTTGCGGGTTTACCGCACCTGGGGCACGTGGTATTCATGAATGCCTCGCACTTTTTCAGCGGTGACTCTCCATCGGGAGTAAACTCCACATCGTAGGGCAGTTCAACAGGCAGATCCTCTTCGGGAACCGGCACAATCCCGCAGCTGTCGCAGTGGATAATGGGAATCGGTGCACCCCAGTAACGCTGTCTTGAAACAAGCCAGTCCCTGAGGCGGTAATTTACCTTGAATTCAGCTTTATTCTCCTTTTGAAGTTTTTTAACTATTTCAGTTCTCGCCTGTTCAGAAGTCATTCCCGAGAATTCCGCACTGTCGGTCAGCACTCCGTCTTCGACAAAGGGAAGGTCGTCAGGCGAACCATCCTTGCTTTTGATAACTCTACTTATCGGGAGGTTGAATTTTGTTGCAAACTTGAAGTCACGTTCATCATGCCCGGGTACCGCCATAACACATCCGGTACCGTAGCTGGCCAGGACATAATCGGAAATCCAGATGGGTACCTTTTCGCCGTTTACCGGGTTAATTGCATAGCCTCCGGTGAAAACTCCCGTCTTCTCCTTAACAGTGGACATTCTTTCGATTTCGGTCTGCTTCCTTGCAAACTCCTTATATGCCTCCACCTGTTCCCTGTACTCGTCGGTTGTAACTTCGTCGGTCAGTTCACTTTCGGGTGCAAGGACCACATAGGTCACACCGTAAAGGGTATCGGCCCTCGTGGTGAATACTTTGAATGTCCTGTCGCTTCCATATACCTTAAACTCTATTTCCGCACCTTCCGAACGGCCAATCCAGTTTGTCTGGATTTTTTTCGTCTTCTCGGGCCAGTCCAGGCCGGGAATGCAGTCAAGAAGCTCCTGGGCATAGGCGGTTATCCTGAAGAACCACTGGGTCAAATCCCTTTTAACAACCTCGGTATGGCAGCGCTCACAGCCGCCGTCCACAACCTGCTCGTTCGCAAGAACTGTCTTACAGCTCGGACACCAATTTACCGGGGCATTTTTTCTGTATGCAAGCCCGTGTTCATAAAGTTTCAGGAAAATCCACTGGGTCCATTTGTAGTATTCGGGCGCACATGTTATTACCTCGTAATCCCAGTCATAGGTCGCACCCATTTCCCTGAGCTGTTTTTCCATCGTTTCAATATTCTTATACGTGGAATCCTTCGGATGTATACCTGTTTTTATGGCATAGTTCTCGGCAGGAAGCCCGAAAGCATCAAAACCCATGGGATGAAATACATTGTAGCCCTGCAGCCGCTTCATCCTTGCCCATGAATCGGTCAGCCCGAAATTGTACCAGTGGCCTACATGCAGCTTTGCGCCCGAAGGATATGAAAACATCTCCAGGCAGTACAGCTTTTTATCGAGATTCTCCCTGTCGAACCTGTAAAGATTGGTTTCTTCCCATTTTTTCTGCCATTTCTTGTCTATTTCCGTTGAATACGCCATCTGTTACGCCTCCTGTTTATATACAACGCTTCGGCTTATGTTCAGACCAAAAGCGCAGAATCTTTCTATTCAGCATTATTTACCGGGATGGCCTTGCCATCCTGCCACAGTCGTTCGAGGTTATAAAATTCGCGATCTTCTTCATGGAAAATATGAACAACTATATCACCGTAATCGATAAGAATCCATCTTCCATGATTGTAGCCTTCCACCCGGAGCGGAGACACTCCCTTTTCCCTCAGCCTGAACTCCACTTCGTCGGCAAGGGTCTTTATATGGGTTGTGGATGTACCGCTGCATATGACAAAATATGTTGCAACGGTTGTCAGATCCTGAATGTTAATAACCCGAAGATCCTTTGCTTTCTTGCCCTCCAGTGCGGTGATTATTTCATTGTACAATTCACTGATTTCCATTAATTTTATAACCTCCCGTTAATTTTATATGTCTTTATGATAACCTTAACATGGAATGGTTTCAAGGTATTTTTTGTACATCAGAACCATGTATTTGAAAATGAGCAGTCAGTCCTTTTCATAAAAGTCTTCGGGTATACTGTCCAGGTACCCGGGAAGTTTATCAAGTGTATATATATAAAGCCTGTGCAGTGCCCTGCTGCACACGGTGTAAAACAGGTTTTTCTCTTCCTCCCCTGTATACGGGTTATCTAAGTTCAATACAAAAACCACGTCAAACTCCAGCCCTTTCGACAGGTATGACGGCATTACCGTTATCCCGCGGGGAAAAGTTGTTTCAGCTTTCACCACCAGGTTGCATTTAACGTACCCTGACAGGATTTTGTGTATCATTACAGCTTCATGCCTGTTCCTTGCAATCACAGCCATTGACCTGTAGCCTTCTGAAACCGTGTCATCGATATCTTTCTTTATTCTGCGTGCACATTCTTCGGCAGACTGCACAACACATACCTTTGGCGGTTTTCCGTTTCTGTTTATAAGCCCGCTTCCTGTTTCAATGCCTGCAATATGGTTTACGAACCTTGTGATTTCAAGGGTGGAACGGTAGCTTTTCGTCAGTTTTATATGCGATACGCTCCGGGTCTGGAATATCTCTGCCAGGGCATCAGTGTCACCTATATTTGCATACGGGTTCAGGCTCTGGTTCAAATCGCCGACCAAAGTAAAACTGCTGGACGGGAACAGCTCGTGTATTATTTTCATCTGGAGCGGCGTATAATCCTGCGCCTCGTCCACAACAACATGGTGAATGTTTTCCCTTCGCGGTATTCCGTATAACTTGCCTTTCAAATACAGCATCGGCGCAAGATCCTCGTAAAGAAGAATGCCCTGATCCAGTTTTTCCAGCGTAAACTCAGCCACGTCGGCAAAATCCCCGTCAAAGACATATGAACCGTCAAACATTTTCCTGTATGCCTCAATAACAGAGATATTTCCTATAAACCTTGCCTTTTCACGCAGATGTTTGAAACGTTTTAAAACTATCCTTACAGCAAGTCTTCTTCTTTCATACGGCCTTAAATCCGACATAGCCGGATCCTTTTTCAGTTTTTCAATCAACTTCTCAATCTGTTTATATTCCTGCTGTTTTATAAGATACAGAACACGGTTCCTTATCTTTTTCAGCCTCGGTACCAGCGGAAGGTAGGTATATTCTTTATTGTAAAGGTCCATTTGTTCCTCCCGCGAAATGATCACCTGGCCTTCGGATTCAATGTCTTCAAACTCACATGGGTTTTCATACAGCCGGTTAGTATACTCCTCCAGCCTCTTCAGAAACCCGACCGATGATTTGTACCTTATTGACTTTATCCTGGTATAATACTCTTCACTTTTCCCTGCAGCTAAAATATACTCCATCTGTTCGTTCAAATCGGTGATCACAAGGCCGGTTTTCAGGAACCTTTTGGCAAATTCCATGAATGTTGTCTGCCTTACATTCTCTTCACCCAGTTCGGGCAGTACCTCGGATATATAATCATTGAACAGGTCGTTCGGCGAAAGTATAACCACACTGTCGCTGAAAATACTGTTCCTGTACCGGTACAGAAGAAAGGCAACACGGTGAAGGGCTATCGAAGTTTTCCCGCTGCCCGCAGGCCCTTCAACTATCAGTAACCTGTGTCCTTCATCCCGGATGGCTTTGTTCTGCTCCCGCTGTATGCTGGTAACTATTGTCTTCATTTTCTCGTCCCTGCTTTGACCCAGCACTTCCTGGAGTATGTCATCATCAATCTTGACATCCGAGTCAAACATGTATTTTATCCGGCCATTCTCAATCTTGAACTGCCTTTTCAGAACCAGTTCCCCTTCAATACGGCCCGAAGGGGTATCGACCCCTGCCCTGCCTGTGTCATAGTCATAAAACATGCCCGAGATTGGAGCTCTCCAGTCATATACAAGGATTTCAAGGGTTTCTTCATTCTGAACCATTGAAATACCGATATATATCTGTTCTGTACCCTGTTCCCCGTCTTCCTGAAAATCTATCCTTGCAAAGTACGGGCTGTTCTGCATTTTCCTTAGCCTTGCTATTCTTTCGGCCGCGCTCCTGTAAGTTATTTCAAGGTTCCGCATTTCGTCAAGGTAAATTTTGGCCTGGACAAGCTGATCCATGTCCTGGAGGTCGTTAGGTGCGTTTTCCACCTCTTCCCACATGTTCCTGTATGTTGTGCGGATATTGCTCACAAAAGCCTGTTCTATTGCAGTCATCTGCTTTAGCTGTGATTCTATCTCCTCAAGGGTTCTTTTCAGTCGCTTTTCCTCGTAAACCCTGTCCCTATCCTGCATACTTTCCCTCCAAATGCTATCCATCAGGTCTTAATGTTTTTCTGTTAATTATATGCCAAAACCCGCTTACCCTGTATATACGGTTTAAAAGGCCCTGAGGAAATCCTCGGTTCTTCCGCCAAGGCTCCGTATCGTGCCGACTATCTCGTAATATAACGCCCGGTCAAGATCCCCGTTCCTTTCAAGGTAACCCCGCAACATCGGAACGGCCCTGCCGTCGCCATATGCCTTGAGACATATAACAGCCGGCATTTTATCTTCCATTGTCCTGAAAGCCGTCCTGAGCCTGGTGTATATCCTGTCATCCCTGAAGTTTGAACCGACAGATGCCAGTACATAAAGCAACATTTTTTCCACGCTTCCCATTTCCTTTTCCTCAAGGATTCCAAGTATCGGCTCGATAGTGCAGGAACCCGCATTTTTCAATGCTTCTTCAATGTGATCCAGTTCATAACCCTTTTCATTCATTTTATAAGCCAGATCAATCAACGGACGGACAGATTCTGCTACGCCCAGCCTTCCCAGGGCTGATACAGCCGCAATAAAAACCATGTCGGTGTTCGGGTCGTCAAAACGGGTACCGGCAAGGTCTGCAAGCGTGGAAACAGCCCTGCCGCTAAAACTTTTCAGTTTTTCTGTTACAATAAAAGGTATCTCCTCGTCCGTATGTTCTGCCATATACAGGAACAGATCAAAAACCTCGTCAAACTCTTCCATGGCGTTGATTATTTCTGACGGTGTCAAAGAGCCAAGTGATTCAACAGGGGTATTCGCCCATTCCTCCATGACTTTTTCCTTGTCTTTCTGGTATTGCTCCAGCTGCCTGTATAACTCGATTTCCTGTTTGTCAACAGAACGGGCGTCAGTTCCGGCGGATGTAACGTTTTCGAAACGGTCCCTTATTGCCGTGCAATAGCTTTCAGCCAGCGCTTCCTTCAGATTATGCATCATATACCTCCGCTTAATACCTGAGTTCTGATTGGTCAAAATACCCCTGTCCGGTCACAGGCCGGTTTTTCACCGCCGGCACAAAGATCACAGGGGTGTATAATAAAAGGATTATATCAGAATTACACTGCATCCACAAGGAAGAGGATATGCTCAGCTTTATGCTGCTTCTTCAACGGGCTCCTGTATCGGCTGTACGCCCCGTCCCTTTACAAGCAGCACTGCAATAATGGATATACACAAAACAATTGTTACGGCAAGACCGCCCTCAAGGCCGAAGTCCCCGCCGTTCAGCAGCGTTCCTTCACCCGTTGGAACAAACGAAAACAGCGATACGGGAGAATCCATTCCGCTCACCTTGATTCCGAAAATATTACCCTGTGTAAAGTTCCATATGGAGTGTATTGCACTTATTCCCCAGATGCTGTTGGCTTTCAATGTATACAATGAAGCAAACACGCCGAATAACGCCAGGTTTATAACAGCAAGAACCGATATTCCGCTGTTGAAAATATGTAGCAGTGCAAACAGGATGGAATTGACAAATACAGCCAAAGCAATGGAATTCCTGCTTGCTATTGATATCATCAGGTAACCCCTTAAGAATACTTCTTCAGCCATTCCCTGGATGACAAACCCGATAAAGAAAGCAAAAAGCATAAGCCATCCGTTTCCGATGATATAACCGTTATACTTCAGCGTACCGCCTGCCCAGGCAATCAGGACACAGGCTCCAAACATCACAAATCCCAGTACAAGGCCAAGTCCATAGTCCCGAAGCATTTTCTCCCGCGTAAATCCCATTGAGTACAAGCTGCGTTTTTCCAGGAACCTGCAGTATACTATTGTGAGAATTGTCATAAT
This sequence comes from Clostridiales bacterium DTU070, assembly GCA_001513105.1. GTDB lineage: Bacteria > Bacillota > Clostridia > DSM-8532 > DSM-8532 > Thermoclostridium. The sequence goes on along the minus strand of LFSH01000053.1, from coordinate 29,755 downwards.
GCCGGTGCTGAAAAGCATAAGCAGCACAAGAGCCGGTTGATGGGATTCCATGGTTGTCATCAGGCTGCTTGCCTGTACATCGCCCTGCATAACAGACCTGACACCCAAAAACGCTCCGTAAACAACAAGGGGAATGGACTGCAAAACTGAAATTGTAAAAAATACACCGATAAAAATAAGCAGCTGAAGCGGAAAAACAGGTCTGAAACTTGCTTTTTTTGCTTCTTCGACAATAGGCGGACAGTTTTTGAATACTTCAAACATCTTACAAACCTCCATATCAATAATTTTTAATCATTCCCGAGCGTTCGTATAATATTAGCATACTTCGGCATAAAGTTAAATATTGTATCACATGCATTTATAATATAATACAGTATTAATCTGCAATTTGTTTGATCCAGGCTGAAAATTCAAAGGAAAAATTTTTGCGGCCCCCGGGACAGGGTGTTTTTTTCACTGTATAATGGTAATATATAATAAATATCCTGATACATTAAGTCACAATAATTATTCCGGGAGGTTTTTATCCATGCAGTTTACATTCAGTCACAACAATATCAATGTTCTTGACCTGGAAAAAAGCATCAGGTTTTATGAAGAAAATTTAGGGCTGAAGGAGACGCGGAGAGTTGAACCCGAACACGGAGAGTTCATACTGGTTTTCTTAGGTGACGGCGTTTCAAAACACCGCCTTGAGCTGACCTGGCTGCGCGACCGCAAGGAACCCTACGATTTGGGCGACAATGAAATCCACCTTGCCTTTGAAGTTGACGATATGCAGGCAGCCTATGAGCTTCATAAGAAAAACGGAGTCATATGCTACGAGAATGAAGCAATGGGTATATATTTCATAAACGACCCGGACGGATACTGGATCGAGATAATACCGAAAAAGGACAGGGAATAAACAGCCGTAAGGTTCCGGCTATTTACAGGTGAAATCAGCTGAATAAAGGCAGCCCCGCTTTGGTCAGCGGGGCATTTATTTATGCCTGATGTGCATTCAGCATTTGTCAAAGTATCTGCCCTTAGGACTGAAGATATCGGGGCAGAAGATTATTATTAACAGGACAATAATAATGATCCATTCCCAGCCTCCAAAAAAACCCTTATCGCAATAATCGCCCATCCATAATCACCTCGCATACTTTAGCTGATATATCCTATGCGGAAAAGGGTTATTTGGTTACCGTAATACCGCATACCTGGTTATAGAGATTACCGTACTCGCGTGCCGACCTTTCCCAGCTGAAATCCTGCTGCATGCAGTTTGTGACAATGCCTCTCCATTTTTCCTTGTCTTTATAAACTCTCATTGCCCTTATCACCGCATCCTTCATTTCATGGGCATTGTAATTCGCAAACGTAAAACCCGTCCCTTCACCCGTATATTCATTGTATGGGATAACGGTATCTTTCAGTCCCCCGGTCTCCCTTACAATTGGAACCGTTCCGTAGCGCATGGCGTATAATTGCCCTAAGCCGCAGGGTTCAAAAAGGGACGGCATAAGGAACATATCACAGCCTGAATAAATCCTTTGGGCCAGCACATGATCATATCGCATATTTGCCGACATTTTACCCCTGAAAGCTCCCTGTGCCCACAGAAACATGTCCTCGTACCTTTTTTCACCGGCTCCGAGGACTATAAGCTGAAGATCCATTTCCAGGAGTTCGGCGATCATTCTGTCAATCAAATCCAGGCCTTTTTGCGCAACAAGCCTTGAAATAATTCCTATAAGCGGCGTTTCAGGATTTACGTCCAGGCCTGCTTCCTTCTGCAGTAATACCTTGTTCTTTTGCTTGTCTTCAATGCTGTTAACCGAGAAAGGCACATATATATTTGGTGTCAGCGGGTCGTTCTCCCCATAATCTATCCCGTTCAGTATTCCGCAAAGATCCCGCGAGCGTTTCCTGAGGATTCCGTCCAGGTTTTCACCGTAGAACCCGGTCTTTATCTCTTCGGCATATGTCCTGCTTACCGTTGTGACTTTTGCGGAATAAGCTATTCCTGCTTTCAGGAAGTTAATACAGTTGTAAAACTCAACTCCGTCCGGGTGAAAGTATTCCCAGCCGAGGCCGATAATTTCATCCATCATTTCTTTAGGAAAAATTCCCTGGTATTTAAGATTGTGAATGGTCATGACGGTATGAATATACTGATAGAACCCTTTATTCCTGTAATACCTGTAGTGGGCGTCAAGGAGCACGCTTACAAGGCCTGTCTGCCAGTCGTTGCAGTGGATGATATAAGGCCTGAACCCGATTACCGGAAGAACTTCCAGTACTGACTTGCAGAAGAAAGTGAATCTTTCGCCGTCGTCCACCTGCCCGTAATACCAGTCACGGTTGAAATAACGTTCATTGTCAATGAAGTAAAAAGGTACGCCTTCATGCTCCAGGGTGAATATGCCGTAGTATTCACGCCGCCATGTAAGATTCACATAAGTATACCCTATGAAACTCATTTTATTAATATATTGCTGCGGTATTTGGCTGTATTTCGGCATAACAACACGGATGTCAATGCCATGTTTCCTTAATGCTTTGGGAAGTGAGCCGGCGACATCTGCAAGGCCTCCTGTTTTTGCAAAGGGCGCTGCTTCTGATACTGCAAACCATACTTTCATTTCTGAAAACCTCCAAACAAAGTATACAGACCTATTGTTCCTGTTAATCACTTGCTTAATTCCTCCGGTTGCTTTACTATAAAGGTGAATATTTCTTTTAGCTTATGCTCTGGAGGTGTTTTGTTTGCTGCCTGTGAAAAAATACTGGGAGGACCCTGCCATACTGCATGTTAATTGCGAGAAGCCAAGGGCTTATTTTATTCCTTATGAAACATACAATAACGCTGTGAAGGGTGTTCGGGGCACATCGGGATACTACCGGTCCCTTAATGGGATGTGGAATTTCAGGTATTATCCAAGTGTTTACGAAGTGGAAGACGGATTTTACAGGGAAGATTTCCGCTGCGAAGGCTATGACAAAATTCCCGTTCCCTCCAACTGGCAAATGCACGGTTATGACACGCCAAACTATACAAACGTTACGTACCCATACCCATGCGATCCTCCGTATGTGCCGGCTGAAAACCCTGCAGGCATTTATATACGGGATTTTTACATGCCTGACATTGCTGAAAAGGATGTATACCTTCTTTTTGAAGGAGTCAACTCCTGTTTTTACCTTTGGATTAACGGTGTTGAAGTCGGATACAGCCAGGTCAGCCATATGACTTCGGAATTTTTAATCACACCGTATTTAAAGCCGGGTCAGAACCGTATAGCCGTAATGGTGCTGAAATGGTGCGACGGAAGCTATCTTGAAGACCAGGACATGTGGCGTCATTCGGGGATTTTCAGGGATGTATATCTTTTATACCGGGACAGGATCCATATCAGGGATTTCTTTATAAAGACCAGTCTCGACGAAAGCTATACAAAAGCTGACGTAGAATGTGAAGTTGAGTTTAGGGACAAAGGCGCGAATGCAGAACGAACTTATCCGCTCCGTGCAATGGTTAAGGATGTTCACGGCAATGTAATATTTGACAAGTCAATGAATCTTTCCGGGAAGGATTCCTTTGGTTTTACAATTGAAAATGCCGATCTCTGGAGTGCCGAAACACCAAACCTGTACCAATTGATCCTGTATCACAACAGCGAAGTAATCCTGCAGAAATTCGGCATTATAAAAACAGAGATAATAGATTCGGTAATACATATCAACGGCAGGCCTGTAAAATTCAAAGGGGTTAACAGGCATGACTCCCATCCCGAACTTGGGCATACGACTCCGCCCGATCATATAAAAAGGGATCTCATCCTGATGAAAAAGCATAACATAAACGCAATCAGGACATCCCATTATCCGAATGATCCGAGATTTTTGGAGTACTGTAATGAATTGGGCTTTTATGTAATAGATGAAGCCGATCTTGAATCACATGGCGCAAGACACGCCGGCGACTTTTGCATGTTTTCAAAGGATCCTGCCTTTGCCGAAGCATTTCTGGACAGGATGCAGCGCATGGTTGAACGGGACAAAAACCATCCCTGTATTGTCATGTGGTCCCTTGGAAATGAATCAGGATTCGGCCCCAACCACAGAAAAATGGCCGAGTGGGCAAAGAACAGGGACAAAAGCAGGCTTATCCACTATGAAGGCGCGTTCAACGAGGAAGTTCTAAAGGCAGAACCCGACAATTCCTGTCTTGATGTATACAGCAACATGTATGCGAGTGTGAACTGGCTGGAAAACACATTTCTTAAAATGGAGGATGAAAAAAGGCCGCATGTGCTCTGCGAGTATTCCCATGCGATGGGAAACGGCCCGGGAGATTTGAAGGACTACTGGGATCTTATATACAGTCACCCAAGGCTGTCGGGCGGTTTTGTATGGGAATGGACCGATCACGGCATAAAAACCCGGACACCTGACGGAATAACCTATTATGCCTACGGCGGAGACTTCAATGACGAACCGAATGACGGCAATTTCTGCATAGACGGCCTTGTCTATCCCGACCGCACTCCCCATACAGGCCTTATGGAGCTGAAAAACGTAATAGCCCCTGTAAGAACTGAGGCAGTGAATCTTGAATCGGGCGAGTTCAAAATCACAAATTTGTATGACTTTATCGATCTGTCACACCTGGCTCTGAACTGGGTGGTTGAGAAAAACGGAATCAGGCTTGATTCGGGCACTGTTTACGAACTTAACATTGTCCCGCACCGGTCGGAAATTGTTAAAATACCGTATAACCTGCCCGAAAAAGCAGACGGCAGATATTTTGTGCGCATTTTCTATACATTGAAGGAGGATACCGCCTGGGCGAAAAAGGGCTATGAAATCGCCTTTGCACAGTTTGAACTGCCGGTTGGGCCTGCCGGGAAAATTATCGTTAAGGCGCCTCCTTTTGTCAGTATATTGAAAAATGAAAGAAGTGTTGTGATAAACGGCCGGAACTTTGAATACGAATTTAGCCTTATCGACGGATGCTTTACGCAACTGCGGTATGCCGGCGTTGATCTTATCTGCGGAAAACCTGTTTTCACGGTATGGCGTGCACCGACCGACAATGACAGGAATGAAAAGTCTGCCTGGATCCGGAATGGGTATGATCGCCTGAAAACCCGTACCTATAGTGTTGAAATCACCAACGAAAGCGAAAACTCTGTTTCGATAAAAGCCGCATACTCTTTAGGTTTCTATTCAAACAAACCTGTATTGCGGGGTACTGCAGCATGGACCGTCATGGGAAGCGGTGACATATTCCTTGACAATAAGGTTGAGGTGAGGGAAGGTCTGCCTTTCCTGCCAAGATATGGCCTGAAGCTGGTAATGCCCCGTGGAAGCGAGTACGTGGAATTCTTCGGTTACGGCCCCCACGAAAGCTATATTGACAAGCGCTGGAGCACTTACAAGGGAAGGTTCGTGACAACGGTATCCGACATGCATGAAGACTACCTGTATCCGCAGGAGAACGGGAGCCATTTCGGAACCGAATGGGCATGCGTTACTGATGCCTTAGGTATGGGGCTTTTGTTCACAGGCATTGACGATTTTTCATTCAATGCCACGCATTACACTCCTGAAAACCTTACAGAAGCAAAACATCCGCACGAGCTTGTGAAGCTGCCCGAAACCATTGTGCATATCGACTACGCAATGAGCGGAGTGGGCTCCAACAGCTGCGGACCAAGGCTTTTACCCAAGTATCAGCTGAATGAACGCAATTTTAACTTCAGGCTTCGTATCAGGCCCATTTTCAGGCATGATGTCATCATTGACGACATCATCCGTGAAGAAATAGAGTAATATTATAACCAAACAGTGCTTTGATTTGCCGAAGCCCGAAAGGTTATAATTGAACTGAGCCAGGCGCATGGTTTCACAGCTTCAGGAAGCTGTAATCCTTATTGAAAGGAGTGATCCATATGAGAATCGCAACGGAGGTGGCTGTGCTTTAACAGCCGAAAGGTGTACGGGTGCCTCCCGTACACCTTTTTAAATTGACTAAAACTCATTTCCGGCCTCTTCCTGTTCACCGCCGTTTATTTCTAATTCTTCACTTTTCTTTGGCCTTTTGCCTTTCCGGTTTTTAAACTCGGCCCGAATCCAGATAAGCAGCGGAATAACAATCTGAAAAGGTATTGCATAGTATTTATAAACATTTATCACCCAGTTTTCCATCTCCACCGTATTTTTATAAAGTATAAAGGCAAGATATGTCATGATCAGCCCTGTCTGTATCGTAATGAACCTGTAATCCGAAAGTCCGAATACCGATGCTATTCCCTTGCATGCAACAAAAAGGCAAACACTTGCCTTGATAAAACATGTTATTGCATATGAAACCGAGATTGTCCCTTCCATACGCTGAAGAAAGTCACCAAGCCGTATCCGGCTGAACGAGGAATGGGAAGGAAAGTAAAAGTCACCTTCCACAGGACCCAGGATAAATATGTTCATCAGTGTCAGCGTAACAAGTATAATGCCCGATATTACCATTCCGGTCATATAAATCCTGTATGCTGATTCCCGTTTTTTCAGCGAATACAGTATTCCCAGGAAAATAACCGATTCACCGAACGGAAAGGTGAACGCCGAAAAGCCGGCCCTGGCAATTTTCTGGAAACCATGCACAAAAACCGGCTTGACAAAGTCAAAATTCATCTGGCTTACTGACATTGCTTCCATAAAAACCAGTATCAGAACCACAAGGGGCAGCGCGTATGTACTCAGCCTGCCCATAACTTCAATACCCAGCCGTGCCGCCGCAATTATTATTACACTGAAACTGAGCATTATAACCAGCAGCGGTGTTTCGGTAAGTGTGGTTATCTTTACAAACTCACCGAAATTTCTAAGCACCAGTGCTCCTACATGCAGTGAGTACCAGGTATAAACGGCTGTTATAATAAAACCGAACACCCTTCCAAACAAGTGGTTTGCTATTTCAGGCAAATCCTTTCCTCCATGCAATGCCTGTATCCTTGCATACATGAATGCAAAGGGAACAAAATAAGCAAATCCGAAAATTCCTGCAATCCAGTTGTCATTTTGAACATCCATGCCGGATCCAATTACAATGTTGCTTCCCAGTAAAAACAAAACAGCAATGCATATCGCTTCCTTGTTGGTAATTTTTACCATTACGTACCTTCCTGTTTACCAGTCAAAAAGTTTATAATCATTTCAATTGCCATAGCCGGGCTTGGAATTTTCACATTTACGCTGATAAGAAATGCTGCAGTGAACGAAATCAGAGTCAGCGCTAAATTAACATAAAACTCCCTCCATCTTTTTTCCTTATAAAGCGGAACAAATTCATATATGCCCAGCAGGATATAACCTGCCAAAACTGCAATAAACATTTTATTCACCTTCACTCAAACTGTTTGTATATGATTGACGTATTCACAATATCAACATTAACGTCAATATTAACCCTGATATTCGTAAACTCCTCATCATAATTGCCTGATATTTCAGCCCATTTCCGGGGATTGTTTTCATATATTTTCTGCCCGAAACCAAATATATCGGCCCGTAAACTCCTTGCCTTATCAATCACGTCTTCAAGTTTTTTTCCAAGCTGTTCTTCAGCCAGGCGCTGTATTTCGTCAAATACGGTCGGATCGCTGAATTCTATATTACATGTTACTTCATTAATGGCGGCCTTTGTTTCAACAGTTATATCAAGCGCCAGCTGCTTTCCGTCATTTCGGGTTTTGATTTTCGTGTTGTTTTCCAGGATCTCAAGCGAAAGAAGGGCAGGATCCTTCCTTGTTACAAGAACTCCTCCTTTGATTTCATCTTTCAGGAATAACATAGCCTTTGTTTCCTCGCCGTCCAGGTAGCCTGCCAGCTTTTTATTATGAAAAACAGCCGCCCCGCTTAAAACAGGTATGGTCATATCTTTCAGCTTAATCAGCGTAACCACGGGCAGAGTTGGTGATATTAACGACTTCAGTTCCTGACTGAGCTTGAACAGGGGGGTTGACGGGCTCTCTGATAAAAAACGGCTGCTTTCAAGACACTGGGCCAGGGATGTGGATATATCGGTACCATGGGGGATATCGGCATGAAGAATGTCTTCAGCCCTGCATCCCTTAGATATGATAATGTGCAGATCACCACTTGTTTCAGCGTCCTGCCGGAAGAACCTGATCACCTGGGTTAAATCCTCAGCCGCGATTTCCTCGCTGACAATCAGAGCCCTGATATGGCCCCAGTATCCCCTTTTCCTTTCTATCGAGATAAGTTTTCTTACAGCATCAAATACCGTTTCGCCTTCAACAGACAAAGCCTTAGACGTGACCTCTGTATCCTGCCCTCCCCCGACTTCCAAAAGCTCCACCGTAAGCAGATAATTCTCTGTCATGCCCTTGTCAATTGCAGCTCCGATTACAATGGCCAGATCATTTACTTCCCTGTAATTCCAGCACGAGGTCAGCATTAACAGCATAAATGCCAGGGCAGGCAAAAGGACGACTTTTCTCAAAACCGCTCATCTCCTGTTATGATTTGAAACCTGTCTTACAAGGTTTTTAGCTCCTATTATTTTGGGTCTCAGGGTCATTGACCACCAGGGGGCACGTATCCACGCATCCTGGCCGTCATGGTCCCTGATTCTTGTAACAGACATCATGTAAGGAACCCCGAATGAACGTAATGACATTAAGTGAAGATAAACCATAATTATTCCTATAAAGTAGCCATATAAACCTAAGAAGGAAGAGAGTATCAGCAAAAACAGCCTGAGCAGAACAATGCTTTCTATCAGCGTAGGCACTACGAGTGTTGTAATGCCGCTTATGGCTGTTACAATAATAACAGGCGCGCTTACAAGATGTGCTTCAACAGCGGCCTGGCCAAGAACCAGCGTACCGACTATGTTAACGGTCTGCCCAACTGCAGAGGGCATTCTTGCCCCGGCCTGGCGCAATATATCAAAAACAATAAGCATAATAATCAGCGATAATGATGTAGGAAGCGGCACCCCTTCAAGAGATGCAGATAATGTAATCAAAAGCTGGGTAGGTATCATTTCCTGGTGAAATGTCACCAGGGCCAGGTAAACGGCAGGAATACTGATTGTGGCAATCGAAGCCGCCGCTCGCAGGAACCTGTTGAAGCTTCCGAAAATAAAATGATCGTAATAATCCTCGTTTACCTGGATATTTTCCACGAGGATATGCGGAACTGTCAGTACAAACGGGCTTCCGTCCACTATAACGGCTATTCTTCCTTCAAGCATCCTTGCAACAACCACATCGGGTCTTTCAGTGTACCCCACGGTTGGAAATGTTGACAGAGGTGCATCCTCGATTAACTCCTGGATATAGCCCGAATCCAGAATACCATCTATGTCTATACTGTTAAGTCTTCGTTCCAGTTCTGTCAGAACGCTTTCAAGGGCAATTCCCTCAATATAGGTTATGCAGATGGTTGTATTTGTTTGCTTTCCAAGCTGCATAAACCTGAACTTGATGTTCGGATTCTTTATTCTTCTCCTGATTAGCGAGATGTTCGATATAATATGCTCTGTAAAGCCTTCCCTCGGCCCGCGTATAACCTTTTCCGACTCGGGTTCGGTTATTGCCCTTACCTCCCAGCCCTTCGACTCGATCAGCAGTGCGGTGTCATACCCGTCAAGCAGAAAAGCGGTATTGCCGTAGCAGATTGACTGGAGAATTTTTTCAAGATCCTCCGATTCCTCTATGTCATTTACCGGCAGAACCTTGTCTTTTATATCTACAAGAAAATTTTGAGATGATGACGATAATTGCCTCAAATCCTGCTCCATTACTGGTTCAATTATCTGCATGTTTATATGCTTGAAATCTATCATCCCTTCGATAAAAACTATGCAGCATTTTATTTCGGGCAGGTACCGGTTCTGAAACCTCCTGAAAACAACCGTACCGTCGTTGCTGAATCTTTCTTTCAGTACTCTTATGTTCTCATCAAGGGATTTTGCAAGTTTATTGCTGTTCTTCGGTACTTCACCGGTTCCTGTCTTATTGTCACCAACCCTTACCGGTTTTTTTGCCGTACGCCTTTCCCCTTTTCTCCTTTGCATAACCACCACCCGTTTATATTCTTGTTCGCTGACCGGATAATTATGCAAATAACGGGTATCGATAAAAATAAAGAAAAAAGTGAATTCGCTGAATTCACTTTTTAACAACTCTTTATTAACCTGATACTCATCCTGTTATTACAGCAGTTGAATTCCTGCATTTTCGCACATGGCAATTGTTTCATCATCCCATACCGATGCCTGCACTTCACCAATATGAGCCTTGTTAAGGAAGAACATGCACAGGCGGGACTGTCCTATGCCTCCGCCAATCGTATACGGAAGTTTTCCGTCCAGCAAATCCCTGTGGAAAGCAAGTTCCCTTCGCTCGGGACAGTTTGCCTTTACAAGCTGTTCTGCAAGAGCCTTCTCGTCCACCCTTATTCCCATCGAAGACATTTCAATGGTCCTGTTCAGTAAGGGATACCAGAACAGTATATCACCGTTCAGGTGCCAGTCATCATAGTCCGGAGCCCTTCCGTCATGCTTTTTCCCCGATCTTAATATGTCACCTATCTCCATTATGAAAACTGCTTTCTTCTCTTTTGCAATCTCAAACTCCCGCTGCTCAGGGGCAAGGTCGGGATAAAGATCTTCAAGTTCCTGTGTTGTAATAAAGAATATATCATCAGGCAGATTCCGCGGAAGCTGCGGGTATTTGCCGCATATAAAATCCTCGGCTGCCCTGAACACTTCGAAAATCTTCCTTACGACTGATTTTAAGAAGTCCTTGTTTCTGTCGGCTTTCTCTATGATTATCTCCCAGTCCCACTGGTCAACATACACGGAATGCAGGTTATCCAGCTGCTCGTCCCGTCTTATTGCATTCATGTCGGTATACAGGCCCTGACCGGCGCCAAACCCGTATTTTTTAAGAGCCATCCTCTTCCATTTGGCCAGGGAATGCACTATTTCGACGTCAGCGCCAATGCATTTCACTTCAAAGGAAACAGGCCGTTCCACACCATTAAGGTTATCGTTCAGGCCCGATTCGGGCCTTACAAAAAGCGGCGCGGAAACCCTTACCAGGTTAAGTTTTTCAGCAAGCTCATCCTCAAAAAAATCTTTCAGAAGCTTAATGGCAATCTCGGTATCCATAACCGATAACGCAGACCTGTATCCCGATGGTATAATAACATGCGGTGTTTTCTGTGACATTGGTGACTCCTCCAGACTTCCGGGTTAACCTGTTATAAGATTAACAGAAATATTTAATATATATTACCTAAGGCGGGGTACAAATGTCAATCAGAACAACCAAAAAAATTACTACTTCACAATTATGTGAAATAATCCAGTATTATCGAAACTATGATATTTGTAAATTCGTCAATTTATTATATAATACTATTGTGGGCTTTGTTTCAAATAAAAGTGCAAGAGCGGATTTATATGAAGTATTCAGGAAATAGGAACCTGGTTGTCTTAATAGTCAGTCTGTTAATACTGTTCCTGTTTTCCGCATGTATGCGGGATAAACTGTTCATGTCCGATCAGTCCTCTTCAAAAGGCAGCGATGAACCATTCCCCATTACAATTATGACAACAAGTTTTACAAAAAATCCTGCAGGCAGTGAAAGCCCTGTTGTTAAAGCCATTGAAGAGTTTACCGACACAAAACTCAATATTAAGTGGGTCAGCAATTCCAGTTATGATGACCAGATGAACTTAATTCTTGCCTCGGGAAATCTGCCCGATTTAATGCTGATTACGTCAAAATCCTTCAGCGTGGTTAAAGCTGCAAGGAACGGTGCCTTTGCCGAAATTGGTCCAAGGCTTGACAATTATAAAAACTTAAGGCAGATGAACCGCATAGTAATGAATAATATTCTTATTGACAATAAACTGTACGGTATTCCGAGAATGCGTCCTCTCGGAAGATACGGCGCCATATACAGAAAGGACTGGCTCAGGAACACAGGCCTAAAAGAGCCTGAAACCATTGATGATTTCTATAATATGCTTAAAGCATTCACCTGTGATGATCCGGACAAAAACGGTGTTGACGATACATACGGGCTAATTCTTACAAGCTCAACCGTTTCATTGGATATAATCCAGACATGGTTCGGCGTTCCGAAAGTATGGGGCGAAAATTCAGATGGCGAGCTTGTGCCTGCCTACCTGACCGAAGAGTATATGGAATCGCTGTACTTTTTACGGAAGTTGTATGAAGAAAAACTGATAAACCAGGATTTCAGGTTCTTTGATCCGATGCTTTTCAATGACCCCTTTGTAAACGGACAGGCAGGCTGTATTGTTGATGTTCTCGACAGGGCAAACACCCTTTCTTCCCGCATGGAAAGGCTGGAACTGAACGATGCCGAAATAGGTTTATTCGGAGCAGTGGCAGGGAAAAAGGGTATGAGAAGCCTTTCTACCTCGGGGTATAACGGCTTTTACGTAATATCCGGCGAAGGAAAAAGCAACGATGAAATTGATCGTATACTTCAGTTCATGGATAAATTAAATGAACGTGAAGCCCAGGATTTACTGTATCATGGCATAGAGAACAGGCACTATATTGTTCAGGACGGAACGGTTATAAGGCAAACAGCCGAAGGAGTCTCGGAAACGGAAAGAAACGACCTGTCGATGTTATTAACCTTTATTCCCAGGGACCTGACCACTCCCGTAGAGACAGACGAACTAAGGAAACTGATTGCAAAAGTGCAGTCCGAGAATGAAAAAATCCTGGTATCCAATCCTGCGGAATCATTCACTTCTGAAATATACCATGAGAAGGGAAACTTCCTTGACAACCTGGTTAACGATGCAAGAATCCGGTTTATAACCGGCGAGATTGACGAGGCCGAATTCAAAAATATCATTGATACATGGCTGGAAAACGGCGGCGAGGAGTATATCCGCGAAATCAACATGTATTACAGGGAAACCAAGGAACACAAAATAAACCCCGGAGTATAAAACCATGAAACACCATAAATCCATCCCGTTATTTGTTAAGCTGTTTATTGCCTTTGTTCTGATAATGGTTATACCGGTTGTAGTGGTAAGCACCATTTACTATTATTATATGCTTTCCTTTTTCAGGGAAGAGCTGATTAATACCGGTACCGAGAAACTCTACATGGCCCAGGGGTTTGTTCAGGCTTCCCTTGACGAAATCCAGAACGATGCGAAGCAAATAGCACTGAATAATGCAATTGAAAGCCTCAGCAGGCTGTCACTCGGTTCTTCCGATACGGGCACGATTATTTCAGCTGCTTCCAATGTCCTGAATCTCCTTTACAATACAAAAATATCAAATGAAAATATCCAGTCGATTTACTTATACGATTATAACAGCGAAGTCATTTATACCTCCGACATGCTCATTTTTAACAGGGATGATTTTTACGATACCGGGTGGATTGAAGAATACAAAAACAGGAAAAAGAATATCCTCTGGCTCGAAACAAGGGATACCGGTATTCCGGTTACAAGGGAAAGTTCTGCCAAAAGCGGGCTTGCCGGGACGTACAGGGTTATAACAATGGTCTATCCCCTAACCTATACCTCTTCCTTCCAGGGACTCCTGGTAATCAATATTAAGGAGGACGAACTCGGCAAGGTCCTGGATCAGGGAGTGCTGAAATCCAACGGAGAGATTACTGTAATAAGCCCTGACGGACATGTTGTTCTGAGCTCGGTTAAAGGGCTTGTTACCGCTGACATATCCGATCGGGAGTATATTTCGCAAATTCTTTCATCAGGCAAATCCGCAGGTTTTACCCAGACAAAAATCAACAATGAAAGCTATATCGTGATATATGCAAGATCAGAGTACAACGGCTGGATTTACCTGATCGAATGCTCAATCCAGGATGTCCTTACAAACTTCAACGTATTCCGAAGCATTATTTTTGCCATATCCTTTATCATGACCATCGTTGGCATACCTGCCTGCTATTTCACCTCACGAAGCCTGTACAACCCTGTGAAGAGTATCGTGGACAGGATCCGTGTTCAAAGGGGAATCACGGATGAAAAAGGCACGAATGAAATGGATGTCATATCAAATGCACTGAACGATGTTCTGAAACAGGGAAACCAGCTGCGCATGCTGTATGAAAGCAATGCAAGGAAACTTCTTGAAAACAGTCTGCTTTCCCTTATCAAGGGAAAAACAGACAGGGATACGATGCAGTATCTGCCCTTTGATGAAGAGTATTATACCTGCATAATAATCACGATTGACAACCTGAACTCCTATACCAGGAGATTTGCCGGCGATGAAGGATATTACATAAAGGAGCTGATACTGAAGCTGTTCCTGGATATGATGAATTCATACAAATGTGCCGGGGTTCAGTACGATAAAGGCAGTATGGTGATTGTCGTCAACTTGTCCGAAGAATCGATTCTCCCGTTTAAATCTGGTGTTGCTCAGCTGCTTGGCGAAATAAAGGAAAAGGTTTATGAAGTATATGACGGCACTCTTACCATTACGGTCGGAAACTGCCATAAAGGATGCGAAAATGTTGAAACAGCCTTTGAGGAGGCAAGGAACCTGGCAAAATACCGTCTGACCCTTGGAAGCAATAAAATCATTACGGCATGGAATACCGGCGGTAAACAGAATAATGAGTATTATTATCCTTATTCCACCGAAAAACATATATTCAACTTCCTGAAGATTGGAAGCATTAATGAACTCATGGAATCGGTAAATAATTTCTTTGCCGAGATTCGCGAAAAGAACCTGTCCTATGATAACATACTGCAGATAATCAACCAGCTTACAGGCGGTGTTGTGAAATATATGCTGAGCGAGCACCTGAACCCGACTGAAGTGTTCGCAACGGACAAAACATTATACCAGCACCTGTCAACCCTTGAAACTTTGGATGAAATCCAGCAGTGGGTCAAAAATATATTCGCTTCGGTTGCGGAATACACAAAAATCCGCAAGTCCGGAAAGAACAAGTATATCCTGAAGGTACAGGACTATATCAGGGAGCACTATTCCGAAGACATAAACCTTGATGAACTCGCGGGAAGGATCGGTGTCAGTTACTCATACCTGAGAAGGCTTTTTAATGAAGAACTGAACATGAGCATTACCGACTTTCTTAACACGTACAGGATTGAAACTTCCAAGGGATTGTTGAAAAACAGCAGCCTGACATTACGCGAAATAGCCCGGAAGGTGGGATATAACAATGTTCAGAGTTTTAAACGTTTCTTCAGGAAATATGAAGGGATAACCCCTTCAGAATACAGAAAGATATGAAAACCTGCCGGCCTGAAAAGGCCGGGTATTCCTGCAGCCATTTTATAAGAAAATTGATCCTGTGATAAAAATTGATTACAACGCATCACTTCTGATACTTTTTTATATCATTTCATGCCCGCAGGTTCAACTCTTCTCCCCGGTTCTGCAGCAACCGGCCAATCATAATGACAGTTTTAAAGCACTGTTTCCTGTGTTGTTCATTCTGTAGATTTAAAACTACTGTTTTTATGCGGATTTTACCGTGGGATCAATAATGAGCCCCTTTAAAATATCTGGATCTTTATACAATGAATTTTATCTATTATGATAATATCGCACATATTCCTGTTCCTTTTATTAAATATTGTGTGTACATTTAACAGGCACTGCTGTGCACTATTTCATCCATGGGCGCCTGCCGTACTTTTCGTTACACATAATATTGGAGAACAGCAATATCATCACAGTCAAACAAAAAGAAAGGGTGAAAAGAAATGCGTTTCAAAAAAGCAGGAAAACTTCTGTCCTTGATTCTGTCGGCAGCTGTCTTTCTGTCCTCCGTTCCTCTCAGTTTTGCTGATGGTTATGAAGACATTGACCTCGGTGAATTCACCTTGATTGTTGGCACAAACTTCGAGGACGGGGATGCCTGGGGATTTAGTCCTGGAGCCGGAGCGGATGTTTCGGTAACAGACGATGTTTATGGCCGATGCCTCGCAGCTTCCGGTTCAGGCTCGGGCGGCCGTTCCGTCGCAAAGACTCTCGGCGAGCCGACCGAAGACAACCTGGTCTTTGTCACTTTTGACTGGAAACCAGGTACCGTTACAACAGCGGAGAATTCCAGCGAAGTTTTGTTCAGAGACTCCAAGGGCACTCCAGTATTCAGGCTTGTTAAAAAAGGAGGATCAAACGGCGCCGTTCAATACGGTGTTGGTACAACAGGTTATGATCTGACAGGCAATGTTGACATTACAGGAGTCAGGACCGATGAAAGCTGGCTTTCGGTCAACCTGCTGTTTGACTTTGCAACACAGACTGCATCATTAAAAGTGTGCAACAAGGATGAAAGCGCAGGATTTGAAGAACTGAACATACCTCTTGCATCCAACGATCAAAAAATAGGTTCCATTCTTATTAACGGAAACCGTTCCCCGGGAAAAGATCTGAATTTTGCATCATATATTGACAACTTTTATATTTACGGTAAGGCAGTTGTTCCCGCAGAGCCTGTCAATATAGCTTCAGTCAGGTCTGAATACAGGAACCTGTATAATTTTCAGGCAGGAATATCAAAGGATGATATTGTATCACTTTTCCCGAAAGAGCTTGAAGTCAGCCTCGAAGACAATACAATCAGGACTCTCGGGGTTGAATGGGACTGTGAAAACTACGATCCGGACAAGGCGGCAGAATATACTTTCATTGGTACATTCGTAATAGAGGACGGTTTGTATGTGAAAAATGAAAACAACATACATGCGGAAATCACCGTAATAATAAGTGAAGCATCACCAATACCCGATATAGAAGGGTTTACATACCTTTTTGGTACCAATTTTGAAAACCTTGATACCTGGGGCTTTTCAGGCAATGCCAACCCGGTTGTAGTTTCAGGCGATGACGGAAACTATCTGAAAGCAAGCGCGGAGAACCAGTCAGGAGGAAGAAGCTCGACAAAAACTTTCAGCGAACCGATTAATCATTCAAAAGTAATTGTTATGTTCGACTGGAAACCGGGCGATGTTTCAACAAGCCTTAATTCCAGTGAAATCCTGTTCAGTGATTCTGCCGGCAACCCGATTTTCAGAATTGTAAAAGCCGGTGGAACAAACGGTGCTATAAAATACGGCATTGGTTCAACAGGCGTCGATCTTGCTTCTGCAACCGATGTTTCCGGGGTAAGTACCGACGGAAAATGGCTTTCTGTTGAAGTAAGGTTCGACTTTGTTATGGGAGAAGTCTCATTTAGCATAAAAGACAGGGACAACCCGTCAAACAGCTTTGAAGCATCAGCTGTCAGTCTCAGCGATGTAAACTACAGGAATGAAATAGGCAGAATGGCCATTAGCGGAAACAGGGCGGGCGGAAACAATATAACCTTTACAACATGGATTGACAACATCCTGGTATACGGTTCAGGTGAACCGGCACCCGACCCCGAAAACAAGAAGATTGTTTCAATCGTAACCGGGTACGAAAGTTCGGTTAAAGTACCTGTTGGCTCTACAAAAGGAGATGTACTTACCCTGCTTCCTGTAAGTTTCAATGTGCTGCTGGATAACAACAGCAGGTTGGATATTCCGGTTGAATGGGACTCAACAGACTTCAACGGTTCAGAACCCGGAACATATATTTTTGAATCGGTATTTATTTTGGACGACATTGTTGCAGTAACAAATCCAGATAACGTAAAAGGCACAATAACGGTTGAAGTTGTATCGTCAGAACCCATTCCTGAGGTAGAAGGCTTCGAGAACCTGTATTATACGACTTTCGGCGATATAGTTTCGGTCGTCCCGGCAAACTGGGGATTTACAACTGCAAATTCCGAATTGTCAATCAACAGGGACAATATCGGCGGAAACAATACACCAAAACTCCAGTATTCAATAATAAACCAGTCGGGCGGCAGAGTGGCAACAAGGGTATTCGAGCCTGCTCCGAAAGGAGATGTAATGCTTGTCAGGTTTGACTGGTATCCCGGCCCTGTTAACGACAAAGGCTCGAGTCCTGAGGAAAACGGAGGTGAGTTCGTAGTTGAAGACAGTTCGAAAAACATCATATTTACTATAAACAATACAAAGAACTCTCCGTTAAAATTCTTTGCCGGAAGCAACGAGGCAACAGAAACACCCTTTACCGACCCCGAAAAGTGGTACGCCATTGAACTATACCTGGACATACTTGAGAACAGTGCTTTGCTTAAGATTACCGACAAGGAAGCCAATATAACAGAGACCTATGAAATCTCCCTTGACGGTGTCAGTTTTGACGGCAGCATCGGCAATGTCAAGCTCTCAGGTGTGCGTACACGGCAGAACAACCTTACCTGGACCACATACGTTGATAATTTCGGAATCTATATAGTTCCGCCGCCGCCAAACAGGATTGCTTATGTTGAAAAACTGCCGTATCATCGTGTTTACGTTGGTGAAACAACGGAAGACATTTCCTCGGTAGGTCTGCCTGATGAAGTAACTGTCGTACTGGTAAGCGGAGAAAAAGTCAATATCCCCGTAGCTGAGTGGAAGGTATCCGGCAAGGCATGGAATCCGGACGAATCAGGAGTATATACCTTTACGGGAATTCTTGCAGAAACCGGGGAATATGACAATGCCTATAACCGGGCTGCAACAATGTATGTTTACAACCGTCTGCCTGTTCCGGACAATACGCGCCAGGCAGAATTCCTTGACAGAGGTGTTATAGCCCTGTCTGCAGGCAGCGGGATCTTTGTCAGCTGGAGATTACGCGCCGACGAGTATGACAAGGACATTGAGTTCAATATTTACAGGAATGACACGAAACTGAACGAAACACCGCTGCGGGTAACAAATTACCTTGATGAAGGCGGAAAAGCCGGTGATATATACAGGGTTGAAACATTACTCGGCAATAATGTCATCGGTTCGGACGAAACAACGGCAGCAGACAGGCATTATATTTCCATCCCTGTTCAAAAACCTGCCGACGGTGTAAACAGGATAGGCGAAACCTATTCCTACAGCCTTAATGATGCCAGTGTCGGTGACCTGGACGGTGACGGCGAATATGAAATCGTTGTCAAATGGTATCCGTCAAACGCTATTGACAGCTCCCAGAGCGGTTTGACAGGCCCGACAATATTCGATGCATACAAACTGGACGGAACACTGCTGTGGCGTATGAACATGGGATTAAACCTCACTTCCGGGGCACATTATCACCAGTTCCTGGTATACGACTTTGACGGTGACGGAAGAAGCGAAATGTTCATAAAGACAGCAGACGGAACAACTGTTTACGGTACCACGGACGGAGTATTTGACGAAAGCAAAATAATTTGCCGGATTGGCAATCCGGAAGACAACGGCAGGTACGTAAACGACGACGGAAAAATTGTGGGCGGACCCGAATATATATCCATATTCGACGGCGAAACCGGGGAAGAAATCGATACAATTGAATACCAGTTCCCGGTTGACTATAACCCTGAAGCATGGGGTGACGGTTACCACAACCGCTCC
This sequence comes from Clostridiales bacterium DTU070, assembly GCA_001513105.1. Lineage (GTDB taxonomy): Bacteria > Bacillota > Clostridia > DSM-8532 > DSM-8532 > Thermoclostridium. The sequence continues at coordinate 10,215 of LFSH01000053.1, read as the reverse complement.
GACCGTTTCCTTGCGGCAGTGGCATATCTTGACGGAAAGACCCCAAGCGCTGTATTCGGCAGGGGCTACTATGAAAAAACCACCTTTGTTGCGTACAAACTTGAGAACGGAAAGCTCATAACCCAGTGGATATTCGATACCGATGTGGACGGCAAACAGTACACAGGGCTTGGAAACCACAACCTGTCGGTTGCAGACGTGGATAATGACGGGTTTGACGAAATCATTGCAGGTTCTCTTACCCTGGACCATGACGGTACTGTTTTGTACGCAATGGACGGAGCAATGAACCGGGAAAAGGGTTCCCACGGCGATGCAATGCATGTTGGCGCATTTGATCCCGACCGTGAAGGATTGCAGGTATTCAGCGTGTTTGAAGTACCTGCAGTAGCAAGCATGCAGTACCGCGACGCAGCTACGGGTGAAACGCTTATATCCTTCTATGCATCCAAGGACACAGGCCGCGGCGTGGCAGCGAATATAGCCTCCGAACCCGGTTATGAGTTCTGGGGTGCTGCAGACTTTGAGGATGTTCAGAAAGGCTCAGGCCTTTACAATGTGAAAGGCAAAGTCATAGAAAATGATTGGAGAGCCCTCGGCCTGTATGCAAACTTTGCCCTTTACTGGGATGGAGATCTGCACCATGAACTTCTTGACGACATATATATAACAAAATACAACGAAGCAACAAAGCAAACCGATGTGGTTATTGAGTTTACAGGCTGCGTCAGCAATAACGGGACAAAGGCCACTCCAACCCTTCAGGCCGATATACTGGGTGACTGGCGCGAAGAAGTGATTATGCCTTCTGCCGACAGTACCGAGCTTCGGATATACAGCACAACAATCCCGACTGACTACCGGATATATACTTTAATGCACGATCCGGTTTATCGCCTGGGTATTGCATGGCAGAACGTGGCATACAACCAGCCGCCGCATATCAGCTTCTACCTTGGGGAGGATATCCGGGACGAAGTCCTCGCCGGCTCACTCAGAACACCGAATATATACTATACGGACAAGACAGCTCCAACATCCCCGGCAAACCTCCGAATCACAGAGATTGGCAGGACAACGGCCGCTCTCGTATGGGAGCCTTCCGTGGACAATATAATGGTTGAGGGTTATGAAATATATGTCAACGATACTCTTCACGGCAGAACCTCTGACCTGTCGTACACAGTTTATGGTCTTAGTTCAGGAACAAACTATACCTTCTTTGTCCGTGCATATGACTTAAGCGGCAACCGTTCTGAAGCTGCAACTGTTAACGGAACAACACTGTCCTCTCCGGGCGGTGGTGGAAGCAGCAGTCCTTCAACGCGGCCGCAGACACCACCAACCTCTGCTCCGTCTCCCGTTCCCACTTCAGCCCCGGTTCAGACGGTTGTAGTGCCCGAACCTGTTGTCAATCCGGATACAGCTGAAGCCACGGTTTCGGTGAATGAAAAAGCGATAATCAGTGCATTTGAAAAAGCCCAGGTCGACGAAAACGGCAATAAGACCGTACAGATTGAAATACCTGAAGTACCCAGGGCAAAATCCTATGCTGTTTCCCTTGACGCATCGGTACTGGCGAGAGTCAGAGCAGTAAACGAAAAGATTGTACTTAAAACACTGTTTGGCACCCTCGTTATCCCCGGCAACATGATTTCAAACAGTTATTCAGGCAGTACGGGCAAAGTTGTTCTGAAGGTTGGAAAGGCAGACACCGGCAATATTCCCGGTGATGTAATGAACGCCATAGGTGACAGGCCTGTTATTCAGCTCAGCCTCAGCCTGGACAATGAACCCATTCAGTTCGATAACCCGAATGCTCCGGTGCTGGTTTCAATACCGTACAATCCAACCGAAAAAGAACTGGAAGAGCCCTGGAATATTGTCGTATGGTATATCGATGGTTCAGGAAATGCTGAACCTGTACCTACGGGAAGGTATAACGCCAAAAGCGGAACTGTTGATTTCATAACCTACCATTTCAGCAGGTACGCAGTTGTTCATTCCCATAAGACCTTTGAAGACCTGGCCGGATACGACTGGGCCAAAGAGGAAATTGAAATACTGGCCGCAAGAGGAGTAATAAAGGGAACCTCCGCAACAACATTCAAACCGGGAGATAATCTTACAAGGGCAGATTTCACATTACTGCTTGTAAGGGCACTGGGACTTAATGCACGGGTTGTTTCAAACTTCTCGGATGTATACGATACCGATTACTTCTTCGAAGGAATGGGTATCGCCAAAGCACTGGGAATTGTTAAGGGCACCGGCAACAACATGGGCAGTCCCAGGGAACCCATAACAAGACAGGAAATGATGGTCATGGCTGCACGGGCGTTAAGACTCAGCGGCAAACTCGAAGATGGCAGCGCCGAAGATCTTGAGGGCATTTCCGACAAGAATTATATTGCCGATTACGCCATACTGGATATAGCTTCATTAGTGAAATCGGGAATAGTACCCGAACAGGCGGACAATGCCATAAGGCCGGCACAACAGGCAACAAGAGCCGAAGCAGCCAAACTGCTTTACAGGATCTATACAAGATAGAGTCTCCTCATTATATGAAGAACCGGGGTTACAGAATTACCCCGGTTCTTTCCATTATGCAGCTGCCGGCTCACCCGCTTCATGGCTTCTGCACGTGTATTGCAGCTTGATTTCTTAATTTTGTTGACTTATACTTTATTTATGAATTATGATTAAAATATAGTAAGCATATGGAGGAAGCCATGCTTCATATTAAAACCCTTGACGAAGGGCTGGAAATTTTCAAAGCCCTCGGATCCGATGTCCGCATCCAGATTATAAAAACCTTGTTGTCCAATAACGGCCTTAACATGAACGAGCTTGCTTCTGCGCTGAATATTTCAAACAGCGCTCTTACGGGGCATATCAAGAAACTTGAAGAATGCGGGCTTGTGACTGTAACCAACGAATCTTCAGGCCATGGCAACCATAAAAAATGCATGTGTCACCTGGACAAGATCTTCATTGAGATGAATACAAAGGAAGACCTGAAGAATATATTTGAAATAGACATTAAGGTCGGCCACTACTCGGATTACCAGGTATATCCCACTTGCGGTCTGGCTTCTCCCGAAGCATTAATCGGTGAAGTTGACGACCCGCGGTATTTTGCCCACCCTGATCGCTTAAAAAGCGATATTCTCTGGTTTACACGGGGATACGTTGAGTATATCATTCCGAATTTACTGCCTCCGAAGCAGAAAATAGACCAGATAACAATTTCGGCGGAACTCGGTTCGGAAGCTCCGGGCAGCAATGATGTATGGCCGTCTGATATACATTTTTATATCAATAACAAATGCATTGGATACTGGACCAGCCCCGGGGATTTCGGAAGCGTCAAGGGCATTTTTACACCGAAATGGTGGCCTTCGAACTGGAACCAGTTCGGTCTTCTGAAGCTGATAATGATAAACAACAACGGCACTTTTATAGACGGTCTGCAAGTATCCGACGTCTCTCTCAGGGATTTTGATCTGGATTACAGGAGCCCTATCAAGTTCAAACTGTCTGTACCCGATGATGCCAAACATGTCGGAGGTCTCACCATTTACGGAAAGAATTTCGGAAACTACAACCAGGATATAAACGTCCGCATTAATTACAGCCCGGCAGATGAAGAATAGCCTGTTAATTTATTCGTTTCTGTCCGGGGAAGAACCTGTTTATCCTTATCCTGTTCTTAATTAATCGTTTTTCACACCGGGGATCAAGGGTGTATCTGCAGTCATCAGTTTTAACTGTTTCGTTCATGTACTTTGGATGGTTGACATTAACAGTTTCATAATGATATTATACTTATATGTTTATGTTTTTTATAAACTATTTTATGTTTTTTTGAAATACCACTCCACCAGATTATCTCCTTACGCTGATCAACTGCTGTCATAATCCTGTGGGTGGGTAATTTTATGACAGAAACCTAATGTCTGTATGTCATTCCGTATTTCACCCGATAAATCCGGGAACACTTAAATCGTTTAGCAAGGAGGCACAATAGCATGGCCAGATACGTAATCAATACCCTGAACAGGAAAAGCAAAATCAACAGGGAAATCTACGGTCATTTTTCAGAACACCTCGGAAGATGCATTTACGGAGGAATTTATGTCGGCGAGAATTCCCCAATTCCAAACACCAATGGAATGAGGAACGATGTGGTTGAAGCCCTGAAAAAAATAAAGATTCCGGTGCTGCGCTGGCCGGGAGGCTGTTTTGCTGACGAATACCACTGGATGGACGGAATAGGTCCGAAAGAGCAAAGAAAGAAAATGATCAATACCCACTGGGGCGGTGTTGTAGAAGACAACAGCTTCGGTACCGACGAGTTCATGGAGCTTTGCCGGCTCCTGGAATGTGAGCCTTATGTAAACGGTAACCTGGGAAGCGGAACTGTAAAGGAAATGCAGGACTGGATTGAATACATGACTTTCGACGGCATTTCTCCAATGGCCGAATTAAGAGCAAAAAACGGAAGAAAAGAACCGTACAGGCTTAAGTATTTCTGCGTAGGCAATGAAAACTGGGGATGCGGCGGAAATATGCGGCCGGAATACTATGCCGACTTGTACAGAAGATACCAGACTTATATCCGTAATTTCGGCGACAATAAGATCTACAAAATCGCATGCGGACCGAACAGCGATGATTACAACTGGACAGAAACCCTGGTAAAACTTGCAGGCCGCTTCATGAACGCATTGTCACTTCATTATTACACGGTACCCGGTAGCTGGCAGTCAAAGGGAAGCGCCACCAAATTCACCGAGGAAGAATGGTATATTACCCTGTTTAAAACCCTCAGAATGGACGAACTGGTTACCAGGCACGGTGCAATAATAAGGAGGTATGACCCCGATAAACGTATAGGCCTGATTGTAGACGAATGGGGTACCTGGTATGACGTGGAGCCCGGAACAAACCCCGGATTCCTGTATCAGCAGAACACAATGAGGGATGCCCTTGTTGCAGGGATTAACCTTAACATATTCAACAAGCACAGTGATATAGTGGTAATGGCAAACATTGCGCAGACCGTCAATGTTCTTCAGGCGGTAATTCTCACGGAAGGCGAAAAAATGCTTCTTACACCCACATATCATGTGTTTGATATGTACAAGGAACACCAGGATGCTGAACTGGTTGAAAGCTATATCGAGACTGAAACAATCGGTATGGCCAAATATACCGTCCCCAATCTTCATGAATCTGCTTCTGTCGATGCCGACGGAAAACTGCATATTACTTTATGCAACCTGTCACTTAATGAAAGCTGCAGGATTGAAACCGAAATCATAGGCAAAAAAGCCGGAAACATAACCGGACGTATCCTGACAGGTAAAATGAACGACCACAACACTTTTGATGCGCCTGAAAACGTCAAGCCCGCGGTATTTGACAAAATGTCGGTTTCACAAAACGGCCTGACACTGGAAATACCGCCTGTAAGCGTTGTAAGCATTACCATTGAATAATACAGGAGCATTAAATGGAACGACCATGCAGAACATGCCTTTTCAACAACACTGAAAGGAAACAGATACAAAAGAACATTGAGGATTATATAAACAGTCTTTCACCGGATGAAAAAGCCGGTGAAAGACTTTATAAAGAGCGTCTTAAAATTTGTTTCGAATGTGCCGACTGCTTTGACGGTCTTTGCAGAATATGCGGCTGTTTTGTGCAGGCAAGAGCCGCCAAGGCAAGGTCTTATTGTCCGGGCACCGATAAAAAGTGGTAAACCTTATCTCATCTGATGAAATCTGTCCTGACGGGCACCTCGCCCTCAGGCATTAATATTCCCTTCTCCTTACCTGCTTCTATGCATTTCAGGAGCCATGCCATGTTATTGCCAAGCGTACGCATGGTTTGCATACCCTCTTCATCCCGCACAACTTCTTCAGGTGTACTTCCATGAACCTGGTTCCAGTACTGCGAGGAAACAACAGGCATTCCGCTTATCGTGAAGTACTTGTTTATCTGATCAAAGGCAGTGGCAGCACCTCCCCTGCGGCAGCTGACAACCGCAGCTCCCACCTTTCCCCTGAACATACGGCCTTTACCGTAGAACGCCCTGTGCAAAAATGAAGTTATCTGGCCCGAGGCAGCTGCGTAATGAACAGGTGAACCAAACACAAAACCGTCTGCTTCGGGGACCTTGTCCAGGAACTCGTTTACGCAGTCATCAATAATACATCTTCCTGTTTTAAAGCATTTGCCGCAGTCAAGGCAGCCGGATATCGGTTTCGTGCCCAGCTGCATAATTTCGGTTTCAATCCCGTTTTTCTGCAATGCGCCTGCAACCTCCATCAACGCAGTATATGTACAGCCCTTCGGATGCGGGCTTCCATTAACCAGGATTACTTTCAATTCAATTACCCCTTTCACCTGCAATAATCAGATTTCTTTTAACCGGTATTACGCCCTTATTATATCATGAAAACAGGCAGCCATTTTAAACCCTGTGCATAAAAAAAATAAAAAACTGTTGACAGGAACATATCAGTAATGTTATTTTATAATTAGGTTAGTTGCAACTAACCCAGTTATATAAATGTAACTGAAAGAATATTTTATCCTGGTTCCTATAACTCTCTTAACCGGTATAAAATGCTATATAACACTAACACCCCCAATCTGAGTATTGATCAAAAAAGAAGCCTTCGGGCTTCTTTTCTTTACTCGCGCAACTTTTTGTTGAATTCACCGGTTTATTTGTGTAGAATACTCTAAAATTCTATAATTAACCGATACTGAGGGTAATGCCGCGCTTTTACCCTGCTCAAAAAAAGTATCCGGCCATCATAACCTAAAACCGGTCATCCTCCCTTTCAATCTTAAGTATCTGCCCGGTGGCCGCATTAACATGAACTTCATACACTCCTGTTTGGGTACGTATGTCAATTTCGTATACCAGAAAACCATTTTCATCATCAAGTTCAACCTTTATTACCTGCCCGGGAACCTGCTGCAGGGCAATTTGAATGGCTGTCTCGCTGTTGATCCTGTATCTCCCCCAGTAGCCGTCCCAAAGGCTGTAATATCCGTTATAAAACATGGGTGGTATACCTTTCATAAATTTATTCACATAATCATAATATTACGGTTTGTCTGATGTGTTACTTCAATGGAAATGATTTACATTATCAGTGCTGCACTTACCCGTGCCAGGTTTTTGGTTAATTGAACCCATGTGTTCTCCAGGCCGGCATTTTGCAAACTCAAGTATTACATTAAGAAAAAAGACCATGCATTTATACCATCTGCAAGGTCTGTCAATACTTCCACAAATATATTGTTGGTTGTTCGCCTGGGATCCTTCGGCTGAACTTTTACATATCCATATATAAGACTTTAAATTTTTCCTGCTGTAAGCCTGAAAAAAAACAACACTTTATCTCTCATGCCATCAGATGTTCATGTTATGTAACAGACAACTCGGGGAACTTGAAATCGCCTAAATTGCAGCGTAATCCCCTGACAAACAACGGGTCTGTTTCATATTCTTTCATTTCGTAATTCACGTCAGGCCAATATGGCATAAAACCAAATTGAACCCTTTTAACATTGGTAAACGGCAAATATCTGACCAAATCTGAGAAACTTATATCTCTCAACGAGAAAACCCCTATGAGTTTAAGAGTCTCCCCGTTCTGCTCTGCAATAACCATGGTGTCAATTTCCGGGAGTTCGTAAATACTATTCCTGAGGTATCCCCAATATATATGAAAAATATTAATGCAGCCAGTATTCAGGCAATCAAGTTTTTGAGAAAAATTCACACGATTGTAAACATATTTCCACACCTTAGGGTCATCGTAACTAAGTTTATTCGGCTTAACATCATTGCTTATCACGCACTCGCAAATCGGCAGTTTTTCGTATACACGTTCAAAACCGAATATCGGATAAAAATCCACCACGCTGTCATTTGCTGACAAATACATAGGAACATTATCATACTTGTTAATAATATGCTCCATTAACATTCGTGACAGCCCTCTGCCCCTGTATTCCTTTTTTGTTGCAACAGCTCCGACCGACAGGGCAGTATACTGCTTTTGGTTAAACAGTATCTGTGCCTTATAAACACAGATATTCGAGACTATCTCACCCTTATCTGTAATAGAATAGCTCTCATAATTTTCATCCCAGAGATTCAAATCGTACCAGAACTGAAAATCAAAGAAAACATCCTTTAAAAGGTTATTAAGCATGCTTTGGTATTCCTTGTCGTTTCGGTTACAAAATGATATTTGCATGATTACTACCTTATATCTGCAATCAAAGAAAAAATGAGCCGCCCGCTTACCACCTGTTCAGGAGCAAAACTCATTCAGCCTTTACCCTGATCTTATCACATTATAATATTATTTACAGCATAATGAATAAGTATATCTATCTTCTACAACCTGTCTTCCTGTCTATTGGATACCCCACCTGCCACTGGTGGCAATCATATTATTATGATCATGAATTAAGAGTCGTACCTTGATTTATTTTGAACGAATGATTTATTTAGATTCATTGTTGTCATTTCAACCGTAATTAATGTGTAATGTGACTAATGATAATTATGCGCGTGATCTAAAAATGATATCTCAAAGTAGCTGGTATAGACTGGTTAGAAGCTCCAATCCTCAATTTCCATGAACTTTTTGAGGTTAACACATTTGATGTTGAAATATTCACAGATGTTTGGTATCTTCGCTCCATGAGGTTTATACGCTTCATTTGTTACAACAGTTCCACCTATTACTTTTGCTTTCGCAATGACAAATGGGTCTGCAACAGGTTTACCGATTAATAGATTTTTTCGTGATATGATAACTTGAAAATGCTTCACCTTGAATATCTCTTGAACGAATTTCATCTCTTCAAGTGTCGGAGCTGTAAATAACCCTGGATTTTTGTTAGCCCATTTGTTAATACGTCGTTCCTTATTTTGATGACCAAAAATCTCATTTTTAATTTCACGGACTGATACAACTTGTCCATTTTCAACGTATTGATTAAATCTTCACGCTTCAATCACTTCACGACTCTTCTTAATCTTTATAGTAACTTCATCTATTGTTAGGTTTGCTGATTCTCTTGCCCACCTTAAAACATCTGGATTTACTGGAGCCTTCACCAGTTTAATCACCCCAATCAAAATACCGCTAATTGTATTATATCAAAATTTTATAACTATCTTTTTTATACAAAAAATTCCTATACCTTTAGATAATACTCTTCGCAGGTACATACAATCGACCTGCCGCTGGTGCCATGTGATGGAAAGGGAAAGTTTTGAGGATAAAGAGGTGGCAGAGCTTCTCAATGAGTATTTTGTACCCGTTAAAGTGGACCGGGAGGAGCGCCCGGACATCGATCATGTGTATATGACCGTGTGCCAGGCAATGACCGGTCAGGGCGGCTGGCCTCTTACAATTATAATGACACCTGACAAAAGACCATTTTTTGCAGGCACCTATTTTCCGAAAACCGATCGTTACGGCAGACCTGGTCTTATCAGTATACTGAACAGCGCACAGAGAGCATGGAAAGAGAAAAGAAATGACCTCGTGCTTGCCGGGAAACAGATAACGGACGCTGTTTATTCTGAAGACAATACCGAACACAGCGCATTAAGCGAAACAATAATTGAAAAGGCATACAGCCAGCTTGAAAGCTTTTTTGACCCGGAATACGGGGGCTTTGGAAATGCACCTAAATTCCCTTCCCCACATAATTTACTGTTCCTGCTCAGGTACTGGTATGCAGCAAAAAACAAAAAGGCCCTGGATATGGTTGAAAAAACCCTCGATTCAATGTACAGGGGCGGAATTTATGACCATGTAGGCTTCGGATTCTGCCGCTATTCCACCGACAGACAATGGCTGGTGCCTCATTTTGAGAAAATGCTGTACGATAATGCCCTGCTTTCAATGGCATATGCGGAAGCGTACCAGGCAACCAGAAAGGACAAATACAAAAAGATTGCAACACAGATTTACAAGTATATCGAAAGGGATATGACCTTGCCCGGCGGAGCTTTCTGTTCGGCGGAAGATGCGGACTCTGAAGGCGAGGAAGGGCTTTTTTACCTGTGGACCCCTGACGAAATAATATCTGTCCTTGGCCAGACTGTCCGAAAAGGTTAGGCAAAATCAGCTTTTTAAGGTGCAATTATGTAAATTT
>LFSH01000040.1 GCA_001513105.1 Clostridiales bacterium DTU070 | reverse complement strand
ATATTTTTATTTATTTCTATATCTATTTTGAACACAAAAAAACCGCCAAAGGTATTTAAACCTATGACGGCTAGCGCTTGTGAAAAGCAAACTTTATATTTATAATGGTCACTTGCATTATATTGTTCCATCTCTTCCCAAGTAAAATGTTCATTTAAGGCTGCACCAGGAAACCACATTGTCTCAGCCAGATAGGATATACTCGCAATAATAACACTAATCAAAAATAAAAATCTCCTCAATTGGCACTTTTACAACTCGTGAAATATCAATAGCCAATTTAAGCGATGGGTTGTACTTACCTGCTTCAAGCCTAATGATAGTTTCCCTACGAACTCCAACTAGTTGGGCAAGTTCATCTTGTGTCATTCCTTTAAGTTGACGATATTTCTTTAAATTACAAGTAAACTTTTGGATAAGATCACCCCTTTTAATGTTTGTCATAATACCAAAAAAGAAAAGCATATGATATTATCGTAACCGCCCATCCAAAAGCACAAGTTAAAATAATTAGTTCTTTCGTAATAAAAGGAAACCCCGCAAAAAAACCAATAATAAACAAAATGACTAAAGGAATGCCAGCAGTTTTTAATTTTGCTTTTTGACTGTTCTCAAAATAACGCTCATCCTGCATTTCGTTCGCCATTTTCGCTATAAAATAATAGGCAAAAAAACTAAAAAAACTGAACCAAAATAGCGATATTGGGTTGCCCGTTATAAAATATGTGAAACCTCGAAATCCCAAGAAGCCAAAAAACCATAAATATTTGATGGATTTTCGAAACCCTTTCTTTGGCATCATGATAACCTCCTATGTGATATATTTGTAACCATGTTACAAATATATCACAATAACCATAAAGTGTCAATACCATATAAAAAATAAAATAACAGATTAGATTCCAAATCTGCTAATAGTTATTTATATAATTTTGTTTGGCATTTGCCTACAACTACGACGAAAAATAAGAATGGCAAAGTTTGCTCGTGGAAGGTTTACACATAAAATAAATATTCATACGCAGGGTATAACCTACGGGAAGAAATATCGAAACCACCTACACATACAAATTATACAGGCTTACGAGGGATTGCAACTGCTGAGGTTTTAATAATCTATACATTCTTATATGCTTTTTTACACAACAAAAAACCGCCAAAGGGAATGAACCCCCTGACGGTTGGCGATTGCGATAAGCAAACTTTGTAATTGTAAACAAACTCGTGTGTAAAGAAACAACAACATTAACGTTTTGAGAATTGGGGTGCTTTTCTTGCCTTTTTGAGACCGTATTTCTTTCTTTCCTTCATTCTTGGGTCACGGGTTAAGTATCCCGCTTTTTTCAACACCGGACGCAATTCCTCATCGGCCTGCAGCAATGCTCTGGCAATTCCATGGCGGATAGCGCCTGCCTGGCCTGTGAAACCGCCGCCTGCCACGTTAACTAAAACATCAAATTTATTATCTGTTCCGGTAAGTACCAAAGGCTGTTTTGCTATAACTTTCAGGGTTTCAAGCCCGAAATAATCATCAAGGGTACGACCGTTAATTGTAAAGTTGCCCTCACCAGGAATAAGCCTGACGCGTGCTACTGAACTTTTTCTTCTGCCTGTTCCATAATACTGTACTTTTGCCATCTATATACGCCTCCCCCTCATTAAATATCCAGTTCCAGAACTTCAGGTTTCTGTGCCTGATGGTTATGTTCTGATCCTGCATAAACTTTAAGTTTTTTAAACATTTTTCTTCCAAGTTTGTTTTTAGGAAGCATTCTTTTTACAGCCAGTTCAAAAACCTTTTCAGGCTTTTCTTCCAGGTAGTGGCGGGCCTTTATTTCCTTAAGGCCTCCGACCCAACCGCTGTGGCGCCTGTAAATCTTATTTTCGGGCTTATTTCCGGTTAAAACAACTTTGTCTGCGTTAAGTACTATAACATAATCACCTGTATCAACATGAGGAGTGAATTCAGGCTTATGCTTTCCGCGCAATATCTTGGCAACTTCGCTGGCTGCACGACCCAGTACTTTGCCCTCAACGTCAACTACATACCATTTCCGTTCAATGTTTGACTCATTTGCCATGAAAGTTTTCATGCGAATCCTCCTTTTCCTGCTTGAATGTATAAACTCCCTGATTCGGGTTGCTTTCAAACAATAAAAAACCGCTACCTGAAGCAGCGGTTTTTATTTTAATACAGCACCGAAATCTTGTCAAGAGAAAAATCCGGTAAATTTAATATACCTCTCTCATTCTCTCTTTTTTTCGTTTATTATCTTATTATCTTTCGTTTTTTCAGTTTTCATTTCATTTTTTAATTAACCTTTATAAACTCTAATTTATCGCCGTTTACGACGATTCTCACCGAATCCCCTTCGCTGATTTTTCCTTCAAGTATTTCCTCGGCCAGCCTGTCTTCCACCATGTTCTGGATGGTTCTTCTCAGCGGCCGTGCTCCGTATACCTTGTCATAACCCTTTTCAGCAAGGAATTCCTTTACCTGGTCATCAACAGTAAGTGTTATGTTTGTGTTCTTAAGCCTCTTTGCAACCTCATCAAGCATAAGGGCGGCAATATCGTTGATATTCTCCCTTGTAAGGGGATGGAAAACAATGAGCTCGTCAACCCTGTTTATAAACTCGGGCCTGAATGTCTTTTTCAGCTCATTCATGACATTCTTCTTCATTTCTTCATAGTCTTTCGCCGCGTTTTCAAGGGCAGCACTGAAGCCCAGCCTCTTGGGTTCAACGATATCCCTTGCCCCGATGTTTGATGTCATAATAATCACGGTATTTCTGAAATCCACAAGCCTGCCCGATGCATCGGTCAGCCGGCCGTCTTCGAGGATTTGCAGAAGAACGTTGAATACGTCGGGATGGGCCTTTTCAATCTCATCGAACAAGACAACCGCATAGGGTTTTCTGCGCACCTTTTCTGTCAGCTGCCCGCCTTCGTCATACCCGACATATCCGGGAGGCGAGCCAACCAGCCTTGATACGGTGTGCTTTTCCATGTATTCGGACATGTCCAGGCGTATCATATGGGATTCGTCACCGAACAGGGCCTCGGCAAGAGCCTTTGACAACTCTGTTTTCCCTACGCCGGTAGGTCCGAGGAAAATAAACGAACCCACGGGTCTTTTCGGATCCTTCAGTCCTACCCTGCCCCTGCGTATTGCCTTTGCCACAGCTTTTACCGCTTCGTCCTGGCCGATTACGCGCTGATGCAGAATATTCTCAAGGTTCTTGAGTTTTTCTGTTTCTTCATGGGCAAGACGGCTTACAGGGATCCCGGTCCATGTGCTGACTACTGCGGCGATTTCCTCCTCGGTTACGCACTGGGTTTCCTTCTGGTTTTTCATTTTCCACTGTTCCTTACGGGAATTCATCTCCTCCTTGAGCGCATTTTCCTGGTCCCTTAACGAAGCAGCCTTTTCAAATTCCTGGTTTATTATCGCGTCCTCTTTCATCTTGTGAAGCTGTTCAATTTTTTGCTCCAGTTCCTGGAGATCGGGTGGAGCGGTAAAACTCTGAAGCCTTACCTTTGACGCTGCCTCGTCGATCAGGTCTATTGCCTTGTCGGGCAGGAACCTATCGGTAATGTACCTGGTGGAAAGCCTTACTGCCGCTTCAATGGCCTTATCGGTTATCTTTACATTGTGATGGGCTTCGTACTTGTCGCGGATTCCGTTCAGGATTTCAATTGCCTCCTCCTGGGTGGGTTCACCGATTTGGATCGGCTGGAAACGCCGTTCAAGCGCAGCATCCTTCTCAATATACTTGCGGTATTCATCGTGGGTTGTAGCACCGATTACCTGGATCTCTCCTCTTGCAAGCAGAGGCTTTAAAATGTTCGAAGCATCAATGGCTCCCTCTGCCGCACCCGCGCCGACAATGGTATGCAGCTCGTCTATAAACAGGATTACATTACCTGCATTCCTTATTTCCTCGATGGATTTCTTCAGGCGCTCTTCAAACTCGCCGCGGTATTTCGCACCGGCAACCATTGATGAGAGATCCAGCGCAACCACTCTTTTCCCCTTTAATATTTCGGGGATATTGCCTTCGGTGATTTTCTGGGCCAGACCCTCGCATATGGCTGTTTTCCCGACGCCCGGTTCACCGATCAGGCATGGGTTGTTTTTTGTTCGCCTTGAAAGTATCTGGATTATACGCTCAATTTCCTTATCCCTGCCTATTACCGGGTCGATTTTCCCCTCTCTGGCCATGGCTGTGAGATCACGGCCGAACTGGTCAAGGGTGGGGGTCTGCACTTCCTCGGCCCGCGGCTTGTTTGCGACAACCGCTGCCGGTGTGTCTTCCTGCAGCATTGTTATAATGCTGTCATACAGCTTATTTATATCAACGCCTAATTCCATCAGGATCCTGACCGCGATACTTTCTCCTTCGCGGAGAATGGCGAGCATTATATGCTCCGTGCCTATATAGTTCTGACCCATTCGCCTGGTTTCTGCGTATGATAATTCAATAACCCTTTTTGTTCTTGGTGTATATCCCGACACCGGGAGGCTTCCATCGCCCTTTCCGACAATGGATATTATTTTTTCCATTACCTTGCTTTCGGTTACACCATTGGAAGCCAATACATTTGCAGCTATTCCGCCGCCCTCTTTCACAAGCCCCCAAAGCAGGTGTTCCGTACCTATATAGTTGTGCCCTAAGTTACTGGAGCATTCCTTTGCCAGGTTCAATGCCTGTGCGGCTCTTTGTGTAAATCTTCCGTAAATCATATTACCACCTCAGCTATTTTTCTGTCTGTTATCAAGTATTTCCCTTACAAGTTTCGCCCGGACTATGTCACGTTCGTTCGTGTCCAGGCTCCTGCCTTCATTTTTCTGAAGGTTTCCGGGCTGTACCTTAAGCATCAGCTCATTGATGTCTTCAATGCTGATACCTTCAATTATTCCCAAATCAACGCCCAGCCTGAGATCGGAAAGGCGCCTTAAACATTCATCGGTATTTATTATTCTTGCGTTTTTTAAAACTCCAAAGGACCGGAAGATCCTGTCCTCAAGCTGGTACTTGTTCTGATTCAGCAAATGCTGCCTTAACGATCTTTCCTGTTCTATAATCTGCACAGTTATATTTTTAATACTGAGCAGAATATCTTCTTCGCTTTTGCCGAGAGTTACCTGGTTTGAAAGCTGGAACATATTCCCCGAAGCCTCGGTATTCTCCCCGTACATGCCTCTTACCGCCATGCCGAGTTTACCCAGGGCCTCAAGGACCGGTTTTATATAACCCGTCATTGTCAGTGCGGGAAGATGCATCATTACAGAGGCCCGGATTGCGGTTCCGATATTGGTAGGACAGCTGGTCAGATAGCCTATATTCTCATCCCATGAAAAATCAATGGTTTCAGCAAGCAGATCGTCAAGGCTGCTGCACGTATTCCATGTTTCGGAAAGCTGCATTCCGGTTGCAAGGCACTGAATACGCAGGTGATCCTCTTCATTGATCATTATGGATATACGCTCATCATTGCTCAGGAGAAGACCGCAGATGCGGTTTGTATCCAGCAGTTCCTTGCTCGCAACGTGCTTTTCAACAAGAACGGTCTTTTCAACAGCGTCAAGACCGGAGAAATCAATAAAGCTGAATGTACCGGCCATTCCCTGGTTCCCGCTGAAAAGCGCATTCCTGGTTTCCTCGATAATCTGCCTTTGCTGCTCGGGTGTGGTTCTGTGCGGAAAAGGATATTTCCTGAAATTCCTTGCAAGCCTTACCCTGCTGCTTATGATTACATCAGAATCGGGTCCTTTGCTGATATACCATTTGTCCATACCATCACCCCTCTTTTTCATGCAGGCTTTTTTCAAGTACTTTTATTTTATCCCTGATTTGGGCAGCTTTCTCATACTCCTCTCTTTCAATGCATTTCTGGAGTTCTTCCTTCAGGCTGCGTAAATTGTATGCATCCCGTATTCTGCCCGAAACCTTCCTTGGTATCTTGCCATGATGCTTCACGTTTCCATGAATGCGCTTGAGCATTGTCATGATGCTCTCGTTGAAGACATCATAGCACCTTGCACATCCAAGAAGTCCGGTTTTATTGAACTCTTCTATAGTCATACCGCAAAACCCGCATTTTACCGTGGTAAAGGGTGCTTCTTCAATCCCTTCGGGCTCGTCTATTCCCATTATTGCCGAGAACAGCTTGTGAATGTTTATCTTCAGATCGCCATTCTCCCGCGCGCACTGCTCACAAACGTACATTTCAACCTTTTGCTGATTTACAATTCTTGTATAATGCACAGTTGCCTTTCTCTTTTTGCAAAGCTGGCACAATACCACCGGGATCCCTCCCTTCACACCAATCCTGGTTTGCTGTTATCTTACCCAGTATCTATTTTATTGTACCATAATTTTGTAATATTCTACTATATTACTAGGCTCATGAGCATGTTTTTCAGAATATTCATTCTGACTTCATCCCTTAATTCGGGAGAAACCCCCGCCAATGCCTTGTCTGACGTAGCAGCTTTCATAAGCCCGGCTTCCTGCTCGCTTATTATGTCATAATCCACAAAGTTTTTAATGAATATTTCACAGGTATGCTGTGTTAATTTATCTCCCAATGAAGCTATTATATGCATCAGATAATCACCGGCAGACTCGGTGTTCAGCCTTCTTATGCTGATATAGCCGCCACCGCCCCTTCTGCTTTCAACATAATACCCTTTATCGGTTGTAAAACGGGTGGATATGACATAATTAATCTGTGACGGAACGCAGTTAAAACGGCTTGCAAGTTCATTTCTCTGGATTTCAATGGCACCGTTCATGTCGTCCATCATCTCTTTTATAAATGATTCAATTAAATCACTTAATCTTGCCATAATATCACCCACTTTATTTTTCTTTGACTTTCTCTGACTATTATTATACTTTATAAAAATAATTATTTCAAGAGTCTGGATCATATATCATACAGGCTTGTTACCGGTATGAACCCTCTCCCGGCCTGAAGAAACGACAATATTTCTGAAGTTATTATTAAAAAGCGGCAAAAAAACAGCTGCCGAAGCAGCTAATGGCAGTGAATGGAACTTTTTATATGTTTTTTCGGGTCATTCCTGTAATTATTCCTGTAAAAAGGGTGGATAACCGTTAATTATCCCTGTCTTCCGATCTCTCCGCCGAACCGGCTTTACTTTTTGAATTCCGGGATTCCCGCTTTGAAACTATCTTTTTGTAAATGCGGTATGCAATCAGGCCAAAAATCCCTAAAACCACCAGGGTAGGAATTGCCTGGATAATGAAAATAAGCAGATTTCCCAATGCTTCCACAACACCGGCAACGCTTTCTTTAAACGCATTGGCAACCCTGTCCCAATAGGTATACTCTTTCTTTTCATACATTGAATCAGGATATTTCTCCGTGATTTTTACATATATTGTTGAAAGTTCAACCAAATCATCCCACTTGTTCAGGGTTCCTGTCAGTTTTTCAATTTCGGACTGAAGTTCAGTCATTCTCATCCTTGTTTTGAAAATATCCTCAGGTGTTTTCAGCGACTTCATGTACTCTTCAAGGAATTCATACTCAATTTTAAGAACCTTCAGCCGTCCTTCGGTGTCAAAATACTGATCGGTTACGTCGGTACTGTAAATCCTGTCGTCAATTACTTCGCCAAGTCCCTTTATATCAGTAAGTATATCATCAAAGTGCCTTGCAGCCACACGGATTGTTATTTCGCCGGTAATCCTGGCTTTCCGCTCGCCATCATATGTATAATAATCACGGTGTATATTGCTTTCGGATACATACCCTATACCCTTTATCATTGTCTGCAGGGCTCCGTAAGAAGCATAAAAGTCATCCACTTCTACCGACAGATTGGCATTCCTTATAACCTTTCTCTGTGCAAGGATATCCAATGCTGCATTTGAAACTGTACTATCATAAGAACCTGAAAAGCCTGTGCCAATAATTCCGTCCGCAGCATACTGGGCGGCTTTGTATTCATTTGAATATCCTTCGGCTTCCTGGTATGCTGATGCATTTCGGTCCGCTTTCCCGCTGTAAACCGTGTTTACATCCGCCATGCTGGCTGATCCCGGAGCCGTGGCGGTAGCAGTGTCAGTCTTTTTTGCAGAACAGCCCGCCATTATGCCCGCTGTTAAGACGAGCGCAAGGAAAACCGCCATAATCCTTTTCGTTCTTTTCATTTTTATCCCTCCTTATAAAATCCCGCCTTTTCTTTCTTTATCCTTTTTGACGAATGCTGGTATTTTTTTGTTCCCTTTATACTCTCAGCCAAAAGTCCTTATTGATGCAGATATTCAGGCCGGGTTTTAAAA
>LFSH01000104.1 GCA_001513105.1 Clostridiales bacterium DTU070 | reverse complement strand
TTTGAAAAAGTAAATTCCACATTAGGTATCTATGGGGGTAGAATTTACTTTTTCAAATAAGGGGAATGAAGCTTTTTTCTATAATTTCTCACAGGCTATTGAATTAAAACCAAAAATATGGTATATTAAATTCAGATGAAAGTTGTAATACCATGGTTGCAAATTTCATTTAAGCTTTTTGGGATGTCAATAATTAAATAGATTTGTTCTTCAGGGACAGGTGAAATTCCGTACCGGCGGTGAAAGCCCGCGAGCCTTATAAAGGTTGATCCGGTGGAAATCCGGGGCCGACAGTTAAAGTCTGGATGGGAGAAGAAGTTTTTCTGTTGCGGGAAAAGTAGCCCTGAAGTTTTATATTTCAGGGTTTTTTTTGCGCTTAATTTTATTATGATAATTGCAGGGAGGAAGCTATGGTTAATCAAACTACTCAGAATACCAGTGAAACAGGGAAGGGGAACAAAACAGGCAAAGGGTTCAAAACAACCACTATTGCCAAAATATCAATTCTTGCGTCTGCGGCTGCCGTACTGATGCTTTTTGAAATACCGCTGTTTTTTGCCCCAGGCTTCTATAAACTTGATTTCAGCGAAGTGGCGGTCCTTTTGGGGGCCTTTTCAATGGGACCCGCGGCAGGTATTGTCATTGAGGCAGTAAAAATACTGGTGAATTTCGTCATTGACGGCTCGGTGACCGCGGGTGTCGGAGAACTGGCCAATTTTCTTATCGGCTGCTCGTTTGTTGTTCCTGCTACAGTTATTTATAAGCGGAACAAGACACGGAAGAACGCAATTTTGGGTTTGGCAGCCGGGACGGCAGTCATGGTGGTCTTCAGTGCATTTATGAATCTTTATGTTCTTCTGCCTGTGTATGCCAAAGCGTTCAACATGCCGATTGATGCGATAGTGGAAATGGGTACAAAGGTAAACTCTGCGATAACCGATATACATGCGTTTATCCTGTTTGCAACCGTTCCTTTTAACGTGGTAAAAGGGGCTGCCTCATCGCTGATAACCGTTTTGATCTATAAAAAACTGTCTCCGTTGTTACACCGCTGAAAAAAGGTTATAATTAATTATAAATCAGGATAATGAAGATGGAGGATAACATGGCAGAAAACAAGGAAAGACCCTGCAAGTCGGTGCAGGATTCCATGATAGAGATGACACAGCTGGTCCTTCCGAATGATGCAAATATCCTTGGAAACCTGTTGGGCGGAAGATTAATGCACTGGATAGATGTTGCGGGTGCACTGACCGCATCAAAGCACTCTAACTGTGTCGTTGCCACTGCAGCACTGGACAGCCTTGATTTCAGGCATCCTATCAAAGTGGGCGAGATGGTTCGCCTTAAGTCAAGGATTACATGGGTAGGGAATACTTCAATGGAAGTGAGAGTGGATGTTTATTGTGAAAACCTGATAACGGGCAGCGTGATAAAATCAAACAAGGCGTACATTACATTCGTAGCCCTTGACAGTGACGGTAAACCCACCCAGGTTCCCCTGCTGTGCCTTAACACCGAAGAGGAGAAAGAAGAGTTTGAAAAGGCTGTACAGCGCCGCGAAATGCGGCTCAGCAAGCGGAAAAAAGCGGTGCCCGAACAGTAAAACCGGTGATGTTAAGCGGGTTTGCGTATTTCATATGACAACGGCAGTTAAAAAGGGTGTTCTTTATGATGTTCTCAATAGATCTGAACAGGGAAAAAAGCTCGGATCCGGTTTTTTACCTGAGTGTATCGGTTTACGGCAATGGTATTGAAGCTACGGATGCAGAGGTGGAAGTCCTGAGACGCCCGCCTAAAGTAAGTTTTATATATCCGGATGAATTGAAGGATGTTCTGCCTCCTGTTGAACAGAAAAAACTTGAGCTGGAAATTCTGAACAGGATCGCAGAATATATAATTGAAACCCCGGACGGGAGCCGGTTTTAAGCCAATCGCTCAGGTGGAGTTTATATTCAGGGTTGCTGTGAAGAGTCTGTAATACGGTTTTTTGCGGCTTTAACTTTCGGCTGGAACTGAAAATTGCCCTGGCTGTCAAGGCAGGCATAAAAAATGTCCTTCGGGCTATCCCAGCCGCTTTCTTTCAGTTTGTTCATCACCCAGTCCATGTCAAGCCTGGCCAGTTTCAGGTTGTTCACAAGCACTTCACCGTCAATTATGATATCAAGGGTGAGACCCTCATATTTTGTTTCTATTCCGAGATCCTCCGGCGTCACCGGCCTTTTTTGCGATTTAAGCACAACGCTTAACTGCCCGTTTGTTTCAAGAATTCCGTACTCAACATCCGATACATTCTGTATATTCAAAATCCTGAGCTGCTCAAGCAGATCATTTATTGTGAACAGTTCTTTTTTCAGATTGGTTTCAATAAGTTTCCCGTTTTTTATAACGATCCTCGGACGCCCGCATATAACGGTTCTTACCTTGATGCTTTTTATTGAAAGCACTGATAACAGGTACTGGCATACAACAAGGATGCCGATTGAGGATATTCCATGCCATACATTCCCGTCGGCACCGGACAGCGGAAAAGCTGCAAGCTCGGATATCATAACCGCTATTGCAAATTCAAAGGGCTGTAATTCGCCGATCATCCGTTTGCCCATGAGGCGCATGGATACAACAACCACCAGGTACATCAAAGCAGTTTTCCAAATGATATCAAAAGACATGTATTCCCTCCAGAATGAAAAGAAGTTGTCTGAAAGCAATGCCCGTCTATTATCTTTCCATTCCGGTGAGAAATATATTCAACCGGGGGATACATGCCGCAGGCTTTGCCTATTTTTTAAGAATTTCATCAAGGGTTGGGCATTCCTCCCTCAGAAGAGAGAACAGATCCAGGTCGTGATACCTGCCGTTGTGGAATGTGGCCTTACGCATTGTCCCTTCATAGGTAAACCCGCATTTTTCCGCAACCTTGCGGCTTCCAATATTGTCTTTCATACAGTTGACCTGGATGCGATTTATCGGGTAGCAGGCAAAAAGATAGGCACAAAAAAGGAGCAGAGATTCACTCATATATCCCTTGCCGGAATATGACGGATGAAACAGTTCATAGCCCACTTCATAGCCCGACTGATAGTCAAAGCCTTTGAAGTAAAGCAGTTCACCGAGGTAATTGTCATCATCGTGATCCATGATTAGCATTCTTCCTTCGTTCGGACCCCACAAACCGGTTTTGTAAAACTCGTTCTTGAAGTCCCTTTCCGACGGAATTACCAGGTGCCAGTACGGACCCTTGTTATTGATATCGCAGATGAGATCATAAACAATGTCAAGATCCCTTTCACGAAATGTTCTGAGTAAAACTTTACTGCCTTTTATCATATTATTCCCCTCTTTTTCTTCTGAACTTTTGCCCCTTTATACCACGTATTATTATACATTATTATTACCCCAAACGGGCAGGAAGCTCACATGATTAAATATCGGAGAGAAGACCGGCTTTATACATGCTGTACGGGCAGTATGCAGAAAAGCAAAATAATCAGGAAAATTATACCTGTTTACTTAATATTAAGATATAATATTAATGTAATCATTGCTCATGTTAATATTTAAAAGTGGTAAAGGAGGCAGGCAATAATTCCAGAAATTTTCTTGGCATTGTTGCAGGTATAATCGGAGGAATATCTTCTGCAGTTATCTTTTTTTCGCTGGCCAGGATAATTGAAAACCAGGAAACCCTGTTAAGCGAGATTGAAGGGCTGTACAGTTTTATAAGAAATTTTCAGGCCACCGAAAAGAAATTATGCGCGAAATGCAGCCGGGAATATGATGTGTCCTTTGGTTCATGCCCCTATTGCGGGTACAGGCAGTAGCCGTTCATTAACTTCTTGCTTTAATCGGGTTCTTACTGTAATATTAAAACAATGAATGGATGTTTTGCACCACAGTCAGGAAAGCCTATGGAGGGGTTTTGATGTATTACCTGGGGATTGATTTGGGCGGAACGAATATTGCCGCAGGAATCGTGGATAAAAACTTTAGCATGGTTGCGAAGGGAAGTGTGCCAACCGGAAGGGAAAGGGAATATACCGATATTATCCGGGATATGGCCGACTTTTCAAAAAGACTTATAACTGATGCAGGATTAACAACCAGTGATATTGAATACATAGGTATTGGCAGCCCCGGCGTATGCGACAGGGAAAACGGTATTTTACTGTATGCGAACAATATTAAGTTTAATAATGTTCCAATGGCAAAGGAAATGCAGAAGTATATTTCATTGCCGGTTTACCTGGATAATGACGCAAACTGCGCGGCATTGGGCGAGAGTATGGCAGGTGCGGCAAAGGATGTGTCGGACTCTGTTACGGTGACCCTTGGTACAGGCATAGGCGGGGGTATTGTAATTAACAGGAGAATATTCTCAGGGTTTAACGGCATGGCAGGGGAAATAGGCCATACATTGCTCATTGCTGACGGAGAATTATGCACGTGCGGAAAAAAAGGCTGCTGGGAAGCATACGCATCTGCAACCGCGCTGATAAGGCAGACAAGGGCGGCTGCTGAAGAAAACCCCGGCTCGGAAATAAACAGGCTTGTTGACGGGAACCTTGATTTGATCAACGCGAAAACGGCATTCGATGCAATGCGTCTCGGGGATGATACCGGTACAAGGGTGGTTGAGCAGTATATAAGGTATCTTGCCGAAGGAATCGCCAATATTATTGTTATGCTGCAGCCCGAGAAAGTGGTTATTGGCGGAGGAATCAGCAAGGAAGGCGAGACGCTTCTGAAACCCCTAAGGAAGGCTGTAAAGGAAAGGCTTTATTACAGGAAGGATGATGTTCCGCAGGCTGAACTGGTTGCGGCCGAACTGGGAAATGACGCAGGCATTATCGGTGCAGCAATGCTTGGTATGCAGGGCGGATTTTGAGAGGTTGATAGACAGTGCCATCAAGGAGAATCAAGCTGGTTATAGAGTACGACGGTTCGTTCTATCACGGATGGCAGATTCAGAAGAATGTGCCCTCGGTACAGGAGGAAATTGAAAAAGCGGTTTTCAGGATTACCGGTGAAAAAGTCAGTGTAACAGGTTCGGGACGAACCGATGCAGGGGTCCATGCCTATGGTCAGGCAGCCCATTTCGATACCGAATCAAGAATACCGGCTGATAAGTTTGCCGAAGTGCTTAATACCGTTCTTCCTCCAAGTATTGCGGTTGTATCGTCAAAGGAGGTCCCTCCCGGTTTCCATGCAAGGTTTTCAGCCATTAAAAAAACATATAAATACAAGATTCTGAACAGGCCTGTCCGTTCACCGATCATGGATAAGCGGGCATGGCACGTGCCATGGCCGCTTGATATCGGCAGTATGAACAGGGCTGCTTCTTTTTTCACAGGGTTCCATGACTTTACCGCATTTTGTGCGAGCGGGCACAGCGTAACCGATTTTGAACGGCATATTTATCATTCCGGATGGACTGAGGAAGGCGGCCTGCTTGTTTACACCGTAACAGGCAACGGTTTTCTTTATAATATGGTTCGCATAATGACGGGTACAATGGTTGAAGTCGGGCTTAATAAAAGACCTGCTGAAAGTATACCCGGGCTTTTGGAGAAAAAGGACAGGAGGCTGGCCGGAATTACCGCGCCGCCCCAGGGGCTTTACCTGTGGGAGGTTGACTATGGTGATTCCGAAATTTGTAAATAATCGTAAAGCGGTTGAACTGTTTTTCACCGCATTGCGCTGTATCCGCATAGGCAATTTATAACCAATCTGTTGAGGAGAAGGCTTATGAAGCTGACAGGTAAAATATTCAAGGGAACGGCATTAATAATGGAAGAAGAATCGGAACTGAACGGTGAAGGCAAGTTCCAGAAACAGCTGGAACATTCCCTTATAGAATTATGCAGGAAAATGGGTATATCGGTACCCATGTGGCTTGGAAAGAACACAAGGGAGTTTACCAGGTTCAGATGGACCACATTCAACAGTGACCAGTTCTTTGAGCCGGTAAATTTCGACAGGTTTGAAATACGCCTTGAAGATATTTGATATTCTGTTACTCTTTGAATTCCCGCTTATATAATCATTAATATATACTTTGCGGCTGTTACACCCCAAGGTAACTACATTCCGCATGATTGCAGGCGGAAATCCTGCCCCGCGTCTTTTTGCCCGTCAGCCTGTACCGCGGGTTCGGGAACAGGAGGGGCATATTCGGCCGGCAGAAAAGGAAAACTTATCACGATGGAAGAAAGATCCCGGGAGGACTTTACATGCATACTTCTGACAAACTTGTACTGAAATATCCTGCATCATGGCACGGCGATATGTGGAGGGAGGCTCTGCCGTCGGGCAACGGTACTGTCGGAGTTGCCGTTTTAGGCAGCATAAAGCAGGAAACCGTTATTATCAACCACAACCGGCTGTGGCACTGGGGAAGGAAAGATGAACTTCCGGACGTGGGATACAAATTAAAGGAAACACGGGCGCTAATGGATGAAAATCGGTTTTTGGAAGCAAGCTGGAATCTTACGAATGCGTTAAGGGAGCACGGGTACGGGACAACCCTCGAAGCGCCGATGCCGCTGGCAGACTTAAAGATTACGATGCCCTGCGAAACGGGTTTTAAGAACTACCTGCGCGAACTGGCGGTGGATACGGGTGAGATTACCGTTGCGTGGCAGGATGAAAACAACGAATACAAAAGGCAGGTATTTGTTTCAAGGGCTGATGATATCATTGTCTGCAGAATAAGGGCAATACACGAGGTTAAGGCCGATATAGAGCTGGATGTTCACAGGGACGAAAGAAACCAGGTTCCCGAACGGTTCAGGGAAACTGCCGGAACAAAAAGGTACGAAGTGGATTCTAAGGATGGGTTCATCTGTTACGGAATTACCCATGAAGACGGTACCGACTGCGGTGTTGTTCTGAAAGTAATTGCCGGAGATATACGCAAGTCGGGTAATTGCCTGAAAGCCGAAAGCGGCGGTGATATCCTTATCCTTGCAAAGGTGTTCGTTCAAGGTTGTTTTAATGAATCGTGCGCAGAAATCAGGAAGGTTCTTGACGCCATTGACATGGATTACGATACGCTGCTTGAAAGGCATGTAAACATACACAGGCCTATGTTCAGGTCGGTGGAGTTCCAGCTGGGCACGGGGGATAAGAATACGTGTAATGAAATCCTGCTCCTTGATGCCTATGGCAATGCGGCCTCTGATGAGTTGGTGGAGAAAATGTGGGCTTACGGGCGGTACCTGTTCATTTCAGCTACCTCCCCGACAAGTCTGCCCTGCAACATGTACGGATTATGGCATGGGGATTATGGTCTGATCTGGTCGCATTATATGGCCAATGAAAATATACAGATGATATACTGGCACACTATGACAGGCGGGCTTATTGAGTTTAACAAGTCACTGTTCAGATACTATAATGAAAGAATGGGCGAGTTCCGGGAAAATGCACGTAAACTTTATGGGTGCAGGGGTATTTACGTGCCTGCGGGAACCACACCCGGCATTGCGTACCCGAACCAGATCGTGCCTGTAATAATGAACTGGACAGGAGCGGCAGGCTGGCTGGCACGCCATTATTATGACTATTACCTTTATACAGGAGACAGCGAATTCCTGGAAAACGACGCGCTGCCGTTTATGTATGAGACCGCCCTGTTTTATGAGGATTTCCTGGTTAACGTGAATGGCAAGTATAAATGCTATCCATCGGTGTCACCCGAAAACACCCCTGAGAATTTTATGCCTGAAGACGGGCGACAGATACCGCACCCGATGCCGACCACCATTAATGCAACGATGGATATTGTGATAATAAAGGAACTGTTTTCGAATCTCATAGCCAGTGCCGGAAAACTTGGAATGTATGAAGATAAGATACAGGTCTGGAAGGATATCCTGGACAACCTGCCCGATTATGCCGTAAATGAAGACGGTGCAGTGAAGGAATGGATTGAACCGGTATTCAAAGACAGGTATGACCATCGCCATTTGTCACATATATATCCCGTATTTCCCGGAAATGAAATAAATGAAGAAAACAGCCCCGAATTATTCAAGGCATTCGAGATTGCGGTCAACAAGCGTAAATTGGGCGCGCAGACCGGATGGTCGCTTATGCATATGGCTGCAATTTATGCCCGTTTCGGGAACGGGGATAAGGCTCTCGAATGCCTGGACCTGTTGGCGCAGTCTGGAATCCTGAATAACTTCTATACCCTGCACAATGACTGGAGGAATATGGGGGTTACCCTGAACATGCGGGAAGCCCCGATACAGATGGATGCCAATATGGGCTGGACAAATGCGGTCCAAGAAATGCTCCTTTATAACTCGCCCCGGTTGATAAAACTTCTGCCGGCACTACCAAAACGCTGGAAAATGGGAAAGGCAAGGAACTGGCGCTGGATTGCCGGAACCGTGGATTTTGAATGGAACGAAAGCGGCTTTAGCGCCGTATTTACCGCATGCAGGGATGCTGCTGCAGGCGTAAAGATTCCGAAAATGTTTGCAACCTGCAGTATCAGCGTTAATAATTCCGAACCGGAGATTTATAGCTGCAATGAACTTTACATGATGGATGTAAAGGCAGGAGACGTGGTAAGGATAGAAGGCAGCGTTTGACTGGATTAACGGGCTTTTGAAATATCAAATTCCCAATCGGGCTTAAATGGTGAGCTGCTGCAGAAAGGCATAACAAAAGCGGCTTTGCCGCCGCCTGAAAGTGCAGTCAGAAAGGTGAATGGACAAAGTAAATGCAACCTTTGAAAGACTAAATGCGACCCGGTTGCATTTAGTC
>LFSH01000009.1 GCA_001513105.1 Clostridiales bacterium DTU070 | reverse complement strand
TTATCGGTAAAAATAGTGAAAACCCTTTCTACGAAAGGGTTTTCGGACGAATTGTGGTGGAGGCGACGAGAGTCGAACTCGTGTCCGAAATCATATCCACAAGAGATTCTCCGGGTGCAGTCTCTGTTTTAACATTCCCGCCTTATAACGCCCAGAGACAGGCTTTATAATTTGGTAGCTTCATCAAATCCCACCGGGCTCAAAGCTTTGCCCGGCTGGTTCCCTGACTTTATGACACCGGCTACCCGAGGCTCAGGAACCCCGGACCGATGGGCTGCGTTAATTACGCAGCAGCTAATGCGAAATTATCGTTCTTAGCGTTTATTTTTACTTCTCGTTTTTTAAAGAGGCCAACGAGAATCCTCTACCCGCTACTCTTGCCTCAACAATCCCGTCGAAACCAATTCGCCCCCATATTTAATTGTTCTTTATATATTATACCACAATCAGCCGGCTGATAACAGTGAAAAAAATGCTATCCTATTGCCTGTTAAACTCTTTCATTTTCCTGTCAATAGTAATTTTGGCATCACGTTCTGCTATGTCCCTGCGCTTGTCATACAGTTTTTTACCTCTTGCCACAGCTATTTCAACCTTAACCCAGCTATTCTTGAAATAAATTTTTGTAGGTATAAGCGTTAACCCTTTTTGCTGGGTATAACCTATCAGTTTGCTGATCTCCCGTTTATGCAGCAAAAGTTTTCTGTCGCGCAGAGGATCCTTGTTAAAAATATTGCCCTGCTCATAAGGACTAATGTGCATTCCTCTGATAAAAGCCTCTGAGTTCTTTATATAGACATAGCTGTCCTTAAGGTTAACCCTTCCCTGCCGGATTGACTTTACTTCGGTTCCGGCCAGCTCAATCCCGGCCTCAAAGGTCTCCTCAAAAAAATACTCATGTCTTGCTTTTTTATTCTGCGCAACTACTCTAATAACTTCCTTTGTCATTTCCCTTTAACACAGTCCTTTGCAGACACATTAATATACAGTACACCCTTATATATTAGGGTGGATAAATATTATATACTTTATTTATAAATAATTCAACAGTTGTTTCCTTGCGTGCTCAACTACTGTTTGACCCCTTATTTGAAAAAGTAAATTCCACATTAGGTATCTATGGGGGTAGAATTTACTTTTTCAAATAAGGCTCTAGAATAAATTTAAATTTTTAGGCCACTGAATGTTGACATATCCGTCATATAACTGTATAATTGTTTCTTGTCAGACATTTAATAAACCCGCATGCACCATTAGCTCAGTTGGTAGAGCACCTGACTCTTAATCAGGGTGTCCTGGGTTCGAGTCCCCGATGGTGCACCAGATCAAAATCATTAAAAACCGCTTGATACAAGCGGTTTTTGTTATTTTTATGCTGTAAATATAAACGCTGCAAAACGGGAAAGAAAGGGGAGCGAAGGCAAACCAATGTGAGCAAAAGTGCAGCATGCTATAATTTACTGTCTTTTTACGGGTTTAGGTCTGCCCGGGTTTAATCGTACAGGCTCCGGCATCTGTTTCGGGTACTGAGAATATCTGTTTGAGGACGTACTTTGCCTCAGTGCGTTCCGCCAACCCTGTAATCATCGCTTGAGCGTTTGTCCGTGTCATAGAATACAATGTC
>LFSH01000028.1:545-1428 GCA_001513105.1 Clostridiales bacterium DTU070 | reverse complement strand
TAAATGCATTAGGAAGGGATATAACAGCAGAAATTTTAGAAGATATGGATGACTATCTCCGAAACTCCACCAGTCGTAAAACGCATTGGGAGATAGTAAGAAAAGACCGGACTGAAATATTAACAAGTTTTGGACCGGTTAGCTTTGAAAGAACATATTTCAAGCCTAAGAAAGGCGGAAAGAGACAGTATTTAGTGGATCAGATTGTAGGGCTTAACCCTCATGACAGGGTAAGCGCAGATGTAGTTATCAATGTTTTAGAAGAAGCCGCAGAAAGCAGTTATAGAAAAGCTGGAGAAAAGGCTGCATATATGAATGAGATAAGTAAGCAGGCAGTTATGAATAAGGTGCATGAACTAGAAATTGTCCAACCAGCGGTAAAAGAAAGGAAAGCGGAAACACCAAAGATTTTGTATATAGAAGCTGATGAAGATCACGTGTCGCAGCAGGGAAAGAAGTATAAGACAGAAAATGAATGGGGTTTAAGTAGCACGCTGATGCCCAAATTGGTTTATGTACATGAAGGAATTGACCATGATAAAAGCACAAAAAACAGAAAGGTATTAAAGAATGCCAGATATTTTGGAGGAATTCGTGACAGTGAAGAACTATGGCTTGAAGTGTCCAAGTACATAGATGACACATATGACATCGAAAAGGTTGAAACAGTTTATTTATCAGGCGACGGAGCAGCGTGGATTAAGCAAGGATTACAATGGATAGAAAAGAGTAAATTTGTACTAGATAGATATCATTTAAGCAGGTATGTAAAAACAGCAACAGCACACTTGGAAGATGAAGATATTGAGTTGGAATTAGAAGATGCCTTAAAAGAAGCAGATAAAGCACAATTAAAAAAGGCATTTGCAAAGATTCTAGAAAA
>LFSH01000028.1:0-520 GCA_001513105.1 Clostridiales bacterium DTU070 | reverse complement strand
CAGGGATAGAGATAAAGGTAGATAACTACGAAATAGTAGGATGCAGTGCGGAAGGCCATGTAAGTCATATATTATCAGATAGGTTAAGTAGCAGACCAATGGGCTGGTCAAAAAGAGGTGCGGATAAGATGTCACAGCTAAGGATATTCAAAAAAAACGGAGGAAAAGTATACGATTTAGTAATGGCACAAAAGAAAAAGGAGCAACGAGAGCAGGCACACCAACTTCAAGATGAATTAATCCGTGAAATGAGAGTTAGAAACGGTAGATATGAAAGTGTATGGAACAGTAATCTAACGGTATTAAAGAAAGGTAATAAAACAGCACTCTATAGTGCGTTGAGAGCTATTGTAGGGTAAGCGGATAACGGATGGAGGGAACGGCGAAGCGAACCCTTTACAATAAGAGGGACCCATATGGTATAATGGACAAAAGTGGCAGCCATAATTTCCGAAGCCCACCGGGTGCCACCCTGGCTGACAAACCATATGGGGGATGCTTGTTGTAAAGGGCGTGACCG
>LFSH01000003.1 GCA_001513105.1 Clostridiales bacterium DTU070 | reverse complement strand
TGCAAATATCTGATCTGCTATGGTAAAGAAAGATATAGTGCGAATGCTCGGAAACAGTCGCTTCGTTTGCAAGAGCTGTGCGGTTCAGCTCGGGCAAACCGAAACTCGCAAAAATGCTTTAGAAAAAATATAGCAGGTAGCATTTTTGCTCAAACAGTCGGCTTGCTTATCCTCGCTCTGACCGCACATCTCTAAGCTACACTCCGCTGAAGGTTTCCTCGCATTTACACGATATCACCAAACAGTTGACCTGTGTAGAAAAGCTACCGTGCAAATGCACGGAAGCAGCCGCTGCATTAGCAAGAGCTATGCGGTTCAGCTCGGGCAAGCCGAAACTCGCAAAAATGCTATGAATAAATTCAGTATGAAGCATTTTTGCTCAAACAGTCGGCTTGCTTGTCCTCGCTCTGACCGCACATCTCTACGCTGCACTCCGCTAAAAGTTTCCTTACATTGCACAAATATCTGTAAGCGCATTTGACAATTCAGCTTAGGTAAGCCAAAACTCGCAAAAATGCTATGAATAAATTCAGTATGAAGCATTTTTGCTCAAACAGTCGGCTTGCTTGTCCTCGCTCTGACCGCACATCTCTACGCTGCACTCCGCTAAAAACTTCTTCGCATTGCACGATATCTCTAAGCACTTGAGGTAAAGATATCGTGCGAATGCTCGGAAACAGTCGCTGCATTTCCGGGAATTGTGCAGCATAAACTGGAAGAGT
>LFSH01000100.1 GCA_001513105.1 Clostridiales bacterium DTU070 | reverse complement strand
CTGCTGGCATTAAAGGTATTTGACAAAACAGGGAAAAGTGTTGATATCATTGAGGCTCAGCCTTTTACAGATTCTGTAAACCACGAATACGAACAGGATATTGCCAAAGCATATAATGCCGGTATTGTGAAAGGAGATGGTAAAGGAAATTTCTTCCCCGATAATTATATAACAAGACAGGAAATTGCGTCACTGGTTGTTAATTTGCTGATGCAAATAGCTCCTGATAAAGACTTCACGGTAAAGAACACATATGAGTATGCAGACAGCGACGAAATCAGCGACTGGGCAAGGTTTTACATTGATTACTGCTTTGAGAACAAAATTCTGGCAGGCTACGGCAACAATGTAATAGACCCGAAGGGCAATGCCACAATAGAGCAGTCCATTGCATTGCTTTACCGCCTTGCAAAGAACGAAGGGCTTCTTGAAAGTCCGGAAGAGCAGCAGGTGTACGGTCCGGTTAAAATAGAAGACATAAGCGATAAAACAAAAACCAATTTCATCAGCGAATACAATACCGAAACATTCAATATCATCAAAGAAGTAACTGAGAATGAAGATATTGAAATATCAAGCTTTTCGGACAAGAGTGCAACAATTTCTTTTAAACGCAACACTATAGCCTTAAACAGTCCTGATTTTGAGAAAAACGTATTTGCACTCATTCATGACATAAATGAGGAACTTTTTGTTGAAACATACAAGGAACTGCTTTTGAACAACTTCAGCGGTGGCGGGAAGGGAGTTCAGCTGTTCGAACAGTATATTGACAAAATGAAGGCAAATGAATTCATCGAAGTTTACGAGGAAATCGACGAAAAACAAATATTTGTTATCGAGTCCATGCGGGATTATCAAAGCAACAGTATAAGCTATATTGTGGGCTTCGCTCAAAGGAAGGGATAAAAACTGTTTTGTTAATGTTAAGGAAATTATGGTGGTTTCATATTTCTTGATATTAAGTTTTTGTGAAAGGAGTTGAAACATATGTTTACAAATATGAAAACCACAGCTTGTAAAATACTAATTCTTTCAGTTGCTTTTACCTTGTTGTTTAGCTTCTGGACAGGCTCCCTGGTCAATGCTTCAACGATCGACCCGAATACAAAAGCTGAATTAGAGCTTTCAAAAGAATTGAGCAAAGCAAAAATTCTTCTGGATGACGAGATAACAATTACCTACAAAGTCAAGGCAAAACCAATACCGGCATCAGTAGTGAAGCAACCTAAAAGAGATATATACCTTGTGCTGGATACATCCGGGAGTATGAATTTTAACCTTGAAGGACAAAATCTGCCAGGATGGAGCATGGAGAAAAGAAGGATTGATATTGCAAGGGAGGCAGCCTTTAAGTTTCTTGACAAAATGAAAGATAAAAGTGGCGTATCTGTTGGTCTTATTTCCTATAGTGATGTAGCTGCGGAAAAACAAGGTCTTACCAGTAATTTGAATGTAGTAAAAAACAGAATAAACTCGCTTAATATCATAGGTGGGACAAATATTGGGGACGGCCTGAGATTAGGCTATTACAGGCTTACAAAAAGCCCCAACAGGGACGCTGAAAAATACCTTATTCTTTTAACCGACGGCGAGCCTACTTACCATAGTGTACACAAGCCGTATAATTATTGGAAATATTACTTCCTTGATGATGGAAATGCACCTGATTTCTTAGGCGGCGGAAACTATGCATGGCCGCAGGATATAGAATATTGTAATGTTATAGCAGAACAATATCTTAGACCAAGTGTTATAAAGTCTTATATGATTGCTTTCACAAAAGGATCAAATGCGAATGTCCTGAACCAGATTGCGCAAAAAGCCGGCGGTGTTTATAAGCGTGCTGAAGATTCTGGTGCTTTGGATCAGGTATATGAAGATATTTATGAAGATATATTTGTTGAATTCTCCGTAGAAAATGTCAAATTCGAAGAGACATTCCCTGAAGGTTTGGAGATTGTATCTGTTCCCGAAGGATTTACTGTTGACGGGCAATCAATAAAAGGACTTCTTTCGAATATAAAATACGAATATGATTCCAGTGAAAAAGTTTATAAAGCTAAACCCATTGAGTTTTCAATCACAATAAAAGGAACTCGCGGCGGCAGCTATTTGCTTAATTCATCAAAGCTGTCATATACAAATATAAACGGAAATAATGAAACTTTGAACTTCGATGAAAAAGCTATTGAAGTTGTAGCTTTGGAAGCTCCGATTAATGTAAGCAGGACCTTGATTCAGGATGATATCTTTGTTAACGAGAGTTTTGGAGTGAAATATTCAATTGTACCCGAACCATTCAGCATTGACCCGGATATCACTCCCCCGGAAAAACTGATAGTCAGGAACGTCGAGTTTACAGAGACACTTCCTGAAGGAATAAAACTTGATAAAGTGATTGGTGCAAGTGTCCATGTCTATTCGAATGAACTGTATTCAGACCTTAAGAATATTGAATACATATATGACCCGACCGACGGTACATATAAGGCCGATCCAATTGTGTTTACGCTGTACATGATGGGTGAAGAAGAAGGCGACTATACTCTTGGAGAAAGTATAATTACTTATACTGACCTGGACGAAGAAACAAAGGAAAAGTCATTTGGTGGCCTTGACGCTACAATTGGTAAGTTTGGCATACCAAAGATTGAAGTTGTGAAAATTACCAAACGGGGCGAGTACATTGATGCCAAACTCAAAATAACTCTGCCCAAGCGTACCAGGTACGGTGAATTAAGAATACCTGCTGTAGGCGAAGATGGTACATTGGTTAAAGACAGGGATAATAATGCACTTCGTATTGGTGAGAGAATAGATGGAAATGCTGATTCCCCAACAGTTGTTGAGATCGACTACAACGGATTGTCCATCTATGAGACTCACAGAGTATGGGTATTGGCGGTTTCCAACCTGGATGACGGAACATCAAGCGAAACAGAAATTATCACCGTATTTAACGCTATTGATGTTAACTAAGGGATAATAAAGAATCAGGGGCAGACGATTTGATCTGCCCCTTTATTTTTGATCAGGTAGAAAGGTCATTTGCCTGACTTCTGTTTTCTAGGCAATAATTTAGCTTATAGTGCTGTTTCAGGTTATAATATCCGTGTACCCATATCCTGTTCGGTCAGAATGTTTTGTTGCTGCTCTTTTTCATACAGACAGGTACGTTAAAGTTATACCTTAACAATCCAGCCGAAGGGATCGGGGAGTTTTCCGTACTGGATACCGGTTAATGTATCATACAGGCGCTGGGAGATTGGGCCTGTTTTGCCGTCATTTATTGTAATGACATTGCCGCCCCAGTTCAATTCGCCGACGGGTGATATTACAGCGGCTGTACCGGTTCCGAAAACTTCTTTCAAAATGCCTTTTTCATTGGCTTCATAAACTTCCTGTATTGACAGTCTGCGTTCGTTCATGTTATAGCCCCAGGATTTAAGAAGCTCAACACAGGATTTTCTTGTTATACCCGGCAGAATGCTTCCGTTAAGTTCAGGTGTAACAACTTCATCGCCAATGACAAAGAATACATTCATTGTTCCGACTTCTTCAATGTATTTCTTTTCGATGCCGTCAAGCCATAAAACCTGGGTATAGCCTTTCCTGTTTGCTTCAACCTGGGCCATAAGGCTTGCTGCATAGTTTGCCGATGCCTTTGCTTCACCAAGGCCGCCTTTTACTGCACGAACATAGCTGGGTTCAACGTAAATTTTAACAGGGTTTATTCCTTCTTTATAATAAGCGCCGACCGGGCCGGTAATAATAACGAAACTGTATGTCTGTGAAGGTCTTACGCCTAAATGCGGCTCGGTTGCATAAATAAACGGACGTATATACAGCGATGTTCCGTCTTCATCAGGAATCCAGTCACGGTCCGTGTCAACCAGCTTTATTATTGCCTCAAGACCGAACTCTTCATCGATGGGAGGGATACAAAGCCGCTCGCATGATGCATTAAGCCTTCTGATGTTTTCTATAGGTCTGAACAGGTTAATTTGTCCGTCCTGGGTTTTGTAAGCCTTTAATCCTTCAAAAATGCTTTGGCCGTAATGAATGGTCATAACAGAAGGATCTATCTGCAGTTTCTGATAGGGTACAATACGCGCGTTGTGCCATCCGTTTTCGGGTGAATAATCGCAAATGAACATATGATCCGAAAAATATTTACCGAAACCGAGCTGGTCACTTTGAGGTTTTTGCTTTGGATTTTTGGTTCTTTCGACAGTAATCATCATAATCCATACACTCCTTTTATGTATTAATAATAAGCCATAAGCCATTATGCTCTTCAGCAATGGGTATGTGCACAGTTTTTTGTATAATTATACAATATTTCTTATTTAGCTATTTTAACATAATAAAGAATGTACTGTAAACTAAAATATTGCATAGAAATTGGAGGTTTGATATTATAAACCCTGAGGAGGTCAGTAAATGGGCAAAGGTCTGAAACCTGATTTATATATTAAGTCTGTATTTTCCCTGGATATTAACTGGTTGAAAGAACGTGGAATAAAGGGCGTTTTACTGGATATAGACAATACCCTGATAACCCATAAACAGAAAATACCCGATGAAAAAGTAATTGGCCTGATTAATCAGTTTAAGGAAAACGGAATCAAGGTTGCTATTGTGTCGAATGCCAGAAAAAAGCGTGTAAGCGTTTTTAACGAGAAACTGGGCCTGTATGCCCGGTACAGGGCATTTAAACCTTCTAACAGGGGTTTTTTAAGGGCCATGGCCGACTTAAACCTTGTTCCTGAAGAAACGGCGGTAATAGGTGATCAGTTGTTCACCGATGTCAGGGGCGGAAACAGGTTAGGTCTTACTACAATTCTTGTTGAGCCGCTGGATGAAAATGAACCAATCAATGTCAGGGTAAAGAGAATTTTAGAGAAATTGTTTTTGAAGAGTGAGCCTGTTGAATAATCAACCCCCCAGGTACCACTTATTGCTTATCATGCTGCTGTTTGCCGGAAAGCATAAGAACTGCAGCTCCATTGATTATCCAATGTAATTGGCTATAAACCTTTTCAGTGAATAACCGATATAAGAAGTGGAATAAGAAAATAAAAAAAAATATTTAAAATTTTGGAAGTTCTGATATATAATATAATGTAAGGACAAGTTTTTCACAGGCTGAGGGGGTTGTTGGATGGTGTTGAAAAATTATATGGAAGAGATTGTGCTGAACTATATGGAAGAAATATTGAAAGATATTGATATGTGCAAATGCGATATATGTAAACTTGATATTGCAGCAAAAGCATTGAATGATTTGCCCCCTCTGTATTTTGTTTCAAATAAGGGAGAGGTTTATTCAAAAATAAAGAAGCTGAAAGTTCAGTTTGAAGTTGACGTGATTACAGCAATTACAAGAGCGGCTGAACTGGTGAATAAAAACCCGAGGCATGAAATAAGGGAAAGAGTGACATGGCCATAATAAAGAATTAAATAAAAGTTGTTATATAAAAGAAATATTCAGAAAGAATCCGGCAAAGAATTCAAGCAGAAACATTTCAATTAAACCTGATAAAGCCGAAATAACTGAAGAAAAAAATGTTAAAACCCGGTTAAACCTGAATGCCATAACAAGCCTTCCTGTAAAAAGGAAGGCTGTTTTGCATAATATGGAACAATTTGCATCGTATTACGAAGTCCTGTCGGATTTATACGATGCTTGTCCGGAGGAACCCTGAAAAAGCATAATGCATATACTGTCAGTGTATGTGAATGGGGGGATTCCTTTGGTACCGGCCGTTTCAGTTCATAACATATCGAAGCGATATCATACCGTTGACGGAGAAGTACCGGCTCTCGACAATATATCCTTTGAGGTTTCCGAAGGTGAATTCATTGGAATTGTCGGTCCAAGCGGCTGTGGAAAGTCAACCCTCCTTTCAATAATCTCAGGCCTTATTAAGCCCTCATCGGGCCAGGTATCAATATTCGGTGAAAAACTTACAGGCGTTAATCCTAAGATCGGTTATATGCTGCAAAGGGACAGCCTGTTTGAGTGGCGGACCATTTATAAGAATGTAATACTGGGGCTGGAGATTCAAAACCAGGTAACACCCGACAGGCTGAAGCACGTGGAATACCTGCTTGAAAAATACGGGCTGATAAATTTCAGAAACCATTATCCTTCCCAGCTGTCGGGAGGCATGCGTCAGAGAGCGGCACTAATCCGTACACTTGCAGTAAACCCCGATATCCTGCTTCTGGATGAAGCCTTTTCTGCGCTCGATTATCAAACCAGGCTGGCAGTAAATGATGACATTTACAAAATCATTAAAAAAGAAGGAAAGACGGCAATAATGGTTACCCATGATATTTCAGAAGCTATAAGCATGTCAGAACGTCTTTATGTATTAACAAAACGTCCGGGCAGAATAAAACTTGCCGTTGATATAAAATTTGGCATTGAAAACCGTACGCCGCTGTCCTCAAGAGAAGCTCCCGAATTCAGGCAGTATTTTAACAAGGTATGGAAGGAGCTGGATGTGCATGTATAAGCAGGAATCCGAAGAGCAGAAAAAATTTATGCAGAGGCTGAAGGCAAGAAAACGCCTGATTGCCGTACTCAGAATACTGCTTTTGATATTTATTTTTGCATGCTGGGAAGCGGTAACCTGGTTTAATTTTCTTGACAGGTTTATTTTCAGCAGCCCGGGCAGGATGCTGAATACATTCATAAAGCTTTACAGGGAAGGCTCATTGTTTACTCATGTCCTTACCACGTTATGGGAAACAGTGGTTGGGTTTTTACTGGGGACCATTTTCGGGATCCTTATTGCAATTGTTCTCTGGCTATCCGAAACCTGCTCGAAGGTTTTGGAACCGTACCTTGTGGTAGCCAATGCCCTTCCTAAAATTGCCCTTGGGCCTGTATTTATTGTTTGGATGGGAGCAGGACCTGCTGCAATAATAACCGTTGCAGTAACTGTTTCTTTAATAGTCACGGTACTGGAGGTATATACCGGATTTATTGAAACAGATTCTGAAAAAATAAGGCTTGTGCAGAGTTTTGGAGCAAGCAGAAAACAGATACTTACGAAAGTGGTACTTCCTTCATCCTTTCCCGTTATGATGAACGCATTAAAGGTGAATGTCGGTATGTCGTGGGTTGGGGTTATTGTCGGGGAGTTCCTTGTTTCGAAAGCCGGTCTGGGTTACCTGATCGTTTACGGCGGACAGGTATTCCAGCTGGATCTTGTAATGACCAGCGTATTGATACTGTCAGTGCTTGCTGCTCTTATGTATTTTGGCGTACAGCTCCTTGGCAGATGGATTTCCGAGAAGTATTAACCGGAGGGTGTTCAGATATGAAACTAATGCGTTGCTTTATCCTGTTTTCACTTATTATCCTGTTGATTTTACCGGGATGCGGAACGAAAGAGTATAAGGAAATCACCCTGAATGAAGTAACCCATTC
Organism: Clostridiales bacterium DTU070; assembly: GCA_001513105.1. Lineage (GTDB taxonomy): Bacteria > Bacillota > Clostridia > DSM-8532 > DSM-8532 > Thermoclostridium. Next base: position 6,642 of record LFSH01000100.1, on the reverse strand, counting down.
AATATTTTATACACCACAGTATGTGGCAATAAACAAGGGCTTTTTTGAGGAACAGGGTTTAAAAATCACACTTGTAAACGGTGCAGGGGCAGACAAGGTAATGACTGCTGTCCTGTCAGGCCAGGCAGATATCGGTTTTTCAGGCCCTGAAGCCTGCATCTATGTCTACAATGAAGGGAAGGAAGACTATGCGATGGTATTTGCACAGCTTACAAAAAGGGACGGTTCCTTCCTTGTTGCAAGAAAACCGATGCCTGACTTTGAATGGGAAGACGTGAGAGGGAAATTTATAATCGGCGGAAGAAAAGGCGGAGTACCGCTGATGACCCTTGAGTATGTACTGAAACAGAATAACCTGGTCCCCGGAAGGGATGTTGAGGTTGACACTTCTGTTCAGTTTGCGCTGATGGGCGGAGCATTTTTATCTGGTATGGGAGACTTTGTTACCTTGTTTGAACCCGTTGCATCAACCTTTGAAAAGGAGGGAACAGGATACATAGTGGCATCGATGGGGGAAGCAAGCGGTGAGATACCGTATACTGCATATTATGCAAAGAAAAGCTATATCGAGAAAAACCCCGATATTATCCAGGCATTTACAAACGCAATTTATAAGGCCCAGCAATGGATAGAAAATAATCCGGACAGGGAGGTTGCCAGGGCAATTGCCCCGTCATTCCCCGATACGGATATCGATTTGCTTGAAACAGTAGTAAAACGGTACAAGTCCCAGGATACCTGGAACAAAACCCCGGTGATGAAGGAGGAAGCCTTTAACCGTTTACAGGAAGTAATGAAAGAAGCGGGAGAATTAACGGAATTTGCCCCGTATGACAAACTGGTTGATAATTCCTTTCCTGAAAAAGCAATTGAAAATATTAAATAATTATTTTTGAATGAACAGAATATACCCCCTATATTGCAAAAAAAATCACCTTTCTTCGGTTATTGAAGAGGTGATTTTTTGCTGTATAAGGAAATCAGCTGCCTATTCGATTGTGTTTAACTATTGAGCAATATAACAATTACACCCTGGACCAAACCTATCAGGAAACCTAAAACACCGCCAAGGTATTCAATATGCTTAAGCTCTTTTTTTACCACGCTTAATACTATAGATTCAAATGAAACAAGGTCCAGGGAGTTTATTTTGTCAACAACCTTGTCGGATATTTTTAACTTGTCGGTGGCGTTTGTAATTACGCTGTTTATCATTTCCCGTATATAACGATCACCGTCTTTTTCCATGAACGCATCGAGCTGCTTTTTTATGGTCTTGTCGGTAAAACCGTGTAAAAAGCCGGGAAGTTTATCTTTCAGGATTTTAACAACATTGGTTACAATAGCTTCTTTCAGAAAACTGATGTCCTTCTCGGAGACAAGCTCATTTAGAATTTCCTCAGGAGCCAGGAGCTGTTTTTCAATAACATTTCCGATCGATACGGCAAGTTCGGGTTTCCTTGCAGGAATAACTCCCTGTATTTTATAGCCGAAAAGCAGCTTAACAGGTTTATAGGGCCGGAATAACAGCCTTATTGCAATATAGTTTGTAACCCAGCCTATGAATCCGCCGACAGCAGCCAGCAAAAGCAGTTTTATAATATATGTCATATTTCCTCCGTTTTCACCGCAATAATGTTTAATCCAATATTAGCATAACATAAGTCCTGTTAACAAATTGTTTTGTCTTTTGCTATACTATAAACTTAGTACGACAAAATTCAGAAAAAGTTATTAAATATTTGATCATTATGCTATATTAAATATAGTTTTATCATTATATTCCGACAGCCGCACAATGTAAGCGGGGATAAACCGGTTCAGTCCGGGTAAAGTATAAGGATTTGAAAAAATGCTGTACTTTAAGTTTTCGGATTACCTTATGAAAACCTATAAAGAAAAGGTATATAAAATCCCTGTCAACCTTCCCGCCACGTGCCCGAACAGGGATGGTTTACTGGGGTCTTGCGGATGCATTTTCTGCGGGGAGGAAGGCGCAGGCTTTGAAAACCTCTCAGCCGTGCTGCCTGTAAAGGAACAGCTTGAAAAAAACATAGGGTATATCGGAAGAAAGTATAATGCCAAAAAGTATATTGCCTATTTTCAGAACTATTCCAACACATACTTTCCTTTGGAAAAGTTCAGAGAATATCTTCAAGAAGCAATTGTTCCGGATGTTGTGGCATTATACATATCAACAAGGCCCGATTGCCTGAACAACGGGTATTTTGAAGCAATGAAAGACATTAAGGAAAAACACGGGGTTGATATCGTTGTTGAAATCGGGCTCCAGACAGTTAACTACCATACACTGAAAACACTGAACAGGGGACATGGCCTGGCCGAGTTCATAGACAGCGTAATCAGGGCAAAAAAATATGATATCGGAACCTGTGCCCATATGATTATTGACCTTCCGATGGACAATATGGAAGATGTTGTCGAAGGTGCGAAGATCCTTTCTGCCGTCGGAGTAAACCAGGTCAAGAGTCATTCACTGTATATTCTGAAGGATACAAAGCTGGGCAGTTTATACACCCGGGGCATTATTCAGCCGGTGACAATGGATGAGTATATTGAAAGGATAATAACGTTCCTTGAATATCTTTCGCCGGAGATTGTGATTCAGCGCCTGATTGGCAGGGCACCGGAGGAAAGAACCCTGTTTTCGGGCTGGAACACAAGCTGGTGGAAAATTGTTGACATGATCGAAGAGAAAATGACAAGGGAAAACAGGTACCAGGGAAAGAGATTTAATTATTTAAACGGGGTAACCTGCTTAAAATAATAATAAACGGAAGAATGTGAATTGAGGACAAGAATTAATTAACCGTGTAATTCTCTAAAACATAAAACAACAGGGCATTGATTTATATCTCAAACTTCAGCTGGTATTGCCGGCCGGTAACGAAACTCCGAAGGAATTCACAGAAGGCGGGTGAAACTCCCGGCACCGGTACTGCCGGCTGATGACGAAGCTGCAGAAGAAAGGGTTGATTAAGTGGATCAAGCAATAAATGTTATAGGTGCAGGACTTGCTGGCTGTGAAGCAGCATGGCAGATCGCAAAACGCGGCGGCAAGGTGCGCCTTTATGAAATGAAGCCTTATAAAAAAAGCCCTGCACATAATCTTGATACTTATGCGGAACTTGTCTGCTCCAATTCGCTAAGGTCCAATCAGCTTGAGAATGCCGTAGGGCTTCTGAAGGAAGAATTAAGAAGGATGGGTTCTATTATCATGGAATGCGCCGATAAGAACGCGGTGCCTGCAGGCGGAGCCCTGGCTGTTGACAGGGAAGACTTCTCGAAATGCGTTACGGAAAAAATAAGGAATAACCCGAACATTGAAGTTATTGAAAAGGAATATACGAAAATTGACACAGATGTTGTTACAGTCATTGCCACGGGACCATTAACTTCGGATGAGCTGTTCATGGAAATTGCAAAGATAACCGGAGAAAAATCCCTGTCATTTTTTGATGCCGCGGCGCCTATTGTAAAAGCCGACAGTATAAACATGGACAAAGCGTTCACAGCATCCAGGTATGACAGGGGCGATGCCGATTATATAAACTGCCCTATGAACAGGGAGGAATACCTTGCCTTTTACGAAGCTCTTATTAATGCTGAAAAGGCTGAAATAAAAGATTTTGAGAAAAACCTTGTTTTCGAAGGCTGTATGCCTATTGAAGTCATGGCCGAAAGAGGACCTGACACACTCAGGTTCGGGCCGCTTAAACCAGTTGGACTAACAGATCCTAAAACAGGGAAGACACCCTATGCAGTTGTACAGTTAAGGCAGGATAATAAAGAAGGGACTTTATACAACATTGTAGGTTTTCAGACAAGGTTGAAATGGGGTGAGCAAAAGAGGGTTTTCTCTATGATTCCCGCCCTCGAAAATGCCGAATTTGTAAGGTATGGGGTTATGCACCGCAATACGTTCATAAACTCACCCGAACTGCTGCTGCCTTCATATCGCTTAAAAAACAGAAGGAATCTATTCTTCGCCGGGCAAATAACCGGTGTCGAGGGTTATGTTGAATCCACCGCTTCCGGGCTGGTTGCGGGTATAAATGCTTTAAGAGTGTTAACAGGGCAGGGCGAAGTATATTTTCCGAAAACAACTGCAATCGGTGCGCTGGCACATTATGTCTCAACATCGTCAACAGGAAACTTTCAGCCGATGAATATAAATTTCGGGTTGATTGAGGATTTCATACCTGTAAATGAGGACCGAAAGCCTGTGAAAATAAAGGATAAGCGTATAAAGAACAGGATGGTTTCCGAAAGGGCGTTAAGCGTAATAGATAAAATGAAGGATATATAAGACTTAAATTTCGGGATTAACGTAGGTTATGTGGAAAGGTTAAAAAACGATATTGCGCAATGCCCGAAAAATAATTTATTTAACAAGTTATGAAGCGACACATAGCCAGATGTGGAAATAGAAAACATATGCAGTATTTTTGTTGCCGCAGTCTGCCGGTTGCTTGCTGCCGGTATGTTTAAGAAACCTTAATTCCTGTATGCTGCGTCGCTGAAAGTTTGCCTGCATTGCCGGTCCTGTGGTTATATGAGTATGGAACAGCCAGGTTAAAAATGATATTATATCAGGGGAAGAATTTTTTGGTGTTCCTGTAATGTATACGAGGTGTAAACTTATGGATAATATGAACCGTTTTTTAGGCAGTGTGTATTACGACCTGTACCATAAAAAGCCTTCCTACAGCCCGGAAAGGAATACACCCGGCAGGGAAAGCGCAGGTTCTGAAAAATCTTTGGAAAAAGAGCTTGACTCAATTATTGACGAGTTCTATAAAAAAGAAGGGCTTAAAAAACCTGATGAAGAACAAACACCGCCGTTTAAACCCGAAGAGGTACGCGCCGAAATAGAAAAACTTGTCGGGCTTACAAATATTAAAGAAGATATCGAGGCCTTAATGGACTTTGTAAAGATACAGAAATTAAGGCAGGAACACGGGTTATGCGGAAGCAATATATCCCTTCATACCGCATTCTTGGGCAATCCGGGTACCGGCAAAACCACGGTTGCAAGGCTTATCGGCGAGTACCTGAAGGCTCTTGGCGTTTTAAAGAAAGGTCATATCGTGGAAGTTACACGGGCCGACCTGGTTGCTGAGTATGTAGGCGGGACTGCCGTAAAAATGAACAAGGTTATAGATAAAGCCCTTGACGGTATCCTGTTTATTGATGAAGCATATTCCCTCGGCGAGGGCGGTGACAATGATTTCGGAAGGGAAGCGGTGAATATCCTTGTGGATCGCATGGAAAAGGAACGAAACCGTTTGGCTGTTTTCCTGGCAGGATACACCGATAAAATGGAAACATTCCTGAAATCCAATCCCGGCCTTTCATCAAGGGTCTCCCGGAAGTTTTACTTTAAGGATTATACCGGCCCGGAGCTCATGCAAATCTTCGAGATGCTGCTTGAAAAGAACCAGTATGCAATGGACGGGGAATGCCTCAAGAAAATGGAGCAGTATTTCAATTACCTGTATGATATAAGGGACGAGCATTTCGGCAACGGGCGGGTTGTAAGAAATACCCTCGAGAAACTGATAAAAGCCCAGTCCGACAGGTTGGCTGAAGAAGAAAATGTTACCTATGACATGCTGAAAACGATAACTTTGGAAGATATTGAAAAATCAATACCGATAAAGGACATAATAGTAACATCCGGCAGGCTCGACTCGGTAATGCAGGAACTGGATGAGTTTATCGGTTTGGAAAATATCAAGAAGCATATCAGGACACTTGTAAACCTGATAAGGACAAATCAGAAACGGGAGGAAATGGGGCTTCCGGTAAAACAGCTTTCATACCATGCCATTTTCTGCGGTTCACCGGGTACAGGCAAGACTTCCATTGCAAGGATTCTGGGCAGGATTTATCAGAGCCTTGGAATACTGAAAAAAGGCCATGTAATTGAGGTTGACAGGAGCGGTCTTGTGGCCGGATATGTAGGGCAGACCGAGGAAAAAACAAGCAAGGTTCTGGATCAGGCCATGGACGGTATTCTGTTTATTGATGAAGCATATGCCCTTGTCGGAGGGACAAATGATTTCGGAAGTAATGCAATAGACACAATACTTAAGCGCATGGATGACTGCAGGGACAGGCTGATTGTTATTGCAGCCGGTTATACCGACAGGATGAAAACATTCATCAATTCAAACCCCGGTCTGAAAGATCGTTTCAGTTGGGTTTTCGAATTTGAAGATTATAATGAAAACGAACTTTTTGAGATATTCCTGAACTTTGCAAAAAAGCAGCAATACATATTGAGCGAAGAGGCTGAAAAACAGCTGAAGGACCATTTTGGAGCCGTTGTTAAACTGAATCTTGAACATTTCGGCAACGGCAGGTATGTAAGAAACCTTTTTGAAAAAACCGTTATGCAGCAGTCAAACAGGATAGGGCAGAATATCGATAATGTCAAAAAAGAGGATCTGTCTGTTATCACCGGAGAAGATGTTGCCAATGCGCTGCTGCTTTTGTAGCTGGAATGGTTCCCGGGGTTCTTTCAAATACAGTTCAAATGTTAGAATTAATATTTGGGTGAATGGACAAAGTAAATGCAACCTTTGAAAGACTAAATGCGACCCGGTTGCATTTAGT
>LFSH01000034.1:89990-94967 GCA_001513105.1 Clostridiales bacterium DTU070 | reverse complement strand
CAACACCGTCGAGGCAGCGGTAAAGGAAAAATCCAAAGTTATCTGCCTTGCCGGCGGTGTTGCTGCGAATACTTTTCTGCGTGAAAGTTTTGAAAAGACCTGTTCAGACACAGGCATAAAGCTTCTTTACCCGCCCCTTGCATTATGCACCGATAATGCGGCGATGATTGCGTCCGCGGCGTATTTTTCCTTTATTGAAAAGGACTTTGCTCCGAAGGATCTGAACGCAATACCGGGGCTGAAACTTGGAGAGAAGTATTAGCAATGCTTTGAGCCTTTTTATGAAGCCTTTAAAATTTCAAAATTCATTTGATTGAAATATTTAAGCATGCTTAACTAAAAAATTTTTCTGTGAATTCTGTGGAAAAGTCATATTTTTCGGGCAATATTACCGGGATATCCTGTGGACAACATTGTGGATAATGTGGATGGATGGTTTTCACCGGTATGACAAAATTACAGGAGAAACACAACAAGTTGCAAAACGTGGGCAGAAGTTAAATGGAATATTAATTGTTCATTTCGTACCAGGTTCCATACAGCAGTCAAATCCCCTGTCCCGCTGATCGTGCGAAAAACCGGAATATTTCACGCTGATCAAGAAAAAAATTTATAAGTGTATTGAACTTTGAATTTATGTCAATACTTATATTAAAGTGATAAATACGCTAATTAAAATGCCTGATTAAGGATTTTGGACTTTAATTTATTATATCGGGAAAGAGGGGAATTTATGCTGAATGCTATATATAAAAAGAAAGAAAGAATAAAATGGGTAAAACCTGTAATATATACGGTCCTGTTTTTGCTCTTTCTGTCCGTATGTTACGCCGAAAAGGTGAACCGGGATTTATCCGACAGCATGATACGCCTGCACATTGTTGCGACCAGCGACAGCATACAGGATCAATCGCTGAAGTACCGCGTAAGGGATGCGGTAATAGAATATATGGCCGGCAAAATGAATGGGTTAAGGGATAAAACCGATGCGGCGTCATTTATCAGCAGCCATCTGCATGAGATTGAACAGGTGGCCAATGAAATCATAAGCCGGGAAGGTATGACTGAGATTGCAAAGGCTTCATTCGGGAAATATCCATTTCCTTCGAAACAGTATGCAAACATGATACTTCCTGCAGGGTTTTATGATGCCCTGAAAATTGAGATAGGAGATGCAAAAGGCCGTAACTGGTGGTGTGTTATGTTTCCCCCGCTGTGCTTTACCGAGGACACGAAGGGGGAGCTTGATGAGGAATATATGAGTATTCTTAAGGAACAGTTGTCCGAAGAGGAAATGGAAATCATTTTGAGTGACGGGGATAAGGAAATACCTGTAGAGATTAGGTTCAAAATCGTGGAAATATTCCAGGAATCAAAAATAAAACTTGCAGGCCTTCTCAAGGGAATAATAAGCATCAAATAAGGAAATACCGATGTAATGCAGAAAGGGCGGGAGAACTGTCTTCCGCCCTTTTAAATTTTCTTCCCATTCTTTTATTGCATCGGGTATACTTTTATAATATACTTTATTTATTACCAGATAATATGTGCTGATAATTAATCAGGTATAAAGGGGTGTTGAAAGTGAATTATTTTCTCACTGAAGAACAGGAAATGATAAAGGAACTGGCCGCAAGGATTGCGGATGAAAAGATCGCTCCGATAGCAGCCGAGTATGACCGTGAAGGCAAGTTTCCCCACGAGATAATCGGGTACCTGGCTCAGGCTGATTTATGCGGTGTTTATATTGAAGAAAAGTATGGCGGTCTGGGCGGCGGCGTGTTTGAAATGGCGCTTGTGGTAGAGGAATTAAGCAGGGCATGCGGTGGTATTGCACTTGCTTTTGCGGGAACCGGCCTTGGTACATATCCCATCATCCTGTTCGGCAACGAGGAGCAGAAACAGAAATACCTGCCCGATATTGCCTCAGGCAAAAAACTTGCTGCGTTTGCACTGACCGAAGCCGACGCGGGAAGTGATGCCGCAGGTATCCGTACAACAGCTGTTTTAGACGGTGATCACTATGTTCTGAACGGAACAAAGCAATGGATTACAAACGGCGGCGAAGCCGATGTTTATACCGTAATAGCGTGCACCGACAAGGAGAAAGGTGCAAGGGGGTTTTCGGCATTTATAGTGGAGAAGGATACTCCCGGTTTTACCTTCGGAAAAAAGGAAGACAAAATGGGTATCAGGGCATCCAGCACGCGGGAATTGATTTTCAACGACTGCAGAATCCCGAAGGAGAACCTTTTGGGCAAGGAAGGAATGGGCTTTATTGTTGCAATGAAAACCCTTGATAGGACACGTCCCGGTGTTGCGGCACAGGCGCTCGGCATAGCAACAGGTGCATTCAATGCGGCGCTCAGGTATTCGCGGGAAAGGCACCAGTTCGGTCAGCCTATTTCATCATTCCAGGCAATCCAGCACATGCTTGCCGATATGGCCATCCAGATTGAAGCAGCAAGGGCGCTTGTCTACCAGACGTGCAGATATATTGACAGCGGGGCGAAGAATTTCTCGAAGGAGTCGGCAATGGCAAAGGTCATGGCCTCGGATACAGCAATGAAGGTTACTATCGACGCCATCCAGATTATGGGAGGCTATGGATATATGAAGGAATACCCTGTAGAAAAAATGATGCGCGATGCAAAAATCACCCAGATATATGAAGGAACAAACCAGATACAGCGGAATGTTATTGCCCTTGAACTGATAAAGGAGCTGTCGTCAAAAAAATAATAAGCATTCAAGAGGTGGAAGCAATTGAACATAATCGTTTGTGTAAAACAGGTCCCCGGGACCGGTGAAGTCAGAATTAACAAGGAAACAAATACAATTGTAAGGGAAAGCGCCGATGCGATAATAAATCCCTTTGATGAATATGCAATCGAGGAAGGCGTCAGGATAAAGGAAAAGACAGGCGGCAAGGTAACGGCATTAAGCATGGGAATACCGAAAGTTGCCGATCTCATTCGCGAGACAATTGCGGTAGGCGTTGACGAAGCGGTGCTGCTGACCGACAGGGCTTTTGCCGGGGCAGACACCCTTGCTACTTCGTATGCGCTGGCGATGGGAATAAGAAAATTGGGGGAGTTTGACCTGGTAATATGCGGAAAGCAGGCAATTGACGGGGATACTGCCCAGGTTGGCCCCAGCCTTGCTGAAAAACTTGGCATTCCGCATACAGCTTATGTCCGGAAAATTGAAGAAATACGGGACGGATACATACGATGCCAGCGCCTGACCGACGACGGGTATGAAGTGATTGAAATGCCCCTTCCCGCCCTTATAACCGTTGTTAAGGAAATAAACGAGCCCAGGCTGCCGTCAATCAAGGGCAAGCTGAAGGCCAAAAAGGCCGAGGTCAGGGTCCTGTCTGCCGGGGATATCGGGGCCGATCCAACCCTGTGCGGTTTGAAAGGCTCTGCAACCCAGGTTGTAAAAACATTTACACCCGTTCATGAAGTAAAAGCCGAAATGATTGAAGGCACGGCAAAAGAACAGGCGAAAGCCCTTGCGGACAAGCTGCTTTCAATGCAGTTCGTAAAAAGAATTTAGGCTGGAAATGCGGAGGTTACATATATGATCAGCATTATTCTTGATAAATGTATCGGGTGCGGTATTTGCATCCGTAATTGTCCCTTTAACGCGATAAAAGTAGAAAACAGAAAGGCAGTAATACTGGATAACTGTACTTCATGCGGCGCGTGCGTTTCATCCTGCAAACCGGGGGCAATAGATTTTCAGAAGGATGAAGCTGAAGACCCGGAAGACTTTTCAAATTACAGCGGAGTGTGGGTTTTCGCTGAACAAAAGGATAACTCGGTGCTTCAGGTTGTGCTTGAACTGCTGGGAGGAGGGCGGAAACTGGCAGACACTTTATCGGTGCCGCTGTCCGCGGTACTTTTGGGTTCAAAGATTGAAGACCAGGCAAATACGCTGTTTGCTTACGGTGCTGACCGCGTTTACCTGGTTGAGGATGAGTCCCTTGAAAATTACAATGATGAGTCGTATGCAGATATATTCACACAGCTTGTTAACAAGTACAAACCCGAAATAGTCCTGGTGGGTGCAACGGCATACGGGCGTTCCCTTGCACCGAGGGTTGCGTCAAGGCTTAATACCGGTCTTACAGCAGACTGTACCGAACTTGGAATAGATCCCGAAACAAAGAACCTGCTGCAGACAAGGCCTGCCTTCGGCGGAAACCTTATGGCCACGATTATCTGCCCGGACAGAAGGCCGCAGATGGCAACGGTGAGACCGAAGGTAATGAAGCCGATGGAGCCCGATTATTCAAGAAAGGGTGAAATAATACGCCCTGATGTATTAATTCCCGATAATTTGCTCATTAAAGTGATTGAACGGGTCCATACCGTTTATGAAAAGGTCAGTCTGACAGAGGCAGATATTATCGTATCGGGAGGCAGGGGTCTTGGCGATGCGAAGAATTTCGAACTGGTCAGGGAACTGGCTGAGGTTCTCGGCGGGGCTGTCGGTGCATCACGTGCGACGGTTGACGCTGGCTGGATTGATTACAGTCATCAGATAGGGCAAACCGGAAGAACCGTAGGGCCGAGGGTGTACTTTGCCTGCGGAATCTCCGGTGCAGTTCAGCACCTTGCCGGCATGTCATCCTCCGATATAATAATTGCAATCAATAAGGATGCCGATGCGCCTATTTTCAAAATAGCAACCTTCGGCATAGTGGGTGATGTGCTGGAGGTTCTTCCCGAACTCATTAAAGAATTCAGGGCAAGGCTGTAATAAGCTCTTTGCTGAAAGACTCATTGCATTGAAAAAATATTACCAAACACTTGAAGAAGGTAAAGATATCATGCAATGCCGGAAACAGTCGCTGCATTTGCAAGAACTGCGCAGTTCAGCTCGGGCAAGCCGAAACTCGCAAAAATGCTTTGAACGAATTTAGTAAGAAGCATTTTTGCTCAAACAGTCGGCTTGCTTATCCTCGCT
>LFSH01000034.1:0-89865 GCA_001513105.1 Clostridiales bacterium DTU070 | reverse complement strand
CTCAAACAGTTGGCTTGCTTATCCTCGCTTCTCACCGCCTCATCTCTAAGCTGCACTCCGCTAAAAGTTTCCTTGCATTGCACGATATCTTGTATATCCCGGATTCAGGTACTGTGTAATGCCAGAAATGCAATATCGGTCGGTGTCATTTTTGTCTTGACTCAGTATCAAAATATCGCTATTATATTAATTACGTGATCAACGTTACAATATTTGGATATTCTGTACGCGGCCTGGTTGCTTAAACACCATGGTGCGCCGGAATGGGTATATATGATTCTGAACTGTTGGAGTTGGCAGCAAAAATGGACATGCAAAAAGATATCAGCATAATATATGAAGACAATCATCTTCTTGTGGTCGAAAAGCCGGCGAACATACCTGTACAGGCTGATATAAGCAAGGATCCTGATTTGCTGTCAATGTTAAAGATATATCTGAAAGAAAAGTACAAAAAACCGGGGAATGTTTACCTGGGACTGGTGCATCGACTGGACAGGCCTGTCGGGGGTGTCATGGTTTTTGCAAAGACCTCGAAGGCAGCTTCAAGGCTTTCGGAACAGGTTCGCAGCAGGGAAATTGAAAAGATCTACCTTGCTGTAACCGAAGGCTCATTCGGAAGCAGGAGCGGTACGTATAAAAATTTCATGCTGAAGGACCGGAACAGGAATAAAGCTGCCATTGTTCCCGAAGGCATTCCGAAATCATATGAAGCAGTTCTTCAGTACGATGTTATTGAAGAGAGGAACAACATGACTCTTGTAAGGATAAACCTGAAAACCGGCAGATCACACCAGATACGGGCACAGTTATCCTACAACGGTCATCCGATAGTCGGGGATGTTAAATATGGCAGGGCTAAGCAGTCCGGCTTTACAGATAACCTTGCGCTCTGGTCATATCAATTGTCATTCAGACATCCCGTTAAAGATGAAACTATGAGTTTTACCTCGGCGCCGCCAGGCTGTTACCCGTGGGTTTTGTTCAGCTTGACTTAAGTTTTGCCTGCGTTCGGTTGTTAATACCATAAAGAGATAATATGTATCGGGAGAGGTATTAATATGGCGGAGAACGTACACGCTGGTCACAGAGAGAAACTTAAGCAGCGTTTTATCGAAGAGGGCTTAGGGGCCTTTGAAGATCATCAGATACTTGAGATGCTCTTGTTCTATACCATTCCAAGGCGGGATACGAACGAGATAGCACACCGCCTGATTAATAAGTTCGGGACCCTTGAAGCAATCTTTGATTCTTCGCCCGAACAGCTGATGGAAATTGGCAAGGTTACAAAAAGCACCGCAGTATTGCTGACGATGATACCCGAACTGTCAAGAAAATACATGCTTATGAAGCAGGGTAAAAAACCCGAGCTCGGCAGTTCCAACAAGGCAGGCAAATACGTGACGAAACTCTTTATCGGAAGGAATTATGAAGCCTTCTATATGTGCTGCCTTAATTCACAGAACCAGTTGAACTATGCCGCGCTTGTCCACGAAGGCACAATCAATGAAGCCCCGGTTTATCCAAGGATTATTGTTGAAACCGCACTCAGGTACCAGGCAAACAGCGTGATCCTGGCCCATAACCATCCGGGCGGAAGCCTCAGGCCGTCAAGTGCGGATATTGAAGTAACGCGAAAAATCTCCGAGGCATTAAAAACCATATCGGTTAAAGTGGTGGATCATATTATTGTGTCGGGGAATGATTATTACAGTTTTGCAGAAAACGGACTGTTATAAGCAATATTATGAAGAAAGGAGCAGTTACGTTTATCGTAATGAACACAGCCATGATTTACCCGAAATTTGGAGAAAATCCTTCTTATGACTGCTGGTTGGCATACCGCAGGGTGGAAAACCCGGAAGTGTTAAAAGAATATACCGATACGTTTTCAGGTATTTCGGTACACGGAGAGTCGGTTGTTCTTGAAACCGCGTTGAAAGAATTAAGATACGGGCTGTCAAAAATGCTTGGAACTGTTCCCGGAACTGCCGGTGACGGTGAAAGTGGAATTGTTCTCGGTTTGTGCAGCGAAATTGATATTCTTTCAGAGGATGATGTTTCCGGTATAGAAGACGAAGGTTATATAATCAGGAATAAAAAGGGCAGAGTAATTATTTCCGGAAGAACGGATAAAGGTGTTTTATACGGGGTTTTTTCATTTCTGAGGCTTATACAGCTTGAGACTCCTGTTAAGGAAATGAATGTTGCAAAAAACCCTGCCAACAGGTACCGCATGGTTAACCAGTGGGATAACATGGACGGAACCATTGAAAGAGGCTATGCCGGCAAATCCATTTTCTACAGAGACAATACCTTTACCGAGGACAAGCAAAGGGTAAGGGATTATGCAAGGCTGCTTGCATCGGTGGGCATTAACGGAATTGTACTAAACAATGTCAATGTGCACTACCATGAAACCCGCCTGATAACGAAGCAATACCTTCCCGAGGTAGCTAAAATTGCTGATATATTCAGGGAATACGGGATTACAGTCTTTCTGTCAATAAACTTTGCAGGCCCGGTTGAACTGGGAGACCTGCCGACGGCCGACCCGCTGGACGAAAGAGTGCAGAAGTGGTGGTACGACAGGGCTGAAGAAATATACAGTTTTATACCCGATTTCGGCGGTTTTCTTGTAAAGGCCGATTCGGAATTCAGGCCGGGTCCGTTTACATACGGCAGAAATCATGCCGAAGGTGCAAATATGCTTGCTTCCGCGTTGAAACCCTTCGGCGGGGTTGTAATCTGGCGCTGCTTTGTTTACAACTGCAGGCAGGACTGGCGGGACAGGAAAACAGACAGAGCCAATGCTGCCTATGATAATTTCATGCCCCTCGACGGGCAGTTCATGGATAATGTCATTCTGCAGATTAAAAACGGGCCGATGGATTTCCAGGTCAGGGAACCTGTTCTGCCACTGTTCGGAGGGCTTAAGGAAACAAACCAGATGCTCGAACTACAAATCACGCAGGAATACACCGGCCAGCAGAAGCATATATGCTATCTTGTTCCACAGTGGAAAGAAGTGCTTGATTTTGACACATATTCTGAAGGAAAAGGTTCGACAGTAAAAAGAATAATTGCCGGGAAGCTCTATCCGCAGAAGCATGGAGGAATTGCGGGGGTATCAAATATCGGCAGCGACCTGAACTGGACAGGGCACGTGCTTGCCCAGGCGAACCTTTACGGGTACGGGTGCCTGGCATTCGACCCGGACAAAAGTGCCGAAGAAATCACTGAAGAATGGGTGCGCCTTACATTCTCATCGCATCCTTATGTTGTGAAAACCATAAGCGATATTCTGCTGAAATCATGGAGAACATATGAAAACTATACTTCACCCCTTGGAATCGGCTGGATGGTAAATCCCGATCATCATTACGGGCCTAATGTTGACGGATATGAGTATTCGCACTGGGGCACATATCACCGTGCCGACTGTTTCGGCATCGGTGTTGACAGGACGGTGGAAAAGGGAACAGGTTATGCGGGCAGATACCACAAGGAAAACGCGGACCTTTACAATAACATGGAGACCTGCCCTGAAGAACTGCTGCTGTTCTTCCATTATGTGCCGTATAATTACAGGCTGAAATCAGGGAAAACACTTATACAGCATATTTATGACACTCATTTTGAAGGCGTGGAACAGGTTGAAAAGTTCAAGGAACAATGGCTGTCATTAAGGAACCTGATCGATGCCGATAGGTTTGAGCATGTGCTTGAAAGGCTGGAGATCCAGTTAAGGGACGCAATTGAATGGCGGGATGTGGTTAATTCGTATTTTTACAGGAAAAGCGGGATACCCGATGAAAAGGGAAGAACAATATACTGAAACCCGGACAGCATATTGATTGCAATAAAGCGGCTGTTTCCTGCATTGCATGTATTTTTCCGTTAACAACCGGGTAACCGTCAAGGGTTTGAAGATACTGCGATGCTGGAAAGCCCATGCAAGAACGCATTTTTGCGCAATAAACCTATTTCTGTCTGCAACGCTTGACACAGCAGAAAAGGTATAATATATTAAGATTGTTAAACCGCCGGGGAATTTACCGGCGTTACAACTTAAGAAGGCAAAATTGATGAAGGGGCTGCGAAAAGTATAATGTTCCCAGAGAATGAAGCCAACAGGTGGAAGGCTTCTGAACCAATGGCTTTTCTTCCCACCCCGGAGAAGCAATTGATGAAATTGCCGTCTGGCTTGCGATAAAAGCTTAAGAGCTGGGTAGTAATACCAATTTGGGTGGTACCGCGGTCATTCCGTCCCTGTCATCAGGGACGTTTTTTTATATACATGAGTGATACAGTATTTCAGGATCAAACAAACCATAAACTGTTTAAGGAGAAGGAGTTGAGCTTATGTCTGAAAAAGACAGAAAACTTGTTGAAGCCATAACCCCAAGGGATGAAGATTTTGCCCAATGGTATACCGACATTGTAAAAAAGGCCGATTTAATAGATTATTCAAGTGTACGCGGCTGTATGATCATCCGTCCGTACGGATATGCAATCTGGGAACTGATTCAGAAACACCTTGACAAAAGGTTCAAGGAAACCGGGCATGAAAATGTTTATATGCCGTTGTTCATTCCCGAAAGCCTTCTGCAGAAGGAGAAGGATCATGTTGAAGGGTTTGCTCCGGAAGTGGCATGGGTAACCCATGGCGGTGACGAAGAGCTTACCGAAAGGCTTTGTGTAAGGCCGACTTCAGAAACCTTGTTCTGCGAGCACTATGCCAATATCATACATTCATACAGGGACCTTCCCAAGTTATATAACCAATGGTGCTCTGTTGTGCGCTGGGAAAAAACCACCCGCCCGTTCCTTAGAACACTGGAGTTTTTGTGGCAGGAAGGGCATACGGCGCATGCCACCGAGGAAGAATCAATGGACGAGACAATTAAAATGCTGAACGTATATGCAGAGTTCTGTGAAAACATCCTGGCAATCCCGGTGGTTAAGGGACGGAAAACCGATAAAGAGAAGTTTGCCGGCGCAAAGGCAACCTTTACAATTGAAAGCCTGATGCATGACGGAAAAGCGCTTCAGACGGGAACCTCGCACAATTTCGGCGACGGTTTTGCAAGGGCGTTTAACATCCGGTATACCGATAAGAATAATGAGCTCAAGTATGTGCACCAGACATCCTGGGGTATGACTACAAGACTTATCGGGGCGTTGATCATGGTTCATGGCGATGACGACGGTCTTGTTCTTCCACCCGAGGTGGCACCGGTACAGGTTATGGTAATACCCGTGCAGCAGCATAAGGAAGGTGTGCTGGAAAAGGCCAGGGAAGTTAAAAGCCGAATTGAAAAGCTGGCGAGGGTTGGTCTTGATGACAGTGACAAAATGCCGGGCTGGAAATTCAGCGAGTACGAAATGAAGGGCGTCCCGCTCCGCCTTGAAATAGGCCCGAAAGATATTCAGAATAATCAGTGCGTCATAGTCCGTCGCGATACCAGGGAAAAGATTTTTGTTTCCCTTGATAACCTCGAGGATTCAATCCAGAAGATTCTGAAGGCAATGCAGAGAGATCTTCTGGCAAATGCAACACTGGAAAGAGACAGGAAGACCTACACTGCATACAGCATGGATGAATTTGCTGAAATCTGCGCCAAGACCCCTGGATTTATAAAAGCCATGTGGTGCGGGGAACGGTCCTGCGAGGATGCGATCAAGGAAAAAACAGGAGCCACCGCCCGTTGCATACCCTTTGAACAGGACAGGGTTTCAGATTCCTGTGTATGCTGCGGTAAACCTGCCGAACATCTCGTTATCTGGGGTAAAGCCTATTAACAGCTTAACCCTCAAAGGTTTTGTGTTTATTTTGTATTATTACGGCCAGGAGGCACGATATGAAAAATGCAATTAAAAACATAATTAAGGGTGTAATAATAGGCATAGCAACCCTCGTTCCGGGTGTAAGCGGCGGGACAATGGCCATTATAGTAGGGCTGTACGATAACATCATTCATTCAATAAGCTCTTTTTTCAGTGATGTCAAAAAGAATATCATATTTATAATGACAGTTGGTTTCGGGGGAGCAATAGGCCTGTTTATATCCAGCCTTGTCATGAAAAAACTTCTTACGCTGATCAAGTTCCCCATGTACTATTTATTCATTGGTGTTATTTTCGGCGGCATACCTGTTCTTTTCAGGAAAGCCGACACAAAAGAAAAAAGAAAAACTGACTGGCTGTTCTTTGTCATTGGTTTTATTATCATACTTGTAATGACATTGTATGAAGTCACGATAGTAAACCTTGCAAATTCCACGGGTATACTGCAGTTTGTGTTTTTGTTTATTGCTGGAATAATAATTGCGGTAGCATTGATTCTTCCGGGCATAAGCACTTCTTTCATGCTGCTTGCCATAGGACTTTATGATACTATTTTAGACGCGATAAACAATTTAAAACCCAACTATTTAATACCCATCGGCCTTGGAACGGTTTTCGGGATCCTGACAACCACAAAGATTCTTGAAAGATGCATGCAGAAAAAACCAAGGCAGACCTATCTTATGATACTGGGGTTTGTAGCGGGATCGGTGCTGCAGGTATTCCCGGGACTTCCTGATAAACTTTACAATACGCTTAAGGCCGGCAGCGCAGGATTCAATACCGATATTCTTCTCGGAATTGCTGAAATTGCCGGTTCAATTGCAGCTCTCTTCTTAGGATACTTCTTTATCCGATTCATGAGCAAGAAATTTGAGGAAGCGTAAAACCCTGAATAAGGTTTTGTTTTGAAATTACACAATTCACTTCTGAATTGTGTAATTTTTTTATTATTTGTAAATAATTCTTTTCCCGGGGAGACATACTATTTATTGCAACATGGATCCTGCAATAATCCACCATTGCGAGGAATTTCAAAGCTCCTTGCTTCTGGCAGGCATTCTGCAGGATCCGGATCATGGTATGAGGAGGGAGCCTATGAAAAAAAGAATTATTGCAGTAATTCTGCTTACATTCCTGTCTGTAACCGTGTTTGGCCTGTTCAGCCGGGATATGGCCCCAGCCAGTGCGGAGATGACGTGGAAAAGGGTGGATTTTATCAGCGGGATAGTAACTGCTGCAGAACTGAATGTCCGAAAAGGGCCGTCTACAAAGTATTCCATTATCGGTACGCTGAAAAAAAACCAATGGGTCAATGTGTTGGCAGAGATCAATGGATGGTACGTAATCTTTGAACCAAATACAGGACTGGTCGGATGTGTCAGCGGGAAATACCTGCAGCCGCCCAACAAGATCAGTCAAACCCCAGGCACAGGAACACCTTCTGCTTCCAACCCGAAAGCCACACCTGCACCTACTCCGGTGCCGCAGACCAGCCTGTCACAGGACGAAAAGGAGGTACTGGACTTGATTAATGCCGAGCGGGCTAAAGCCGGATTGCCTGCTCTGAAAGCAGATCCCCAGCTCATGGAAGTTGCGAGGCTGAAAGCAAAGGACATGGTTGACAAGAACTATTTTTCGCACCAGTCTCCAACTTATGGTTCGCCTTTTGATATGATGCGTAACTATGGTATAAAATTTACGTCTGCCGGAGAGAATATAGCAGGGAACAGTACTGAGGAAGGTGCCGTAAAGGCCTGGATGAATTCCGAAGGCCACAGGAAGAATATCCTGAACGGGAAATACAACTATACCGGAATAGGAATTTATCAAAGTCCGAAGTACGGAAAAATTTATGTTCAAATGTTTATTGAACGATGAAAACCATTGATTGGTAAACTACGGAGGTGTTCAAAGAAATGAGCAAAAACCAAAACCGCAATCAAAACGAAAACCGCGAAAATCTTGAGCAAAAAAGGAAAAATACCGGTATATGCAATGATCAGCTGGGTGAAAACATGACCGAATTCGCTCAGGAAGTAAACCCGAATAATGAGCAGCAGAAAAGGAAGAACAACAACAGGAAATAAGGACAGGGTTGAATTATAGGGAAGTAACAACCGGTTTGAACCAAAAAGGAGCCTTAAGGCTCTTTTTTGGTGTATCAGACTTTTCAATCAGAATTTTCGTTTATATAATGAATGTGGGGGATAAACATAACAAAAAAGGAGGGCTGATATGCGTAAAAAGATTGCCGCCCTTGTTGCTGCTGTAAATGCATTGTTTGTATTGATTGTACCTCAGACCCGGGCAGTATCGGCAGAATCCATTTTGAACAGGCAAACAGCGGTTCAGCTTGTTAAAAATAATTCCACCGCAGTCTGGGATGCCAGGGAGCAGGTAAATTTCGCAAAAGAGGATTATGAGGTGCAGGCTGCCAGGTCGAAGAGTATTGATACTGAAAAGGTGTTTTTGTTTGTGCATCCCTTTACGGACGAGGACGTGTATTATTACTACCAGCCTGCCGAGCAGGTTCAGCTCATGCTGCTGAAGGAGTTTGTTCCCGAGACGTTTAAGTTCAGCCATGAAGTAAAGGAAATGACCGTTAAAGTTACCGAAAATGCCATGGCAAATGCTGCAGACGGACTTTTCACAGGGCTGTACAGTACATACCACTCGGTGAAATTGGCTGAAAAGGCCTGCGAGTTTGCGAAAAGGAACCTGGAACGTCAAAGGAAACTTTATGAAAATGGGCTTATAACCGGGCTTGACCTTGAAGATGCTGAACTAAGCCTGAAAGAAGCCGAAAACGCGGTTAAAAAGGCTGAACGTGATTACGAGAACATGCACCGGCAGTTTAACTCCCTTGCAGGTCTGCCCCTGGATTTCAGGTATGACTTAATCGGAACTCCGTGGACAAATGACAGGGATGTTACGATAACAGAGGAAGAAGCAGTTGCCCGTGCTCTTGAAAACCGTATGGAGATTTGGAGTACAAAAAGGCAGATAGAGCTTATTGAGTTCAGAATGGAAATCTACCGTTATAAAGATGTTTACAGTTTTCACCGGCAGACCAGGGAAGACTATGCGGACGCGCAGGAAGAGCTTGACAAACTTAAACTGACCCTGTCGCAGCAGGAGTATGATATAGAAAAAGAGATACGCCAGGCATACAGGGACCTGAAAAAAAGCTTCAACGATCTGGAGCTTTCAAAACTGAACCTTGCAAGACAGAAAAATCTTCTTGAGGCTACAAGAAAACAGTATGAAGCAGGGCTTGTTCCTGTATCGGTGATTGAACAGCTGGAACTTTCGATAGAGCAGTTGGAATTCGCAGTAAACATGAATGTCGTTAATATTCTGAACAAACAGGACCGGTTCTATCGCGCCATTTCCGTAGGCCCCGGTTACTGATTGAAAGGGGAGATACCATGAAGCGTTTTATTGCAATGACTCTCTGTTTAATACTTATTACCAGTGTTTTTGCTTTCGGGGAAGAAAGCATCGTCAGGTTCACCTATGAATCTGCACTTGAAACAGCAGTAGAAAACTCAATTCAGCCCGAACTGGATGATTACAATATAAAAGCCTTGGAAAGCGCCCTGGAAGACGCAAGGACTGAAGCACTCAAGGGCTTTATCGGCGGAACGCCCCAGGAGGTTATCGAACGGAGAATAATAAAAGAGGTTGCGCCTTTTGAAGCCGAGGTAAACCTTGAGGCGGCAAAAAGGCAGAAAACTGACAATATCAGGCAGATAAAGGCCGATGTTTACCAGGAGATGATGAGGGTACTTCTTGCTGAGGAAACAGTTAAATTCAAAAAGAAGAGGATAGAACTGCTGGAAGAAAAGTATAGCATAGACTTGAAGCGTTTTAAGGAAGGTCTTCTCCCGGAAACCGATATAACCGACCAGGAGCTGGCTCTGTCCGTTGAAAAACTTGAGCTTACGAACATGGAAACCGCATTGGCTTCAAATATCCTGAATATCAAGCAGAAGCTCCATGTGGACCTGAGTGATGACAATAAGATAGAATTTGACTATAAACTCCAGAAAATTGGAACGCATTATTTAATCGACAGTTTTAACCTTGAAAAGGCAATTGAGAAGGCAATTGAGTACAATACGACGGTTTACCGGAAAAGAATGGAGCTTGAGGCAGCGGAGAAGAAGCTGGAGATCACAAAGCAGCATCTGAAGCCCGGGCACGACTATTATGACAAAAAGGTTTATGAATACGAAAAGGCGAAAAAGGAACTGTATGATGCCGAAACAGATCTTGAAGTAGCTGTCAGGAATGCATATAACGATCTGTTGACTGCGTCCGATGCACTGGATTTGGCAGTAAAGAGGGAAGAACTGGCAAGAAGCAGGCTGGAAACCCTTAAGGTGAAGTATAATGCCGGTGAAATAAGCCGCAGGGATATGATAGACAATGAGCTTGAGCTGCTGGCCAGGGAGCAGGCAACGGCCGAAGCGATATGCGATTTTAACATAAAAAACGATATACTCAGAAACCTTATTGAGATCCAGGCCGAATAATCGGATTTTATAATACGCATACTATATATGTTGAATTTCTATTCAACATATATAGTATTTTTTTGCCTTAAAAATCAGTAAAAATCTGCACAAAGGAGGGTTATTTCATGTCAGTGACAGTAGTCGGAATTTTTAACAGGGTAGACTATGCTGAAAAAGCAGCAAGAGAAATAAAGGAACGCGGGCTCAGAACGGATGATATTTCAATAATAGTAAAGAACAAGGATGAAAACGGAGGCCAGAGGGGAGAGGGCATGACCAATGACAATATCTCCAACGGCGCTGTGACAGGAGGCATAATCGGCGGTTTGGCAGGCCTTCTGATTGGAGCGGGTATGGTTGCAATACCCGGGCTGGGCATTATTGCCGCAGCGGGACCGATAACAGGACTCATTGGAGGAGCAGCCACGGGAGGAATAATAGGAGGACTTATTGATTTAGGAATTCCCGAGCAGGAAAGCAAAAGATACGAAACCGATATCCGTGAAGGTAAAGTTGTATTCACAATGAGAACTGAAGAGGAAAAAGTGGAGGAAATAAGAAATATCCTTCAGGCCAATGGCGCAGAGCGTGTCAATACCCACTGAACAGGCTTACAGGGCAGAGAGTTCTGCCCTGTTATTTCATTTATCGGGATAACCAATTCATCGCCTCTTTAAACGGTTAAGGTGTTTATTAACAGTGGTCCGTAAAATACAGCATTCTGAACCATGTCTGAAATATCCCCATCTCCCACAAAAACCGAAGAAAATGTGTATAACTTATCCACAGGCTGAAACCCAATAATAATAGTTATGCACAAAGTTATGCACATTACCCACAGTTTTTCGTATTATTCTGTGAATAAACACTGTGTTTTCTGTGGATTTTAGATCTGAAATGACAAAAGCCTGTGTAGATGCCTTTTTCTGCGGGTAATTATTAATTAATAAAATACTGTTCTTTATTCAATATTTTATGTATAATATTGGATATAGAACTCTCAAAATGGCCTGAAAGGAGTATGTGTTATGAAATTCATCGTAAACGGTAAAAACACGGAAGTTTCTGATGCTTTAAGGGAAAGAGCCATTAAGAAGCTCAGCAAGATTGAAAAATTTTTCAAGGCTGACGCAGAATGCTATATTACGTTCGAGGTTGAAAAGAGCAGGCACATCTGTGAAGTAACAATCGTTTCAAGGGGTCTTTTTATCAGGGCTGAAGAAACAACAAACGATATGTATGCATCAATTGACATGGTAATAGATAAACTTGAGCGTCAGATCAGAAAAAATAAAACCAAGCTCGGAAAGAGAATCCGCCAGGAAAGTGTTATTCCCGATAACTTTGAAATAAAGGAAGAAATAGAAGAAGAGCAGAACTTCAAAGTGGTAAAAAGCAAACGTTTTGCAATAAAGCCGATGGATGTTGAAGAAGCGATTCTGCAGATGAACCTTTTGGGGCATAATTTCTTTGTATTTTCCAATGCCGAAACAGATGAAGTAAACGTGGTTTACAAGCGTAAGGACGGAAATTACGGGCTGATAGAACCTGAGTTTTAACATAAAAATAATATTAAAATATTATTAAGAGGTAGTAAAAAACTAATATTGTGGTAAAATATAAGTAGAGATGCAAAAGGTTTGGTTTTGGTTTACAGCATTCTGTTGAATCCTCCTGGAAAAGGAGTTGAAAGTATTGAAAAACAAAAAAGTGGAGCTTTCAGAACAGGACCTGCACATTATTGATATATACTCAAAAAAGAACCTGACCGATACCATGCCTCAGTTTGGAAATCCAAACAGTGACTTTTTGGCTTATGTTGCAGGTATGGATAAATTAAAAAACGAGAAAATTAATGATTCTTTTGAATGAGTTATATTACCGGAAAGTGGGTAAAAAGAAGTGGTTAAATTTCCTTTTCGCTCCTCTTTGAAATGTATTCAAATAGCTTTGAATGAACTGTTGAAAAGGCACGCAATTGAAATGATCGGCAATTTCATTGCGGTGCCTTTTTTATTACCTTTAAAACCTTTTGTTCCTTCCGTAAATGCTACGGGTGACCGTACAACAATAAATGAAAGGGGTAATGGATATGCTTTTGCGCAATTGTGCCGGAGGTGTTGTATTCTCCAGCAATCATAAGGTGTTCCTTCTTCAGAATGAAAAAGGGGAATGGGTATTCCCTAAGGGGGTAATCAGAAACAACGAACTGCAAAGCGAAGTAGCACTCAGAAGAGTAGCGGAGGAAGGCGGTATAGACGCTACCATCATTTCACCGGCAGGCAGAACAAATTATGAATTTTTTTCAGTGACCAGGCAGCAGCCTGTATGTAACCGTATTACGTGGTATATCATGCTTGCACCCAGCGAAGATTATAAAATCGGTGAGCCTGAGAAATATAAAGACGCCGGTTTTTTCACAATAGAAGAGGCGATGGAGAAGGTTACTTACAGCCAGGATCGTTCATTACTTCATGTTTCATATCTGAAATTCAAGGAATTAATACAAGTCGCGAGTTAAACTGAATCCAAGTTGAAAATAACGGGCGGTTCCATCGATAAGCCTGATAATTACAATGCATAATAATAGAGTTATTTCCGGGAGTGGTTTAAAAGCCGCTCCCGGCATTAACCTGGTGGTACCTCGGCACCAATACCCGGGTCGGTCGGTGCAGTTTTCGGTACAGACTGCGATACAGGCATAAGCATTTCCTGTATAGCTCAATTTTATTTGTCATTTCCTCATGTTTTCTGATAGAATAAATGTTGGTCAAAGGCTGTTTTATTTCAAATTGGATTTCGGTCTTATATTGGAGTGGTCGAATGCAGGGCACCATCCGTACTGTTTTGGATAATGGTTATGGAGAGTACGAGGAAAAGCGCTCAAGGTTCCTGGCCTGGGTCTTTCCTGTAAGCTCCGAGGAAGAAGTATTTTCGCATTTGCAGGTTCTGAAAAAGAAGTACTATGACGCAAGGCATCACTGCTATGCATATATAATAGAGGGTGAATCTGAAATACAGAGATTCAGCGATGACGGCGAGCCTTCGGGTACGGCAGGCCTGCCCATACTTGAAACCATCAGGAAAAAAGGCCTTACAAATGTTCTGGTTGTTGTTGTGCGGTACTTCGGCGGTATACTTCTTGGTGCCTCCGGGCTGGTTAGAGCGTACGGGAAGGCCGCGACAGCAAGCCTTGATAATGCAAAAACCGTAATCAGGAAGTTATGCCACAAAACTTCGGTCAGCATGGATTACACTTTGTACGGGAAGCTGCTTAATTACCTCGAATCAAGCAATATTCCCATATGCAGCTCGGAATTTACAAGCAACGTGGAAGTGGTACTTCTTATTGAGGAAGAAAAAAAGGATCGTTTTCATAAGGAAGTGACAGAAATTACAGGCGGAAAAGCCGAGGTAGTGTTTCACCGGAAAGAGTATGCGTACTTTGATGAAGAGGGAAATTTTTTGAAGCAGTAATAGAGATATCGTGCAATGCTCGGAAACAGACGCAGCGTTTTAGTTTTTGTTATTTATCACAGTTGAAATTATTAGCATGACGTGAGAGAATATAATGTATCAGTTTATATTATATGAATTTTTGACAGAGGTGATATCATGGCCGGGCATTCTAAGTGGTCCAATATAAAACATAAGAAAGAAAAAACCGATGCTCAGAAGGGTAAAATATTTACAAAGCTGGGCAGGGAAATAGCAGTGGCTGTAAAAGCCGGCGGTCCTGATCCGAACACTAATTCCAGGCTAAAAGATGCAATTGCAAAAGCAAAAGCCAACAACATGCCGAACGACAGTATCATGCGAAGCATTAAGAAGGCATCTGGGGACATGGCAAACGACAATTACGAGGAAATAGTCTATGAAGGCTACGGCCCCGGAGGTGTCGCCGTTATAGTGGAAACACTTACAGATAACAGGAATCGCACGGCGGGGGATATAAGGCACCTGTTTGACAAGTTCGGCGGCAACCTTGGAACAACGGGTTGTGTGTCCTTTATGTTTGACAAAAGAGGCCAGATAATAATTGAAAAAACAGAAGAAATAGATGAAGACAACCTGATGATGACCGCCCTTGAGGCCGGTGCCCTTGATGTGACCACCGAAGAGGAGTATTTTGAAATAATAACCGAACCGCAGGACTTTTCAAAGGTAGCCGAGTCACTGGAAAATGAGGGGTATAAGCTTGAAGCCGCAGAAGTGGCAATGATTCCGCAGTCAACCACTGTATTGACCGACGAGGAAATGATTTCAAACATGGAAAAACTGATAGAAAGACTTGAAGACCACGATGACGTGCAGAATATTTATCATAACTGGGAGCAGGAATAAATTAAATATAAATACGGGAGAGTAGTTTATGGAGAAAAGGAGTTTGGATATTACCGCTATCAGGGAGTTAATCCCTCACAGGTATCCGTTTCTTCTTGTTGACAGAATAATTGAGGTGGAACTGGAACCTGTTGTCAGGGCAGTCGGAATCAAGAATGTAACGATAAACGAGCCGTTTTTCCAGGGACATTTCCCGTCCTACCCGGTAATGCCCGGTGTGCTTATAGTTGAGGCTTTGGCTCAGACCGCATGTGTTGCAGGTATGATGATTGACGAAAACAAGGGAAAACTTCCGCTGTTTACCGGTATCGAAGAAATGAAATTCAGAAGGCAGGTTGTACCTGGAGATACTCTTAAACTTGAAGTTGAGTTTACTGCAATGCGCCGTGGTATGGGAAAGGCAAATGTACGCGCTTCGGTCGGGGATAAGACTGCGGCGGAGGGTATAATAAAATTTGCAATCATTGAACCCGAAGGAAAAGAATAGCTATGCGAGTTTTTGCCATATCTGATTTGCATCTTGCACTGGCCAAGAATAAACCCATGGACGTTTTTGATCCGGTCTGGGATAATTACATGGAACGCTTACGGGAAAACTGGACAAGAATCATCGGGCAGGACGATCTGGTCCTGGTTCCCGGGGATATATCATGGGCAACATATATTGAGGAATCAAAACCTGATTTTGATTATATAGAGTCACTTTCCGGCAAAAAAATAATTTCAAAGGGAAACCATGACTATTGGTGGACAACCCACAGCAAGCTGAACAAGTTTAAAGAGAATCTGTCGCTTGGCAGTATTGCATTTCTCCATAACAATGCTTTTTTTTATGAAAACCTGGCCGTAGCAGGCGCAAGAGGCTGGAAAAACCCTGAAGAGGACGGGTTTACCGTCGAAGACGAAAAAATCTATAACCGGGAGCTGGAGCGGCTGAAGAATTCATTGAAATTTACCGAAGGCTTTAACGGGACCAGGATCTGCATGCTCCATTATCCGCCGTTTTCAGCCGACGGCAAACCTACAGGGTTTGTTGAAGTAATGAAAAGTTTCGGCGTAAACATTTGCGTTTACGGTCATTTGCACGGAAAAAGCTGCAGTTATGCCGCTGAAGGGTTGATAGACGGAATAAGGTATCACCTGGTTTCTGCAGATTACTTGAAATTTGAACCTCTTTTTATCGGAGAATGGTGACTTAAGACGGGGTGAACGGAATGTCGCATCAGGCTTTATACAGAACATTCAGGCCGCAGACATTTGATGATGTAGTGGAACAGCAGCATATTGTAACAACCCTGAAAAATGCCGTTATATCAAAGAAGGTTGCTCATGCATACCTGTTTTGCGGTACACGCGGCACAGGAAAAACAACGATGGCGAAAATATTTGCCCGTGCGGTAAACTGCCTGAACCCTCAGGACGGCAACCCGTGCAATGAGTGTGAAATATGCAGGGGCATAATTGACGGAACCATTCTTGATGTTGCGGAAATTGACGCAGCATCCAACAACAGCGTCGACAATGTAAGGAGCATAATAGACGAGGTTGTATATGCTCCTGTCCGGGCAGGCAAAAAAGTGTATATCATTGACGAGGTTCACATGCTGTCGATAGGCGCTTTCAATGCCTTATTAAAAACGCTGGAGGAGCCGCCTGGTCATGTTATATTCATACTGGCGACAACCGAGCCGCATAAACTGCCGGCAACCGTTCTGTCCCGTTGCCAGAGGTTTGATTTCAGGCGCATAACTTCCAAAGGAATAGCCGAAAGGCTTATCGAAATTTCGAAAGAATGCGGTGTAACGTTAACCGAAGATGCCGCTTTGTTTATTGCATCTCTCAGCGAGGGCGCTTTAAGGGACGGTATAAGTATTCTTGACCAGTGCATATCAACCGGGAACACACCGCTTAACCTCGAGTCGGTTCAGAAAATCATCGGTGTTGCTCCAAACACCGTTATTATTGATACGATAGGTTTTCTTGCGGACAGGAAAAGCAGCGAGGCAATGTCGCTGATAGACCTGATCTATTCGGAAGGCAAGGATCCGGGTCAGTATATCCATAAATTGATACGGTTTCTTCGCGATATTCTTGTATTTAAAACCACTAATAACGTTGAGCACCTGTACAGCGTAACAGAGGAAGAGAAAAAGGCCGTTCAGGATTTTGCAGCGAAAATCCCGATGGAACTGGGTCTTAACGTAATCAGGGAATTGACAGAGCTGGAGTCTTCGCTCAAATGGAGTTCAAATCAGCGTATTCTGATTGAAACTGCATTTCTGCGTATCTGTTCAAGAGAAATTATAAAAGAAAACGATGATATACTGGAGAGGGTAAAACTCTTGGAGGAAAGAATCAGGAGTATTGAGGCCGGAATTTTAAAGGGCGGGGTATATCATGATAAACCAGCTGCTGTACCTGCGGAAGAAAAACCGAAAGAGAAAAAGGCAAGGGCAAAAGGTCGTGACAAATCAACGGGAGAGGAAATGCAAAACAGTGCCGGAAGTCCCGGCCCGGGTAACAAGGCCCTGATGAATCCATATGAGGACTGGGAAAAAGTACTGAAAGAAATTTCAGGTATAGGCCGCATGAAACTTTACACCGGCCTTTTAGGCTCTGATGCGGTTTGGGTTGATGAAAACACCATTGGTATAGTTTTCCGGGAAGAGGATGAATTTAAAAAACGTATTGTGACCGACGACGATAATACCACCGTAATTTCAGAGACTGTTAAGAGGTTCACGGGCAGGGAAATAAAGGTAGTTGTTATGAATAATAAAGAGAAAAGCAGCGAAACTTCTGAAATTCCTGAAAAAATCCTTGATTTTGTTAAAAAGAAGGGAGTAAAATTGGATATTATAGAAGGGTAGCAGTAATGCGATATTTTTGCGAAACATGTTTTAAGGGGTATTGACAACACCATACTTTAACTGATATAGTAAAAAGAAGGAAGGAAGCGCATTTGACAATTTCCTCAGTTATGTATCTTTTTTGGTTTTCAGTCCACAATATTATTAAGGACTTTGCTTTAAATCCGGTTTGTCATGGAAGCCACCCTATTAACATAAAAATTTATAAGGGCATGTGATGCACAAGGTGCTTATGGTTTGTTTATTTATGTACTGTTTGTAAATTTTCTGCGGGAAATATATTTTAGTATTCACAAAAACCAAAATTTTTAATATGATCTATTATTAGTTAAAGATTTTGATTAAATTTTGTTTAGACCTGGGGCATTCACGGTAAATTAAGTGAATGGCACAGGCGTTTCACGGATTATGCATTGGTTAACCAGGAATACCAATCACATATAGGTTTCAATATCGAAAAACAGAATAAGGCGGTGTATCATGGAAGATATTACTAAACTGCAAGGCAAGAGCCTGAATGATTTGAGGTATATTGCCAAAGTAATGGGAATAAAAAGCATAACCCGTTACAGGAAGCAGGAATTGATTGAAAAAATAATAGCTGCTGCCGGCGCAGGCAAGGATGAATCTGAGCAACCGACTCAGACAATGGCAAAAAGACGTCCGGGACGTCCACGAAAGGTTAAGGATGCCGAAACCCCTGAAAAACTGCAGACTGTTTCAGAGGAAGAGGGAAAGGAACAGGCAGGAACGGTGGCAGAGACTGAAACGCCGGGTACTGTGCAGGCTGAGGAAATTGCCGGTGAATCCCCAAAGAAGGAGAAAAAGGGCAAAGCCGCTCCTGAATTAACTGGCAGTGAAAAGCAACCGGAGGCCCATACCTATACAGGGGATCAGGCTTCGGAAGAACAAAGCACCCAGGCAACACCTGCAGACAGGGATAAACATGAGAAGGTCCAGGAGAGGGGCACAGCCCCGGAAAGCAGCGTAAAGGAACCAAGGGAACAGAACAATAAATCTGTTTATACAAGGGATTTATCAAGGCTTGAAAGTGATGAACCTGTAAGCGGAATACTTGAAGTTCTGCCTGATGGATACGGTTTTTTAAGAGGTCAGAATTACCTGTCAGGTCCTCGTGATATATATGTATCCCCATCTCAGATTAGGCGGTTTAACCTGAAAACCGGAGACAAGATTGTCGGAAAGGGAAGAATCCAAAAGGAAGGCGAGAAGTTTCAGGCACTTCTGTATGTGCTTTCTGTGAATGGTGATTCCCCGGAAGTTGCTCAACAGCGCAAACCTTTCGATCAACTGACACCAATCTATCCCGATGAAAGGATAACCCTCGAAACCGAACCCAAGGAATTATCAACACGGCTGATTGACTTAATAGCCCCCATAGGCAAGGGTCAGAGAGGTTTGATTGTTTCGCCGCCGAAAGCCGGTAAAACAATTCTGCTGAAAAAGATTGCAAATGCCATTACCCAGAATTACAAAAATATTGAACTGATAGTTCTTCTTATAGACGAAAGACCGGAAGAAGTTACGGATATGCAGCGTTCCATCAAGGGTGATGTTATATACAGTACATTTGACGAACTGCCCGAGCACCACATTAAAGTGGCCGAGATGGTGCTTGAAAGGGCGCAGAGGCTTGTTGAACAGAAGAAGGATGTTGTTGTTTTACTCGATAGTATAACCCGTCTTGCAAGGGCATATAACCTTACCATTCCGCCAACGGGAAGAACGCTTTCGGGTGGTCTTGATCCCGGAGCATTGCATAAACCGAAAAGGTTTTTTGGTGCTGCAAGGAATATTGAGTTCGGAGGAAGTCTGACCATTATCGCAACGGCCCTGATAGATACCGGAAGCCGCATGGACGATGTTATATACGAAGAATTCAAAGGAACGGGAAATATGGAACTTCACCTTGACAGAAAACTTTCAGAGAAGCGTATATTCCCTGCAATAGATATAAACCGTTCCGGAACGCGCAGGGAGGAAATGCTGTTAAGCCAGAAAGAACTTGAGTCCATCTGGGCTATCCGTAAAGCCATGAGCAACATGGGAACGGCCGAGGTGACCGAAATGATAATAAACAGGCTCATGCAGACGAAAACCAATGAGGAGTTTATCAACGGCATTAACCTGGCCTTTATTCAGAAAGAAAAGAACAATTACGACTTAATGTATAAATAGGGCGAATTCCGGAAGGAGCTTAACAGAATCAAAGAAATACTGCAAAAAAAGGCTCTGCATTGAACTCTTTTAATCATACAGTATATTTTATTCACTGATAGTTAAAATAAGGCGGAGAAATTGCCTTGCAATTTCTTCGATTATTTTTTATAATGAGTAAAGAGAACTGGGGGGATTAAACGATGCAGTTACTGGTGCTGGTTCTTAATCAGGTGGATAAGCTGGACGAACTTTTAAAGGCGTTTGTGAACGAAGGTATAACGGGTGCTACAATTATAAACAGTACCGGGATGATAAAAGAATTGGCAGGACATATGGAATACCAGCCGATTTTCGGATCACATTGGTTTAATATAGATCATGACAGAAAAGAAAGCAAAACCCTTTTTATGGCTTTGAGCGAAGAACAGGTGAAAAAAGCCCGACAAATCATTTGTCAGGTTGTCGGCGACCTGTCTGAACCCAATACGGGAGTTTTGTTTACTTTACCTATTATTTCTTCAGAAGGGATTGAGAAATAGAATATGGACCTTACAACCTTGTTTTATCTGTCTCTGATACTTTTATCAGGGCTTATTTTCGGTCGCGCAGTAAAGATTCTGAAACTGCCGAACGTTACCGGATATCTTCTTGCAGGACTGGTTTTGGGACCCTACTGTCTTAAAGTATTTTCTGTTGAAATGGTCTCAGAGCTTGAACTGATATCTGAAATGGCTTTGGCATTCATTGCATTTTCGATAGGTGCTGAGTTCAAAATCTCGTACCTGAAAAAGATAGGAAGCATGTCTGTCATTATTGCTGTTACTGCAGCAGTACTTGCAACAGTACTTGTAGTAATATCGCTGGTTCTTATCGGCGTCGATTTTGAAACAGCACTTCTGCTGGGGGCAATTGCTTCAGCCACGGCCCCGGCTGCCACGGTTATGGTAGTTAAGCAATATAATGCAAAAGGACCTGTATCCGAAATGCTTTTAAGCGTTGTTGCAATAGATGACGCGGTGGCATTGATTTTGTTCGGATTTTCAATGGCTGTTGTCAATACATTGAAAAATCCGGGGCAGGCTTCACTGTCCATGTCGGTTGTAATGCCTCTTATTGAGATTGCGGGCTCCTTTATTTTAGGGTTTATACTGGGAGTAATATTCAGGATTCCTCTAAGGTATTTCAAAAAGGAATCAAACCGCCTGATTATAATAACGGGTTTTGTATTTCTTGCATCGGCAGCTGCAACCATGCTGGGACTGTCACCGCTGCTTTTTTGCATGAGTTTGGGTGCAACGGTGGTTAATTTCGTCGATTCGGCAAAATCCATTTTCAGTCTTGCCGACCAGGTGACCCCGCCTCTGTACCTTATGTTTTTTGTAGTGTCAGGGGCTGAGCTGGATATTACAATTCTGCCCAAGATAGGATTTATAGGTCTGATGTATATTATATCAAGATTTTTGGGCAAGGTAATAGGCTCTTCTGTTGGTTCAATAATTACAAAGGCGCCTGAAACCGTTAAAAAATACCTTGGATTCACGCTGATTCCCCAGGCCGGTGTTGCGATAGGACTTTCGCTGCTTGCATCACAGAAATTGCCCGAATATGCTGCAACCATTCGTACCGTTGTTCTTGCAGCAACATTTATATATGAACTGACCGGGCCCGTTTTGACAAAAATTTCGTTGAAGAAGGCCGGAGAAATCACAGAATAGTTTTCATTCCTGGCGGGTACAATAAATAATGCGGAGCGAAAAGCCCGGTTTGAAACCGGAACTTTCGGCTTCGTTGTATCTGCTTTTTAAATGCTCCATCCTGGTATAACCGGTTTCAGAAAAGAGGGATACTGTGAGAAATGGTTTTAATCAGGAGAATTTCAGGAATGGCGGCGCAGACAGATTTAAAAAATCCGCTGAAAAAAATAATGAAGAAAATATTCGTTTTGGCGGAGTAAAGAACGGATATCAGATCGGAAGAAATGCAAAAAGCAGCAGGGAAGGTGAAAACCTTTCATTTCAGGAGTGGACCGAAAAGTATCATCAGTGACTTGTTTCATGTGGCGGCAGGTATAAGGTACCTGCCGCTTTTTATCGGAATTATCTCAGGAATGCCATGCCCCGTCAGCCCGGAAGTTAGTCCGGATCCGTTCTTTTCAACGGTCTCATTTTATGATAGGATCTACAACAGGACAATTGTTTGAAGGGAATTAGCAATGAACGACCCGAATCTCTACGAAAAGTTTGTTAAAGCGTGTCAAAGCTGTTCAAAATGTGATCTTGCCGGAACAAGGACAAATGTTGTCATAGGCAGGGGTAACAACCTAAATGCGCCTGTAATGCTTGTCGGGGAAGGGCCGGGAGAACAGGAGGATCTTACCGGACTGGCATTTGTCGGCAGGGCGGGAAAACTGCTGGACCATTTGCTCAACGCATTAATGTTCAAACCTGAGGATTACTACATATGCAATATAGTAAAATGCCGTCCGCCGGGAAACAGGGAGCCAACTAAGGAAGAGGCCGAGGCATGCCTTCCGTACCTGAGATTCCAGGTAAAATATATAAAACCCAAGATAATAGTCTGCCTCGGGGCTACGGCAATGAAATACCTGATCAGCAAGGATGCCCGCATTACAAAAATAAGGGGTACGTGGATTGACAGGCCGGGCTTTTTCAGAATAATGCCAACATACCATCCCGCCGCGGTTTTAAGAGATCCGGCAAAAAAAGAGGAATTGTTCCTGGATATGAAAAAAGTGAAGGAGTACCTTGATTCCATATCGCCGTAAACGAGGCAATCATTCTATAAATCCATAAATAAACAACGGGCAGTGCTGCGTTCAGCACTGCCCTTAAAATTATTCACAAATGTAACAGATTACCTGCGAAAAACTTCCATTTTAAACGGACAGCAGCCTTGATGCAAGGGGATGGATGGTTTTGGCCATGAGCATGAAGCCAAGGGCGTTCGGATGACAGCCGTCAACCGTGCACTCGCTTCTTCCTGCTGTACCAAAGAACTGCATGCCGTCAATAAAATAAACGCTGTTGTCTCCAGCATTCCGTGCATTCAGATAAGTGCGGTAAATAATATTCCGCCGTTCCATGCTGTCCTCCGGGTCCCTGTCGAAATCGGGACGGGACATCATAATAACCGGAACATCCCTGTGAGCTTCCCTTACTATTTTGAAAAACCGTTCGTGGGTATCCATAAGGTGTTCAGGAGTGGGTGCATTGTGGTCATAGTCATACACGAAAAGCGAGATGTCCTTATGCTGCGCGATATATTCCGCAAATTCAGGCTCGCCCTTTGCCCTTCCCGAAAAACCATAGTTAAAATAGTCTGCATCAAGCCATCTTGAAAGTATGCTGGTGTATGCCGTGCCCGGTCTTGGGGCGCATCCGCCTTCGGTTATTGATGAACCGTAGTATATTATGGGTTTGCTGATTTTATACTCAACGGGTTCATATATATTTGCACCGTCATCTATGCCTATTTCCATGGAAGCAAGCTGCTCATTCCGGGGCAGGTTAATTGTAACCACCTCGGGTTTTGCTGTTTTTTTCAGCGTGGTTTCAACAACCTTTTCAGATTCATCATAATTTACCGGTGCAATATATCCTGCAAACCTGGACTCGAGGCCTGCGCCGTAGTATACGTCGGCTCCCGCCGAGCCCGGAAGGCTGATACATCTGTCAACGTTCAGTGTTTTAAGTTCCATACGAATTCTGATTACGGGTGAATCGGTTATGAACCTGGCCCTGCTGCCAAAGCATCGCTTGCCGGCATCTTCAAGCTGGGGCATTTTTTCGGTGATATCTGGACTCAGCCGCCAGAAATGCCCTTTTTCGGGGTCAATTACATTGAGCCCGTATAACCGTATCGGCGAGTCGGTAATTTTGTAAATCTTCATGTTTCTTCCCCTCTGTTTCAGAAATAACTTATGCGTTTTCCATGTGCACAATAATCTTTTATCACAGCAGTATCCAAAAAGCAAGAATTATGTTTGACGCTGCACTCCGCTGAAAGTTTCCTGGTATTTACACGATATCTCCAAACAGTTGAGGTAAAGATATCGTGCGAATGCCGGAAGCAGCTGCTGCATATTTAAATGCAATTTGCAGCGGATAATGTCATATAATTAATTAACCGAATAAAAGGAGTTCAATAATGATATATCTTGATAACGCGGCAACCTCCTGGCCCAAGCCTCCGCAGGTAATACAGGCAATGCTTGATATCCTGAAAAGAGGATGCGCAAATCCCGGCAGGTCCGCGCATGCAATGGCCAGGCAGGCTGAAGATGTGGTACTTAATACAAGGGAAACCATAGCCAGGTTTTTCAACATAAGCGATCCAATGCGGATTGCTTTTATGCCGAATACTACATATGCACTGAATACAGCCATTTACGGGGTTTTATCCGAAGGCTCGGTTGTTGTTGCAACGGCAATGGAGCATAATTCTGTGCTGCGTCCGCTTAAAACACTGGAAAGCAAAGGATATATCAGCGTTGAAATTATCAAACCCGAGAAACTGGGAAGGATTACGATTCAGAGCATTAAAAAGGCATTAAGGCCGGGGGTAAAACTCTTTTGCATGACTCTTTCGTCAAACGTCACAGGAGCGATAATGCCCGTGGAGGAGGCAGGGAAAATATGCAGGGCGAACGGCATATTATTTCTTGTTGACGCAGCACAGGGAGCGGGATCAATACCTGTGGATGTTGAGAAAATGAATATTGACTTGCTGGCGTTTCCGGGACATAAAGGGCTTATGGGCCCGCAGGGAACAGCAGGGTTGTATGTAAGGGACGGAGTTGATATCCGGCCGCTGGTGCAGGGCGGCACAGGAAGTTTTTCAGATAGTCTTCTGCAGCCCGGTGTTTTCCCCGACATTCTGGAAAGCGGTACACTGAATGTACCTGGAATTGCGGGACTTGGCAAAGGTGTGTCATACATTAATGATACCGGTATCGAAATTATACAGCAAAAGAAGAAGAACATGCTGAAAATGCTTTTTGACGGTCTTGGAAAGGAAAGCAATATTACTTTGTACTCTCCGCCGCCTGAACAGAATTCGGGTATTTTTGCACTGTCGGTAAATCAAATGGATTCATCAGAGATCTGCTATTTACTCGATCGGAAATTCGGAATCTGCACAAGAGGCGGTTTTCACTGTGCGCCCCTTGCACATTTGTCCCTGGGAACAGCCGAAACCGGCCTTGTCAGGATAAGCCCGGGTTATTTCAACAACGAAACCGAAACGGAGCTGACGATTAAAGCCATTCTGAGCATAGCAAGGGGAATACACTGAAGCCATGCAAATAAACGCCCGATAAACCAAGCACTCCTATATATCAATAACGGCAACCTCGGGAACCGAGAAGAATCGGAAAGGCACAACCACAGTTCCAAGGCCTCTGTTTATATAAACCAGGTTTTTGCGTATTGTTGCAAAACCTTTTATGTAACCCATTTTGCTTAGTTTATCCTTGCGCAGAAGCAGGTATTCAAGTTTGAACGGCATCCATATCTGGCCTCCGTGAAAATGCCCTGTTAAAAGCAAATCCACACTGTTTTCGGGAATTTGGAGCGAAATATCGGGATTATGCGAGAGTGCAATCACTGTATCGCATTTGTCCCGTAAACCGGCAAGAATATCATTGTCAAAAGGCTCGCCGG
The DNA here is from genome assembly GCA_001513105.1 of Clostridiales bacterium DTU070. Classification (GTDB taxonomy): domain Bacteria; phylum Bacillota; class Clostridia; order DSM-8532; family DSM-8532; genus Thermoclostridium. The sequence goes on along the minus strand of LFSH01000034.1, from coordinate 64,416 downwards.
TTTTTATATCGTCAATGCCGACGAGGGCTGTTATTTTCATTTTTCCCGATGAATCTGCCTTTTTATCCTGTATAAATACCGTTTCATTCACTAAAAGGCGTATGCCCAGTTTTTTCAGGGTATTAACAAATTCGTCCTTAAACGCAGGATTTTGCCTGAAACATTTATACTCGTGGTTTCCAAAAACAGCAAATGCCGGTGCCCTTGTATCAAGCCCGGTATACCACTTAACGAATCTTTCGAGATCCTTCGGTTTTTCAATAAGATCACCGCTGATTAATATGTAATCGGGATTTGCTTTTCGTATAGTTCTTTTTATACGGGCAGAAGATATAACAAGCAGGTTTATGTGAATATCCGAAAGATGCAGAAACCTCAGCCCCGCGCCGAAATTCATGTTATAATGCCTTGTTGCGTAGACTGAAGCCTGAACCAACATGTAAATGCAAATAAGCAATAAGGATAAAGGTACGGTTATATACCATTTAAGCATCCGGACTGTCCTTTCAATGTTTCTGCTAATAATACCGTCTTATGGTTCTATGCTGTTTATTTTATCAAATAAATGATAATATATGAATAGTATTGTTGGATCCTATTAAAACAGGAGGATAAATAACATGAAAAGATTCATTGTTATTGTTATGGACAGTGCCGGCATTGGAGAACTGCCCGACAGCAGGGAATACGGGGATGAAGGAAGCAATACGATAGGGCATATCTCCAGGCTTGTGAAGGATTTTTCACTTCCGAACCTTGAAAGGCTCGGGCTTGCAAATATTGACGGATTCAGCGGGACATACCGGACAACCACCGATCTGAAAAGTCTGGAGCTTACCGGCTCCTATGGCAAAATGGCTGAAAAATCAGCCGGGAAGGATACTACCACCGGGCACTGGGAATTAGCGGGAATTATACTCGATAAGCCTTTTCCGCTTTTTCCAAATGGTTTTCCCGATGACCTGGTAAAAGAGTTTGAAAGGAGAATAGGCCGTAAAACACTTGGAAACAAGCCTGCATCGGGAACGGTTATAATACAGGAGCTCGGGGACGAGCATGTTAAAACGGGTTTTCCGATTATCTATACGTCTGCCGACAGTGTGTTCCAGGTCGCAGCCCACGAGGATGTGATTCCTGTTGAGGAACAGTACAGGATATGCCGGACAGCGCGTGAAATGCTCACAGGTGATTATGGCGTGGGAAGAGTTATTGCGAGGCCTTTTACAGGAAAATCGGGTAACTATACGCGGACCGACAGGAGAAAGGATTTCTCAATCAGGCCTCCCGAAAAGACTGTTTTGAACTATCTCAGCGAAAATGGATATGAGGTCCGGGCAGTCGGCAAAATTGAAGATATTTTCAGCGGTTCGGGCATAACCAGGTCGGTAAAGACCCATTCGAATGCCGATGGAATTGACAGGACCATTGAATGGATAAGGGAAGAGTATGAAGGAATGCTGTTTACGAATCTTGTGGATTTTGATATGAAATATGGGCACAGAAATGACGTGGAAGGATATGCCAAAGCCCTTGCTGAGTTTGACAGGCGGCTTCCGGAAATAACCGGGCATCTGAAGGATGAGGACATTTTGATTATTACAGCCGATCACGGATGCGATCCGTCAACAACCAGCACCGATCATTCAAGGGAATATGTACCCCTTCTTGTAACGGGAAAACATGTCAGGAAGGGTGTGAATATGCATGTAAGAAACAGTTTTGCAGATGTTGCAAAAACAATAGCGGAGTATTTCGGCATCGAAAACAGCCTTAGCGGTGAGAGCTTTTTGAACCTGATAATATAATTGAAACACGGACTATTAAAAATTCCGGAGGAGGGTACGGATATGTTTGCATTGGACCTGATCATAAAGAAACGCAACGGTGGGAAGCTGAGCAAGGAGGAAATCAGGTATTTCGTCAACGGGTATACAACGGGTCAGATTCCCGATTACCAGGCCTCTGCCTTCCTGATGGCTGTCTATTTCAACGGAATGGATACCGAAGAAACCCTGTGGCTGACAGAAGCCATGCTGCATTCAGGTGATGTGGTTGATCTGTCCTGTATACCCGGTATAAAAGTAGACAAGCACAGCACGGGCGGCGTCGGAGACAAGACCACTCTTGTAATAGCACCCATTGTAGCATCATGCGGGGTTCCTGTGGCAAAAATGTCGGGAAGGGGCCTGGGACATACCGGCGGAACAATTGACAAGCTCGAATCCATACCGGGCTTTCGCACCGGCCTTTCATCCGAAGAGTTTGTTAAAAACGTAAAGGAAATTGGTATTGCAGTTACCGGTCAAACGGGCAATCTTGCGCCTGCCGACAAAAAACTGTATGCGTTGAGGGATGCAACAGGTACTGTTGAAAACCTGTCGCTGATTGCAGCCAGTATAATGAGCAAAAAACTCGCCTCGGGTTCGGATGTAATAGTCCTGGATGTTAAAACGGGCAGCGGAGCGTTTATGAAAACAATTGACGAGGCCGAAAAACTTGCAAGGCTGATGGTGGATATAGGAAAGGGCGCGGGGAAGAGAACGGTGGCCCTTATAACCGATATGGACAGACCATTGGGAAATAAAATAGGTAATGCGCTCGAAGTAAGCGAGGCGGTTGACATACTTAACGGCAGAGGCCCCGCCGACCTGAGGGAAGTGTGTGTGGAGCTGGCCGCAAACATGCTGTTTGCTGCAGGGAAAGGTGACATTGAATTCTGCCGTAGCCTGGCCGTTGAGTCTATAGAAAAAGGCACCGCAATAAAGAAACTGAAAGAAATGGTGGAAAGGCAGGACGGTGATCCCGGGGTTGTGGATGATACTTCGAAACTGCCGTCCGCCCCGTTCAGGGCTGAATGGAAGGCCGAAGAACCAGGATATATTGAGAAGATGCATGCCGAAAAACTTGGTATGGCATCGATGCTGCTTGGAGCCGGAAGAAAGCATAAGGACGATGTTATAGATCCCTCTGCCGGTATTGAACTTGTGAAAAAGCCTTCGGATAAAGTGGAAGCGGGAGAAACCATTGCAGTACTGCATACTTCGGATGAAAACAGGATACCGGAGGCTCTCGGGGTTCTGAAAACTGCGATCGGTATAAGCCCGGACCCAGTGCCCGGGAAGCCTTTGATCCTGGGTAAGGTGCATTGATGTTTTGTTGAACCTGAACGCTTCCCGCCTGAAGAGGCGAAGGTGCAACTGCCGTTATTTTGATAAATAAGCCTGAATAAACCCATATGAGCCATGCATACATTTATTATGGAGCAATAGTTTTGGAGTTGTCCGATAATGAAGGGAAAAGCGGTCATATGGGTTTTATTGTGCGTTTTTTTGATTGTTTCGGTTAACGGGAGCGTTATTGCCATTGAGGATGAAACAGGGGTTAAGGATAAAGACGAACAGACGGTTGAAAAGGAAAATGTACCGATAGTTGAAAACATACCCTTTGAAATCAAGGCAAAATCAGCATTATTAATGTGTGCAAACACCGGCGAGATTATTTTTGAGATGAACAGTGATGAAAGACGCCCCATTGCATCGATAACAAAGATAATGACAATGCTTTTGGTCATGGAAGCCATTGCACAGAATAAGATCAGCCTCGATGATGTGGTTGTTGCGTCCGAACACGCAGCAGGCATGGGCGGCTCGCAGGTTTATCTCGCCGTTGGGGAGGAGTTTACGGTTCATGATCTTTTAAAAGCTGTTGCAATCCATTCGGCAAATGATGCGTCTGTTGCACTGGCAGAGCATGTTGCAGGCAGTGAAGGCGTTTTTGTAACCATGATGAATGAAAAGGCCAGGGAGCTGGGAATGACAAATACCAATTTCCTGGACTGTTCGGGGTTGACCGATGAAGGCCATTACAGCACGGCCCGCGATATAGCGATAATGGCAAGAGAACTGATTACGAAATACCCGCTGATAATTGAATATACAACAATCAAACACGATACTTTCAGAAACGGGACCTTTGATTTGGATAACACAAATCATCTGATCGGTAAATACAGGGGCATGACAGGATTAAAAACCGGGGTGACAAATGCGGCGGGCTACTGTCTAACAGCCACGGCTTCCCGTGACGGACTTGATCTGATATCGGTAATACTTGGTGCCGAAAGCATGAGCCTGCGCTTTTCGGAGACTACCAAAATGCTGGATTATGGTTTTTCAAACTATGAAATAATGAAAATTGAAAGAAAAGGCGAGACAGCAGGTAAAGTAATGGTAAGAAAGGGTTTGGGGCTTTCGGTGCCCGTTGCATATGAGGACAATAAATCGGTGCTTCTGAAAAGGGGGCAGAGGGACAAGGTTCAGCAGGAGGTCAGGCTTCCGGAGTATGTCAATGCACCCGTTTCAACCGGGGACAGGGCCGGTGAAGTTGTTCTGACGCTTGAGAACAAGGAAATCCTCAGTATACCCCTGATTGTAACCGAAGACGTGCAAAAGGCCTCATGGTTCAAGCTGTTTTTGAGGCTTACGGTACACTGGTTTTCACTGGCGAGAAGATAGACGACAAAGAGCGTATAGCACAACCGACTCCCAAAAACACCGGTAAAAGGGCGCGAACCGCCCTTTTTTTCAATTGTTTTACGTCATTTGACAGATTCTGATTGGTATTATATGATAATACAGATAGAAATTTTACAAACGGTGGTTTTATGGTATCCTTAAGGCCTTTGCAGAAAGCGGGTTTTGCCGATGTCCTGGATTATGGGATTTTTCTGTTCAGAAAGCATTTTAAAAGTCTTCTTGTAATCAACCTGATATTCAATATCCCGGTGATGCTGGTAATAACCATTTTAAACCCGGTATTTACAGAACAATACTGGAATTTTATAAATCCGTTGGATATTACGGCAATAAATCCCGACGAAATATTCTCTTCGGCGATTACCTTTTATGCAATGCTGTTTGGTTCATTGCTTCTGCAGGTCATTTACTTTGTTACGCTAAAGAATGTAATGGAAGGGTCAATTGTCAAAATCCTGTACGCCGATGTTGTCCTGGAACAGAAGAAAACCGTAAAACAGGCAGTGAAGGAATGCTTCAGGCAGTTCGGCACGTTATTTCTCGGAAGAATGCTATACATACTGATCCAGGGTGTGGTTATCACCGTTTTGTATATTATTCTTATTGCAGGAATGTTTGCAATATCATTCGGGCTTGTGGGACTTATAGCATCAACTTATAACACCCCATGGCTTGCCCTGGCTCTTTCGAGCCTGCTCATTCTTATTATAACGGTACTTGTGTTTTTTGTTCTGATAGCGGTAGGTTATTATTACGGAAGATTCTGGATGTTCCTGCCCGCAATCTGCATTGAACAGCAGAAAGCAGGTTCAAGCATCGGCAGGGGAGGCGATCTCGGCAGGAATGGCTTTTATATTATCGGCCTGTCCTTTACCTTCGGGTATATCATGTTTCTGCTGTTTCCGACGGTAATAAGCCTTGTCTTCAATATCGTCAATACATTCTCAGGCAATATGGATATAGAACTGTTCAGGATCAGTACGGTTGTAACCCAGCTTTTCTCGGAAATATTACGCCCGCTGCTGACATGTATAATGACGGCCCTGTATATTACGCTGAGGGTTAAGCGCGAAGGTCTTGATATCGAGTTGAACCTTTGGGAAATAAAACAGGAAGAGGCGGAAAAGAACAAACGTTGGTTTTCGGAGGCACCTAATGCTGAGTAATAATGTCAGTGAACAGGAGATACGCGATATACTTGAACAGATTCTTAAAAGGCGCGAGTTCCATAATGAGGGTGAAAAAAGCCCGCTGGTAAAAGTTCTGGGCAGCATCTGGGAAGCAATAAAGGAATGGGTCAGGGAATTATTGCAGTACAAACAGCCCAATCCTCAAATCCGGATAGATCCTGACTTCGGTATAAATGTTCCTGTGCTTCAGACCATACTGAAAGTGCTCCTAATTTTGATTGCCGCAATACTTTTGTTTTTTCTTGTCAGGTTTATAGTGAAAAAGGTGTATCTTTCAGGACGGATCAGGAAGATGCAGGCTCCCGAAGCGTATGAATATCTTAACAGGCCCGATGAAGCCATGGAGAACTATTACGGGTATTTATCCTCGAAGGAGTATTCAAAAGCTCTGCGGTTCCTTTTCATAGCTTTGCTCCTGGAACTTGACAAAAGGAAAATTATCAGGATTGAAAAATGGAAAACGAACCGTATGTATATCCGGGAAATAGGACAGAAGGAAAAAAAACTGATCCCGCAAATGCAGGAGTTTTCTGCGCTTTTCAACGCCTGCTGTTACGGAAACAGGGCGGTGGATGAAGTTGTTGTCGGCAAATGGTTTGATTTTTATATGAACCAGAAGGAGAAGCGTGAATGAAAAACAGGCTCAGAAAAGTTCTTTTTTCCATGCTGATTATATTCTCTGTGGCGTTTGTAGCGCTTATTTTATACTCGATAACAGTATATGAGAGTGATTATCCCGAATTTTCTTCATACAGTGCAAAGAAAACAGGGGTTAAGGCTTTATACCTGCTTGCGGACAGATGCGGTTTTCAGGTTTCACGGTATCATTACCCGGCTAAATTTATAAAGGAAAGTCCCGTAATGGTTGCTTACCGTCCAATACCCGCGCTGTTCAATGAACCCGGGGAGGAACAGGCTCTGAAACAATGGCTTGGAAACGGCAATACACTCGTATTGATTATTGACGAAAGGAATATAGGCAACCTGTGGATTTTTGACTTTATCGCTGAGCATATGAGCCGGCACGAGGTTACGGCAATCGGGAATATCACGGCCACATGGTACTGGCTCGAAAACGGGCTGGTATGTGTGATGGACAGCGCCGACGGTTTTCTGAACGAAAACATTTCCGCATCGGACGCGGCGGTTGCGTTTATTAATGTGCTTACCAGGATAAACAACCCAAAAGTGATGTTCAATGAGTATTTCCATTTCATGCAGGTTCCGTCACCGCATATATGGGATTTAATCGGGTATGCCGGGCAGCTGGTATTAATACAGCTTGTACTGGCTGTTCTGCTTTTTACAGTAAGAGGCTGGAAACCCTTCGGGCGGGTGCGGAGCGATAGGATAATGGTGTTGAGGCCTGAAAATGAAGTGGTCAGGGCACTTTCAGGTCTTTACCAGAGAATGAAGGCTTACCCGCTGGTATTGTCGAACTACTACGGCAGTTTCACCCGTAAATACGGAAGGTATTTGTCGATGAACAGCGCTTACAGGGATAAAGCCCTGAGATTGCTTGCAGAATGCGAGTATTACCTGAGAAAAGGCGAACTGAGCAGAAATGAACTCAGAAAGATGGTTCTTGGCCTTGAAAAACTTGAACATGAGATAAATAAAAGCAGCCAAATCATGAGAAAGGGATGAAAATCATATGGAACTTAACCGGATTATACAGGAAAAATATGAGATACTGATGAAGGAAATGAAAAAGGTTGTAGTCGGACAGGATGAGTTCCTTGAACACCTGGCCATAGCATTATTCACCGGCGGCCATGTGCTGATAGAAGGAGTGCCGGGAATAGGGAAGACCCTGTCTGCAAGGGCACTTGCCAGAACCCTTGAAGCAGATTTTTCAAGGATACAGTTCACCCCTGATCTTATGCCTTCCGATGTAACCGGAACAAAAGTATTTGATGTAAAAACCAGCACTTTTTATATGAAAAAGGGCCCGGTTTTTACAAACATATTGCTGGCAGATGAAATAAACCGTGCCACACCGAAAACCCAGTCGGCTCTCTTGGAGTGCATGGAAGAAGGAAATGTCACAATAGACGGTGAAACCTATGAACTGCCTAAACCCTTTATGGTACTGGCAACTATGAATCCGCTGGAGTTTGAAGGAACATATCCGCTCCCCGAGGCGCAGCTTGACAGGTTCCTGATGAAGCTGACGGTAACCCATCTTCCTCCCGAACAGGAAGAACTGCTTTTAAAAATGGTAAATGAAAAAGGCGGGGATATAAACCCGGATATGGTTGAACCGGTTATCACTCCCGGGGAGTGGTCATCCATTGACAGGGAAATCAACAGTGTGCTTGTAAATGAGAACATAATCCGATATATAACTTCAATAATACTTGCAACAAGAAATTCACCTGCCGTACTGTTAGGGGCAAGTTCCCGTGCATCCATTGCAGTCATGAAATGCGCAAAAACTCTCGCGGCATTCTCGGGCAGGGACTTTGTGATTCCCGAAGATGTTATTGAGATAATAAAACCTGTCCTCAGGCACAGGATCATAGTCAAGCCCGAAACACTGCTTGACAATATCACGGTGGACGACATCCTTGACGGAATTGTTAAAACCGTAGCAGTACCAAGATAACAGGGCAGGTTGAGGTTATTATGTTTGTCAGTAAACGGTTTATTCTGTTGGTTGCAATGGGTGTCATACCCGCGGCTTTGTCATTCATACCCGGCATTGGAGTGTATGCTTTGCTGGCGTACAATTTTCTGCTTGTTACACTTCTTGTCGTTGATTTTTCCCTGTCGCCAAGGATCAGGGATTTCGGGTTCCGCAGGGAAATAGATCAAATCCTTTCCCTTTCTGCATGGAACAGAATTGGTTTATGTATAGAAAACCCCGTTAAGTACAGGCTAAAAGCCAAACTCAGGGACAGCGTGCCTGAAAGTTTCGGCGTTGATAAAGAGGTACTGGAGTTCGAGATTAATCCCGGCAGGAACAGGAACATATTCTACAGGGTTAAACCAACGAAACGCGGGGAATACGTTTTTCCCGATCTTCATGTAAGGATAACGGGTGTCCTTGGGCTTTGCGTCCTGTCGAAAACCATTAAAATAGCCGATAAGGTTAAGGTGTATCCGAATCTTAAGGATCTCAGGAACAGTCATCTTTTAATCGTACAGAAGAAAAGGCTCCTGGCCGGGCTCAGAAAAATAAGAAGCCTCGGTGTTGGAACCGAGTTTGAAAGCATTCGTGAATACAGCCAGGGCGATGATTTCAGGCACATAAACTGGAATGTGACCGCAAGAACCGGGCATATTTATGTAAACCATTACGAACCCGAAAGAAACCAGTATGTTTACCTTATGATGGATACAAGCATGGTTATGAACGAGGAGATTAACGAAATAACAAAGCTGGACTATGCGGTGAACGCTGCGTTCATTGTTGCAGAAACAGCTATAAATTACGGAGACAATATAGGACTGATATCCTTTGACAGCGAAATTAACCGTATAGTTGCCGCAGGAAAGGGAAGAGGACATTTTCAGAGACTGGCAGAAAGCATGTACAATATCCAGACAACCGAAAACTATGCCGACTATCAGAAAGCCTTCACCACATTGCAGCGGGAACAGAACCGCCAGAGCCTGGTATTGCTGTTTACCGATCCGTATAATTTTGAACATGCCATGGATATAGTAAACTCATGGAAAGTTTGTGCTCCGAGACACAGGGTCATGGTTTTGTGCATAAAAAACCCTGCCCTTTATGGTATGGCAGAGAAAGAGGTTCTTACAACCGAGGATATATTCAGCAAAAGCGCTGCAATGAAACTGGTTGACGACAGGCATCGCACCTTTTCGGTTCTTGAAAAGTCGGGTATTCATGTACTTGAATCCGCCCCGGACAGGTTCACCCTTGAAGCAGTGAACCGTTATATCGCAATGAAAACAGGTTATCACTCCCTGCCGTTCCAGCAGTAAGTACACAGTTTTTCATGGGGAAGACCTGTCGCGTCAAGCATATCGGGAAGGGCTTGGTATTTTAATGATGTAAAACCAAGCTGTTTGCCGATGTATTCAACCATGCACCTGTGTTTTTCGGTCCTGTGATCGCAATACTGTTCCAGGTTGGCATCGTCTTTGCCTTCAAGTTTCCTGATTGCGCGCCTTGCAACCAGGTCCATGTCAGACCTTGCCCTTGAGAAGTTAAGGTATTTACATGTAAAAAGCAGCGGTGGACAGGCTGAACGGATATGAACTTCCCTGGCGTTGTAACTGTATAAAAACTGAACAGTTTCCTTCATTTGCGTGCCGCGTACTATTGAGTCGTCGCAGAACAGAAGCCTTTTCCCTTTTATCAGGTCAATAATGGGCATAAGTTTCATTTTAGCAATCAGTTGCCTTACTTCCTGGGTCTGGGGTATGAAACTCCTGGACCATGTGGGGTTGTACTTGATAAACGGCCTCACATACGGTATTTTGGCTTCATTCGAATAACCTATCGCATGGGCTACGCCCGAATCGGGTATCCCCGAAACAAAGTCAACCTCCACCTTGTCCTTTCGGGCCATTATTGCGCCGTTCCTGTTACGCATAACCTCGACATTAACGCCTTCATAGGTCGAGGACGGATAACCGAAATAAACCCACAGGAAAGAACATATTTTCATTTTGTCTCCGGGCGGCGAAACCTGTTCAATGCCATCCGGTGTAATAAGCACTATTTCACCCGGACCAAGCTCGTAAAACGGATGGTAACCCAGATTTGTAAATGCGCAGGATTCAAACGAAACGCAATATGCTCCTTCCTTCCTGCCCACAATGAGAGGGGTTCGTCCGAAACGATCCCTTGCCGCATAAATGCCCTTGTCTGTCAGAACAAGCAGTGTGCATGAACCGTCAATTGTCTGCTGGGCATACAGAATACCGTCCTTAATGGAACTTTCCTGGTCAATCAACGCCGAAACAACCTCGGTGGGATTGATTTCCCCCCTGCTCATTTCAAGGAAATGGATCAGGTTGTTCCTGAAACAGTGATCAACAATATCATCTATGTTATTAATGCGTCCGACCGTTGTTATTGCATAGTGGCCAAGATGGGAACGGACCAGAAGGGGCTGGGGTTCGTTGTCGCTGATGCATCCTATGCCCATATGACCGCTCATGCCTGACAGGTCCACTTCAAACTTTGAACGGAACTGTACATTTTCTATATTGTGTATCGATCTTGAAAACGACCTGCCGGTCCAAACGGCCATTCCCCCCCGGCTTGTTCCGAGGTGGGAGTGGTAGTCGGTACCGAAATACAAATCCAGTACGCAGTCATTCTTTGAAACAACACCGAATACTCCTCCCAAGAAAATACACTCTCCTTTTCAGATTACATCAGTCACCGATGTCTTTATGGTAACTCTGCAGCGATTTTACCTTGTCCTCGGTTTCATGATCCACCCTATACGCCGCTATTCCCTTAACGCTTGCAAGGGCTGCTGTCATGGTTGTTATATACGGAATGTTGTATCTTATCGCACTTTTCCTGATGTATGAATCGTCATACTGGCTCTGTTTTCCCGACGGCGTATTTACAATAAGCTGTATTTCGCCGTTGAGAATAAGGTCCACGATATTCGGCCGGCCCTCATACATTTTCTTTACCTTCCGGCATTTTATTCCGTTTTCGGTAAGATAATTGTAAGTGCCTTCGGTGGCAATTATCTCAAAGTCAAGTTCCGAGAATTTGCGGGCTATGTCAAGGAGGTAAATCTTGTCCTTGTCTGCAATGCTCATCAGAACGGCTCCTTCTGTCGGAAGGGGAACCTGTGTAGCCTCCTGGGCTTTAAAGTAAGCAAGCCCGAACGAATTTGCAATACCCAGGACCTCGCCGGTGGAACGCATTTCGGGTCCCAGCAACGGGTCAACTTCATGGAACATGTTAAACGGAAAAACTGCTTCCTTAACACCAAAATGGGTTATTTTCCGCCTTTTCAAATCCAGAACCGGGGACCTGGAACCCTTTTCAACAGCAAGAATAATTTCGGTGGCAAGGTATGCCATGGATATATTGCAGACTTTTGACACCAGCGGTACCGTCCTTGATGCCCGGGGATTTGCTTCAAGCACGTAAACCCGGTCGTTATAAACAGCGTACTGAATATTCATCAGGCCTACAACCTTTAGCTCGTTCGCTATTTTACGCGTATATTCTGATATGGTATCTATATGTTCGGGTTTCAGGCTAATGGGCGGTATTACACACGCCGAGTCTCCCGAATGTATACCGGCCAGTTCAATATGTTCCATTACTGCCGGTACAAAAGTGTTTGAACCGTCAGCTATAGCGTCAGCCTCGGCTTCAATTGCATTTTCAAGGAATTTGTCAATCAGCAGGGGACGGTCGGGTGTAACGCCTGCAGCTTCGGAAACATACTTTTCAAGCATTTCCCGGTCATAAATCACTTCCATCCCTCGTCCGCCAAGAACATAGGATGGTCTTACCATAAGCGGATAACCAATTTTTTCGGCTATCGCCAGTGCCTCGTCAAGGGTGCTGGCCATTCCCGATTCGGGCATCGGAATGCCGAGCTTTTCCATCATGTTTCTGAACAGATCCCTGTCCTCGGCCATATCAACAGTTTCGGGCGTGGTACCCAGGATTTTTACCCCTGCCTTTGAAAGTTCGGTTGCAATATTCAAAGGGGTCTGCCCGCCGAACTGAATTATAATACCAATAGGTTTTTCTTTCTGATAAATGCTTAACACATCTTCAACGGTAAGAGGCTCGAAATAAAGACGATCAGATGTATCGTAATCGGTTGAAACGGTTTCAGGGTTACAGTTGACAATTATTGTCTCATAGCCCATGTCCCTGAGGGCAAATGCCGCATGGACGCAGCAGTAATCAAATTCTATTCCCTGACCTATACGGTTGGGGCCTCCGCCCAATACCATCACTTTCGGTTTATTGCCTTCTGATGCTGGAACGGGCTTTTCACTGTTCTTTGAACCGTTGTACGTAGAGTAATAATAACATGCATTTTCAACGCCGCTTACAGGGATTGCCTCCCACTCCTGGACAATTCCCAGTTTAACCCGGCGGCTCCGGATTTCCTGCTCGCTGACGCCTAAGAGCTTTGCAAGATACCTGTCTGCAAAACCGTCTTTTTTAGCCTTGATCAAAAGCTCATCAGGAAGGGCTGAGCCCCTGAATTTCAGTATCTCCTCTTCGAGTTCAACCAGTTCTTTCATCTGCCTGATAAACCATTCCTTGACATGGGTTATCCTGCTTAACTGTTCTATATCCGCACCCTTGCGCAGGGCTTCGTACATAATAAACTGGCGTTCGCTTGAAGGCTCCACCAGGAGTTCCAGTAACTCCTGGAGATCCAAATCACTAAAGTTCTTTGCAAAACCCAGGCCGTACCTGCCGACTTCAAGGGAGCGTACCGCCTTCTGCAGTGCTTCCTTATAGGTTTTGCCAATGCTCATTACTTCGCCGACAGCCTTCATCTGCGTGCCAAGCCTGTCCTGTGCGCCCTTGAATTTTTCAAAAGCCCAGCGGGGGAATTTCACAACGGTATAATCCCCGGACGGTGTATATTTATCGAGGGTGCCTCCCCTGTAGTACGGGATTTCGTCAAGGGTTATTCCTACCGACAGCATAGCCGAGATAAAAGCAATCGGAAAACCTGTGGCCTTTGAAGCAAGGGCTGACGACCGGGATGTTCGGGGATTTATTTCAATTATAACAACCCTGTCGGTTTCAGGATCATGGGCAAACTGTACATTGGTGCCGCCTATTACCTCTATTGCCTCAACAATTCTGAATGCGCAGTCCTTAAGACGCTCCTGAAGTTCCGGGCTTATTGTGAGCATTGAGGCGGCACAGACCGAGTCACCAGTGTGTACGCCCATTGAGTCTATATTTTCAATGAAGCATACTGCGATCATCTGGTTTTTCGTGTCTCGTACCACTTCAACCTCAAGTTCCTCCCAGCCGAGCACCGATTCCTCGACCAGTATCTGGTCTACCATGCTTGCCTGGATACCCCGGTTTGCAACCTGGCGCAGTTCTTCAATGTTATAAACCAGCCCGCCGCCAGTACCGCCCATTGTATATGCGGGACGTACAACAACCGGGAACCCGAGCTCAAGGGCAATTTTCTCGGCTTCTTCCACGGTGTATGCCGGCATGCTGCGCGGTGTTTCTATTCCCAGCCTGTTCATTGTTTCCTTGAAGGCAATCCTGTCTTCTCCGCGCTCTATTGCATCAACTTTTACACCTAAAACCTGGACATTGTATTTTTCAAGAATTCCTGCTTTTGCAAGTTCTGAGCAAAGATTCAGGGCGGACTGACCGCCAAGGTTCGGAAGAAGTGCATCGGGACGTTCTTTATCAATAATCTGGGTTAATCTTTCAAGGTTTAAAGGCTCAATATATGTCGCATCTGCGATTCCGGGATCTGTCATAATTGTTGCTGGATTTGAATTTACAAGTACAATTTCGTAACCAAGTTTCCTTAGAGCTTTACAGGCCTGGGTGCCTGAATAGTCAAATTCGCAGGCCTGCCCAATGATAATCGGCCCCGAGCCGATGATCAGAATTTTCCTGATATCCGTTCTTTTTGGCATATATACTCTCCTTAACCATGAAATGTCAGTTCGGCTTACCTTGAAACTTTCTAAATTAATATAATATTACATATTATTAATTGCTTCAATACTTTTGTATAATTTTTGGTTTTTAACAAAAAAGTACTGTAATAATAACTGAAAAAATGTTACATCTGACAAAAACGGGCATACAGGCTTTTCCTCCGCGGTTCGGGTGCATCGTCAGCTGCTGTAATTTACATTGTCCTATTTTCAGGACGTTCATTGGCAGGGCATATTTATGCATATTCCTGCTGATTCAGCATCAAATTCGTATAGAAGGTTTTGCTGCCCGATTAACCGGGTAATTATCAATAGACAGTGTGAGTTTCTTAATTTTCCGGGTAAAATATGGGTATGAGAATAAAACCTGTAATTGTTATATGCTGCAAAAGATTATTCCTGTACTGTTATGAACCGATAAACATGGAATTTTGAAGGCTGATGGCATTAGTGGATGAAAAAATACTTGACATGAGTAAGACGGTTTTCGAGCTTGCAAACGAATATCCTGAAATAAAAGATATATTAAAAAACCTGGGATTTGAAAGCATTACAAATCCGGTACTCTTGAAAACCGCGGGGAAGGTAATGACTGTTCCGAAAGCCGCAAAGATGAAGAATATTGAGTTCAGCGCCATCCTTGACAGGTTCAGGGAAAACGGCTTCACGGTTATAAACGCGCAGTTCCCTAATGAATAAAGAAGATGACAGCCGCCTGATTTTTGCCGGATGCTTTACAGCGGCTGATACGGCCGGGCAGTTGACAAGTCATGACAACATCCAATAGAATGTTTAAAGTGATCGGCGCATATGCCGTATTATCGTACGAGGAGATACATTAATGGAAAAACACCGTTTTTCTCATTGGGTGGTATTGGCTGCGATGGTGATATGCCTGGGCGATTTTGCTTCAGATTCGGTGCCGGTAAAGGATGAATCGGTTGAGACCTTTACGGTTTCTTTTTCCGTATATGCCGAGAATGCCGAACCTGGAACAAGAACCGGTGCCGAGCCTGTACCAGCTGTTTCTGCCGTGTTGCCTTCCCCGGAGGATATACCGTTGCCGTTTCCGAACCTGTATTGCCGGTAACCCCGACACCCGTTACCCAGGCTGTGGAGCTGCCGCCTGATGATACTGCTGCCGGGGAGGAACCGGATACAGGCCCTACCGCTGCTCCGGTAAAGACAGGTTCAGAGATCATTTATCCCATTAAGTCTTTTAATGATAAAACCAGGATTTGCCTTACCTTTGACGACGGGGGCAACGGAAAAGCCGTAAAAAAAGCTCTCGAAGTGTTAAAAAAACATGAAGTGAAAAGCACTTTCTTTGTGGTGGGCAGGTACTTAAAAACCCACGAAGACCTGTGGAAGCAGGCCGTTGAAGACGGCCACCTTGTATGCAATCACACACAGAACCATACATGGCTGACGAAACTGAACAGCGATGACGCAAAAAAAGAGATACTGGAATGGGAAACGGGAGCTGCTGAAATTCTTGGGCAGGAATACGTAGATAAAATGAAGAAGTAATTTCCCTTTATCCGCCTGCCGGGCGGTGCCGGGAATGAAAGCAAAAGAATTTTGCAGATTGTTTCCGAACTCGGCTATGTTCCTGTCGGATGGAATATAGAAAGCTATTATGCCGTTCTCAGGAAACATGACTTAAAAACTGAACCGGTTGCCCCGATAGCCGATGAGGTTTATGCCCATGTTTCGGCGAAAGCAAAAGGGGGTTCGATTATTCTCCTGCATTTTAACCCGTACGATACCGAAAGGCTGGATGAAATAATCACGGCTATAAAGGAAAAGGGCCTTACGATGCATCTGCTTTCGGAGTGCCTGGAGTATTAAGGCTGTTGATAAAGATGCAGCATTTGCCTGGAACAGGAACTGCAGCAATGGCAGAGCAATGTAAATTCCGGGGTATGCCCGGCAGGTTATTGCCTTGGATGCCGATGACAAAACCGGGAACCTAAAAAGAAGATCTTCCGTCAAATATTCAGAAACAATAAAAAAACCAAATGAAAAAGACTCTGAAAAAACACCTGCAGTAACACTTTTTTGACGACCGATTCAAGAATTTTATATGCATGAGGCTGGCTTTAAAAAATTGAAAAAGGATTGGTAGAAATGTTGAAATTGAAAAGGTTTATTGTACTTGTTCCGGCGGTACTTCTTTTAATCCTTTTTACGGCATGCAGCGGCGCGGGAGATGATAGCAAGACTGATAACAGGGTACTTATAGGTGAGAATGAGGATCTGTTGTCAAAAGAGTATTCGGATGATACGGGATTATGGGAAAAGGAAGATGACGTTAACAATGAAAGAAAAACGACTGCCGGCGGGAATGTATCTCAAAATGACCATGCGGACGGTAACGAAAAAGGATTAAGCAAAAATGGAATCCCGGGCGACGACGGGATAATCAGCATAACCCGCGAGGAAGCCGGACTTTCAACAATACCCGAGCTTGACATAAGCGGATCTGACTTGAATTTCTCCATACAAAGCCTCCTTGAAAGGCCGTATGTTTATTCCGATAAGGATTACAAGAGCGGTCTTGTCTATGATGAAAACATTTATGGTGAATTTATAATAACAGCCGAATGGTTCGATGATTATATAATCGGGGAAATAAAGACCGGTGACAGTTTATCTGAATTAACCGCAGAACTTGGGGAACCAAGTTGCATAATTGAAAATACGCTGTTCTATAAAACAACGGATTATTACCTGGGTTTCTATGGTAACGAACGGGTTGAGCATGCAATTATTGCAAAGAAACCTGAACCATACCCTTCTGACATTCTTAAAACAATAATCAAAAACTTCAGTAAATTGTTCTACTATGATAGTGAATCAGATCCCGAGGTAAGCCAGATTTACGATTTTCTTGAATGGCTTGGATATGTTTACGGGTCGGGAAGCATGTATGGCTATTCAAACAGCGGTATTACGATGGAAGCGTATATTGAGGACGGTATAACGGTATACAACAATTTTGAAGGTGAATTGTATGACATACGCGGAGATATTTATAATTTTGAAATAAGCTATGTTGACACCGATTTTATGATGGACGGAATGCTGAGCGCACTGAAAGACTATATTTTAACAAACAGCGAATTCGAGGAATACGGAGTTGCTTCACCGGGCGGGAAATATAACAGCCTGTATGTATGGAACAACAGCCAGAGCCAATATTTCATTATACGGGCACTGGACAACAGCATTCCCGATCAGTATATATTCCTTTCTTTAGCCGGGGAGTATTACTGGCTGAACGACAGATATATCCTGTACCAGGACTACTACAATTTAGCCCCCTTAATATTTGACGTTGAAACTTATGATGAAATAAATATACTGGAAAAGACCGGATTGTTTGAATTTGAAGGGGATTATTACGGGTCGTACATTTTTGAGATAACCGGTTTTCAAAACGGCAGGATAATAATCTATTGTGAAGATGAAGACAGGTTTTACCCCATTGACTACTCATTCGGACAGAATGGTGAAATACTTCTTACAGTCGACACAGGGGAAACGGGGAATGACTAACATTCCCCGTTATAGCTTACAAGGGCTGCATTTGTTACGCCGTCAATTCCGGAAAGCTCCGAAACAAATGAAGTGTCATTGCTTTTTACCCTTATCTCATATGTAGCTTCAACGCTGTTGTCCGTATAGGTTTTGGTTTTTAACTTCTTCTGCGGTATTTTATCAATCACTTGAAGAACCTGGTCCTGGCAGTTGCTGTTGTAATTCAGAACCAGGAGATAAAAACCGGCGTTGTTTCCGCGGATATAGCTGAAAGCCACAACAACTGCAGAAATAAACAGTGAACCCAATATTGAAAGCGAGTAGAAACCCGCGCCGGTTGTAATCCCTACGGCAATTGCCCAGAACAGGTAAGCTATGTCTATTGGTTCCTTTACCGCTGTACGGAACCTGACAATACTCAACGCGCCTACCATGCCAAGGGAAAGCGTAAGATTCGAGGTTATCGGCAGTATAATAAAGGCTGTAACCATTGTTATAAATATAAGCGTAAAATTGAAACTGCGGTTGTATACAACACCGCTGAAGGTTTTCCTGTAAACATAATAGATCAGCAGCCCCACTGCGAGGGACAGCAGCATTACAGTTATTATTCTGTTTGTGTTGATTGTCAGATTCCCCATTTCCTCAAGAAACTTCTTCTTGATTATGTCGCTGAAATTAATGGTGTTATCATTCATTCCACTCACCCCGCACGTATCTTTCTGCAAATTCTCTGCATAATACATATTTTGATACTGAAACCTGTTCACAGTTCAAATCTGAAAGCAATGCCGCAAAAACAGACGGAAGCAGCCTGTTGAACTTAACCTCCATGATAACGAGGCCAGGTTCCAGTACACTAAGCAATGGAGTGCCGGTATTCCACAACTCGGTGGAATAAAGCCCGGATTTAAGTTCGGTATCAAAGGTGATACGCACATTCTCAACGGGATGGATATAGGCTTCCCGGATATAATCCACAATAACAACGGGTTTCAAAAGAAGGGTTTTCATTTGAACATACATATCAAGAAGAAGCGGGCTGCCTGTCAACAGCAGGTCTGTATTTCCGCTGATAAGACCGTTGCACAGTTCTTCCGAAACAAGCTCGGATTCCTTTTGAGTGTACTGTCCTTCCTTTCCCTTTCTTTCAACCTTGATAACCGAATTGCTGTGGTTGTAAATCCGTATCCTGTACTTTTTTCTTTTCAGTACCCCGTCAAGTTTTTCATAATAAGCACTGTTGTGTATATCGTCAAAATACAGGCTCCGTATATGGTACCGGCCATCGCGGTCCCCGTTCGGGTCCCTGTTCATAAAGCGGCCTATCCTGTTCTTAAGAATGACATAATCCCTGAAACTGATTAAAAACTTGTGCTCATGTCTGAATTTTTTAACTGCTGCCAAGCCGAACACCTCTGAAACCCCGGGCTAAAACCCGTACTCCTGCATTTGCTCGTCGGTTAACCCGAAATACTGCTGCAAATACATTTTAACATAGTATGGCCTTCCGATAACAAAGTCCTTAAGTTTTTGCACGCAGTCCTTCCACAGGCTGTATGAGCCTTTCCATTTTTTGAAGTTCCTCGGTATCTCGGGTTCTATTTCTGATGCAAGTTCATCTATATATGAAATTACACGATTTGGTTCAAAGGTATTGTTCAGATGGTATGCAAAGCGTTTCAGGAACCTGTCCCTGAATTCATCATTCTGCAAAAGGCCCATCTGTACGGTTGTTGAGAACCAGTTGCCCGCACCGGTGCCCTCAGGATTGAAAACATGGCTTACGGTATCGTGATCAACCCTCCTGAAAGCCATGTCAAAATCGAACAGGATCCAGCGCCATTTCGAGTCCGGCGTTCTTTCCCTCCAGTATTTGATATTTCCGTTGTCGGTGTTAGCCGCATATATGACGGCAATCTGGTAGTCAATGAAATTGTCAACGTCTATTAATGTTTTAACATGCTCATAGTGTTCGTCAACGCTCAAATCATGGCTTTTTATATATTGCAGAACAGATTTGAAATGGGAGTAATCGCCCTGGTGAACACGGTTATTTCCTTCAATTATGTCCAGGTTGTCGGGGTCCGGCAAATTGTTGTTGAACGAAAGGAAATGCTTGTCGGTTGATTCCCTGAGAGTATAAAGCCCCCAGTATTCGCCGTTCAGGTACAGTACCGCGGGCCGGTAGGCCTGGTAATCAATGCCTGTTTCCTTCATCAGCTGTGAGATTAGCACATCCCTTATTTTAGTGTTTCCGTTGTCCTGGCCCGAGTTCCTGAGTACAAGGGACTGGTAATACGTAAGGTTCTTTTCAGGGAAAACCCGGTAGTTTATATATTCACTTCCGTATTTTTTCCTTGCCTCAATTGCAAAAGATTTCTGATCTGCTGCGCGGGTGTATTCACCATGGATTGAAATTCCGGCGTTCATACTGAAAGCGAGGCTTCCGTCGGTTTCAAAAAACTCTATATGCGCGGGTTTTTCCCAGTCCTGCCAGAAGTTCGCGCCCAAATACGGGTATTCAGGCTCTGCATTTTTCCCCATGACATATATCCCGGTATCCTCATCCCACAGATTCTCAGGGTCGGTGGTTATTGCCACCGTTGCAAAACCGTTTAACGGCTCGAACAGGTAAGTGTTTGTTACAACCTTGCTCGGAAGGCACCCTCTTTTATACGCGCGGGCATTAATAACAGTCGTTGACTCAATATTAATGGGCTGTGTATAGATCTTAGAGCCGGGACCGGGCGTGGAACCGTCGGTGGTATAGTATATTGTTGTTTCGTTTTCGGGCGTGCTTAATGACAGTGAAACCGGGGAAGCGTAAAAACCGCCCCGGGCTGAAAAAACAGGGCTTGTACAGTACGCAACCGCGCTGCTTTTTTCATCGTTCGGCATTCCCGGGGTGGGATTTGAAAAGTAAACGGGTTCAAAACTGCCTTCAAGGAATCCGTACGATATATCGGATGTCAGTTCGGGTATATCCATTCTCTGTATTATGTTCCCTTCCGGATCGGACAGGAATAACACATCCCCTTTCCTGCCAAGACCGAAATCAGCATACAGAAATCCGGAGCCGGTATTTGCGCCGGCATCATAATCGGGTGACATGAATACTATTACCGACTGGCCGGGCTGGACGGATATGGACGGGAATTCCCATTTCGAAAGGTAATTACTGTCGTCAGACAGTGTATACCCCCCGAGGTCCTGTACTTCATCGGTGATATTTCTTATTTCAGCCCAGTCATGGTAATTACCGTTTTCATCTGCCAGTGTTGTCTCATTTCCGGTCATAACTTCCCATATGAAGAATTTGCTGTGGCGATATCTTTCTTCGCAGAACTCGCTGTATCCCTCTTCCGTATTCGGAAATCCCGGGGTGGGTTGCTTCGACTCCGCCCACGCACCGGATGTTTCCCTGGCGTAGGATATATCATCGGCCAGTCTGTGAACAGTCACTGAATCCGAGATTTTCCCCGAGTGATCGGCTAAGGTTATGGTTTCCCTGTCTTTATTTATCCTGAAGTTTGTATGCAGATATCCGCCGGGATCACGCCTGTTTTTGCCCGAACAGAAAACCACCATGTATTCCCCGGGTTTTATTGTTTTTTCAGGGAACTGCCACTGGAAAAGATCATTTTCATTATCCGACAGATAATAATCAGAAAGCTCGACATCCCTGCTGCTGTTGTTAAAGATTTCTATCCAGTCGGGATAGTCACCGTCTTCGTCCTGTATAAGCGATATGTTTCCGGCCATAACTTCATTTATGTATATGGGTGAGTTTTCGGATATCATACTTGCTTCAAAGGCCTTGGCCCCTTCATCCGAATTCGGGAAGCCCGGTGAAGGATGATGAAAGAGTTCCCATATTTCAGGGTTGTCAAGTCTTCTGCCGTATGAAATATTGTCACCTGATCCGGGTACTTCAACCTTGCAGATGCAATTGCCATGGGGATCGCTTAAGACAATATTCTCGCCTTCAGAGCTTATTTTGAAACTTGTATGCACCTGGTTATGAACAACTTTATTTTTGCCTGATGCAAATACAACAAGATACCCGCGGGGAGGGACCTCCACGGAAGGGAAAATCCATTTTCCCGGATCAGACGGATCGTCTGAAAGGGCATACCCTTCAAGGTTTACCGGGGTATCGCCTAAATTGACCAGTTCAATCCAGTCGGATGAATCACCCTCGAAATCAACCAGGGTTGATTTATTGCAGGACATTACCTCGTTTATTAAAATAACAGGCTCATCCAGGTCGGAATAAACCTGAAGAGTTTCTCCGGTTCCCAGGTACATAAAGCCCATTGTAATAATCAATGCCAGCAGTATGATTAAGAGGAAAACATTTTTAGACATATTTCATTCCTGCTTTTAACTTTTTTCATGTTTTTAATATAGCACACTGAACGGGTTACTACAAGTTTACCGTATTTTACGCCATAATACAGTTAAAACAGCTTTTACCAGGCAGATCCCGGGGAGAATCCCCGTTTTTTGTACTCGCTAAAACGGTTTCCCTGTGCTAAGATATAAATAATATATTGTAATTTATAAAAGGAGAGTCAGATAATGACGAAACTGAAAAAATATATGATACTGGTTTTACCGGTAATTCTCCTGTTATCTTTTCCGGCATGCAAGTTTAAGAATAAGGATAAAAAGGCCGGCGGGCAGGACCGGAATCCGGTACATACTGAAGATTACAATGATACAAACGCCCCGGTTACGGAGCCTTTGAAAGACGGTAACGATTCAGAGCCGGATGACGGAAGAACTGGACCGGAACAGGGAGAAGTCAGTGACACCGGAAGCGGTAATGACACAGTATCAACCGGGGATAACAGCCTGCCTGAGGGCGGGATAATCAGAATAACCCGTGAGGAAGCAGGCCTGTC
Organism: Clostridiales bacterium DTU070; assembly: GCA_001513105.1. Lineage (GTDB taxonomy): Bacteria > Bacillota > Clostridia > DSM-8532 > DSM-8532 > Thermoclostridium. The sequence goes on along the minus strand of LFSH01000034.1, from coordinate 41,613 downwards.
AACAATACCAACTTTTGATTTCAGCGATTTTTCTTTGAATCCTTCGATGCAAAGGATTCTTGAAAACCCTGAAACATATACCGATGAGGATTACAGAAACGGACTGGTCGGGGAATGGAGTTATGACCGGTTATTTGTTTTAATTATCACTGAACGGTTCAGTGAAAGTATTATTCAGGATATTTCTATCGGTGACAATATAGCGAAGGTTACGGAAAAACTTGGAGAGCCGGGCTGTTTTATTGATAATACGCTGTTCTATAAAACCAATGAGTATTACCTGGGTTTTCGCGGAGAAAAACAGGTTGAACAGGCCGTTATTGCACAGAAACCGGGGCCGTATCCCGCTGATATTCTCAAAACGATAATAGAAAATTACAATGCAATATTTGATTTTGACTATGAATCCAATACCAAAACAGAGCAGATACATGAATTTCTCGGGCCTGTCGGCCATATCCACGGCGGAGGCTGGCATACCGAATCAATGAACGGCATTTTTATTGAATCGTTTGGTGGTGATGAAATAACTGTATACAACAATTTTGAGGGTGAACTGTATGATATCCGGGGAGATATGTATGAGTTTGGAATAAGGTATGTGGATACTGATTGTATAATGGACAATATGCTGTTTGGTTTAGGCTCTTATATTTCTTTGAACCGCCGGTTTGAGGAAGATGGAATTATGTCGCCCGGCGGGAAATATAACAGCCTGTATGTATGGAATTACAGCCAAAGCTATTATTTCATCATAAGGGCAATGGACAACAGCACACCCGACAAATATATAGGGGTGGCTGCAACAGGCGAATATTTCTGGCTGAACGACAGGTATATCCTGTATTCTGATTTTTATTCTGATGCTCCCTGCATACTTGATGTTGAAACAGGTGAAACAGTCAGTATACTTGAAGAAACGGGACTGTTTGATTTCGGCGGAGACTATTACCGGTCATACATGTTTGAAATATTAAGCAGCAAAGATGGCATAATACTGGTATATTACGGGGAAGAAGACATAGCATATCGAATAGATTATTCTTTTAGTCCTGACGGTGAAATACTGTTGTACCCTGTAGCTGCTGATAACGGGGAATGAACTGCATTCTCCGTTTCAGTATATTAATATATTAAAAAGATTATAAATGGAGAGCCGCAGGACGCCTAAGCTGAAAAGGTATGCAATATGCGTTTTATCCCTGTTCTTTTTGAATTCTTAGCTGATAGCTGAATGCAGAAAGGAACGCTTAAAGCTCCTAACCGATGATAAATTTTTCAAAAACTTCCATTGCTTCATCATACTGTTCGGACAGAATTTCGATAAACTCCACCGCTTTCTCGTCTTTCAAAAGCGGTGGAAAGGCTTTATACAGGCTTTCTATGAAATCATCCTCAACCGGGTATTCATCGGGGTTCCGGCTTACAGGGCATATCCCGAAACTTCTTGGATCAAGCCTGAAATCCACTCTTCCAAACTCGTTGATATATGGAGTCAGGGGGAATATTCTGCACGATAACGGGCGTTCATCCCTCGGGCATTTTCCCCTGCAAACCAGGAGTTTAACGATATAGCCGTCGGAAAGTACAATATTCGTGTCTTTTACCCGGCACCAGTCCCTGCCCTGGTATAAATACTCTTCTCCGGGGAAAAGCAGCATTCCGTCATCTTCGGTGCCCGAGCAGCATTTTTCGCCGCACAGCACTCCGCAGTCGCTGTGAAGCGGCGTGGCAATGCCCAGTTCTTTCAAAACTTTTTTGTACAGTCTTTTGTACTTTGATTCCAAATTCATAATCAACTTCCTGTTTCCCATTACTGTTCTAATTCAAACTCATCCCGCAAGCATCTTATTATAGTTTGACGGGTTTGATGGCAAAAATGAATTCCTTTATAACTAAACAGGGAATCCTGTCATACCGGCATAAGGGATTTGCCTCCCGCAGCATATCCTTTCGGCCGGAATTATTTATCCTGTTCATTACCCCGGGTAGGTGCCGAAATGTGATTTATTCCTTTCCTGAATTGTAATAAGACAGAATTACCTTTTCAAAAATCCTGCCGGGCAGTATTCTTTTTGCGGCAACCGATAATTTCTGATCAAATTTCCCGATTTTGTACCTGAGCTTTGGATTCCTGCTGTCAATAATCCTTTCTATTACCCTTGCCAGTGCTTCGGGTTCGCTCCCGTTTGCCTCGTCATATTCGATTTTCTTTGTAACCCGGAGGAATGTATCCCTGTACGGGGAGTTCTCCGACTTTGCCTTCTCTGCGTGAGGCCTGTATTTCTGGGAACCTGACTTGTGATCGGTTGGTTCAATAATCACAACTTTTACTCCGAAATCCCCGGCTTCAAGGCTTAAGGCCTCTGAAAAACCTTCTATTGCAAACTTGGAGGCGCTGTAGGCACATTGAAACGGTATGGCCAGCAAGCCCATTATAGAGCTGAAATTTATAATCAGCCCGGTCTTTCTTTCCCTCATATGCGGCAAAACGGCCTTGCACATCCTGACAGTTCCGATCAGGTTTGTGTTCATAACATTTTCAAATTCACCAAGGGAAATATCCTCAACAGAGCCTAACACCAGCATGGCGGCACAATTGACAAGAACGTCTATCCTTCCTTCTGCTGAAATAATGCTGTTAATCACGTCATTTACCGACTTCTCATCGGTTACGTCAAGACGGACCCTTCTGGGACTTGCTTCACCAGGTGTTTCATTGCCGAATGACCTTGCCCCGGCATAAACAATATGTCCGGTATTTCCAAGATGGTTTGCCACCGCAAGACCCAGCCCTGAAGAGGCTCCTGTAACAAGGATGACTTTCCTGTTTTCCCGCATAAATCAAGTCCCCTTTTCAAATAATCATGTTAAAATAATTCTAATACAAACCTTTAAAAAAATCAAAAATATGTGGATATTTTGAAAAAGTATGATACAATAATTTTGTATTTAACTTCATTTGAGGTATTATGACCTGGTAATAACAGAATTTGTTATTTGGGTTGCAATATCATAAAAGACAAGGAGATGTTGGTATGGACCTGTTTCAGAAGTGCTATGATTACACGACAGCAAAAGAGGCAATGGCAGCAGGAATTTATCCTTATTTCCATTATCTTGAAACCGGCCAGGACACCGAAGTAATTATGGAAGGCCGGAAGATTATCATGATTGGATCAAACAATTATCAGGGTCTTACGTCCGACAGTCGTGTAATCGAGGCGGCAAAAGAGGCTTTGCTCAAATATGGCACGGGCTGTTCCGGGTCTCGTTTTCTGAATGGGACTCTTAAGTTACATATGGAATTGGAAGAAAGGCTGGCAAAATTCCTGAACAAGGAAGCCGCCATTACCTTCAGTACCGGTTTCCAGAGCAATCTTGGCATCATCTCCGCAATCGCGGGAAGAAATGACTATATTGTATGCGACAAGGAGAACCATGCAAGCATATACGACGCATGCCGGTTAAGCTATGCAAAAATGGTCCGGTATGAGCACAGCGATATGGAGGACCTGGAGCGGGTATTAAGCGAAATTCCCGATAACAAGGGTATCCTGATTGTTACCGACGGTGTATTCAGCATGGGCGGGGATATCTGCAAACTTCCTGAAATAGTTGAACTTGCTGAAAAATACGGCGCAAGGGTTATGGTTGATGACGCTCACGGTCTTGGCGTCATCGGTGAACATGGCCGCGGAACAGCCGAGTATTTCGGGCTTGAGGATAAAGTAGACATAATAATGGGTACTTTCAGCAAGTCCCTTGCAAGCCTTGGAGGTTTCGTGGCTGCAAGCGAAGACGTGATACATTATATAAAACATAATTCCCGTCCGTTCATTTTCAGTGCATCAATACCTCCGTCAAATGCTGCTGCTGCACTGAAGGCTCTTGAGATCATAGAACAGGAGCCGTGGAGAATAAAGAACCTTTTGAGTATTGCCGACTATATGAGGCAGGGGCTTAAGAAAATGGGAATCCCGATTCTTGAATCAGAAACCCCGATAATACCCATTATGACCTATGACACTGACAGAACATTCCTTGCTACGAAGATGCTTTTTGAAGAGGGGGTTTATGTCAATCCTGTTATTGTTCCTGCAGTACCGCCCGGGCAGTGCCTGCTCAGGACCAGTTACACGGCAACACATACGAAAGAGCAGATGGACAGGGCAATGGAGGCAATTGGCAAAGTCTTTTCAAAACTTCCCCCGGCAGCCGGAAAGCAAAAAGATATTAATAACTGATTTCTAAGAAAGTTAAGGACTGTATCACCGATGCAGTCCTTTTTAAGTCGTTTTTTCAGAACAATTGCAGGAATGCTCCGCTGTCTGTCCTGAATGTTTCAGGATATCACTTCAATATTTATTTCATCCTTTAACAGGGTGCAAAGCCGTTTGTAAAACTTATTCTCCTGTTCATTGTTTGACTGGCCAAGCACAATCAGGTCAATATCGTTTTCCCTGGCAAATTCTGCGATGGTCCTGGAAATATCATCGGACCTCAACATTGTCATATCTGCGTTGTGTGATTTGGAAACCTTGAACAGGTATTCAAGGGCTTCGCTTTCACGGCTGTTGTCAAGTATGTTCCATGAATTTTTGGCTACGTGCAAAACACGGAGATTTCCGTTTCTGGCTTTGAGTTTTGAAGCGGCTTTTATAAGGCGTTCACATGTTTTCTGCTTTGTGACGCAAACCAATACATTCTGATATATGCTCAACTGAATCTACCTCGTTTTCTTTTGTTTGTTATAATCCCATACAATATAATTATATCAGAAAGCAGCCATTAATTTCTTAACTGATTGTGAATAGATTGTTACTAAATATTACTTTTTTATGTAATGCTTTAACCCTTGCGGGTAATCTTTGTTGACAATTAAGGGGTGCTGTGATATTTTAAGTTAAGTGACTTAGTGGAAACGGTGATGCAGGTTGGTTTTTTCAAGCTTGATTTTTCTGTATGTATTTTTACCTCTGAACCTGGTTTTATATTTTCTGTGCAGGAATCTGAACTACAGGAATATTATACTGGTGTTTTTTTCACTTGCCTTCTATGCGTGGGGTGAACCTGTATGGATTACGCTCCTGATTTTCAGCGCAGCCATCGACTATGTCCATGGACTTATTATAGAAAAAAACCGCGGAACATGGAAAGCAAAAGCCGCGCTGATATCATCACTGGTTCTGAACCTGTCGCTGCTTGGCTTTTTTAAGTACTCGGATTTTCTGACCCAGAACGTAAACATTCTGTTCGGAACAAATATTCCCCCAAGCAATTTCAATTTACCCATCGGGATTTCCTTTTATACATTTCAGACCATTTCATACGTTATTGATGTCTACCGTAACGAGACCAGGGCACAGACCTCATTTTTGAAGTTCATGCTTTTTGTTTCGCTGTTCCACCAGCTCGTAGCAGGACCCATTGTAAGATACAGTGATATAGCAAGGGAGATTGAGGACCGTACTGTAACCGTTTCGGGGATGTACAGCGGGATCAACAGGTTTGTTGCAGGTCTTGGCAAAAAGGTTCTTCTGGCGAATACGGCGGGTGAAATCGCCGAACCCCTGCTGAACGGAGAGCTGGGGCAGCTATCCGTGGTGGGTGCATGGCTTGGAATTATCCTGTACGCGTTCCAGATATATTTTGACTTTTCGGGATACTCCGATATGGCCATAGGAATGGGAAAAATGATAGGTTTTCACTACAAGGAAAATTTCAATTACCCGTATGTATCGAAGACAGTAACCGAGTTCTGGAGAAGGTGGCATATCTCGCTCGGAACCTTTTTCCGCGATTATGTATACATTCCGTTGGGCGGAAACAGGAGACATCATATACGCAACCTTGTAATAGTATGGTTTCTGACAGGTTTATGGCATGGTGCAAGCTGGAACTTTGTAATCTGGGGACTGTTTTACGGGTTCATAATCATACTGGAAAAAACGCTGCTTTCAAAAGTATTAAAGAAAATCCCCGCTTTTGTATCCCATATTTATCTCCTGTTGATTGTTAATGTGGCATGGGTTTTCTTCTATTTTACCGACATAAACAAGGCAATCGGCTATATAGGGGTTATGTTCGGAATGGGAGCAAACGGGTTTTGCTCAGTACAGGATTCGATGACTTTACTGAATAACGGGGTATTTTTGATAATTGCTGCAATAGGCTGTACGCCGGTAATTCCGGCTTTGAACAACCTTTTGAGAACCAAAACGGACAACTGGAAACACAGGGAACTGGTGCTTGATATATGCCGTCCTGCAATAAATGTTGTGCTTATTCTTTTGTGCACCGCCTTCCTCGTGGGAAGAACCTATAATCCGTTTTTATACTTCAGGTTTTAGGTATGGGAGAGTCCGACATGAAAAGCAAGTATATCAATATAATCCTGTTTTTTGCCTGTTTGATTGGTATAGGACTTGTAAATATATTTATCGGGGATAAGCTCGTATCGGAGTACGAAAACAGGACACTTGAGCAGTTTCCCGGGTTTTCGGCGCAGGCTCTTTTTTCCGGGGAGTATTTCAGGAAGGTTGATTTGTATTTTTCAGATCAGTTTCTCTTCAGGGATTCCTTTGTTCAGATCAGCAGTGCGGTAAAAGAGCTCAAAGGCTTTCCCGGCAGTGACGGTGCAACCATAATCGTGCAGGGAGAGTTCAATGATGCCGAAGAGCACGGATTTATGCCGGAACCGGGCGAACCCTTCGAAGAAATGCCGGTTGAGCCTTATGACAGGAATGAAGATGAAATAACTCCGGAACCTTCCGGAGATCCTGGACTTACGCCAGCACCTGAAACCCGGGACAGCGGTGAAACAGAAATTACTCCTGTGCCTTCAGCCGGACCGGAACCTGATCCTGGGCAGGAACCAGGCACGGAACCCGGAGCAGATTCCACGGAAAAGACAGAACCGACACCGGCTCCGGCAGAAAAGCCGGATCCCACGCCAGCGCCTGCATCCGAGAAGAATGACAACGGAAAGAGAATCGGGAAAATACTTATTTGGAACAACAGTGCAATGCAGCTGTTTAAAGCATATACTGACGCTGAAGTTTACTATGCCGACACTTTGAACAAGTTCAGGGAAAAGGCAGGGGAACAAGTAAAGGTATATTCTCTTCTTGCCCCGACAAGTATTGAGTTCGTTGACAATGAAAAGTACAGAAGCCTGTCAGACTCTCAGAAAGAGGCCATTACCCGTGTTAATGAAAGGTTTGATGGCGTGATACCTGTTGATGCTTACTCAAGGCTCGAGGAACATAAGGATGAATACATTTATTTCAGAACCGACCACCACTGGACGGCATTGGGGGCGTATTATGCATATACCGCCTTTGCCGATGCATGCGGGTTTGAAGCAGTTCCCCTTGACAGGTACGAAACCGAGACAATAGAAGACTATGTAGGCTCAATGTATGACATGACGTCAAGCAGTGTCCTTAAGAAAAATCCCGATACTATTACCGTATACAAGCCTTTTGTGAAGAATGAATACAACGTTTGGTACGAAGGACCTGTAAAACTCAAGGTTATTGATATGTACCATGCAACACAGAAAAACAAGTACCGGGTTTTCATAAGCGGTGACAGGCCTTTGGGTGTTATAAAAACTGAAATTCAGAACGGCAAAAAAATACTTGTTATTAAGGACTCTTACGGAAATGCAATGGTGCCTTTCCTTCTGCCCCATTACGAAGAAATATATGTGGTTGATCCAAGGCAGTACGGAAAGAATATATTTAAGTTGATAGAAGACAACGGAATCCAGGAAGTACTGTTTCTTAACTACGCCCTGATTGTGGGAGACAAGAATTTTGCCAACCTGATTATCAAGGTGATGGAGCAATAAACCCTGGTTGATGTTCAGAGGTCATTCCGGGAAATTCTTTAGTGTTCCCTGGCAGAACTATGGCCGCCCGAAGGCCGGAAATGCGTAAACTGTTAGTTTACAGGATGATCCATGCGGTAATTTTTGTTTGACAAATGAAACGGCATATTGTAAAATTAAATAAGTCAAAAATCAATTGGTTCTTAAAAATCATATAGGCTTAATTCACATTAGTGGAGCGGGGGAACCATTTCGGGGGCGAATTCCTTTTCAGGATAGGATAACTCTTTCAGTCCGAGCCCGGCAGCTAACCTCGTAGGCCGTGAAAGAGGGGTATAGCATATAACCATGGATATACTCCATGGTTTTTTTAACACTATTCAATAATATCTGGATAATATTACAAATATTGATATTAGTTTATTTTATTCTCAGGAGGTGTACAATGGAAGTAATCAGAAAAAGAAAGGACGCACTTATAGAAGAATACACATTAATGGCGGAGAAACGCAATAAAATTGATCCCGAATTGTATAAAAAGTACGATGTAAAAAGAGGATTAAGGGATATTACCGGAAAAGGAGTTCTGGCAGGGCTTACCGAGATTGGCGACGTTGTCGCATCCTATACCAATGAAAAGGGTGAGACTGTTCCTGCTCCGGGAAAACTGATTTACAGGGGAATGGATATTAAGGACATAGTAAACGGGTTCATGTCCGAAGGCAGGTTTGGCTTTGAGGAAGTAACATATTTGCTTTTGTTTGGAGAACTGCCTGACATAAACGAGTTAAACGAGTTTAGGGCTTTGCTGTCGGAATACAGAAAACTGCCGTTATCCTTTGTCGAGGACGCCATAATGAAACTTCCGAGCAGGGATGTAATGAACCTTCTGTCAAGAAGCGTGCTTGCACTATACACTTATGATGAGCAGGCAGACGACATATCGATCAGCAATGTTATCAGGCAGTGCCTTAAGCTGATTGCACAGATCCCTCTGCTGGCCGTCTATGGGTACCAGGTGCTGGCGCATTATTACAAGAACAGAAGCCTTGTCATACATGCCCCGAAACGCAGGTATTCCACGGCCGAAAACATCCTTCATCTTCTAAGGCCCGACTCGAAATTCACCCATCTTGAAGCTGTTTTACTGGATTTGGCCCTGGTTTTGCATGCCGAGCACGGCGGAGGAAACAACTCCACTTTTGCCACCCATGTCATTACTTCAACCGGAACCGACACCTATTCCACAATAGCATCGTCTCTTTGTTCCCTGAAAGGGCCGAGGCATGGAGGCGCAAATGTTAAGGTGGCTCAAATGTTCGACGATATGAAACAGAACATTAAAGACTGGGAGGATGAAGGACAGGTACGGGACTATCTCAATAAGCTGCTGGACGGAGAAACCTTTGACAGAAGCGGCTTAATCTATGGCGTAGGCCATGCGGTCTATTCGATATCCGATCCAAGAGCCGAGATATTCAAGGAATATGCAAGGGCGCTTGCAAAGGAGAAAGGCTTTGAAGCTGAGTTCAGTCTGTATGAAAAAGTTGAGCGGCTGGCCCCGGAGGTAATTGCCGAAAAAAGAAAGATATACAAAGGTGTCAGCATTAACGTGGATTTCTATTCAGGCTTTGTCTATAAAGCGTTAAATATACCGGAAGAACTGTTTACACCACTGTTCGCCGTGTCAAGGATTGTGGGCTGGAGCGCCCACAGGATAGAAGAACTGGTGAACAGGGGCAAAATAATCAGGCCTGCATACAGGAGTATTGCACCGCCAAGAGAATATGTGCCGCTCAGTATGAGGAATGTGGAGGTGAACAGCCTGGCAGGCAACCTGTAGAAAAAATTCCGAATTAGTAGTACAATATGGCCATGACATTAACAGGGGGACAACTTTAAATGCGACACAAATTCAGCAGCTTTGCTTTTTCGCGTACCGATTACTCGATTTTCATGCAGTTCAGGTTTTACTTCCCGCTGATATGCATGGCCATTATTCTTAATTCAACCGGAACCTTTGTAAATGCCGCGCTGGCAAGACTTCCTTCTCCGATTGTCTATATATCGGCTTATTCGGTTGCACATGGTTTTATGTCGATGTTCCAGAGCCCATTGCATTTGATAAGTCCGACAGTTGCATCATTGGCGGATAATGCCCCGAATTACAGGCAGGTAAGGGAGTTTGCAGTAATCCTGACAATTATAATTGCAGCTTTAATGATAGTTTTTCTGGTTACAGGCCTCACAAGGGCAATTTTCGCCGAAGCATTTCATTTAAGCGGGACAACTCTTGACGAAGCGGTCAGAATCTTTGCGGTATTCATTCTTTACCCGTTAGGCCTTTTGTTGAAGGATTTTAACCAGGGTATAATGATAAAATTTTCGAAAACATGGCTGATGCCCGTATGTTCACTGGTCCGGGTGCTGACCCTGATGCTCCTGGTTGCAGCTGTAAGCCATTTATCTTTCATACCGGCTGCGATACTCGCGGGCGGAATATTGATCACCTCTCTTTATGCCGATGGTCTTACGTCGCTTATTGGAATCAGGGCAACAGTTAAAAACGTTGTTAAGGCATTTGAAGAACGGGACAGCGTTATTCAGCGCAATACCCTTACTGTTTCGGGCATATGGCGTTTCTACTGGCCGTTAATCATTACTTCGTTTTTCAGTACTTTGAATATGCCGATAATAAATACTGCGCTGGGTCAAACCCCGGATCCCAATGTTACAATTTCAGTCTTTTCGGTTGCATGGGGGCTGTATTCCCTGATTGTATCACCGGTAACCGAGTTCTACCAGGTTCCGATAGGATTCATTAAACCCGGCGAACCTGAGACCGAATGCGCCGTCAGGAGGTTTGCCCTTTTGCTTGGAGCATTTGTAACCGTTCTGTTTGTTGTGATTGGGTTTACACCTGCAGGCATGCATATACTTACCGAGTGGATTCGCGTTGACCTGACAATTGCAAACCTTGCACAACGGGTAATCCGGGTAGCGGCGGTGCTTCCGTTTATAATAGTTTTTATCCAGTATTTGACCGGGGTAATGATGAAAAACCAGACCACAAAACCGTTAAGCAAGGGAAAAGCAGTTAACCTGTTAACTCTTGCATTGATTTTGCTTATTGCATTATTGCTTGGCGCTGATATGGCCATTGCCGGAATTACTGCCGTGGTTGGTGCTTCGGTTGCCGAGCTTTTCTACCTGTACATTTCGGCTAAAACAATTTTATCCTTACAATAGCCTTTTTTTGTCCGGAATATATAGTAAAATATAAACATAAGACAGGTCCCGCTGCTTTTTGCAGCGGGTACCTGATATTCCAAGGGGCCCGGCAGGCTTAGATTTCTGTTAGTCCGCATTCGGGCATAAAAAGCAGGGATTGATATGATAGAGACTTTAGCAGACATATGCAGGGAAAACCTGTTGCTCAACAAAATACTACTTGTTCCTTCGTACACGGCAGGGCGTAATATCATTGCGGCTCTTGCGGGGAGAACTTCTGTATTGAATCTGAGAATCGAAACAATTCAAAGCATTGCGTATGAGCTGGGTATGCCGCTTCTGGCAGCCGGCAGCGAAACCCTTGCCAATGACGGTTTGTCGAGGCAGAAAATGTTCGCAGTTATATATAACCTGCAGCAGAACAATGAATTTGAATACTTCACCGCCATCCGGGTCACTCCGTCGGTTTCAGACTCGGTGTGGAATGCGGTCATGGAGATAAAATATGCAGGCTTAAACACAGATGACATCAGCGAGGACAGCTTTGTATGCCCGGAAAAAGGGCGGGATATTAAAAGAATTATAAGGGAATACGATTTGATGCTGGAAAATGAAGGGCTGACAGACTATCCAGGGCTGATCCAAAGGATTCTCAAGGCCGACAGCAAGGAAGATGCGCTTTTGCTTGTTCCAAACAGTATTAAGCTGCGTTATCTTGAAAAGAAATTAATTTCCGAAAAATTCAGTTCGGTACGAATACTCTATGATGAACCGATAAACGGCATCGATCCTCCGGCTTCGTATTACTGTCCAGATTATCCGGAGAAAAAACTTCCTAAATCCCCGTTTGCCTGTTTGTATGCTCCGGGTGAAACAGGCGAAGACGCCGATATAAGCGGAATACATTTAAAAAAGGCTTATGGTGAAAGCAACGAAACAGAAGCGGTATTACGCGATATAAAAACAAAAGGAATACCCTTTGACAACGTATGCATCTACGCTGCGACAAGGGAACCATATGCGCAGCTGTTATACCAGAAGGCAATGCAGCTCGGGATACCTGTTACTTTCAGTTACGGCATAAGCATTCAGAACTCGGGACCCGGAAAGGTTTTTGATGCTGTAATCAGGTGGATTGGCTCGGACTACCTGGTGTCTGACCTGACTAAAATGCTGCACCAGGAGCTAATCCGGGTTCCGTCGGAAAACGGCGATACGATAAGCCCGTACCAGGCTGCAAATGTCTTAAGGGCATCGGGTATTGGCTGGGGCAGGGAACGTTATCTTCCGGTTCTTGATGAAAAACTGGAAGCATTACAGAAAGAAAGCCCTGACGACGATTACAAACTGAAAAGATTGAAGATACTGGGCTCTGTGAGAAAATTTACTGAGACCGTTCTGAACATGATTCCCTCTTCGCAGGGCCAAAGGGTTTCATTGAAAGAGCTTGCGAAAGGGATAGCTTCTTTTGTCAATGGGTTTGCCGAGGTAAAAAGTGAACTTGACGCAGAAGCCAAAAAGATGATAGTCGAGACCCTTAACCGGGTTTCGATAGACTTATTCATTGACACCGGTGAAGCACTGCGTATACTTGACAGTTTTGTCCGGGGCCTCCGTATTGGAGTATCAAATCCCTGCAGTGGTCATATCCACCTTTCCGACTTTGACAACGGTGTTTATATAAACAGGCGGCATCATTATTTCATAGGCCTTGATGCAGACAGGTTCCCGGGTAAAACGGGTGAAGACCCTGTTCTGCTTGATGCCGAAAAACAGAGACTGTCGGATAGAATTGTTCAGAACAGGGAAAAACCGAATGAAAGCATATACAGGCTTGTTGAGCTGCTGGCAGGCCTGAACGGAAATATAACATTGTCATATTCATGCCTTGATCCTGCTGAAAACAGGGATCAAATGCCGTCCTCATTCATTCTCCAGGTCTACAGGATGATTAGTAATAACAGCCTTGCGGATTATTCGGATTTAAGAGACTATTTTGCAAAATCCGAGGGCTATATTAACGGAAATGCCATAGATGAATCCTCTTTTTGGCTCAGCAGATGCTTTAACACGGTTTTCGCGGGGAGCATCAGGGAGTCTGTTTTTGAATGTTATCCGCACCTTGAAAGAGGATGGAATGCATGGGATAACCAGGGCAGTACCAGGTTTACCTGCTATGACGGATATATAGGGAACCTGGGAATTAAAACCGATGGCGAGGTATTCTCGGCAAGCAGGCTGGAGCTTCTGGCGAAATGCCCGTATAAGTATTACCTGCGCTATATACTTAATGTATCGCTGCCCGATGAACTGGTTTACGATCCCGGAACATGGCTTGATCCCCTGCAGAAAGGTTCGTTGTATCATGCTGTTTTCGAACTGTTTTATAAAACGATAACCGAAAAACAGGAAAAACCAAGCAGGGAAGGCCACAGTGCCGTTATACTTCAAATTGCCGAGGATGTAATCCGGGAGTATAAAAAGCAAGTCCCGCCGCCAAACGAGATTGTATTTGATATTGAAAGGCGAGAGATCTTGGAGTCCTGCCTGATTTTCCTTGCAGGAGAGGAGGAAAACGCCGACGGTGGAAGACCCGTTGAGTTTGAACTTGCTTTTGGAATGGACGGTGAAGGATATCCACCGGTAGAAATTACTCTTCCTTCTGGACGAAAATTCCTGTTGGCAGGGAAAATTGACCGCATTGATCAGGTGGACGGGAACAATTACAGAATAATTGACTATAAATCCGGTGGAACTTATGGTTTCAGCGACAGGGATTTCTTCAAAAAAGGCAAGCAGATTCAGCATGCCCTGTACGCATACGCATGCGAGGTTTTACTTAAAAAATACAGGGATGCCCAAAATGCAAAGGTAAAGGAAGGGGTATACCTTTTTCCAACTAAAAAAGGTGAAGGAAGGCGCTTTATACGGGTACTGAAGGACTTGTCAAAATTCTTCAGGCTGCTTGACAACCTTCTCACTGTTATAGAGGAGGGGACGTTCGCAGTAACCGAAGACCCTGGTGACTGCCGGTGGTGTGATTACCAGGTGGTTTGCCGCATTCACAGGCTTCCTTCAGTGGCAGAAGAAAAGCGAAACGACAAGAATGTTGAAGCTCTTGCAGCGTTAAGGGGGCTTTCTGATTATGAATAACAATACTGTTCCGGATAACAATGTTCGCGAACGGATCAGGAATGAACTGAATGTGAACATGCTTGTAGAGGCGGGCGCAGGCTCGGGAAAGACTACAAGCATGGTAAGCCGCATGGTAAGCCTGGTAGCTTCGGGCAAATGCAAAGTGGAGAATATAGCGGCCATTACATTTACAAGAAAAGCAGCGCGCGAACTTAAGGAGCGTTTTCAGAACAAGCTCGAAGAGTGTTACCGGGAGGAAACCGATCCCGGGCTTAAAAACACTTTGAAAGAGGCACTTAATAATATTGAGAAGTGTTTCATAGGCACGATCCATTCATTTTGCGCATCACTGCTCCGGGAAAGGCCTGTTGAAGGCCTGGTGGATCCGGATTTTGAAGAGATAGATGATGCAAATGACGTACTGCTGCACAAGCAGGCCTGGCAGCAATACCTTCTGGATACACGAAAAGACTATCCCGAAAGGCTGAAAGAACTGAACGATATCGGCCTGAAACCTGTGGATCTTGAGAATATCTACAATCTCATAACCGGGTATCCCGATGTGGAGATCGTACGAAACCGTACCGAAAAACCTGACCTGGCACCCGCCCTGAAAAAGCTGAAACCGCACCTGTATAAAGCTAAAAACTATATACCCTCAACAGAACCTGAAAAGGGATACGACTACCTTCAGCACAGGATACTGACAAGTATCCGCATGCTCAGCTATTTTAACATGGACGATGACATAAACAGGCTGACCATACTTGAAATGTTTGAGCCCGAACAGAAGGTAGTTCTAAACAGGTGGCTTTGCGAAAAGGAAAAAACAAAAGAAATCGCAGGTGAGATAAACCACCTGTCCCAGACTGAAATAAGGCCTGTTCTGAAACAATGGAGGGAATACTGCCATTACATTGCAATGAACTTTTTAATGCCGGCTGTAGAGTATTATGAGTACGTAAAAAATCAGCAATCGGTGCTTAACTTCCAGGATCTTCTGATGAAAGCGGTGCAAATGCTGAGGGAGCATCCCGAGGTCCGGCTTTATTTCCAAAAAAAGTACCGGTGCCTGTTGATTGACGAGTTCCAGGATACCGATCCGATACAGGCAGAGCTGATGTTTCTTTTAACAGGGCAGGATGTGTATGAGAAGCAATGGGATAAGCTCGTGCCTTATCCGGGGTCGCTTTTTGTTGTCGGGGACCCGAAACAGTCCATCTACAGGTTCAGGAGAGCAGATATTGATATTTACAACCGGGTAAAGGAACTGTTTCTGCAGACAGGCGGGGAAATTGCTGAATTAACCGCGAATTTCCGCTCGGTGAACACGCTGGGCGATTGGTTCAACGAAGCCTTTGAGAACCTGCTGACGCCGGAGTCGGATTCATACCAGGCTGCATTCAGCCCAGTAAATACTGTGAATGACAATATCGAAGGCACCGATTCAGGCGTAAGGGTTGTAAAGGTACCTGCAGAATTCAGGAAGAAGCAGGAGATCATAGAACAGGATGCAGAGAATATTGCGCGGATAATCCGTAATGCGGTGGACAATGAAGGCATAAAACTTACCAGGACCGGTGGGGAAACAGCAAAAGGCCTGGCAGAAAAACCAGCGTACAGGGATTTTATGATAATTCTTCGCTATAAAGACAGTATGGACGTCTACGCAAGAACGCTTAAAAAATACGGTATACCCGTGCAGATGTCAGGAGGCAGTTCACTGTCGGACGTGGAGGAACTGAAAGAGTTCATAATACTTCTTAAGTTCCTTAAGGACCCTGAGAACCAGGTCCTTCTTGTTGCTGTGCTCAGGGGTATGTTCTTCGGCATAAGCGATAAGGCACTGGCTGAGTATAAACTTTCGGGAGGAGTGTTCAGGACCTATGCCGAAATACCGGGTGATTTGCCTGAAGAAACGAGGGCCTTGTTTAAAAATGCCTATGAAAAGCTCTCAATGTATCTCAGATGGTCGCGGAAATATCCTCCCGTAACCGCCTTTGAGAAAACAGCGCAGGATATCGGCCTTATCCCTTTAACCTTTGTCGGGCCGGAAGGTCAAACCCGGTGTGGTTACATAATAAAAATCCTTGAAATGTTAAGGCGTGATGCCGCTGAAGGTTATATCAGTTTTGATGCAATGATTGACTGGCTTGATGCGATAATGGATGCCGATTTGGATGAAGAGCTTGAAATAAGCGGGGAAGAACAAAATGCCGTAAGAATCATGAATCTTCACAAGGCAAAAGGCCTCGAAGCCCCAGTTGTTTTCCTTGCCCACCCGTGCAAAAGGCCGGATATTGAACCCGATCACCATATTAGCAGAACTGAATCAAGTCCCATGGGATATTTCGTAATAAAAAAGGAAATGGGCGAATTCACGACAAGAACGGTGGGCCAGCCTTTGAACTGGGACAGCCTGAAAGCAACGGAAGAAAAGTATCAGAACGCCGAGGAAATCAGGCTTTTATATGTTGCTGCGACCAGGGCCAGGAACCTGTTGTTTATATCCTGCAGTGAATATTCGGACAAAAGGAACCCGTGGGAGCCGTTACTCGATTTTACAAACAAGGAAGAATATGTTTATAAGATACCAGAGGTCCAAATTCCTGAACCGCGCCAGCCTGAGACACCTGTGCGGATAAAAAAGGAGGATCTTGAGGATTTCAAAAACAGCATAAAAGAGTTTATTGCATCTGCTGAACAGCCTACGTATATGGAATTATCGGTATCGGATATAATCAGCGAGGAACCGCTCCATACCGTCAAAGGCGGTCTTGGCCCTGAATGGGGAAGTGCCGTTCATGAAATGATTGAAAGGCTGGTAAAGGACGAAACAAGCTTTGAGAATTATAAGAAAATGATACTGGAGCAGTATGGTTTTACCGAGCCCATGTACAGTGAAAAGGCGGAGGAAATAATTACGGAGTTCAAAGAAAGCGGGCTTTATGCAAGAATCCGGAATGCCGGGATAAAACTTACCGAGGTTCCTTTTTCCATAACACTTGAGAATGGAGATCAGATCCTGGAGGAGCTGAATGTTGAAAGCAAACTGCCCGTCACCCTGCAGGGGAAGATAGACCTGGTGCTGAAGGATGAAGACGGCTGGAGGATAATTGACTACAAAACAAACCATTTTGAAACCGAAGAAGATTTGAAACTGCTGGTAAAACATTATTCAAAACAGATTAGGATTTACTGCCGGGTATGGGAGAAAATAATGAAGGAAAAGGCAGCGGGAGAACTGTATTTCACAGGGGCGGGTTCGGTTACCGTAAATGAGTGAATCCTATTTTTAGTTGCTTATCCTGTATTGCTTTCGGTTTTTTATGATCGGCGTGCAAATACCCGGAATTGTTAGAAAGATGCATGAAAAACCGGCATTTTTATACTTTTTATTCAAAAAGCCCTTTTTAAGCATAATACAAAAAACGTATTCTTAATCTATTTCGGGTATGTTCCGATATAGTTCGTGGGTGGTAAAATATGTCGGACATAAAGCAGATTGAAAGACAGATGCATATACTTTCTGTCCTTTCCGAGAGCAAGGAAGGGTTTACAGTTAATGAGATTCATGACAACATGAAAAAACTTGGAATTGATGTAAGCAAAAAAACCATTCAGCGTGATATTGACGATATTTCGCGACACTTTTTTGTGTATGAGGAAAAAAACGAGGCCGGAGAAATATGTTACAAGGCCGACAAGTACAACATAGGCAATGTTGCATTTACTGTGCCTGAACTTATTTCCATATATTTTCTGAAAGAGATCCTGAAACCCTATTCGGTGCTGGATGTAGGGAAAACCGCACAGGACATGCTTGAGAACATGCTCAAAAATGTTCCGCCTGTTAACCAGAGCTATATAGATTCCCTCTCTGATTTTCTGAAGGTCAACCCTTCCGAAGCAGTGCTTGAAAAATGCATTAACGAAAGCTACCTCAGGACCATACGGGAAGCAATAGAAAAGAACCGCAGGCTTAGGATAGAATACTTTTCGTTTAACAACAATGAAATGACGAACCGCAAAATAGATCCGTATTACCTCGAGATCAGGGAAGGCTGTTACCATTTGATCTGCTATTGCCATCTCCGTAAGGAAATCCGGGATTTTCGCGTATCACGCATGAAAAACGTTGAAATACTGAATGAAACTTTTAAACGCCCTGAAAACTTTTATGAGGAGTATAACAAAAACCGCTTTGAAAAGATGATCGGTGATGAGGAAATAACCATGAAGATAGTTTTTGAGGGACAGGGCGCACGGTATGTAAAGGAATACGAGGCATACAGGGCTGATAAAATTACAAACCTTGACGGGGATAAGATTCTTTTTGAAAAGAAAACAACCTATACCCCGGACATACTGCAGTGGGTGTTAAAATTCGGCGCAGATGCCGAGGTCCTGGAACCGGACTCATTGAAGTTTGAAGTCACCTGGGAAGTTGAGCGGATGAGGCAAAAATACAGTAAAAAATAAATACCGCAAACAAAAAAGTGCTGTAATGAAAATGATTAGGGGGGGAGTTTTCATTACAGCAAAAATAAATATTTTGCAATAATATTATACCATATATCGCAGGAAAAACATGTCCTATTTTACGGTTAATCCTGGTTTTATGTTTGAGAAGACGCAATACCGACGACAGATGTTATAATACAACCGACCGTTAATATCAGAACACCTGATTGCCCAATACATCACAAGATTTTATAAAAGTTTTGTGAGGTTGTCCCATGGAAGAGCAAAAAAGAATAAGGCTGGCGGCATTTAACTGGCTTAAAGAGCAGACGATGCTGTACGGGGATGTGTTGCCCAGGGAACTCCTGGCAAGAGGTTTTGAATATGACGGACAGAGGATAACCCTTTTGGGACCGCAGGGTATATGGAAGCCAAAGGCTTTATCAGTACCGCTGTCGGTTACAACTGTGTACGACGGACCATATGACGACGCGATAGACAGCGGCGGGTTTCTTCAGTACCGTTACAGGGGTACCGATCCTGAACACAGGGATAATAAAGGTTTACGGGAAGCCATGGAAAAACAGATACCATTGATATATTTTTACGGTATTGTCCCGGGTAAGTACCTGGCTGTCTGGCCTGTTTACATTATAGGAGACAATCCCTCATCTTTGACTTTTACAATAGCAGCAGACGACATATCAACAATAGAAAACCATTTATTCAGATCGCAAGGGTATAACATTTCCAGCAATTCGGAGATTGCAGTACGCAGATACATAACCTCATCGGTCAGGCAGAGACTGCACCAGAAATCGTTCAGGGAGAGAGTACTTCTGGCATATTCACAGCAATGTGCATTCTGCAGGATAAGGCATATTCAGCTCCTGGATGCTGCGCATATCATACCGGATGGTGAGGAATTAGGTGATCCCGTTGTAAATAACGGAATATCCCTGTGTAAAATACATCATGCGGCATTTGATGCCAATATTATAGGAGTTACTCCAGATTATATCATAGAAGTCAGAGAGGACATACTGGAAGAAAAGGATGGACCCATGCTTAAACATGGAATCCAGGAACTTCAGCATAAAAAGATTATACTTCCGCATGATAAAGCAAAATGGCCTGACAGGGAAAGGCTGTACATTAAATATACAAAATTCAAAAAAACAGGATAGTGAATTATTGACAAGGACAAAAAACTTAATATATAAAATATGATATATACCCTGGAGCAGTGAATGCTGCGTATGGTTTTATTTCTTAATCCAGTGAATTCTTCATGCGAAAGGTCTGTGTTTATGATTGGTGTAATTGACTATAAAGCCGGAAATGCTCCCAGTGTTTTGAATGCGTTGCATAAATTGAATGTCCCGTCGGAGTTGATATCTTCTCCTCGGGATATAAGTACGGTAAAAGGTATTATACTGCCCGGTGTGGGCTCAGCCGGGGCAACCATGGATTCACTCAGGAAAATGGGCTTCTTGGATGTACTTGAGGAAAAAGTTCTGAACGACGGCGTACCCTTCCTGGGAATCTGCATAGGTCTGCAGATACTCTTTGATCACAGCGAGGAAGGAGATACCGAATGCCTGGGATGGATTCCCGGGAATGTAAGGAGATTTCCGGAGGATAAGGTACGCGTACCGCAAATAGGTTGGAATGAAGTGAAGTTTATAAGAAATCACGCTGTTATTTCAGGCCTGAATGAGTCGGAGTTTTTTTATTTTGTTAATTCATATTATGTCACGTCGGCGAATGAGGAGGTTGTACTGGCGCGAACACAGTACGGCGTGGATTTCTGTTCAATGATATCGTATAAAAACATATTCGGAGCCCAGTTTCACATTGAAAAAAGCGGTGTGATGGGATTAAGGCTTCTGAAAAATTTCTCAATGATTGCAGAGGGTGTATTATGCTGACAAAAAGATTGATTGCCTGTTTTGATATAAAAAACGGGATGGTAACGAAAGCACATAAGTTTCAGGACAACATAGACATTGATACTGCTGAAAACGTTGCCCGCAGGATATATGAAGACCAGATAGACGAGATTATATTCTATGATATTACTGCAAGTTTCGAAAAGCGAAAGATAGACCTTGAAACTGTCAGGAAAGTTGCAAAGCATGTTTTTGTGCCTTTTACTGTAGGCGGCGGTATCAGAAATCTTGACGATATGTACGAAGTATTGAAAGCCGGCGCTGAAAAAATCAGCATAGATTCAATGGCTGTGCGCAATCCCGGGATTATACGTGAAGGTGCAATGGCCTTCGGACGACAGTGTATAGTTCTGAGCATGCAGGTGAAACGCGTTGAAAAAACTTTCCGGATTCCGAGCGGATATGAAATAGCTATTGACGGGGCAAGGGTTTTTACCGGTATTGATGCGGTGGAATGGGCTAAGAAGGGTGAAGAGCTCGGAGCAGGGGAAATATGTGTGAACAGCATTGATCAGGATGGTACCCATTCCGGGTACGATATAGAGATTACGTCGTTAATCAGTAGAAATGTCAATATCCCTGTGATTGCGTCCGGAGGTGCCGGTAAACCGGAACACGTGGCAGAGGTGTTTACAAAAACAGGTGCATCGGCTGCGATTATCAGTTCAATGCTGTATTCTCCGCGCATGGACAGGAATTACTCAGTAAAGGAAATCAAGGATAAACTTGTGGAATATAAAATTCCTGTAAGGTCATGGATTGAAAATTACAACATTTAGGTATTGCCGCCGAACATTATCATATCCGAAATTTCCGCGACAAGAGATATTTTTAATCAACACTTTGGAGCCTCCGTTCGTTATATAGGCGGTTATGATAAACCTGAGCCCGAAAAATACGAATGGAGGAATTCCCATGCAAACATCATATCCGCGTAAATCCAATTCCTGAACTCCGTGTTCATATTGCCGCATGTCACAGTTATTGTATAATATATATAAGTACAGGTAAATACAGGCAAAGTATTTAATAACATGTTCAGGTAAAAAGCAGCGATTGCCGATTATATATTAAAGGAAGTATTTCCTGTTATTGCACATATTAAATTTCTGCGCTGATCTGTATGTACCGGTGTGCTTTTGAAACGAGAAATATATTTAATCCTGGAAGGCAATAAAATGAACCGGATTACTTTCATTGATACCGAGATTAATCCTATAAACAACAGAATCCTGGATATTGGTGCTGTCAGGGATAACGGGGCTGAATTCCATTCAGCCTATATCAGGGAATTTATTGACTTTATACGCGGTTCAGAGTACATATGCGGGCACAATATACTGAACCATGACCTGAAGTATATACAAAATGCCATTACCGACGCAGGTATATCAAATGAATATGTAATCGACACGCTGTTCCTGTCACCTCTTTTGTTTCCGGTAAAGCCTTACCATTCGCTTCTGAAGGATGACAAACTTATAACCGATGAGTTTAATAATCCGCTTAATGATTCGATGAAGGCACGTGACCTTTTAAATGACGAGGTTGCAGCCTTTAAGAGACTGGATGACGACATGAAACGGATTTTTTTCCTTCTGCTGAATGACAAAAGGGAGTTTAAAGCGTTTTTTTCCTATACAGGATATAAGATCGGTAACGATGATTTGGAAACATTAATCCGTACAAGATTCCATGGTTTAGTCTGTGAAAATGCCGATATCGGAAAACTTATCCGTGAACATCCCATAGAACTGTCATATTGCCTTGCATTAATAAAAACAGGAAGAAAGGATTCAATCACGCCTCCATGGGTGGTCAGAACATACTCCAATGTTGAGCAGGTTATGCGCCTTCTAAAAAACACCCGGTGTATACCAGGCTGTGCATATTGTAATGAAGCTATTGACATTCACAAGGGACTGAAAAAATTTTTTGGTTTTGACTCATTCAGGACTTATGCGGGCGAACCGCTGCAGGAAATGGCTGTCCGGGCCGCTGTAAACAATAAATCACTGCTGGTGGTTTTCCCGACTGGAGGCGGCAAATCTGTTACATTCCAGCTGCCTGCACTGATGGCAGGTGAAAACTCAAAAGGCCTTACCGTGGTAATATCACCGCTGCAGTCACTGATGAAGGATCAGGTTGATAACCTTGAGAAAATCGGAATAACCGATGCTGTTACGATCAACGGCCTTCTGGATCCGATAGAACGGGCAAAATCCATTGAACGGGTTGAGGACGGTTCGGCATCCATACTTTATATATCACCGGAATCACTGCGTTCGAGGACAATTGAACGGCTTCTGCTCGGAAGGAACGTGGTCAGGTTCGTAATAGACGAGGCACATTGTTTTTCCACATGGGGCCAGGATTTCAGGGTTGACTATTTATATATAGGTGATTTTATAAAAATGCTTCAGGAAATGAAAAACCCGGAAGAGCCGATTCCTGTGTCGTGTTTTACAGCCACGGCCAAGCCAAATGTTATTGAAGACATAAGACAGTATTTCAGGGATAAGCTGTCCCTCGAACTTGAAATATTCAGGACCGATGCAAAAAGAAGCAATCTCAGTTACAGGGTTCTCGAAAGAAAGGATGACGAGGAGAAGTATATTACATTGAGAAATCTAATTGAAGAAAAGGATTGTCCGACAATTGTTTATGTATCGCGGACAAAGCGCGCCGAAGAGCTGGCAGACAGGCTGTGTAAGGACGGGTACAGGGCAAGGGCATACCACGGGCAGCTCGAAAAACAGGTGAAAACCGAAAACCAGGACGCATTCACTAAAGGTGAAGTCCGCATTATGGTTGCAACATCCGCCTTTGGGATGGGGGTGGACAAAAAGGATGTCGGGATGGTTATTCACTATGATATTTCCAACTCGCTGGAAAACTACGTTCAGGAAGCAGGAAGGGCGGGAAGGGATGAATCCATTTCAGCGGAATGTTATATACTGTATAACGATGATGATCTTAACAAGCATTTTGTTCTCTTGAACCAGACAAAACTGCAGATACAGGAGATTCAGCAGGTCTGGAAGGCCATAAAAAGCCTGACGGGAATAAGGAAAACAATGTCCAGGTCTGCTTTGGATATAGCAAGAAGAGCAGGATGGGATGACAGCATCCATGATCTGGAGACAAAAGTAAAGACAGCAATCAATGCCCTCGAAGAAGCCGGATACGTTAGAAGAGGCCGTAATGTTCCGAGAATTTTTGCCAGCAGTATACGGGCAAGAAACGCTATAGAGGCGGTAAACAGGATTTATGCTTCGGGAAAATTCTCAAAGGAGGAGTCGGTGCATGCGAGGAGGATAATAGGCATGCTTATCGGTAAAAGAAAAAGAAGCGAAGCCGGTACCGATGAAGCCGAATCGAGAATCGACTATATTGCCGATCGCCTCGGGCTTGATATAGCGACTGTAATACGCATTGTAACCCTGCTTAGGGATGAAGGTTTGCTGGATGATTCCAGGGACATGTCTGTATATATAAAGAAAAGTGAAAGTGTGAAGCATTCACTGAATATTCTGTACGAATTCCATGATATGGAAGAGTTCCTGTTAACGGTTTTTACTGAAGAAGCAAAAACATTTAACATAAAAGAGCTTAATGAGCAGGCCAGAGAATTCGGATGTAAAGGTGCAACGCCAAATAAACTGAAAACCATTATAAATTTCTGGGCAATAACCAAATGGATTAAGCGTAATTCTTATCCGCCCAATCATTTTTCAGCATACTGCATTCATGAAAAAAAGGTCCTTAAAGAAAAATCATATAAACGCTATGAGCTTTCAAAATTTATACTGGAGTATCTCTATAACATAGCTTATGAAACACCGGCCGAAGTTAATTCCAAGGGCGAGGTCAGAGTGGATTTTTCGGTCGTGCAGTTAAAAGAGGCTTTTAATAGCAGGATTACGATGTTCGGCACCAAAGCCTCAATTAGTGATATAGAAGATGCCCTTTTTTACCTGTCAAGAATTGAATCAATATATGTCGAAGGCGGTTTTCTTGTTATTTATAATACCATGAGCATAGAACGGATTGAAATGGATAACAGGAAGCGTTTTAAAACCGCGGACTATCGGAAACTGCAGGAATTTTATGAAAACAAGGTGCAGCAGATTCATATTGTGGGCGAATACGCAAGAAAAATGATTAATGACTATAAAGCTGCGCTTCAGTTTGTAGACGACTATTTTCAGCTTAACTACGATTCTTTTTCAGGCAAATATTTCAGGGGGAACATACAGACCATTAAAAGAACGATTACCCCTTCCAAGTTCAGACAGCTTTTCGGCGAGCTGTCACCGGCCCAGCTCAGCATAATAAATGACATCGAATCCAGGTATATTGTGGTTGCTGCCGGTCCCGGAAGCGGAAAGACCCGTGTCCTGGTTCATAAACTGGCATCGCTTTTATATATGGAAGATGTGAAGCACGAGCAGCTGCTGATGCTCACATTCTCAAGATCGGCAGCCACCGAATTCAAAAAAAGGCTTCTGGGACTTTACGGAAATGCCGCGCACTATATAGACATAAAAACATTTCATTCCTATTGCTTTGATCTGCTGGGCAGGGTTGGAACCATTGAAAAGTCGGATAACATCATAAAAGAGACAATCCTGAAAATAAAAAGCAATGAAATTGAACTTTCGAAAATAACCAAAACCGTTCTGGTTATAGATGAAGCGCAGGACATGGATGCAGATGAGTTTGAGCTTGTGAAATGCCTTATGGAATATAACGAGGATATACGCGTGATAGCAGTGGGGGATGACGATCAGAACATATACGGGTTCAGGGGCTCAAGTTCGGAATACATGCAAAAACTGATTGATGAAAAAGGTGCAAAGGTGTATGAGTTGGTTGAAAACTTCAGGAGCAAAAGTAATCTTGTACATTTTACAAACCAGTTTTCAGTTGAAATAAGGAACCGCTTAAAACGCACTCCCATTCAGCCCAGGCAGAACGATAACGGCAGGATAAGGCTTGTACGCTACAGTTCCGCCAATCTCGTTACACCCGTGGTTGAAGATATCCTTGCACAGGACATCGCGGGAAGCACCTGCGTGCTGACCAGGACAAACGAAGAAGCATTGCAGATCGCAGGTTTGCTTGTGAGAAACCGGATGAAAGCAAAGCTGATCCAGTCAAATGACGGGTTTAACCTGTACAATCTTTCAGAGATAAGGTATTTCCTTGATGAAGTAAACGCAGACAAGGACAGCAGCACGGTCAGCGAAGATGTCTGGGATGAGGCAAAGCTGAAACTGTCAAAGAAGTTTGGAAGAAGCCGGAATTACGAGATATGTAAAAATCTTATAAGAATATTTGAATCAATGAATCCGAAGACAAGATACAAATCCGACCTCGAGGAGTTTGTCCGGGAGTCGAACCTTGAAGACTTCTATGACGAAAAAACCAAAACGATACTTGTGTCAACAATGCATAAAGCAAAAGGCCGTGAGTTTGACAACGTGTTTATTATGCTGGACAATTTCGTTCCTAAAACCGATGAAGAAAAAAGGCTTCTTTATGTTGCCATGACGAGGGCAAAGAAAAACCTGGCCATACATTATAACGGGTATTATTTGGAACGCATACGGTCTGAAAACCTTGAAAAGGTTTATAACAGAAATTTGTATTCCCCGCCGGAGCAACTGGTGATGCAGCTTGCCCATGAAGATGTTTTTCTTGACTTTTTCAAACCCGGTAGCCGTCAGAACCTGATATCAAAACTGGTCAGCGGCGACAGGCTGATTGTCAGGGATGAATATTGCCTGAACCAGGAAGGGCAGGTAATATTGAAATTCTCAAAAAAGTGCATCGGAAAAATAAACTCGGCTAAAGCCGGCAACTATGCACTCAAATCTGCAGAAGTGAGGTTTATTGTTTTCTGGAAGGGAGAAGATCAAAACGAAGTTAAAATAGTGCTGCCCCAGCTTTATTTCGAAAAGGTTGACAATACAACACCGGATTAGTATGCTGGGGCAGGTACCTTTAATATTCTTTCAGTCGTTGGTTTTCGCCTTTCTGATTGCGAGGCTTGCCGAGAAAAATGCAAGGCCGAAACCAATAATAATCAGAAAGTCGTTCAGTACAGGTTTTAAAGCCTCGTAACTGAACACGGTAAGATCTGCAATGGTATTGTTTGCCCTGACATACCAATATGTCGGTGTGAAACTTGCTGCCTTCAGCACCGAACTTCCGATTAATTCCTGGGGCACAAAAACACCGCTTATAAAACTCAGCCCAAGGGAAGCAACATTGGCTGCTGCTGTAACCGCCTCATGGCTATTTGTCAGGTTGCCTATGAAAAAGCTGATCCCTGAACAGCAAAAGGCAAAAACAAATGATCCCGCTATATGAAACACTGTGTTCGGGCTGAAAATGTTTCTGAAATTCATTGCAAGGCATATTATGAGCATTATCAGCCAGGATAGAAATGTAAATACCAGGTTGCCCAGTACAAACTGCATGCTGATGCTGGTGCTGCTTACCGGTGAGCAATTGTTTCGCATTTTCAGGTCCCTGTCATTGAATATAAGCATTAAAGTACCCATTCCCATGATAATTACAGACAACAACGGATATGCAAAGAAGTTGAGAGAATATTTCGCAGAAGCCATATCAGATGTTTTTTTCTCATCTTCCACCATTTCTGTCGATACAGTTTCCGACAGGTCCTTTTTAAGATACCGCACCAGTTCCTGCTGCGTAATGCCCTCCATGTTTTGAACGTACAGCCTTGCAGTGTTAAAGTATTTGTCAATAAACAGGTCTATATGCACATTTTTAGTTGAATTCGGTATGCTGATTTTTTCAAGCTGTACATTTTCACCGTTCATGAATTTTTTGGTGAATCCTTCGGGGACACGGATAATACATGAAACCTCACGGTAATAAAGCGCATCCTGAAGGGCTACGGTTTCATCAGGAATATCCACGAAGTTTGCAACATCTGCCAGTTCCTCCCTGAACCCGTTTATCAGCGGGGTGTCTTCATCGCTGAAAAAGGCGACCTCAGTTTTGACGGGCTTGAATGAAGTACTGTCCTCCATTTCCTTTGCTGAAACTGATGACATGAAGGATGAAACAACCATGAATATAACAATATATATTAACAGGGTAGCCTTGTTTTTATATATTATCATAAGGCAAAGTTTAAATACTTGCATATTTCCTCCTCCTGATTATTAAATATGTGACTGTGCAGAACACAACTATAAAACCTGTAAGTATTGTTATATTAGTAAGGAACTTTGTGTATGTGTCATAGTAATACAGTGAGAAAAAAGCATCTGTCAGAAGGTTCGCGGGATTCACATACAATAATGCCGGTGCATTTTTTAAAATAATATATTTAACATCCTGGGACATCATGCCTGCCAAAAAGCAGCATGCCATTGTTATACTTAATAAAACCGCAACTTTAAACCCTTCAGACTTTTTTGTGACTGCACTGATAAAAGAACCAAAGGAAAAGCCTGCTATCGAACCGATAACTGTTGTAAGCAAAACCAGAGCGGTCTTTGTACCGAAATCAACCTTCAGCACAAAAATAAGATAAGCAAGCAGTATCATCATTTCTGCAATGTGAATGGTGACTGATGCCATTGAGCTGTATAAAAAAGTTTTGAGTTTATGCACCGGAGCAATGTTTACTCTTGCCGCAACAGGCGATATGTCTGCCTGGATATCCGATATTTCACGCACCCCAATAAATCCTCCGTACAGGCAGGCCATTGCAAGCAGTGAATAGAAATAGGCAAGAACAGTATTTGGTTCAGCACCGGAAGATGATACATCCCTTATATAATTCACTCTGTCCTCAATGCTGCTTATATGATTTTGGATTTTGGAAGGATCCCTTGCCAGAATGTTTTCTGTTGCCGAAACAGTGTGCATGTAATTGTCAGCAAAACTTTTAATAATGCTCTGGTTTAAGCCCGATTTGTTTACCACAAGCTTTATCGGCCGTTCTGCAACTATATACCCGTCTATTTTGTTGTTTTTAAGCATCTTGTCGGCTTCTTCGGCTGAAACAACCGAAAGATTGAAAAGCCTGTCATCTCCCTCGGACACTTCGGCAAGAGTCAGCCTGAGGTTTGCGTTCTGCCTGTATTGTTCATTATCAACAACTGCAATGTCAATTGGACTGAATTTTTCTGTACTGCCCAGGTTTGACAGCGCCATGTTGAAAAAGGTTGCCAGTATCAGCGGAAAAAACATTGTCCAGAAAATGGTTTCGCGGTGGTGCAGAAGGATTTTCATCCTGTAAGCAAAAACATGTATAAACACAATTGTCCCCCCTTAATCCCGAAGCTCCTTGCCTGTTATTTCAAGGAAAACATCATTCAGCGTAGGCATTTCCGAGTATATCCTTCCGAAATGAATATTTTCTTTCCTGATAAAGTCCAGGACGGTTTCAAGATTGTTGGTACCTTTCTCCGACTTAATTATCAGCTTGTTATCCTTGTATTCAACCGAAGTTATGCCGTGCAGCTCTCTTATGGCCGATATTTGAGCTTCGGTTATGCTGTAGGATTCAACGGTGATTTTTTCTCCAAGTGATATCATTGCCTTGAGTTCGTCACTGGTTCCTGTTGCAATTTCCCTGCCCCTGTCTATAATCATTATCCTGCTGCAGATTCTCTCTACTTCGTCCATGTAATGGGAGGTGTATATAATTGTGGCTCCGTGCCTGTTCAGTTCCAGGATTCCTTCCAGGATCCTGTTGCGGCTTTGCGGGTCAACAGCAACTGTTGGCTCATCAAGAATAATCAGCTTTGGTTTATGCGCAATACCGCATGCTATGTTCAGCCTTCTTAACAGGCCTCCGCTTAACTTCTTCGGATAGAACCTGATGTATTCACCAAGGCCTGTGAATTCAACAGCTTCATCAACCAGTTTTTTTCTTGTGTTTTTGTCCTTTACATAAAGCCCGCAGAAATAGTCAATATTCTGGTATACTGTAAGCTCATTGTATACAGCCACGTTTTGCATAACGATTCCTATGTTCCGTTTAATGTCATAGGCGTCGGGTCTCATTGGCTGCCCGAAAATCTCGATTTCACCCTTATCGTATTTAAGGAGCGACAAAATACAGTTTATGGCCGTTGTTTTTCCCGAACCGTTCGGTCCCAGCAGACCGAATATTTCACCTTCTTCAATCGAAAAAGAAAGGTGATCCAATGCAAGTATATCGCCATATCTCTTTACCAAATCCCTGACCCTGACAATCATTTTTCAGACCTCCATACCTTTTTATCCATATACCTTATTCACTGACTTAATTGTATTTCCTGGCGGTTTCATTTTTAAGTGAATACAGTCACAAACCGGTGTGACAAATGTCATGATATGAAAAACTGTTTCTTCCATAATATACAAATTGCCGGGAATATGATAAAATGGCTTCCACAGGGAAGCCTTTCATACCATTCCCCAAAAAACGGCGGGTAGTGAAAATGTTTAAATATGCAAGTCTACTGGAAAAAACAATTATTTTCATATGCTGCCTGATCCTGTACCTCGGCCAGCCGGACTTCAGCATTAATGTGGCTGTAGTGCTTGTACCTGTTATTATCAGCGGCTTGCTGAGCTACTTCGACAATAATTATATAAGGCTTTTACTGTTCTCAGGCTTTTCAGTTTTTTGCTGCTTTTTGCCAGAGGCCGCTGTTTTCCTGCCATTGACGGCTTACGACATGATGTTCGGCAGGTTTCCGTATTTTAATATCTTCACTGTCGTACCCCTTGTTTGTTTTTTCGGTTCTTCGTCAGTCCAGCTTTTTTATATGGTCACGGTAATGATAATCCTTTGTATTGTAATAGGGTATCGCATTAATTCGCAGGAAAGGCTTCATAAAAAACTTAACGAACTTCTTGATGATGCCCGGGAGATGTCTATAAAACTGAAAAAGCAGAATGCGGATTTGCTTGAAAAGCAGGACAATGAGCTGTACCTTGCAACACTGAATGAACGAAACCGCATCGCACGGGATATTCATGACAACGTCGGGCATTTGCTGTCAAGTGCCATTTTGCAGTCAGGAGCGCTTATGACTGTAAACAGGGACGAACAGGTGGCAAAACACCTGAAAGAACTGAACGAAACCCTGAACCAGGCGATGACCAGCATCAGAACGAGCGTACATAAAGTGTATGAAGAGTCGGTGGATCTTGATATCCAGGTAAGGGAGCTGATAAAGAAGTTCACTTTCTGTGAAGTGGATTATTATTACAATATAAACACCAATCCGGATAAAAAGCTGAAATACACGTTTGTTTCAATAGTAAAGGAAGCACTGGCGAACGTGATAAGGCATTCGAATGCATCAAAAGTAACAATAGCGTTCAATGAACATCCGGCCATTTACCAGTTAATCATAAAGGATAACGGGAAAGTCCAAAGTTTTGAAAAGGGCCTCGGGCTTACAAACATGATCGACAGGGTGAACTCCTTCGGAGGCAATATTAATATAAATACTGACAACGGTTTCGAGATATTTATTTCAATCCCTAAAAAAGATGTTGCATAGAGAGGTGCAGTATGAGAATACTGGTTGTTGATGATGACAGGCTGGTTACTTCCTCCCTTAAAACAATACTGAAATCGGATAAGGAGATTGAAGTTACAGCGACAGGGAACAGCGGCTGGCAGGCCGTGGAACTGTATAGAAAGCACAGGCCTGATATTCTTCTTATAGATATCAGGATGGAGGGTATGAGCGGGATAGACGCTGCCGAAGAAATAATAGCGGAGGATAAGGATGCAAAGGTGCTTTTCCTTACCACCTTTTCGGATGACGAATATATCACAAGGGCCTTTCAGATTGGTGCAAAGGGGTATATTCTGAAACAGAATTATGAAAGCATAATACCGTCGGTCAAGGCTGTATATATGGGCCAGAGGGTGTTTGGCGACGAAATCATCAGTAAAATACCCCATATATCCAGGAAGGAAAATGTTTTGGAGAAGTACGGCCTGAATGAGAAGGAAATGGCGATAATCAAACATGTGGCCGACGGGCTGTCGAACAGGGAAATATCCCGAATCCTTTATTTGAGCGAGGGCACGGTAAGGAATTACATAAGCATTATTCTTGAAAAACTGAATCTGCGCGGCAGGACACAGCTTGCGATTTTCTACTATAAAAACATTTTGTAATATAGAAATTTCCGGCACTGAGCTGTTTTAGGTCAAATCCACAACCCATGCGTAACTTATATAATCCTCGATTATTTTTCTTCCAAGGTTGAACCAGCCTGTGCAAGAGTCAAGGATTATCGCATCGGAAGTTACAATCCTGTTCATTCCCGAAAGGATAACATCAGCGTTTGGCACAATTTCCACTTCAACAGGGATATTCCAGTCATATGAGCATTCAAGTATTTTGCTTCCAAGCCTGCCGGAGTTGGAAACAGGGGAATCAAGGAAGAACATCACTGCAGGAACCGAAAGGTCATTTAAACATTTTCCGATCAGGTTCAAGGCCGTTTCTGTCTTATCTATCAGTCTATACGTTCCGCGAAGCCCCGCAAGATCCCTTATAACGCCGTCCCTTCCAAGAAATACGGGGCTTCCCGAAAGGGCAACCTCGAGAGTAATGACCAGGTTGAATCCGTCAATATAAATACACCCGTCCCTGGCTGCTTCGAGAGGCAGCATTGTGTTTTTCCTTTTTTCAAACTTTACAGAACCTGAAGCCGACCTCTGAAGGGCAAGCCTCTGCCTTGACGAGAGCAGGTAGTGGTTGCAGACAAATGTAATCACGGAGTCAAATTTAAACCCCCTGTCAAGAAGCCATTGGACTTCGTCCTGCGCTTTTTTAAGTTTTGCGACGGCTTCGTCTGAAAACCATTTAAAATCATTGGGGTCAAAGCCCCTTCTTTTTATTTTCCTCTGCAACGTAATCTCTCCCGTTTTATACCAGGATAACGCGCGGTGGATATAGTTTCATAATACAAGTATAAACAGCCGGATTGGTTTTAGCAACAAATGGAGTTTAACAGCAATTATTGGATAAAACAGAGCTTTATTGAGCAAACAAAAGATATTTTGCATAAACGCCGGATATTAGCCTGTAAACCCGGTTATTCATGCCCGTAATTAATTGACTATATAATCCAATAGAATTAAATTATTATTGTTAGCACTCGTTATAGGTGAGTGCTAAAATTAAAGAAAATTTCTGTTGGTTCTTTAATATCACATCAATAACTAATATTAGAAGGAGTTGATCAATTATGCTTTTAAAACCTTTGGGATCAAGGGTTGTTCTGAAGGAAACCGAAGCCGGGGAAACCACAAAAAGCGGTATTGTTCTTCCCTCTAATGCCAAGGAAAAAACCTATATAGCAGAAGTTATTGAAGTCGGCCCCGGTGAAGTAAAGGACGGCAAGGAAATCAAAATGTACGTAAAAAAGGGCGACAAGGTTCTTTACAGCAGATATGCAGGAACCGAGGTCAAACTGGATGACGAGAAATACCTGATAGTTAAACAGGATGACATTTTGGCTATCATAGAATAAGGGAAAGGTGGAATTGCATATGTCGGCAAAAATTGTAAAGTACGATCTTGAAGCCAGGAAGGCGATAGAAGCCGGTGTAAACAAGCTGGCAAATGCAGTTAAGGTAACACTTGGGCCTAAAGGAAGAAATGTAGTCCTTGATAAGAAGTACGGTTCTCCTGTTATAACGAACGATGGCGTTACAATAGCGAAGGAGATTGAACTGGCAGATCCGTATGAGAATATGGGGGCTCAGCTTGTCAGGGAAGTTGCAAGCAAGACCAACGACATTGCAGGTGATGGTACAACAACGGCTACACTGCTTGCACAGGCTATTGTCAGGGAAGGTATGAAGAACCTTGCCGCAGGCGCAAATCCGATGATTCTGAAAAGAGGAATAGACAAGGCAACAGAAAAAACCGTTGAAGTTTTGAAGAAAAACAGCAGAAAAATACAGGGCAGAAACGATATGGCATTTGTAGCCACCATTTCTTCCGGCGATGAAGAAATAGGAAACCTTATTGCAGATGCCATGGAAAAGGTTACATCTGACGGAGTTATTACAATAGATGAATCAAAAACATCAGAAACATTTATAGAATATGTTGAAGGGATGTCCTTTGACAGGGGATATATCTCCCATTACATGGTTACCGACAGCGAGAAAATGGAAGCTGTTATTGAGAATCCGTACATTTTAATAACCGACAGGAAAATCAGCAATGCGCAGGATCTGCTTCCGACGCTTGAGCTGATTGTCAAGAACGGCGGAAAACTTCTCATAATTGCCGAGGATGTCGAAGGCGACGCACTGGCAACAATTATAGTCAACAAGCTCAGAGGTACATTCAGCTGTGTTGCTGTAAAAGCTCCCGGATATGGTGACAGGAGAAAAGAAATGCTCCAGGATATTGCAATTGTAACAGGCGGACAGGTTGTATCCGATGAGCTCGGCATGTCGTTAAAGGATGTTCAGCTTGAATGGCTTGGAAAAGCAAAATCCGTCAAGGTTCAGAAGGAAAACACGATAATAGTTGACGGAGCAGGAGACCAGAAGGCAATCAACGACAGGATTGAGTCCATTAGAAAGCAGATTGAAGAAACTACATCAGAATACGACAAGGAAAAACTGAACGAGCGTCTTGCAAAACTTGCCGGTGGTGTTGCAGTAATCAGGGTTGGCGCAGCAACCGAGACCGAAATGAAGGAAAAGAAGTTCAGGGTTGAGGATGCGCTGAATGCAACAAGGGCTGCTGTTGAGGAAGGCATTGTGGCAGGCGGTGGTACTGCTTACATTAGTGCGATTCCTGAAGTTGAAGCGCTTGTTAATTCGCTCGAGGGAGATGAGAAAACCGGCGCAGCAATTATTCTTAAAGCCCTTGAGGAACCTCTCCGCCAGATAGCTGCAAATGCCGGAGTAGACGGTTCGGTCGTTGTTGACAGGGTGAAAAAGAGCGAAAAGGGTATGGGTTTTGATGCCGCAAAAGAGAGATTTGTCAACATGTTTGATGCGGGAATTATAGATCCGGCAAAAGTTGCACGCTGTGCACTCCAGAACGCTTCGTCCATAGCATCGATGATTCTTACCACAGAAAGTGCTGTTGCGGACAAGCCCGAACCCAAGGAGGCGGCTCCGCAGATGCCGGAAGACATATAACACCTCCGTAAATATTTTGCTTAATCATGCAATGGCAGGTTTTGCATAACGCAGAACCTGCTTATTGCAATATGGTTTACCGGTAATTCGGTATACAACAGGACCAGGTATTTTTATTGAAAAGTATCAGTGTACGCATGCAGTAAGCGGGGAAATCGTTTATTTGTTCCATGCAGAAAAGGAGAAAAGTAATGGCGCGTTTTACCAGGAAAGCAATAATTCAAACGTTCCGTGAGATGCTTGAAAAAACACCGCTGGACAAGATTACCGTAACAAATATAATTGAAAAATGCGAGATTAACAGAAACACTTTCTACTATCATTTCCGCGACATCTATGATCTGTTGGAATCGTTCTTCAAAGAGGAACTGGAAAGGGTAATAGAAGCCAACACCAATGAGTCCTGGCAGAATATGCTCAGGGATGTTTTACAGATGGTGACTGAAAACAGGCAGATTGTATACCATATCTTCAACTCTCTGAACAGGGATCAGCTGGAACGGTATGTTTTTGATTCCACCAACAAGCATATGTACGAACTGGTTAAAAAAGAGGCTGAAGGGCTGAATGTGACCGATGAAGACATCAGGTTCGTATCCGAGTTCTACCAGTACGCATTTACAGGATTTTTTCTGAAGTTTCTCTGGAGTGATATGAAACCCGATATAGAGGATTTCATAGACAGGCTGAATACCATTATAGACGGAAACATACAGCTTGCGCTTAAGAACTGCTCGGATAAAAACAATAATTCCCCTAAGAACAGGACAAACCAATAAACTTATACAAAAATCAGACAAAAGGGCGACTTTGTTCAAAAATCGAACAGAGTCGCTTTTTTGTCCGTTGAGTATAATTGCGTGCCTTTATAAACTTAAGCTGAGAATAGATCATAGGAGGTAATCTGTATGAACGTATCAGATACGGTAAAAAGGTTGGGAATGAAGGCCGTTTACAGTTACCTTGACAGGGATCCCTCCACGAATATTCCTAAAATACTGGACTGGCTGCTCGAACATGATAAGGGAAAAGGAGTTACAGGTCCTGTTACCGCAGTAAAAGAAGCTGTCTCGGACCCTGACAGTAACTGGTCTAAATTGATTAGGAGCTTATGGACCGATATTGATCCGGGACAGCGTAAAGTCCTGTTTGAAAACTTTGTCGTAAATGGCTCGATGATTGGAACACCAATCCAGATTGAATATATGGAGAAATACAACTGCAATATTCCATGGGCAATCCTAATGGATCCTACATCGGCATGCAACCTTAAATGTACCGGATGCTGGGCTGCCCAGTACGGAAACAGGCTGAACCTGACATTCGAAGAACTTGACAGTATTATTAACCAGGGTAAGGAACACGGTACATATGTTTACATTTATTCAGGCGGTGAGCCGCTTATCCGGAAGGCCGACATTATAAAACTGTGCGAGAAGCATAAAGACTGTGCATTCCTTGCTTTTACAAACGGTACGCTTATTGATGATGCTTTTGCTGAGGAAATGCTCAGGGTTAAGAACTTCGTGCCATGCATAAGCGTTGAAGGTTTTGAGGAAGCTACCGATTTCAGGCGGGGCAAAGGTACTTACCAGGCGATAATACGGGCAATGAAAATACTGAAGGAACACAAACTGGGATTTGGCATATCATGCTGCTATACCAGCAAAAATGTCGAGGTTATAGGCAGTGACGAGTTTTTTGATGAAATGATTGAACGCGGTGCCAAGTTCGCATGGCTGTTTACATATATGCCAATAGGCGCTGATGCGGTTCCAGAACTGATGGTTACCGCAGAACAGCGTAAATTCATGTATCACCAGGTTCGTAAGTTCAGGAAGGAAAAACCGATATTCACCATGGATTTCTGGAATGACGGCGAGTTTGTCGGCGGCTGCATTGCAGCGGGAAGAGCGTACATCCATATAAATGCAAACGGAGATATAGAACCCTGTGCATTCATACATTATTCCGACTCCAATATCAGGGAGAAAACGCTGCTTGAAGCATACCAGTCTCCGTTCTTCAAAGCCTACCGGGCCGGGCAGCCGTTTAATGATAATATGTTAAGGCCATGCCCTGTTCTTGACAACCCCGGAAAATTAACCGAAATGGTTAAAAAAACAGGGGCAAAATCCACAGATCTGAAGTGCCCTGAGAAAGCCAGTGACTACTGCAATAAATGTGTGGAAAGGGCGGAAAA
This sequence comes from Clostridiales bacterium DTU070, assembly GCA_001513105.1. Classification (GTDB taxonomy): domain Bacteria; phylum Bacillota; class Clostridia; order DSM-8532; family DSM-8532; genus Thermoclostridium. The sequence continues at coordinate 4,609 of LFSH01000034.1, read as the reverse complement.
ATGGGCTCCCGTTGCTGATCAATTGTGGAAGCAGTTCCCGCGCAAGCCTATTACAAGAGGGAAAATGAAACCTCATAAGGAAGCTGTGTAAGGCAGGGGATTGCCAATGAAAAGGTACTTTACATCAGAATCTGTAACAAGGGGTCATCCGGACAAGATTTGCGACCAGATTGCCGACCGGATACTGGATGAAATACTTGTACAGGACCCGCAGGCGCATGTAGCCTGTGAGGTTACATGTACGGTGGACCAGGTACACATTTTCGGTGAAATTACGACAACTGCCGAGGTTGATTATGAAGGAACAGCCAGGAAAGTTATCAGAGAAATCGGATATACCGAACACGGACGGGGGTTTGATGCAGATACCTGTGCTGTCCGTGTATATTTTCACGAACAATCGCCGGATATAGCTGCTGCTTTAATGAGGAAACAGGATATATTGGATATGGGCGCAGGTGATCAGGGTATTATGGTTGGTTTCGCCTGCAGGGAAACCGAATGTCTCATGCCGCTTCCAATTGAACTTGCTCATGCTCTTACAAAGCGCCTTGAACAAACACGAATAACCGGAGAACTGCCCTACCTGCTGCCCGACGGTAAATCACAGGTGACTGTGGAGTATGAAAATGGTACCCCTTCGAGAGTATCTGCTGTTGTTTTATCCTGTCAGCACAGGGACAAAGTAAAGACTGAGACGCTTCGCAATGAAGTGACAAAACATGTAATATATCCTGTTATACCTGAATACTTAATAGATGAGGATACACAGATTTTTGTGAATCCTGCCGGAAGATTCGTAACGGGTGGCCCTGCAGGCGATTCAGGATTAACAGGAAGGAAAACGGTATCCGATACCTACGGAGGTTATTCAAGGTGCGGCGGCGGTTCGCTTTCGGGGAAAGACGCATCAAAAGCAGATCGCAGTGGGACATATATGGCACGGTACATAGCAAAAAACATTGTAGCCGCAGGTCTCGCAGACAAGTGCGAGGTTCAGCTGAGTTATGCAATTGGTCTCACAGAACCAATCGCAGTTATGGTGGACACCTTCGGTACAGGAAAGATGCCTGATGAAGATCTTTGCAGGCATGTTTTGAAGAACTTGGATCTGCGCCTCACTGCAATTATAAGAAGGTTTGGGTTAAATAACCCGATGTTTTCAGCAGTTTCCTGCTATGGCCATTTTGGCAGCAATGCAGTTAACATGCCCTGGGAACGTACCGATCTTTCTAAAATATTGTACTAAGCAAAAACAGGGGGGGAGCATCAGGAAGCCGGGGCGGTTCTGTCATCTCCGACAGAATCGTTCCCGGGTGAAATCATTCCTCATTTTAGTCTGAAACTAAAGGTAAAGAACTGCAAACTATGCTTTGCAACGAAACAGGAAAGGCACCGGTAATACGGTGCTTTTTTTAATCCCAAAATGGTTTAGGCTTATTATCCAAAAGGGTTTTTGCGAAGTTTCAGTTAGTATCTTTTTCAAATAGTAACAGCTAAACCATAAAGCTGGAATGTATTTGCAAGTAATTAAAAAACATGATAAACTAATATTAAACAATTTTACCTATATTTAATAGGCAATTTGCAGAAACGTATAAATAATTATCACCATTTGGCGTAATAAACAGTAAAGGCAATTGCTGTGCAAAAAAGGAGGATTCATTTAATGACTGAAAAATATTATATATCCTTTTTCCGGCCGTTTGCATTTGCATGTTTGTGGTGGACTGTCATTATAGTTGCTGCCGTGGCCGCAAGCAAGTGATGAGGCAGGAAATGAATCCAAGGAAAGCAATACTGTAAGCATAATTACAGATACAATAATAGAATCAAATTTTACTGTTATTGAAGACAAAACCATAGGCGACCTTTATATTAAAAGCGGAACATTAGACCTTAATGGAAAAGATTTAATAGTTAAGGGAAATGTAATACAATCAGGCGGAACGTTATATATAAACGGCGGTCAGTTAATGATAGATGGAGACTACCGAATTCAGACCGAAAACAAGTCATCGGACGGAACCATAAGTTATTCCCGGAGCAATGGTTACTTAAGGATGATAAATACTGATGACTATGTAAAGGTAGGAGGAGATTTTGTCACCCAGGCGTATTACAGCCATGACGGATATCTGACGGCAGGAATCCTTGAAGTAAAGGGCGACTTTATACAGCGGTATGGTTATTATAACAATAACTTTTATGCAACAGGAACACATACGACGGTACTGAGCGGGACAGGTCTTCAGACTGTGAATTTCGAAAGAACTGAATCCCGGTTCAATATACTTGTAATTACTAAATCTATTGACATAGGATATAGGTTTAACAGAACACCGGTATGGAATACATTGATTGAAGAACCTGTAGATGAAGAATCTCCAACAGCACCGTCAAACCTGGAAGTTACGAAAGTAACTGAAACAACGGTCAGCTTATCCTGGGATGAATCAACTGATAATGTCGGTGTTGCAGGTTATGACGTTTACAGGGATGGTATACGTGTTGGTTCATCCACTACAACCAGTTTTATGGATACAGGACTTTCTCCTGATACAGGGTATGCTTACTTCGTTGTTGCCTACGACATAATGCGGAATCAATCAGAAAGCAGCAATATTGTAATTGCTGTAACTGAAAAAGACACAACAGCTCCAACAGTACCTCAAAACCTTAGAATATCTTCTAAAACAGAATCGTCTGTTACACTTGTTTGGACAGGTTCAACAGATAATGTTAAGCTGGCAGGCTACAAAGTATTCAGAAACGATGAGGAAGTCGGCTTTTCAAATGGTACAAGCTTTGTTGATACCGAAATTTTCCCTGGTACATATACATATTATGTAAAGGCTGTTGATGCGTATAATAATCTGTCAGAGCAGAGCAATTCAGTTATATACGACAATGAGCCTCCTGTCCCTCCTGAGTTATATGTTGTATCAAAAAACACTACGCAAATTGTGTTAAAATGGCTTGACTCTTCAGATAACATAGAAGTAGCAGGATATGAGCTGTACCGTAACGGAACCAGAATAAAAACACAGACTGCTACAACTTATACAGATTCAGGATTATTACCAAATACAGAATATACTTACTATGTTATAGCATATGACACCTCCGGTAATCGGTCGGAGAAAAGCAATGAACTTGTAGTATTAACGGTAATTGACACCGAACCTCCTGCGGCACCTTCAAATTTAAATGTGTCATCTAAAACCGCAAAAACAGTTTCACTTACATGGCGTGTTCCATCCGATAATGTCAGTGTAACAGGATATGAAATATACAGGGACGGAGTTTTGGTCGGAACCTCGGCTACAAATTCATATAAGGATGAAAACCTTGAAACTGGCAAGGCTTATAAGTATTCTGTCCTTGCGTATGATGCAGCGGGTAATAAATCCCCGTTAAGCGAAGAGATAACGGTTATTCCTTTAGCACCACATATAACAAGGGTAAATCCTGTAAACGGACAAGTAATCGGCGGCGCTAAAGCAACAAGTATATACGTTTATTTTGCCAATACTCAGAATGCGCTTGGCCCAACAGCAAAATTTGAGTATTCGGAAGACGGTGAATTGTGGACCGGGATAACAGGTACTGTTAATGGCCCATACCAGGACTCCTCTGAGGTATGGCATTATATAGGCTGGAATCTCACCATTATACCAAGTGGAAATTACATGGTAAGGTGTACTGTTTTTGATGAAGCGGGCGCTTCAGACAGCATTATTGTATCGTACCAGGTTGACAGAACTCCGCCTTCAGCTCCCGGAAACCTTGTCGTAGAGGGTGATTCAGGAGTTATCCGGTTAACCTTCGACCCGTGCCCGGAAGCCGATATTAAATGCTATAAGATTTACAGGGCTCAAGGCGAAGATGGTACGTATTCTCATATCGCAACCATAACCAACCTGAAAAACTTAAACTATACCGATAACAACGTTGAACCCGATAAAACCTATTTCTATAAAGTTACTGCCTGTGACAGGTTTGATCAGGAAAGTGAGTATTCAAACACTGCAGAAGCAATGGCGGTAAAAGATTCTGTACCGCCGGTTGTAATTGGCATAGAACCACTGTCCGGTACTGTCATCGGCAGGAATACCAATATAACAGTAAGGGCAGAAGATAATCTCAAGCTATTATCCATTACTTTGCAGTATTCACTGGACGACGGAAAAACATGGACCAGTGCAGAAACCATTGAAACTAATGGCACAGCTGTGTTCAGACTGGGCAATATCCCTGTTCAGGAGATGGTTAAAATACGGGCAATTGCGAGGGACTCATCAGGAAATGAAAGCAATGGCCAGCCTGAACGCACATATACAGTTGATACACAGGGGCCTCAGAAGGTCACCAATGTTACTGCAACACCTTCCACAACGGTTATCACTTTACGCTGGAATGATGTACCCGATCAGGATGTTTCTTTCTTTGAGGTTGAGTGGAAAGACAGTGAAGACGGTGAATTCGTTTATTACGGCAGAACCTCGACAACCCTTGGAATGCGTATAGAAAATTTGAAACCTCTGACCAAATACTGGTTCAGGGTTGTTGCATACGATATCTTTGGCAACCGCGGAACAGAATCAGA
>LFSH01000004.1 GCA_001513105.1 Clostridiales bacterium DTU070 | reverse complement strand
AGCAAGCCGACTGTTTGAGCAAAAATGCTTCATACTTTTTTATTCTTATAGCATTTTTGCGAGTTTCGGCTTGCCCGAGCTGAACTGCGCAGTTCTTGCAAATGAAGCGACTGTTTCCGAGCATTCGTACGATAGCTTTGCTTAATCGTCATGTGTGGCGATATTTGTGCAATGCAAGGAAACTTTTAGCGGAATGTAGATTAGAGATGTGCAAAGAGAAGCGAGGAACAGCAAGCCGACGGAGCAAAAATGCTTCATACATACCCGTTTCATATACATTTTTCTAATTTCGGCTTGCCCGAGCTGAATCGCACAGCTCTTGCTAATGCAGCGGCTACTTCTGAGCATTCGCACGATAGCTTTTCTTTACTGATCAAGTGTTTGTAGCCATCGTACAATGCGAGGAAACTTTCAGCGGAATGAATGATCATATTTCAAAATCGGTATTTTTCAGATTGTTGTAGTAGTTTCCTCTGTTTGAAGTGAATTTTATCAGTGCGAAGTCCGGATCTGAAGGCCCCAAGGGATAATACATGAACATACTGTCATTCCAGAATTCCCTTCTTTTTTCATCATCATAGGAAACTTCTGCTTTTCCGGTCAGCATCAAACCTTCGAAGGTTTTCTCATCGTAGAAATAAAGGCTTGCATTTGGATTTCTCTTTATCTGTGCCACCCTTTTCGATGACGTATTGGAGCAGAACCAGAACTCTTTCAGTCCGTTTGCAGCCGTTTTTATCATGGCTTTCAGATGGGGAATCCCATTCTCGTCAACCGTTCCCAGAACGCCTGTAAAACTCCTGTTCACAAGATTAAGTGATTTCTCCGCAATTTCACTGCTCATTTTTCAAACCTCCATTACATTTAATTCGAAAAAACCCTGTTTCACAGCTCCACTTCCGCGATGCTTACAAGTTCCAGGCCCTTGAACTTAAAGCACAGAATATAAGGCATTTTATCAATGATTGACATGAAACCTTCATAACCGAAATCAGGATTATAGTAATTAATAATATATCTATCATATGCCCTCTTGTACGGACTCGAATAAACAGCCCTGATATTTTTATCCTTAAAAGCCTCCGTAATGAGTTTTGCATCAGCCATTCCCTTTTCGGTCAACGGCCGCAGCATGTCATCCCTGACGGATAAATCCGGTTCCGCATGCCGCACGAAAAAGATTTTGGGTTCTTTCTGAGAACTAATATAACTCATGTTTTACCGACCTTTTAATTAATTCAGGATATATAACCTACTATAACATAAGAACGGAAAATCCATCAAACCAGGTAACTTCCCAAAGAGATGCAACTTCTGTGTCTGCTGCAGCACAAACGGGCGGTTTAAAGAGCTTAAAAAACCTTATCTTGCCCGACGGCAAACCTGTCATGCTGCTCCGAAAAGTATCATTAACAGCTGCGATATGACCTTTCTGTTATAATGTTCTCCAAAAAGATATATAATTAGTGATTAAAAAGTAAAAAAGCCGTTATGTATTTGAAAACACAACTGAAATCCGTGAAGGTTTCAGCTCTCCCGCCTCCTCCTGTTGCACAGGCGGGAGAGCTTTTGCCATCCCCTGCTTCATGTTATTGGCCATAGTATGCGTTTGCGCCGTGTTTCCTCAGGAAATGCCTGTCTAATAGTTCCCTGTCCATCGGACCTATGCCCGGATTAAGCATTATAGTGTTAAATGCCATTTTGGCAACTTCCTCAAGCACAACGGCATTATGCACCGCGTCCATAGGATCCTTTCCCCACGAAAAGGGACCGTGCGTGTTTACAAGAACCCCGGGTATATGCATCGGATCTGTGCCCAGGAATGTTTCCACTATCACGTTTCCGGTTTCTTCCTCATAATTGCCGTTGATTTCCTCCGGTGTCATTTTTCTTGTACAGGGTATTTCACCATAGAAATAGTCGGCATGGGTTGTACCAAGGGCCGGTATGTTTCTTCCCGCCTGGGCAAAAGACGTTGCCCAGGGCGAATGGGTATGTACAATTCCGCCTATATCGGCAAAAGCCCTATACAATACAAGATGCGTGGGGGTATCGGAAGAAGGCTTTAAATCCCCCTCCACCCTGTTACCGTCCAGGTCAACAACCACAAGATGCTCTTTCCTGAGGGACGGGTACGGCACCCCGCTTGGCTTTATCACTACAAGGCCTTTTTCCCTGTCTATTCCGCTTACATTTCCCCATGTAAAAGTCACCAGCCCGTGTTCGGGAAGTGCAAGGTTTGCCCGAAGCACCTGTTCTTTCAATTCTTCAAGCATATAATCGCCTCCGTGTATCATTATTTGGACACGCTCTTTTTGATCTCCTTCAGGCGTTTCATGACGTCATTCTGTCCTCTGCCGAAGTAATCATGGAGTATCCTGTATTCCTGGTACAGCTTTTCATATATTGCCACATTTTCAGGGATTGGTTTGTAAACCTTATCCAGTACTTTCGCCATAACTTTTGCTGCGTCAACTATGCTGTCATATCCGCCTCTTTCAGAGCCTGCAGCAACCGCACCGAACATTGCAGAACCAAGGGCCGGTGTCTGGGCTGATGCCGAAATCCTGATTTCCCTGTTTGTAACGTCAGCATAAATCTGCATCATCATTTCGTCCTTCTGCGCAATACCGCCTGCTGCATACAACTCATTTATCGGAACGCCGTATTCTTCGAAAGTGTCGATTATCATTCTTGTACCATATGCCGTGGCCTCAATCAATGCCCTGTATATCTCTTCGGCCTTTGTAAGAAGCGTGCAGCCTACAATCATTCCTGTCAGGTCCACATCAACAAGGACAGAACGGTTCCCGTTCCACCAGTCCAAAGCAACAAGCCCGCTTTCACCCGGCTTCAGTTTGCTTGCCTTTTCCCTAAGAACCTTGTGTATGCTGACCTGCCGATCCCTGGCCTCTTTTTTGTATTCTTCGGGAACACAGTTTTCAATAAACCACTGGAAATGATCACCGACGCATGACTGACCTGCTTCGTAACCCAGGTATCCCGGAATGATTCCGTCTTCAACAACGCCGCAAATACCCGGAACCATTTTCTCTTCTGTTCCAAGCAGCATATGGCATGTGGATGTGCCAATAATCATCAGCATTTTCCCGGGCTCTGTAATTCCTACGGCGGGTACTGCAACATGTGCGTCAACATTGCCCACCGCAACAGCGGTCCCGGGCCTCAATCCTGTAAGTTCAGCGGCTTCCTTTGTGATTTCGCCTGCTTTTGTGCCAATGGGGTAAATATCCCTGCTCAGTTTTTCATCAACGAGGTTTTCAAGCCTCAGATCCAATGCTTTAAAGAAATCCTTTGAAGGGTATCCCATTCTCTTATGCCATATTGCCTTGTATCCTGCGGTACAGCTGTTCCTTTTTTCCACGCCGGTCAACTGGAGAACAACCCAGTCGGCAGCTTCGATAAATCTGTCAGCCTGCTCGTAAATTTCCGGAGCCTCGTTCAGTATCTGCCATATTTTCGGTATCAGCCATTCAGAAGATATTTTTCCCCCGTAAAGTTTCAGAAATTTTTCACCGCGTTCTTCAGCAATTTTGTTCAGTTTATTTGCTTCATCCTGTGCAGCATGGTGCTTCCAGAGTTTTACATATGCATGGGGATTTGACCTGAACCTTTCGTCAAAGCACAACGGTTTTCCCGCCTTGTCGATTGGAAGCATTGTACAGGCCGTAAAATCAATGCCAAGCCCTATAACATCGTCGGGCGATACTCCCGACTCCTTCAAAACTGCGGGAATAGTTTCAGCAAAAACATCAAGGTAATCCTGCGGATGCTGAAGCGCCCAGTCGTGCTCAAGTTTCACGTTGCCGTCGGGAAGATATTCATCCATAACACCATGCGGGTACTCCTTGACAGCCGTTGCAACTTCCCTGCCCGTATCAAGCTCTACGAGGACCGCTCTTCCGGACAGTGTTCCAAAATCAACACCAATGGCATACTTTTTCTGCATAAAAAACCCTCCATTCATATATATCAGCTTAAAGGCAACCCTTGAGGCAGCCGCATTTACACAGTAACAGGACCGGTGCTGTTTCTGATCACAAGCTTGGGTGTCATTCTGACTTTAAAACTCTTATCACTTTCCTTTATCATCCTGAGCATCAGGTTTGCCGCTTCGATACCCAGTTTCTCTTTCGGGTGGGCAACCGTTGTCATTTTAACTTCAGAAGCAACAGCAAGGTCTGAATCATCAAAACTGACCAATGATAACCCTTTGGGGATGACAATTCCCCTGTCCCTTATAATATCTATCACTTTTATGCTTATTTGCTCGTTATAGCATACGAGAGAAGTACAGTCTTTTAGGAATTCAATAATTACATCCTGCGACTGCCTATTGAATTTATACTGCATGTCGCCCGTGTCAAACCACATGACATTTTTGTCGTTAAGGCCTATACCGGCCTCCTTATGCGCCCTGCAGAACCCTTCGAACCTTGCATGGCCCTGAATATCGTCAATTTTGAATATTCCTGCTATCCTTCTGTGCCCAAGTTCAATCAAATGCCTTGTCGCAAGATACCCTGCCTCCACATCGTCCTCGTAAATGGATGATGCCGGGTACCCTTTGTAGCTGCCGTGCATGAACAAAACGGGAATATTCCTTTTTTTAAACTCGTCGTAAAGGTCAAGGTTAGGATTCGGAAGAGCGCTTTTGGTCGTTTCGACAATAAGCCCTTTGATGTCCTGGTTAAGCAGGTTTTCGAGGCATTGCCTCTCCTTGTCAAACTGGTTGTTTGTGCAGCCAAGAACAATACTGCAGCCGTTTTCGCTAAGAACCTGATCTATACCACGGATTATTGACGGGAAAATATAGTCCCCAATATATGTTGTAATAACGCCTATTATCAGGCTTTGCCTGTTATTTCTCAAGACATGGTTCACAAACGTCCCCTTGCCCTGCGATGTAGTTAAAATCCCCTCGTTAACCAGTTCTGAGATTGCTCTTCTTACAGTATGCCTGCTGATACGGAACTTTTCGGCAAGCTCATTCTCAGACGGAATTTTGCTTCCTCCTGGCAATGCATTGCTTTCTATCAGGTTTACCAGGTATTCCTTCAGCTGCTGATACTTGGGTTTATCATGTTCCAACAGTTTCACCGCCATTCAGGAGAACCTGCGCCATGGTTCTTTCTGTCATCATTGCATTAAACGCAGGCAAAACCGATCGGTATAAAAATCGTTGTTGTTAATATATATTATACCATGCCTTACTTGTATGCACAACCTGCGGGTAATTTGTAAAAAACCGTTTTCTTTTTTGGTTTTTACTGATATAATCGAATTATAAAGAAGGTTAGGAAAGATTGTTGTTTAGCCTTTTAAGCAGGAGAAATACAGGCTTTCGGTAACATGCAAACAATAAAACGCTTTAGTCGGGACGAATTTGGGAACTGTTAATGTTACAGGTTCGGTTGTGCATACAATTTGTCTGCTTAACATATATATAAAACTGTTTTTTAGTTTGCCTGGTAATGAATATTTAATACATATCCTTGTAAAATAATCCATAAAGGGGGATGTACGATGATACAAAAAACCTATAACTTCTGGTTTGTTACTGGAAGCCAGCATTTATACGGCGACGAAACACTGAAACAGGTTGACAGTCATTCGGAAGTAATTGCTTCATGGCTTGACGAAAACACCCTGTCACACTGCAACGTTGTTTTCAAACCAGTTCTTACAACACCCGAAGCCATTCTTAACCTCTGCCGGGAAGCGAATTATGACAATTCCTGTGCCGGAATAATCACCTGGATGCATACCTTCTCTCCCGCGAAAATGTGGATAACGGGTTTAAATGAACTGAAAAAACCGCTGCTCCATCTTCACACACAGTTCAACCGTGAAATACCGTGGGACACCATTGATATGGATTTCATGAACCTGAACCAGTCTGCCCACGGTGACAGGGAATACGGATTTATCGGTGCCCGGATGCGTCTGCCCAGAAAGGTGGTTGTCGGGTATTACAGGGATTCTGAAATCCTTCGCGAGATACAGGTATGGATGAATGCGGCATGTGCCTTTGTTGAATGCAGAAACATCAAGGTTGCCCGCTTCGGGGATAATATGCGGCAGGTGGCTGTTACTGAGGGAGACAAGGTTGAAGCGCAGATTAAGTTCGGATGGTCTGTGGACGGTTACGGAATAGGAGACCTTGCCGGCTATGTTTCAAAAGCAACCGATGCGGAAATTGACGGCATAATGGAAGCATACAGGCAATTATATGATTTCCCGTCCGATCCCGGTGCATATGAAGCCATAAGGGAACAGGCCAGGATTGAAGCAGGATTGAAAAAATTCCTCACCGAAGGCGGATATACCGCATTTACCACAACCTTTGAGGATTTGCACGGCCTGAAACAGCTGCCCGGCCTTGCCGTTCAGCATTTAATGCATGAAGGATACGGATTTGGCGCAGAAGGCGACTGGAAAACCTCCGCACTTGTACGGACAATGAAGATTATGAATACCGGGCTTCCTGAAGGAACATCCTTTATGGAGGATTACACATACCATCTTGAGGAAGGCAATGAAATGATACTTGGCGCCCACATGCTTGAAGTCTGTCCTACCGTGGCATCCGACAAGCCAAGGATTGAGGTTCATCCGCTGAGCATTGGCGGCAAGAGTGATCCTGCACGCCTTGTTTTCAAAGGCAGAAGCGGCCCTGCAATTGCCGCTTCGCTGGTTGACATGGGCGACCGGTTCCGCCTGATAATAAACGAGGTTGAAGCCATTGAACCTGTTATAGACATGCCGAAACTTCCTGTAGCAAGGGTTCTGTGGAAGCCGAAGCCTTCACTCCGAGATGCTGCGAAGGCGTGGATCCTTGCCGGTGGTGCGCATCACACATCTTTCTCCTATGCAGTTACAACTGAACATATGCTGGATTGGGCTGAAATGGCAGGCATTGAAGTTGTTCTTATCAACGATGAAACCAATCTGCGCAATTTTAAAGAACAGCTGATAATAAACGATTATGTCTGGAGAGCCCGCTGACAGAAACGGATTTTCATGAAAAAGCCCCGGTGCAAAACCCGGGGCTTTATTGATTAACACGGGATCTCGATAATAACAGGAAGGATCATGGGTTTTCTTTTGGTCTTCTGGTAAAGGAACGAGCTCAGCTCATCCTTGACATTACTCTTAATGTTTGAATAATTGCTTCTTCTTTTGCCAAGATTCTTTTCCATTATCTCCATTGTAAGGTCTCTTATCTCGTCCATTAACTCCTCCGATTCCTTGACATATACAAAACCCCTGGATATGACCTCGGGATTTGTCATAATTTTGCCGTCCGAGTTCACAGTTACAACCACAACAATCAATCCATCCTCTGACAGATGCTTTCTGTCCCTTAAAACAATATTGCCGACGTCTCCGACGCCGAGGCCGTCTATCAGGATGCTTCCCGACTGCACCGTTCCTGTAATCTGGGCCTTTCTCTGGGATAGTTCAAGCACCTGGCCGTTTTCCATAAGGAAAATATTCTCTTCAGGCATTCCAAGAGACTGGGCAAGCTTCGCATGCTGTTTCAGGTGACGGTATTCCCCGTGAACAGGCATGAAATATTTCGGTCTGACCAGCCTATGGATGAGTTTAAGCTCCTCCTGCCTGGCATGCCCGGACACGTGAATCTCCAGCAGGTCTTCATATATGACATCTGCGCCCTGTTTAAACAAATCGTTAATGACACGGGATATATACTTTTCATTCCCGGGTATCGGGCTGGCCGATATAATAACCAGATCCCCCTTTTCAATGCTCACCTTGCGGTGACTGTTCGAAGCAATCCTTGACAGCGCAGACATGGGTTCTCCCTGGCTGCCCGTTGTAATCATAACAATCTGGTTCCTGGGCAGCTTCTGTATCTTCTCTATATCGAGCAACACATCCTGTGGAATATTCAAATACCCAAGTTTCATTGCCGTCTTTACTACGTTCAGCATGCTTCGTCCGTTCAGCGCCACTTTCCTGTTAAACTTCACCGCAGAGTTGATAATCTGCTGAAGCCTGTGGATATTTGAAGCGAAAGTTGCAACTATGATCCTGGACTTTGCATCCTTGAAAACATTATCAAGGGTCTGTCCTACAACCTTTTCGCTCATTGTATAGCCCGGCCGTTCAACATTCGTACTGTCGGCCATGAGCAGCAAAACGCCTTTTTTGCCCAGTTCCGCAATCCGGGCAAGATCAATTGGGTCACCTTCAATGGGAGTGTGATCTATTTTAAAGTCGGAAGTATGCAGGATCACACCCACAGGCGTATGGATTGCAAGAGCCACAGAATCGGCTATGCTGTGTGTTGAACTTATGAATTCAACCTTGAATGCGCCCAGCTGAATAGTCTGACCCGCCCTTACGATTTTCAGCTCAGACTTGTTCAGCATCTGGTGTTCTATAAGTTTATTCTCTATCAGCCCTAAGGTCAGATCGGTTCCGTATACCGGAACCGGGATCCTGTCTAAAACGTACGGCAATGCCCCGATATGGTCCTCATGACCATGAGTGACTATAATTCCCTTTACTTTTGACAGGTTTTTTTCCAAGTACGATACATCAGGAATGACCAGGTCAATCCCAAGCATCTCATCTTCAGGGAAAGCAACTCCGCAGTCGACGACAATAATGCTTTCACCATATTCAAAAGCCGTCATGTTCTTGCCTATTTCCTCGAGCCCGCCTAACGGAATAATTTTAAGTTTGTTTTTCTTTCTGTTTGCCACGATAACCTCCATTTTCTTTTACAGCCATTGTATTTTTATATATTTTTACATAAAAAATCAGCCATGATTTCTGTTTCTGAATTCAACCATATGATTATAGCATAACCGGGTTATAAATTGCAATTTATGGCTTATACCCGGTTAACCTATTATATTATTTCCTTCATTTTTCTATATATCCCACTCTTAACTTAATAATAACAAAGGATGAAAAAATGCTATAATACATCTGTACCTGATAATCGGACGGCATTAATATCGGAAGGTTTCGTATACCAGGGAGGATTTATGCATATACCGGATGAGGTTAAAACAATAATAGGCAAACTTGAGGAAAACGGTCATAGCGCATATATTGTGGGCGGCTGTGTCAGGGACATGCTTCTCGGCCTTGATCCCAAGGATTTTGACGTTTGCACGTCAGTCCGCCCCGAAACGGTGCTTGAGTTATTCCCGAACAGTATCCCTACAGGCCTAAAACACGGAACAGTGACCGTAGTTGTCAACGGTATGCATGTTGAGGTTACAACTTACCGTATTGAATCTGAGTATACCGATCACAGGCACCCGGACAGGGTTGTTTTTTCAGATTCGCTGTCAGAGGACCTTAAAAGAAGGGATTTTACGATAAATGCAATGGCATATCACCCTGTTAAGGGTATCATGGATCCCTTCGGCGGCATGGAAGACCTGGAAAACAGGATAATCAGAACCGTCGGCAGCCCGGAAGAAAGATTCGGGGAAGACGCATTACGGATGCTGAGGGCAATCAGGTTTCAGGCGTGCTATGGCTTTTCGATCGATAAACACACCTTTTCGGCCATAACAGCCTTTTCGGAAAATATCGGCGTAATAAGCCGTGAAAGAATACTTGAAGAGCTTAACCGGATTCTGACCGCCTCATACCCCGAGGCTTTTAACAATTTAATCAAAACAAGGCTGCTGAACCATATCCTGCCCGTTCCCTTTTCCGAAGCCGCAGATTTAACGCAATTAATAAAACTTTCGGAAGAACTGCCTGTAAGATGGTCCGGGCTTTTTCGGCTTACAGGAATTCATGATATTGATGATATCAGGACAACCTGTTCCGGCCTTAAAATGAGCAATAAACTTAAAAACGAAATAATAAGGATTTCAATACTTTTGAACGGGCAACTGCCTAAAAGCCCGTTCATGATACGCAAAACCCTTTCAGATGCCGGAACCGACACTTTCATACGGGCGCTTGGTATCATGAAGAACCTAAGACTTGATATAACCGGTTTACCCGAAACAGAGGAAGCAGTCAGCCGGATTCTCAGCGAAAAGCCCTGCCTAAGCCTTAAGGAACTTGCGATAAACGGCAGGGATTTGATACAGGCGGGCTTCAAACCCGGGACTCAGCTTGGAACGGTTTTGGACATACTTTTTATCTGCGTTCTGCAAAACCCCGCTCTTAACCGGAAGGATATCCTTATGCAGTTTGCTGGGATTATCAGGCAGCAGTCGGGCAGTATGCAGGAAAAAAGCCGGTCCTGAACCGTACCGGCTTTCATCAGTATCATCACTAATCTTTTTTCCTGTCCCTCCACCTCGGAAATGAGAACTCCCCGCGATAATTCGAAAAGTTGTAAAGCGGGTATTTTTCAGGCACATATTCCCTGTCCTTAATTTCACAGGGTCTGTCCTGGGTGTAGATATACATCCTTTTTTCGTCCCACAGTATTATTTCATCCCTTGAATCACCCATAATATCAATAACTTCCGCGCATAAATCGGGATGCCCGTCGTCAGGAAAAACCACAACCCTGTCGCCTTCCCCGTCAATCATGCCGCCGTACCTGACATTGCCGTTAAGAAGAATCAGCTCGGTTCCGTCACCGGTCCAGTTTACCGGTGATATGATATTACCGTTGCTTGAAGGTTCCATATGCCAGATTTCATTCCCTTTGCAGTCGTAGAGGTATATGATTCCCTGGTTACCCCAAAAGGTCGTGGTGCAAATCTGAAGCCCCGGTATTTCAGGACAGTATTTCGCTGCGCTTATTCGCTGGCCATGGCCGTTAATATCCCTGAAAAGGATGTTACCATCTGTATCCACAATCATAAACCCTTCCCAGCCTGCCACGAGGGCTATTAATTCATCCCTGTCGGGATCCAGCCTGCCGCAGAGGATTTCGTCCACATGATCCGTATCCACCGGCAGTTTCCAGATTAGCTTCCCGTCGCTTGAAACCATGTTATAGCAGCTTAAAATCTCGTCCTTCCCGTCCCCGTTGAAATCATGAGAATATGGGAAATGCCCGGTGTTGTTGTGGGTAAACTTCCATAACAGGTTCAAATCACTGTCATAAACCCAAAGACGGCTGTACCTGTCCTTGATTAGAATATCGCATGGCCGCTTTTTCCCGGATACATTAACAATACGGATCGCGTCAACATTCAAACGTTCAAAGGCATGCTTTTTAAACTCGATTCCCCGAAGCTCCCCGGCAGGTTCTTCATTGAACGGCGTCGGTATGCTTTTACGCACTTTTCCCGTTTTCCCGTCAAGGATCATCAGCCTGAAGTTCCTGGCCATTATCACCTCATCAGCACCGTCCCCGTCAATGTCATATACCTGGAAGGGCAAATCTGCCGTGAGATATGCGCTATCCTTCGATGCCGACGGTTCTCCAATCTGCCATAATATCTCACCCGTTTCAAGGCTTACGGCGGTGAGACAGCTGATAACGGCATACCTGTCCCTGAAAACGCGTTTCTGGTGCTGCGCCATGACAAAAAACCACTCTCCGGTACCGGTAAGATGCCCGAACCGTATCTGCCTTCCGGCACCGAAATCTTTAAGATCTATTATTTTTACAAGTTTTGGCTGCGGATACCGTAAACGTTTTTCGGCGGTCCGCCTCTCCCCGGCCTGCTTTTGGCGAATAAATCCATTATATTCTGATTCATCGCAGAAAACATTCACATCTGTAAACTGAGCAGGCATGTACGAGGCAATGGCTATCGAACCATGGGTATAACGGTCATTTTCTGTTTCAATAACAAGCCTGTCATCAACATAGCATTTGATGGAGCTCCCCTTTACATTTACCTTCAGTTCACAAAATGAATCACAGTCAAAATCAAAACCGGTATCGCAGAGAATCTCCCTTTTTTCCTTCTCGACGAGGTACAGCCTGGCCTTCCCGCTGCATAACATAAAGGCATAATGCATAAGGCTCGTCTGATACCGGAAACACAGACCTGCCGGTTCTTTTGTATAGAATGACCGCATCCTGACAGAGACCGTATAGTCTTCCCAGTCCCTGTCACCTGCTGTAAGCACCGGGCACGATACGTTCTTCCCCGGGGTAAGGACACGCGTTTGCTCCATGAACTTAATGCCGTCCTCCTCGGTAACAAGCCAGGAAGACCCGCGATAACCCGGACAGGTTATCGGATCATACCACTGCCCTGTATATCCGCTCACAGGGTAATAATGATATTCACCCATTGCGGAATGCTCCGGGTCATATGGAAAGGGTCCGATAGAAAAATCCGAAAAGTCGTTGCTGAAAAGCGTTATTCTCTTTTGCATTAAAGTCACCTCATAACCAGTTTTTCATAGGCCAGTGCCTGATTTTGTTTTAAATGCCGGTTTCGGTTCCTGTTCTTCGCAATACACAATAAAAGCATTACGGGAAATACAAGCCGGAAATGCGGCATATCATATATATCGGCAAATAAGCAAAATAATGCGGACGATCTGCGGGATGAGATATACCGTCATCCCCTTAAGCATACCCTGTCTTGACTTTGGTTATTATTTTAAGTATAATTGTTTTATACAGGAGTGATATGGAACAAATGGATGATTCGCCTTTACCTGAGCGAAGTAAAAACTATTTGAGATATTTATCCATGTTAATATAAGCACGTAATAAGGAACAGATTGTTTGTCTGCACCTTGTTGCGTGTTTTTATTTTTTGTAAATGATCTGATACAAAGAAATAAAACGGCTTTTATTATTTAGGGAGGTTTTTTGTTTGTCTGATAACTCAATATTGGGAAAACTATTGCTGCAGCTTTTCCTTATAATTCTGAACGCATTGTTTGCAGCCGCTGAAATTGCCGTAATATCAATGAATGATGCCAAGATGGAAAAACTTGCAGCGGAGGGTGATAAACGAGCAAAACGACTTTCCAGGTTAACCGACCAGCCTGCACGTTTTCTCGCAACGATACAGGTTGGAATTACACTGGCAGGTTTCCTTGGAAGTGCTTTTGCAGCAGACAATTTCTCGGATAAAATCGTGCACTGGCTGACAGGTATCGGTGTCAGGATTCCTGCAGCCACGCTTGATACAATATCCGTTGTTGTGATTACCCTGATCCTGTCCTATTTTACTCTCGTATTGGGCGAACTCGTTCCGAAAAGACTCGCGATGAAGAATGCGGAAAAACTTGCTCTTGGAATGTCGGGACTGGTATGTTTCATATCCAGGGTTTTCTCTCCTGTTGTATCACTGCTGACTGCGTCTACAAACGGCATGCTGAGGCTATTGGGTATAGATCCTACATCGGTGGATGAACAGATTACCGAGGAAGAAATCCGCATGATGGTCGATGAAGGAAGTAAAAAAGGCGCGATTAACCATTCTGAAAAAGAAATGATTCAGAATGTTTTTGAGTTTGATGACAAAACCGCCGAAGAGGTTATGACGCACAGAACCGAAGTTTCACTTCTGTGGCTTGAAGAAAGCGATGAGCAATGGGAAAAAACAATCATTGAAAGCAGGCATACCAATTACCCGGTATGCGATGAAACCACCGACGATATAATCGGGGTGCTCAACACGAAGGACTATTTCCGGCTCAAGGACAAGTCGAGGGAAAATGTTATGAAACATGCGGTCCGGCCTCCATATTTCGTTCCTGAATCGGTCAGGGCAGACGTTTTGTTCCGAAACATGAAGCAAAGCCGCAACCACTTTGCGATTGTCCTGGACGAATACGGCGGAATGAGCGGGATTATAACGATAAAAGATTTGCTGGAACTGATTGTAGGGGATTTTGACGATGAAACACCGCCCGAGGAACCCAAACTTTTAATTGAAAGGGTTGACTCCCATACCTGGAAAATAAACGGGCTTACTTCGTTAAAATCTGTATCCGAGGCGCTGAATGTCAGCCTGCCTGATGATGAATACGAAACCTTCAGCGGGTTCGTTTTCGGAATACTGGGTTACATACCCGAAGACGGAAGCACTCCTGAAGTTGAAGGATACGGTCTTAACATTAAGGTACTGCAAATAAGGGAACATCAGCTGGAAAAGGCCATTGTTTATGTGCATCCGAGGGACGATGCCCCGGAAGAAAAAACTAAGGAATGACAAAAACAGAAAACACAAAGCCATACCGTGCATAATTTATGCACGGTATGGCTTTTAAATATGCATAAAGATTTATTATCTTCTGCCGCGGCAACTGTCAATTGCAAGCTCAATTGCTTTAATCATTTCGCTGTTATCCTCGGGCACCTGGTTGAGCAGCCACTGAAGCTGAGCTACTTCATGCTCCTTGCCTGTAACCTGGAGAGCCTTTACTGCTTCCAGCTGAACATTTGAATCGCTGTCGCGCGTCAGAGTGGAAAGTATGCTGTTGACACCGGGATTTTTGGATTTAGCACATTCTCTCGCCAAAATAATCTTGGTTTCTGTATCAGAATTAAGATATTTTCTACTAATAGCATCCCACTTTCCTCTTTTAATAAGTCTTGCAATTTTGCTTTCTTTGCTTCCAAACATTTAAAACACTCCCTACACTGAATTTTTATGTTAAATTTATATATTTATTTTTGCTCAATACATATCTTCCTCAACCGGCCTGTTAAAGGTCAGGCTCATGGCTGCTTTTGACAGGTTAAGTTCTCTGCAGAGGGCAGTCATATTTATGCTTGGCTTTCTGCTTATTGTTCAAGAACATAAACCTGGTGGAAGGTCAGCGCAGAAAAGGAAGTAATGTATATATACCAGGCAATTTTTTGTAAAATAAGAACTGCCTGGCAATCTTTGCAATTACTGTCGCATTTTGTTACATTATTAACAAAACCAAGCAAAAAAAATGCACTTGGTTGATGAATATAACTGCTTTATTATAAAACAATTGTTATAAAATTGTCAAGGCTTGTAAAAAAGTATATTTTTCGATAACATACCTCATTTACGCAGCGGACCTCTTTATTTTTTCCCTTGAACAGGAGTCTTAAACAGTTTTGTTTAACCACAGCATGTTCACTTTATAGTTTTCTGGCTACGGGTAGAAACAAAGGAACGATCAATAGTCAGAACCACATGCAGGTTTTTGTCTATTTCTCCTATTCTTTCAGTTATACGTTCCTGTACGTCTTCCCTGCTGAGCTTGCAGTGACACGGCATGGAAACGTCGAATATAAGGTTTTTATGGGTCGAACCCTTCACAATCCTGAAGTCATGGATCGAAAGCGAACTGTCAATATCTGCAACAATCTTTTCGGTAATTTGCCTCATTTCCTGTACATAGGGATCGTCGGTGACTATGGGATCAAGGTGAATAACAAGATGTATTCCGTGATCTATTTCTATATCCCGCTCAATATTGTCTATTATATCATGGCTCTTCAGCAGATCTTCATTTGCGTCCACCTCAACATGGGCGGAAGCAAAACAGTGTTCGGGCCCGTAATCATGAACAACAAGATCGTGAACACCAATAACACCTTCATACCTGCCAATGAAGTTTTCTATCAGGTTTATCAGCTCCTTAGACGGGCCGCGGCCTATTATGCTGTCCATGGTTTCTCTGAGTATTCTGATCCCGGACACAAGAATAAACACAGACACTATGACGCCCATATAGCCGTCAAGTTTAAGACCCGTAAAGTAACCTGCAATTATTGACAACAGGACAACCGAAGTTGCGAGGACATCCGACAGGCTGTCTGCGGCAGTAGCTTTCATCAGTGTTGAATCAATATGGGTACCTATTCTTTTATTGAAAAAATAAAGCCAGAACTTGGAAACTATTGACAAAGCCAGGACAGATACCGTTGCCGCACTGAAAACTTTATCCTCAGGCCTGATGATTTTGCCGACAGATGTTTTGAACAGCTCAAACCCTATGAAAAGAATAATAACGGCAACCACCGAAGATGATATATATTCGATTCTTGCGTGTCCGAAGGGATGCTCCTTGTCCGCAGGCTTTGCCGACATCCTGAAACTTATAAAGGATATAACCGATGAGCAGGCATCCGACAAATTGTTGAAACCGTCACCAACAATGGCAATACTGCCCGCCAACGTTCCTACGATGAATTTTGTGACAAAAAGCAGAACGTTTACAACAATACCTGCAATACTTGTCAGGTTGCCATACTGTTTTCTGACCCTTTCGTCGCCTGTATTACCATGGTTTTTTATAAACAGCCTTGCAAGAAAGCCTCCCGCCGCCCTTTTCGGGTCTTTGCCTTTCATCATGACCTCCGTTAACCTTCGGCATGTCGCCCGTCCTTATTTTTCATTTCATATTATATTTTTTATATGTTCGGTTTCTATAATTATACCCGGAAATTCATAAGCTGAAATGTTATTTTGAAAACAAACGTCGGATCAAAATGTTCCCTGCCTGAAGAGGCAGGGATTTTCCTAAAATTTATAAATTAAAAACCAAATCGCATTTGCCGGGAATATTCAGTTCGTTAAAATACATATCTTCGAGGGGTATCCATTCCTCGACAAACCGTTTCAGCTTAGACGGCCCGTTTCTTTTAAGAATCCGTGCCTTTTGTTTCTCTTTGCCAATGCTCAGGAATATTTTCAGGTCGTAATCCTCAATCAGGCATGGGTGCATGCTGTAGCACCCTTCTATGATATTCAGCCTTTTGGGAGACACCTTCACCTGCCTATCGAAAGTGCCCTTTGAACAGTTATATACCCTGTAGGCAAACTCCTCTCTTTTCTTTATGTTGTCCAATACCTCGTTTCTGAAACGGGCATAATCCACATTTCCGCCCGGTTCTTTCAGGCGTTCTTCTGTTCTCAGCTCCGGTGTAAGGAAGAAATCATCCATATGGAATATATTGCAGTCATATATCTCACCTATCAGGTGTGAAAGCCGGGTTTTCCCTGCACCGCTGTTTCCGTCTATCGCAACATTGACATACTCCTTTGCTTTCAGCAGTATATCAATGTTCAGAAATATCTCGAAAAATGTCCTGTAATCTGACAGCACCACACGGTAACCGGGCTTGTATGCCCTTCTGTAAACCTCACTGTGACTTATCGGCGGGTATCCCTTTGCTGCCAGCTCACCAACAAGTTCTTCGATTTCGCTGGCAGCAAAAGGCAATATGCATTCTTCACAGCATTGCTTTAAAACACTTACCTTTCTCCTGAAGTTTTCTGCACTGCCGCGGATTTTACCTGACGTGTTCACGAAAAATCTGTTAATAGTGCGGATATCTGTCCGAAGCCCGGGTAATTTATCCAGATACAGCCTTACAAGGCCGTTCCCTATATCTTCAAAAAGGGGCTTTTCTTCATTCAGACCGCTATTTTCCAGGTTTTCCATCTCGGCCTGCAATCTTTTCAGGCTTTCCTGCTCATCATCTATCAGGTGACCGCCTGCAAACTCATTCTGATAAATGAGCTTTATCATGTCCTGAACCTGCATTTCGGGATATTTGTTAAAGTGTTCAAGGAGTATTCCCTTTATTTCATCAGTCATTGTCAATCAGGTTTCCCCTTCTCAGAGCCATAATAATTACGGGAATTATAGCTATCTGTAATATGATGCCAGGTATGGCATTAGTAAACCCATCGGCAAAGAAGACCGCCAATGTAAATTTCTGACCGGTAAAACCCAGGGCAAATAACGCATATTTTGCAATTCCCCATACAATTCTCCCACAGATCATGGAAATAATCAATGTCGCATAAATAAACACATTCTTCTTTTCAAAACGCCTGTATAAAAAGCCTGTCATAAACCCGTATGTAGTCAGTTCAAAGGCCATGGCAACCGCGTTAATCAAAGGCGGCATACCAAATATGGCATTCCTGAGCAAAGGAGTTATAAACCCTACTATAAGACCCAAAGGGCCTCCGCAAACATATCCGCAAATCAATACCGGAATGTGCATTGGCAGAAGCATGCTGCCGATTTGGGGTACCTGGCCGGTCACAAATGGCAATACAAGCCCGAGAGCAATAAACATACCGGACAGCACAATGTTTTTCGTTGAAAACCGTTTACTCATGTTTTTTTCCTCCTGTGTATTCCTTTATCATACAATAAAAAACCACGAAAATATATGCCTTCATTCTGAAAGCCGATATACCTTCGTGGTATAATTGTCTGACTATTACAGCGCTGTTTTTGTTCTACATCAGTATTTGATTCCGCTTCTGCGGCAGTCCTGTAAATTATAGCATAAAGCCTGCAAGGTTACAATGCAATTATATTCACCCTGCATCCCGTCTATAATAAGAAACCTGGCCATTCCGTATGTGGCTATAACCCGCACCCCGGCATTCTTTATCTTCCTGTTACACTTGTTGTATGCGGGGATTGAATCTGCAGCAATGAACCGGTTTTACTTCTCTTCAAATATTATGGAACTGTAAACGGCAGCAGACTCATTTATTTCCTTTTCACCCCTTATGGTCCACGGTACGCACAGCGGCCTGAATATGCTGCGGCACAAGGCATAACCGAATGAATCCTGTTTATAGCAATAAGCAATGAAATCAGGCCGGGAGAAAACGTTGACAAACAGGTTCGTCATCAGGAATGCCTGCATGAACGGAAGGTTGTTCCTGTTTTCTCCGCAGAACCTCATTGAAAGCTGACCACGGATAATTTCAGGCCTGTTTTTCCTGAACCACTTCACAACAAAGGGATTAAAGGATTCAATACAGATGAAACCCTTATACCCCTCTATTTCATTAACCACAGCGGTACACAGTTCTTCAACCGGCTCTTTCGGGTTGGATTTAATCTCGCAGATAACGGGCATTCCGTTCAGAACCTTCAGAACATCTGAAAGCAACGGGATTTTCTCACCGGTGCCGGCAATATTGTAGCTCTGAAGTTCCCCGTATGTAAGCTCATTAACCTTTATATCCTTCCCGCATAACCTTTTCAGGGTATCGTCATGGAATACCACCACTCTTTTGTCCTTTGTGAAACGGACATCAAGCTCCACACCAAGTTTTCTTTCGTATGCATTTCTGAATGCCGCCAGTGTGTTTTCCGGAACGGCATCACCATGAAGACCCCTGTGAGCGAATAACTGCACGGGAAGCTTATCAATGCGCCTTTTGTTGGGTTTGATCAAATACAGGACAATCATGAAAACAGCAGCAAGAAAAGCAATTATATATATAATCATACCGTTAATCTCCCGCATCCATCATCTCAAGTTTTTCCTTCGGAAGAATCGGCTTGGAGTCACCATGCCTTACCATTAACATCGTACAGAACGACAATCCCATAAACACCGTCGCATAGGGGAACAGGGTCCGGTAATGCACATGCTCCAGCAGGGCGCCGGAAAGTACCGGAGTCAGGATTTGCGCTGCCATCGAAAATGTATAGTAGTATCCTGTGTATTTGCCCACATCGGAGCCCTTTGCCATTTCAACAACCATGGGATATGAGTTTACGTTTATAGCCGCCCACCCTGAGCCAACGAGGAAAAGTATTACTGTTAAAAGCGGGTTGTATGATGTGAAAAAATACGCAGCACCAAAGGAAACAAACAGCATTGATATACCGATAAGAATAGTTTTTCTGCGCCCTATTCTTGAAGCAATGATGCCTACAGGAATATACGAGATGACCGCAGCAGCGGTTGCAACAAGCAGATTTGTGGCAAACCCTCCGCCTTTAATCCCCAGGACTTTCTGCGCATACTTTGAAAAAGCCGTTGTAACGGCATTATATGCCATAAACCAGAAAAATATAGACATGAGTATAAAAATAAGGCTTTTCTTCACATCCCTTGGCAAAGCCTTCTTTTCATCGTTAACTGATTCCTTTTTGTCTGTCTGGTGTCCGTTCACTGCCTCCATTTCAGCAACAAGCCTGTTTTCGTCAATTATTGATACAAGGGCAACAACGGCAATAACCATTAATGCCGAAACAGTTAAGAATAACGGAGAATAATTGGGCTTGGGAGTGTCGGGTACCAGTATGGAAATCACGACCAGTGTAAACGCTCCGCCCATTGCCCCCATCAGATTTATTATTGCATTCGCCTTTGAACGTAGGGGTTTTGGCGTTACGTCGGGCATTAACGCAACAGCCGGAGAACGGTATGTGCTCATCGACACAAGTGCAATGAACAGGGCAGCAAGGAATAATGTCAGGTTAACCTTGTTATCTCCGACAGGAAGAAAATTCATCGATATCACTGCCATTGCCGTACCTCCGATAATATACGGCATTCTTTTCCCTATCCTGGTTTTTGTCTTGTCGGATATTGCCCCGAAAAGCGGCAGCATAAAGAGCGCAAGAATGTTGTCAAGAGCCATGATTCCACCGGCAACTGTGTCCCCAATTTCAAAAGTATCTCTTAAAATAAGAGGAATTATGCTGTCGTACAGCTGCCAGAAAGCACAGATTGACATAAATGCAAGGCCGATAATTGTAGTACGCAAATAGTTCAATTTCATAAAAACAACCCCCTTATTTTAAAACTATCATTTAAAACAGGGGGTGTCAATTTTTAATTCTGCCGGTTACTTATACATACATGCTGGCCTCTTCAAGGAATCCCAAATCCCATAACAACCGGCTGCCGATGTATTTATTCCGGACATCCTTCGTTGCAAGGAACGCAGCCTGTACTTCATCATCAGAATATCCCAGTTCTTTTGGCCCTGTCGGCATGCCAATCTCCTTCATATACTCTTCCACCTTCTCAAAAGAAGGCAGCTCTTTCACGATTACATCCCGAATCTCATCCCAGCGGTCAATAATAACATCAAGTCTTTCGGCATGGGCTTTCAAATCATACTTCCCTTCTCTTTTTTCAAGCTCAATCAATCCGTCCGAGGCCTTGCCCAGGAACCTTCCAAGAAACTGGTTCCAGTCATTAAGGGAAAAGGACTTAACATAATCCAGCGCCTTTTGCTTGTCGGGCACTATTTTTGAAATAAACTCATATATTTTTAAGCTGAGAAGCGTACCAATCCCGCACTGAATACCATGAAGGGTTGACGGTGTGTTAAACTCCAGTGCACGCATATCCCACAGATGCGAAAAGTAATGTTCCATTCCCGAGGCAGGCCTTGTAACCCCTGCAAAGCTCATCGCTATACCTGAGATAATCAAACCTTCAATGAGAGACTTAATGGCTTTCGGATCCCTGTTCAGCAAAGCCTTTGTGTCAAGGCATTTTTTAACAGCAATCCGAACAATCGATGCTATGTTTTCGCAGTAAAATTCTCCCGTAATTATATGAGAATACTTCCATTCACAGATGCTGATATACTTTGCAAGCATATCACCTATACCGGCCTGTATCAGGTGTAACGGAGCCTGGCTGATTACATCCAGGTCGGCCACTATTACAGTGGGACAAGCACTGTTAACGCTGATTTTTATTCCATCCCTTATCACCGACGAGGTTTCGGACGCATACCCGTCCATCGACGGTGCCGTTGCTGCAATCATATAAGGGAAGCCGGTAATATAAGCCACTAATTTACCAATATCGTTTATAGTTCCTGAACCGATTCCAAGTATAAAATCACATTCTCCGTCGAAATTCAGAATGACTTTTCCTACCGCCTTTTCATCGGGTTTCAGGCGGTCGTCGTCATATATATACAATGAATAAGGAATATTCGCATTTTCAATATATTCGCAAACAGCTTTCCCTGCTGCGTTATACGTATTTACATCGGCAATGATGAAAACCTTTGAACCGCAGTATTTTTCAATGATACCGGGTATCCTGGCCAGTGCACCGCGTTCAATATAAATCTCCCTGACATTGCTTGTATGTTCCCTGCCGCAGCTGCATATATCACCGGGTTTCAGAGAAGTTTCATGTTCAAGGTTAAATGTTTTTATAAGTTCTGTCATATTCATAAATTATGCCCCCGTTTCGTAAAAAATAACACCCATAATCAGCTGTCCTCTATTCTGATTATGGATGTTATTTAGTTCTGAGTCAACACATATATTGGACTATTTCAATACATTCTGTTCATTTCTGAAATTCAGTTATGCTTCCAGTTTAAGTGCTTTGGCACGTTCAAACTCTTCCTGTATCTCACTGGAAGGTTTTTCTGACAATAGTGACACGATCACTATTGCGATACAGGATGCAACAAAGGCGGGCAGCAATTCATATATGCCGAAAACACCGCCAAGGGGTTTTATCAGGTAGTTCCAGACAAATACCATCGCTCCGCCTGTAATCATACCCGCTATGGCTCCGCTTTGCGTAGTCCGTTTCCAGAAAAGCGAAAACAGCATTATGGGGCCGAAAGTAGCGCCAAAGCCTGCCCAGGCAAAGGAAACTATTTTGAATATAACGCTTTTCTCATCAAGGGCTATGATTATTCCCACTATTGCAATCAATAAAAGAATTATTCTTGAAACTATCATAATCTCTTTATCCGAGGCTTTTTTTCTGATTATGCCGTGGTATATGTTCTTCGACACCGCAGACGTGGCTATCAGCAGGTAAGAGTCCGAAGAACTGATAGTAGCCGCCAGAATGCCCGACATAACTATACCGGCGATAAGAGGCAGTAATAAATTGGAACTCATTAAGATAAATATGCTCTCTGCAGAGCTCTGTGTCAGGAAAGCATCCGGGTATAAGGTTCTTCCCACAAGCCCTATTGCAACTGCAGAAATAAGTGAAATTACACACCATACCGTACCAATTATTCTTGACTTGTCGAGTTCATCTATTTTCCGTATTGCCATAAATCTTAACAAAACATGGGGCATTCCGAAATAACCCAGTCCCCATGACATTGTTGATATCACCGACAAAAATCCATATGATCCTGCCTGACCGAAAAGAGGCTGTCCCGCTTCTGAAAGTTTTTGAACCCCGTCTTCAACCACAGGCGTGGCTATACCGAAGAATTCGAAAAATCCGGGAATCTGGCGAATGTTGTTTACTACGTTTGAAGCTCCTCCCGCTGAAACCAAACCAATCGTAAGTACCGCAACAAGTGCAAAAATCATTACCACTGCCTGCATGAAGTCTGAAGCGCTTTCTGCAAGGAATCCGCCAACTATTACATAGAAGAGCACAAATACCGCACCCAAAATCATCATCAGCCTGTAATCAATTCCGAATATTGCGTTGAAAAGTTTACCCACGGTTACAAAACAACTTGCTGCATAAACGGTGAAAAATATAAGGATAAAAAGTGCGGATATTGTCATTATCACTTTTTTCTTTTCCTTAAACCTGTTACTCAGAAAATCGGGTATTGTTATTGAATCGCCTGAGAGAGCTGAATAACTGCGCAGCCTTTTTGCAACAAACAGCCAGTTCAAATATGTACCTAATGCAAGCCCGATGGCGGTCCAGACTGCATCACTTAACCCACACCAGTAGGCAACGCCCGGAAGACCCATTAAAAGCCAGCCGCTCATATCAGAAGCCTCGGCACTTAATGCCGTTACCCAGGGCCCGATTGTCCTGCCGCCGATAAAAAAGTTTTTACTGCTTTCATTTGCACGCCTTGCATAGTATAAACCAATCAGAACAACGAAAGCCATGTATGCAAGCATTGCAACAAGCATCTGAATCCTGTCCCCTGTCATTGGTTCTCCTCCTTAAAAACTTAATATGAATAATTATACTAATTGATTAATGTCATTTCAACTTTATTTCACCTGATTATGCAGATTTCAGATGTATAATTATACACCCGAGCCGGTATATCATATATATCTTGCAATTTTAACCCGAATACGACCTTTCCTTGTCTCGTTTCCAACTTCCTGCAGCACAGCCTTTCCCATACCTCTTACCGAAACACAGTCACCCTGCTTTACCTGCCTGTCGGCCTTGCCGCATTCAAGATGATTCAGAAAAACCCTGCCCGCCCTTATTGCTTCCGCGGCCTTTTCACGACTTACTGAAAATCCGGATGAGACAATACTGTCAAGACGCAGCGAGGCTACTGTATCGTTTATGATCTTAAATTTTGCATCAGGTACATTAACCTCATTAAGCGGAATAACGGATATATCAAGTTTAACTCTTCCTGCAGCGCTGAAATTGCTTAACAGGTAAGGTATTACTTCCTTCAGCGCAATAATATCGCAGCTTTTACTGCCTACCAGTATATCACCGATCATTTCCCGCTTTATTCCCGTTCCCAGGATCCCGCCCAAAAAATCTCTGTGGCTAAGGGCATTGGCAGCGGAGTATTCCGCTCTTACGCAGGAAAGAGGGTTTATGTCTTCATCCGTTATGTCTTCAGGCATAAGATAATCGGGGAGAAAAAAAAGAACGGTACGCTGTGCGCCATCATATCCCCCGTAGAAAACATGAGAGGGATTGCCGAAGTCTTTAATAAGTTGTTCGGCCACTGCCCTCTGATGTTCATTAAGGAAACGGGTAATGCCCGGAATGTTTTTCTGCCGGGTCTGATTAAGTTTATCAAGAACCTGAACTAATATTAACTTAACTTCAGGGTCGGAAGTATATTTATCGACTATTTCATTTTTATACATGCCAGTTTCCCTTTTGAAAATCATTATTTCTGCGTAAGCGTCAAACGCTGGCAGACAGCACTAAGATCTATCAGGCTTCTTACCGCCTAACCA
>LFSH01000052.1 GCA_001513105.1 Clostridiales bacterium DTU070 | reverse complement strand
GAAAAAATGTATCTTCCCGAATAGGTGGTATTTGCAAGGTGAGTCATCTGGGTTTTCAGCTGCATGATTTCTACCTTTACTTTTTCCATGTCTTCCTGGGTTTTTGTGCCGTTTGCCGCATCAACGGTCAATTCCCTCGCCCTATGCAATACATCACCTATCTGTTTCAGCGTTGTTTCTGTTATCTCCATCCATGACATTGCATCATTTACATTTCTCTTAAACTGCTCTATCTCGGCAACGTCGGTGCGCAGTTTCAATGCTCTCGATGCAATGATCGGGTCATCGGACGGCAGGCTGATTTTCTTCCCTGTTGAAAGCTGGTTCTGGTGCCTGCTGACCCTGGCCAGGTTTCTGTTCAGGTTTGACAGCATGTTTTCAATAAGCATGTTATTTGTTATACGCATAATCCCACTCCATTCATTTCATTGCGGTTTTTGCCCGTTACCGGCCGCCGGCTAAATTCCGAGGCGGTTTACAAGAATGTCCAGGATCTCCGAATAGGTCTGGATCATTTTCGCCGCGGCCTTGTAGGCATGCTGATACCGCACCAGGTTACCCATTTCCTCGTTTACCGAAACACCGGATATCGACTCTCTCCTGTTGTCTATCTGTTTGGTCAGCACGGTCTGATTGTCCAGGTAGTGTGAAGCAAGCTGGCCGTCAACACCCATGCATGATATTATTGTTTTTATATAGTCCTCCGGGCTTCCTTCATTGAACATGTATGTGTTGTGCCTGAGATCTATTAATGACCTCAGGACATCTATATTTCCGACCTGTTCAGCCGCTCCCGAGATGCAGATGTTATTTGTCGGATCGTCATATATATCCAGGCTGATCGAAAAATTCTTTGCAGTAATACGGCTGTACATTGCATCATAGTCCGGGCCGCCGGGATCACTGCCCCCTGCTTCAGCAAATTCCGCGCTGCTCATCGGGTTCCCGTACTGATCAAGCATCGTGAAGAACCTGATGCCCGATGCGGGATCACCTTCCACTGAGTTCAGTTTGTATCCGTCAACGTGGCCGGCCACCTTATCCAGTACGCCGTCACCGTTTATATCAATAATACCTTCATTGAACGTACGGGCAAACACCCTTACGAAATCGTCCATTTTTCTCATGTAATAGGGAATTCCCCTGAAATCACTGCTTCCGTTCAAACCGTCATTACCGTCCCTTATGTCGAGGTAGCCCTTCAGTTCGCCCGATTTTACGGCAAGTTTATTGCCGTCTGCCCAGCTTACTTCATAAAGGTTCGGTATGTCCTGTTCGTTCAGTTTATTCTCGCGCTGTGTTACAGCCAGGTGATATACATTGTTATGGTCAACAAGGGCCTTTCCGCTGATCGCAACAACAAAGCGCATGTCGTCCTTCCCGTTCGGAAGTTTTCCGTAACTTACTTCATAGGCGTCAATGTTTATTAACTGGGAAAGTTTATCAACAAGATTTCCTCTCTGATCCCTTAAATCATTCGCTGCATTTCCCGTTACCTCGTAGTTGTAAATCTGCATGTTCAGCTTTGAAATCTGGTCGGCCAGCGAATTTATTTCCTGTACCTTTGCGTAAATAATCTCGTTTATATCGTTCTGCAGGTACTCAAAATGGTTTGCGACGCTGTTGAAGTATTTCGTCAGCATCATTGCCCTTTCCTTAAGAGCCGCACGGGCGGCCGGGCTTGACGGATCTGTGGAGAGCTGCTGCAGGCTGTTGTAGAACTCGTTAAGCACTGTATTGAAACCGCTGTCCGACGGCTCGTTATACATTACCTGCAGTTCCTCCAGGAGGGTATATTTTACGTACCATTCCCCAAGATACTGGGCTTCGCTGCGGTATTTCGTATCAAGGTATTCATCGCGCATCCGGTTGACCGCAACCACCTCGGAGCCTGTGCCGAGCATTCCTGAACCGCTTGCCATAAGGACAGGCCTTGATGCCCTTTGCTCCAGTACCTGCCGTGAATAACCGGGAGTGTTTATATTGTCTATGTTGTGGTTTACGTTTGTAAGACCGCGCTGGGCGGTGTACAACCCTCTTGTTGCAATATCCAGGCCAAAAAACGTTGAACTGCTCATCTTATATCCCCTCTTCGATTTTTTCCCTCTTCAGCTTATCTTCCTGCAAGTCCCGTCCTGTAGATTATGGTTTCAAGCATTTCGTTTATTACCCCGATTGTTTTTGAGGCCGCATTGTACGCGTATTTGAACTTTATCATATTGCTCATTTCCTCATCCAGCGAAACGCCCATAATGGCCTGCCTGTCGTTTTCAGCAGAATGGACAAGCACCTTCTGGCTTTCGGTGTACTGCCGCGCTTCATTGCCCACATTGCCCACCTTAAGGATGATCTGCTGGTAATATGCATCAACGCTGAGAATCTGCGAAAAGCCTTCCATAATGCTTTCGTTGCGCAGCTTGGCTATCCTGTTCACTATCACGTTATCGCCGTTTGCATCGGTGGCAGATGCAACAATATTGTTCAGATCCTTCATAGCGTCGGCAACCTTGATGTTACCCATTTCCATCGGCATGTGCGCCTCTATTGGCTCAAAGAACGCTCCTCCCTTGTTTCCGGTCAGCGTATAGCCCGACATGTGCAGGCGGTTTATCTCCCTGACCACAATACTGACCACTGCATTCAGCATTTTCTTGACCGACGAGATTATATTCAGGGATTCGTCCACCGTTGCAATACGCCTGTTCACATCCGCCGCCGTATCGGCTCCCATTTCGGACATGAGCGAAAGGAAATCTTCTTCGGTTGCGGGTATATCATACACCGACCCGCCGGTGCCATCGGTTATCATACTCCATCCTTCTTCGGGGCCCAGGACCGAAACATTGAAATTATTTTGTCTGAGAGTGTCTATGTGGTTTCTTATATCCTCTTCGGGAACATTAAGGCCTTCGGGCGTATAAACCACCAGGTACCTGTTCGCGCCTGCAGTAAACGGCGCTGTGTTTTCAAGGCTTGAAACAACAGAGTCAAAGTCCAGGCCTCCGCTGCCCGAAGTGGTCAGGTTGTTTACCGCTTCCAAAAAATCGTCTGTGTCCGAACCGAAGCTGATATTGCTGACACCGCCTGCTCCGAAGGTTATAAGGCGGAAATTGTAGTTTAAGCCGCGTTCTTTTATCTCATTCACATAGTTCTGAATGCTTGCCTTGATTCTTTCAAGATTTCCGGCCGAGGCATCCGACAAGTCCACTGCAAATGTTATGTCACTTGTCGTGTTCGGCGTACCGTTGTCAAAGCTGCCCTTTGCGCCGCTTACCATTCCCCTTGATTCCAAAAGGCCTTTTATTGTACCCGTGCCAATGTTCAATTCAACGCCGAGCCCTTCTATTTCGGGCACAACATAATGAGACAGCGAGGAATTCTGTGAAGCGACAATCCTGGTCTGGGTTCCCCTGCTTACGAGGAAGTACCCCCCTACCAGGACATCCATCTGTCCGTTCGGAAGTTCGCGGACTTCAACCTGGACAAGCCTTGACAGCCGATCCACAAGGTTATTCCGCTGATCGTAATAGTCATTGGCCTTGTTGCCTGCAGTCTCCACCCTGGCTATAAGTACGTTCAGCTCGGCTATCTGTTTCGTAATACTGTTTACTTCGTCTATTCTTTTGATAATTTCGGTGTTTATATCATCCTGAAGTTTATTAATCTGGTATCCCATATGGTTCAAATGGTAAACCAGTGCCTCGGCCCTCTGTCTTACCAATGCTCTTACGGTAAGGCTTTCGGGTGACTTCGCCAGCTCCTGCCATGCGTTCCAGAACTCGTTCAATGTGTTCTGCAATCCGTCCAGCATGGGTTCGCCCAAAATGGCCTCAAGGTCATTCACGCTGTTATATCGTGCTTCCCAGTAACCCAATGCATTCGACTCCCTGCGGTATATACTGTCAAGAAATGAATTCCGGATCTGACGGATTTCCTGTACCCTTGCACCCAGTTCAACCCAGTTGTTCATGACATACTGGGTATGGGCTGTGGCAAGGACAGCCTGCTGCCTGGCAAAACCCGGCGTACCGAGGTTGGATATATTATGGCCCGTTACCTCGAGGGCCCTCTGGTTGCTGTACATCCCTGAAACAGCGGTATTCAGACCTGTGAAACTGGTTGACACTGAATCACCTCATAACTTCTATAAATATACTATCGGCCTGTTAAACCATCTTACCGTGCAATTCAATATTTAATATCGTGAAAAATCCGCCCGGAGTTTAATATGATTAAACTTTCAGTATTTAATATCCAGAACGTTCCTGCCGCTTACCTGTTTTTCGGTGCCCTTGCTGCCGTACTGCGTAGCCTGCGGCGACGGCTGCATCATAAGGTTAAGTGAAAAATTGACGTAATCGAGGGCATTGTTGAGCAGCTTCTGGTTTATATCATTTTTCAGCTTCAGCCTTTCAATGGTCTCCTTTAAGCTGTCCCTGATTTCGGTAAGCCTTTTTGCCTTATCCTCCGGGAATATTTCTGCCAGGTACGACACGGTGATCTCTTCGGGTTTTTTTCCCGTTTTCCTCGAAATCTGTGCAATGATCTGTTCCCTCACATCCCTGAGCTTGTCAAGTTCCTTTATAATGGACTGCTCCCTGAGGACTGTTTCCTGAAGACTGTTTACATCACCCTTTACAATTACGTCTGTCTTGTTTTCAGCCTCTTCGAGGATTTGGGCATAGAGCCTTCTTTCATATTCAAATACCTTTATCAGGTTATCAACCCATATTGCATCTATCATTACTTGTCCCCCATAAATACATCGGTCTTGTTCAAACCAACTTTGTGTACCGTGCAGGTTTTATAACTGCTGCTTTTTGAACCTGCTGTTATCGGACGGCTCCTGATATATATATCGGAAAGGTGTAAAAACGGGATAACATTAATTTATGTTATCCCGCCCGGTTTATCTTTTGTTAAATTCTTTCCCCTGATAGAGTCCAGATTAGCTTTTCGGCGATGTCTTCCGCCCTGACGCTGTACTGTCCGTTTTCTATTCTCCGGGAAATATCCTGTACCTTTTTCGTCCGTATGTCCGGTATGTTCCGCAATGCTTTCATCGCGACCTGGTAGTCTTTTGCCAAACCCGAAATGTTAAACTCGTCTTTCCTGGATGCAACCGCATCTTTTTGCCGGACCTTTCCGACCGGGTTCAGCTGGTTGTACACACCGAACACCTTGGGATTATCTCCCCAGATCTTCATTCATATCCCTCTCTCCTGTGTTGTCTGCTATATCTGCATCAGCAAATTGCTGAATGTTTACTCTTTTGTTCCTACTATTGTATCGTCAAATCGGCGCTGTAATTTAATGATTTATACAAAATTTCCTGCAATTATTTGCCTGGTATTTTCAGTCATCATTTCTATGCTTGTAATATAACCCGAATTCGTCCTTGCCGACGGATAAACCGCCTTTCTGCAGGCGCTGCTGCAGTTCGCTTCTTGCCTGCATCATTTCCTTTGCCAGGATTTTTGAACATTCAACGCAGAACCTTCCGCTTCGTATCCTTATACCGCATTTTTCACAGTTCAATGCCACCGGACTGCCTTCGCTTACTTCAAGGCGCTCCTGCTTAAGCCAGCGGTAAATTTTGCTGGATTTCACACCGGTGGCATCCGATACTTCCTGCATGTTTGCACCGGGGTAATCCTTCAGGAAATTTCTTACCTTATCAAACTCCTCTTCCTCTATCTTCCTGCAACTATCACAAAGGACGGGCCCTGTCACATAATGGAATATCCTGCGGCATTCTCTGCAATACCTTATCTCAGGCATATTAACACCTCCAATAAAAATATCGGCAATTTGATTCCGTTTCCTACACCTTTTTCCGCATTGCAACTACATAGGCATCAACCAGCCCGGCGCCTGCACCGGTCAAAACCCTTGCACATTGCTCCAAAGTGCTGCCCGTTGTCATTATATCATCAACAAGAAGTATCCGCCGGCCCTTAACCTGGCCGGGTTTCTTCACATGAAAAACCCCTGCAACATTCCTTAAACGTTCTTCCCGTTTCAGCCTGCTCTGCGGAGGTGTGTTGATTTTTTTTACAAGAACGCCTTTCAGCACGGGTATTTCCATATGACGGGCAAGCCGCATGGCAATAAGCTCCGACTGGTTGTACCCTCTCTGCCGCTTTCTTTTCGGATGCAGCGGAGCAGGTATTATTACGTCATACCTTTTACCGGGCATGCCGGGAAACGGCTTATCGAGAAAATCCTTCAGCAACTGGCAGGATAAATCAACCAGCACCGCCGCGTTACGGGGGCTGTCGCCGAACTTGAGCCTGTGAATGGCCTTCCTGACACTCCCTTCGTAATCAAAGGCGGAATACACCCTTGTGATTGTACTGCCGGACATGTTTGCAAATTCATACGTGTCCAGGGTTTTAAAACCCTTTTCACAGTCGCTGCATACTTCCTTCAGAATTCCGACCGGCAGGACCGCGCCGCAGCATATACACCTCGGCGGGAAAAGCAGCCTCAGGAAGTACTCGGTTTTTGAAATCTTCGTATATTCCATGGTTTCACCAAATCTCAGCAAAAATACCCGATCAGCTTATCCTTTAACCCTGTAAACCTCTCTCTTTCAGTGATATTATTTACCATCTGTTTCAGTATTTCAATTTCACCCACCAGCACAACAAGCTGCCTTGCCCTGGTTATTGCGGTGTATAAAAGGTTTCGTAAGCGCAGCATCGGCGGGATGCCCGACAACGCTATGACTACCGCGGGAAACTCGCTTCCCTGGCTTTTATGAACGGTGATCGCATAGGAATGCTCCAGCTCATCAAGCATATCAAAATCATATTCAACAAGTTTCCCGTCGTCAAACAAAACCGTTAAATAATTATTGTCGTGATCAATTTCCCGGATTATTCCCATATCTCCGTTGAAAACGCCCTCTCCTGTAATGACTTCCCCGTTTTCTCCCGTTAATCTCCACGACGTGTTGTAGTTGTTCCTTATCTGCATCACCCGGTCGTTTTCCCTGAAAACCACGCCTCTGAATGATTTTTCCTTGAGCCCGGCCTTAGGCGGATTCAGGCTCTGCTGCAGCGCCGCATTCATGCTGTAAACCCCTGAATCACCTTTTTTTGCAGGTGATAAAACCTGGATGTCCTTCATCGGGTCCAGGCCGAACTTCTCAGGTATCCTTGCAGTGCAAAGCTCCAGTATAGTCTGTGCCGTACTCTGCGGACCGTTTCTCTGGATAAAGAAAAAATCATCATGGGACGAGGCCAGCTCAGGAAACTCGCCCCTGTTTATCCTGTGGGCATTTACAACAATCATGCTTTCCTCGGCCTGCCTGAAAATGGTGTTTAGCCGTATCGTTTTAAGACACCTGCTTTCAATGATATCGCTTAGGACCCTTCCGGGCCCGACCGAGGGAAGCTGATCCACGTCCCCGACAAGGATCAGCCTCGTACCCGGCTCAATTGCCTTCAATAATGCATGCATAAGCAGTATATCAATCATTGAAGCCTCGTCTATAATTATAACATCGGCCTTAATCGGATCCCGTTCGTTCTTTTTGAATTCCCTGATGTTTTCATTCTCGGAAAACTCCATCTCAAGAAGGCGGTGAATGGTTTTTGCCTCCCTGCCTGTCGCCTCGGTCATTCTTTTTGCGGCCCTGCCGGTGGGTGCCGCCAGAACTATTTTCATATTGCTTTTTTCAAACAGTGAAATAATTCCTTTAATCAATGTGGTTTTCCCTGTTCCCGGGCCGCCTGTTACAACCAGTATGCTTTCGGTTGCAGAAAAGCGTATTGCTTCAAGCTGCTCATCGGTAAATTCAATATTCTGCTCAGCTTCAACCCGCTGCAGGACCTCATCAAGGTTCGGAACCCTGTTTTGGGGCACGGTACTGCCTAAAATATTCAGTTTCCTGCTCACATGCTGCTCGGCCTTGTAGAATGCAGCCAGATACACCCTGTATTCGTCAGAATTTTTTTCTACATAAATGCTTTCTTCAAAAATAAGCCTTGATAATGTGTTTTCCACGATTTCGGGCGGAACCTTAAGAAGGTTTGACGTATATGAGACCAGGACATCTGAGGGCAGATATACATGACCGTTCTGAACCGCCTTTGACAATGCGTAGTGGATTCCGCTCGCGACACGGAATTCCGAATTGCTGTCTATTCCGAGGGATATGGCAACCCTGTCGGCAATTTTGAACCCGATGTTTATATCTTCATCTGTAAGCCGGTACGGGTTTTTCTTTATTTCATTAACCGATTCGCTGCCGAATTTTTTCCATACCTTCAGCGAATATGCGGCCGATACTCCGTATTTCTGAAGGAACATAACAATCTGGCGTATCTGTTCCCTCTCCATGAAGGCCTGTCCGATCCGCAGTGCCTTATCCTCGCTGATGCCCTTGATTTCGGCCAGGCGCAGCGGTTCAAACTGCAAAACTCTCAGCGCATCTTCCCCGAACCTGTCGATGATCTTTTTTGCCGTTACCTCACCAATTCCTTTAATAATGCCCGATGAAAGATACCTGAATATTGAATCGGTTGTTGTCGGCAGGGACCTCTCGTATGTTTCAACCTTCAACTGCTCGCCGTAGTCCTGGTGAACCGTCCAGTGTCCGTTGACAACGATTGTCTCGCCAACAGCAAGACCCGGCATATAACCCACAACGGTTATCAGCCGGCGTCCCGAACGAATGTCACAGACGGTATACCAGTTGTCTTCATTGCAAAATATTATATCTTCTACTATTCCTTCTATCTGTTCCAATAAAACCTCTCCGTATCAGGGTTGTCAGCTGTATGAAACCCTTTCCCTTTTGTTCCTTTTTTGTTTTCAACTATCATTCTATCCTAATTCAAATTTTCCATCAATATCAGCCGGGGGTACTCAAGACAAAGCCTTTCCACAAGCTCTCTGTTGGGATCGCCTTCTTCAAGCTTGATATACAGAAAACCGTCAGTACCTATTTTTTCAGTAACCTCGTTCATGAAGAAGGTACGGATTTTCCCTTCAAGGCCTTCATCCCCGGGACAGGGATAAAGGCACAGCTTTCCGCCGAGAGGACTGCAGCCTTTTTTAATTTTTGCTATAATATCGTTCACCAAATTGATAAACCCGTATATTGCAAATAACGATATTATAATATATACAGCCATGCTTTCACAACCTGAACACTTACTCCATTTTATACTATGCAGCATTTGATCTTTTGCTATTAATCATGCATAATATGGATATAAAGTAGGAACAAAAATCTGCCTTATAATTTTGATGATGTTTGCTTGATACATATATAACAAGCATAAGTGGGGTTAGATATGAGGAAGGTCACTCTTGATGAGCTTCAGCCGGGAATGAAGCTGGCACAGGACATTATTCTTGAAGACGGCCGCTTTCTTCTGCTTAAAGGTTTTACATTAAGAAAAAGATACCTCGATAAAATCCGCCTTTATGACATTCCTTATGTTTTTGTGGAAAATGAAATACAAAAAATCGAACATATAAGTGAAGAAATAATATATTCCGAAACATATCATACCATTAAGAACGTTATGAAGGCTGTTCGCGAGGGTGCCAATGTTGATGTTGAGGCGGTAAAGGAAACGGTTTCTGAAATTGTTCACAGCATAATGAGCAATGACAACGTTTTTATGAATCTTACAGGTATTCGCGACATCGACAATTATACCTACCTGCATTCTGTCGATGTATGCATTTATTCAATAATTACAGGGAAAAGCATGGGGCTTCCCCTTGAGGTACTGAACGACCTTGCAATGGGTGCCATATTGCATGATATAGGCAAATGCAAAATACCCCTGAATGTTCTGAATAAACCTGCAAAACTGACCGACAGTGAATATGAACTGATAAAGAAACACGTTGATTACGGTTATGATATTTTAAGCAGGACCCCGGGAATTAACGAAGATGTAGCCAAAATTGCCCTTTACCATCACGAGCACTGGAATGGCGAAGGATATCCCCGCGGGCTGAAAGGCGAGGAAATTGATTATCTGTCCCGTATTGTTGCCATTGCCGATGTCTATGATGCCCTTACGGCAAACCGGGTATACAGGAAGAGGTTTATGCCCCACGAGGCGGCAGAATATATTATTTCGAATACCGGTACCCAGTTTGATCCGCAAATCCAGAGGATATTCATAGAAAGCATAGCCATATATCCGGCAGATATCATAGTTATGCTCAGTACCGGCGAAGTTGCCAGGGTTGTGGAATCAAAAGGCCCTCCTTCAATCCGCCCGAAAGTAATGGTTATTACCCGCAAAGAAGGGCCTCCTGTACTTGAACCCTATGTTATAGACCTGGCAAAAAGCCCTGAGGTTTCTATCGTAGACATAATAAGTTAAAGTCCGGCCGCACGTCTTATAGCTTCGGCCTTATCGGTTCTTTCCCATGTAAAATCCTCATCTTCACGGCCAAAATGCCCGTATGCTGCTGTTTTTCTGTATATCGGACGCCGCAGGTTCAAATCCCTGATTATTGCATCTGGCCTGAGATCGAAGTGTTCATTTATAACTTTAAGGATTGTCTGATCGTCAACCTTTCCTGTGCCAAAGGTATCAATCATGACCGATACGGGACGGGCAACACCGATGGCATAAGCAATCTGAACTTCACAGCGGGAAGCCAGCCCTGCCGCTACCACGTTTTTTGCCACGTACCTTGCAGCATAGGCAGCAGATCTGTCCACCTTTGTGGGATCCTTCCCTGAGAACGCACCACCCCCGTGGCGCCCCATTCCGCCGTATGTGTCCACGATAATTTTCCTGCCTGTAAGCCCTGAATCGCCCTGCGGGCCTCCCACAACAAATCTTCCGGTGGGATTGATAAAATACCTGGTATTTTCGTCTAAGAGATTGCCCGGGATAACGGGTTTTATTACATGTTCGAGGATATCCTTCTTTATCTCCTGGTAATCCACATCCGGGCTGTGCTGAGCCGAAACAACCACGGTATCCACCCGAACGGGTCTGCCGTTTTCATATTCAACCGTAACCTGGGTTTTGCCGTCAGGCCTGAGATAACTTATAATT
Source organism: Clostridiales bacterium DTU070 (assembly GCA_001513105.1). GTDB lineage: Bacteria > Bacillota > Clostridia > DSM-8532 > DSM-8532 > Thermoclostridium. The sequence goes on along the minus strand of LFSH01000052.1, from coordinate 14,763 downwards.
CCCTGTTTCCGTACGTCTGTCAGCCTTTTTGCCAGTTTGTGCGCCAGGGAGATGGGCATCGGCATAAGCTCCGGGGTTTCATCGCAGGCATAGCCGAATACCATTCCCTGGTCTCCGGCACCTGTATGGCCTGCGTCATTATCACCGCCATTGTTGTCCCTGTATTCCAGCGCCTTGTTTACACCCATCGCAATATCCGGTGACTGCTCATCTATTGAAGTTATTACCGAACAGGTATCACAGTCAAAGCCATATTTGGCCCTGTCGTAGCCAATGTCGCGGACCGTGTCCCTTACTACTTTGGGGATGTCCACATAGCACGATGTTGTGATTTCACCCATAACGAACACAAGTCCCGTCGTTACGGCGGCTTCGCATGCAACCCTTGCCATGGGGTCCTGGGCTATAATAGCATCAAGTATCGCGTCGGATATATTATCGCATATTTTGTCCGGGTGGCCTTCGGTTACCGATTCTGAAGTAAAAAGTACTCTTGGCATAAAAACAACTCCTTTGTAGTATTCTTTTCCTATACAGAATTAATGGGTTCAGGATGCCGACCCATAAGCATGAAAGGAAATTAGAAAAGAAAAATCTCTTCAATGAAGAGATTTTTTGCCTAACTCCTCATCTCTCAGGATTAATCCTGCAGGAATTAGCACCGTGCAAATGCCGGTTGCCGGGTTTCACAGGGCCCGATCCCTCCACCTCTCTTGATAAGGAAAACAATATTTTATTGTTACGCTGATTATAATAACATAACATGGATCGTAAATCAAGTTTCGAGTAAATTTCTTCCTGAATTGTCCCCGCTAACCTTGTTTTATGTAGTTTCAGGTTTACCGTATGCCGGGAAATAAACCGGGAAATGCTTTAATACCGGTGTAAAACGTATAGACTAAACGCAAATAAAATCGGGGTTTGCATACCACAAACCCCCCACCGTTATTACTCCTGTTCGAACATATCCTTGCCAACACCGCAATCCGGACAAACCCAGTCATCAGGCAGATCTTCGAAAGCTGTTCCGGGTTCTATCCCGTTATCCGGATCCCCTGCTTCAGGATCATAAACATAACCACAGACAGTACAAACCCACTTTTCCATAATCAAACACTCCTTTCACTACCTTTAAATATACCACGTATCATTCCCGGATAACAACCATAATTTTCAGCAGGATTACCTGTTTATGGAACTATTGTATATACGGATACGGGTTGAGAACCCTTTCATTCCTGCGGTGGTACTTCCATAAAGCGTACTGCAGGCCGTCGGCAATTGTCTCGCTCATTTTCATAACAAGGCTCAGCCTGGTATTCTGCAGCACCATGAAATCCATGAAACCGCCATGATTTACAATGCCTGTAATATGAATATCGCCGGTTTCGGGCAGATCCTTTTTAAGCCCTGAACCAGGCTTCAAAGGTCCTTTGCCTATAGTGATATATCCTATGTTGCCATGCGTCCCCAGGCAGGCATCCACAGCTATTATGAAATTATCGGGTATTTCGGTGTGTATTCTTTCCAGTGTTTCACATAGATTTGCCGCGTGAACGGGCTGGTCGAGAGTTCCAACAACCGTTGAATTCAATGTATGGTACCGGCTAAGCCTGTATCCCACCAGGGGGCCGAGGGAATCGCCCGTGGACCTGTCGGTCCCGATGCATAAAATGATAATTTTTTTATCCAAACCCACTTTGTTCAAATGTTTCAGCACAGCCCTGGATACTTCCCGTACGGCATTGCTTCTGAAAACATCAATAAAATCCTTCAAAACCAGTTCTCCTTTACTGAAATTCCATTTAAACCGAAATCAGGATAATGTATTATATGCAGCCCGATCATTCCGCCCGGATATTTAATGATTATTCCCTCCTATGGCATTCTTATGCATTTTTGCTTTAACATTCCGAAAATATAACTGCACGGCGCAAATACTCCCCGTTTAAAACATGTCGACTCGCTAATTTACGTTGCGGTTATTAGCATTTTATGTTAATATAATTTTATAAAAAAAGGCAGGCAGGTATATATGTTCTCACCACACTTTCGTTCGGAGTATTCGAGCTTTAAGTTTATACTTGATATACTTGACGGTATGGACGACTGGGTTCGCGTTGTCGACAGAAATAACACCGTCATTTTTATCAACCGCTCCATGGAGAAAGACCTGGGCGTATATGATCTTGCCGGTAAAAAGTGTTATGAAATCATGGGATGCGGCGAACCCTGCGAGTACTGTATAACCAATAAGGCCGTTTTCGAGGGGAAATCATATAAAAAGGAAGAGGTATTCAACGGCAGAATCTTTTCGGTAATGAGCTCCCCCATTATAGCCGATGACGGCAGCGTAAACTATGCTGTTGAGGTATTGCGCGATATTACAAAGGAAAAGGAACTGGAAAGAGAAATAATCAAGAAAAACCTAAAGCTGCAGCATGATCTGGAAATGGCCAGGAAACTGCAGATGCAGCTTCTGCCGCGGGATGTGAAACTGCCGTGCCTGGATTTTGCCTATTCATACCATCCATGCGATGACCTGAGCGGCGACATGGTAAATGTTTTCCAGATTGACAAAGAGCGTGTGGGAATCTATATAGCCGATGTATCGGGTCACGGTGTGTCTGCTTCAATGCTTACAATCTTTATAATATCCACATTGAACAAAAAGAACCATTCACCGTCGCGGGCCCTTTACCGGCTGTTCAAACAGTTCAACGCCGGGGATTTTGACAAGGATTCATATATTACGATGTTCTACGGAATTTATAATACCCGTACCGGCATATTTACCTATGCCAACGCGGGGCATAACTGCGCTCCCGTTATAATAAGCCGGGACAGAGTTAAAAAGCTGTGTAAGCCCGGCATACCAATAAGCAACTGGGTCGACAGCCCCAGTTACCACGACTCAACAATACAGCTTGATACAGGGGATAAGCTGTTCCTGTATACAGACGGCGTAACCGATCAATGGCTTGAAGACCCCGGTGAAATTACATCCGACAGCTATATCCTGGAAATACTGCGCGACAGCAATATCGACCTGAATACAGCCCTGAGCAAAATAAGCAGGTATGTATATACCCGTCTTGACCAGATAGGCGCAAAGCAAAAAGATGATATAACCATGGCCCTCATTCAGCCCGTCCAGGCAAGAAACTGCTGATACACGTCCTGAAAGCATGTCTCAAAAATGTCATTTAAGCCTCCGGGAATTTTTTACTCTTTACAAAAGAACATATGTTCGGTTATAATGAGGGTATGACATTAAACCGTTTTTTGGGTTTAACACGCAGTATCGGTGTTAAACCCGTTTTCTGCAGGAATACCGAGGGATGGTTTTAATGAAAATTCTTATGACACCGGTAGACATGATTTGTTACACAACAAAAGACGGGTCTGTTTCACCGATTAAATTCCGCATCAGCGATGACCAGAAAGAATACAGGGTTATCCGCATAGACAGGGTTTTGTCCCGTAAGGAGGAGAAACTTGCCGGGAACCGCATGCTGGTCTTTACCGTGCAAAGCGTAATTAACGGCACCGAGTGCCTGTATGAAATAAAATATGAGATCAGCACATGCAAATGGTTCCTCTATAAGATTTGAACTATTTTTACAGGGTTAACATGATATCGTGAAATATTTCCTTTTCCCGGATATCGGGCAATGGTTCAAGCGCAGTACGTGCTTTTTGCAGGTACCGGTCAATCCAGGCCCGGGTATCGTCTATCCCGCCTGAACTGATGATTTCATCTGTTAATTTTCGAATATCCGAATCCTTTATTGTTTTTTCCGACATTAATTCGCGGGCAAGTTTTGCGAATTCGGCATTTTTTCGCAACGTCAGGATAAATGGTATGGTAATTATCCCCTCTTTTATGTCATTTCCCTTTGGTTTGCCCGTTTCCCCGGTATCACCGACCAGGTTCAGTATGTCGTCATACATCTGGAAGGCCATGCCAAAACAGAACCCGAACTTTACGAGGTTTCGCTGAACATTCTCGCCGCATCCCGAAAGGAAAGCGCCTTCCCCGCATGAAAAGGCAAACAGTGCCGCTGTTTTTCTTCCTATTCTTTTTAAATACGTAACAAGGGATACGTCAGGATTAAAGCGGCTGAAAAACTGTTCAATTTCAGCCTCGCATATGGATTTCAAAGCCCCTGCAATTTTTTCAAGCCTGTCTTCGGGCAGTGTTCCCGACAGGAGCAGCACCGCCTTCGACAAAAGATAATCGCCCACATAAACCGACATCTTGTCTCCATATATGCTGTTGACTGTAGGCTTTCCCCGCCTCATGCCCGCCTCGTCGATGACATCGTCATGCACGAGGGTTGCCATGTGAAGAATTTCAATGCCTGCAGCAGCTTCATAAATCTTATCGTTCCACTGCCTGCCAAAATGCGATGAAATTACGGTAAAAGCAGGCCTCAGCATTTTGCCGCCCCCTGACAGGGTTTGCAAAAGCTCTTCAAGGGGTTTGCTTCTGCACTTAAGGTTTCGTTCTATTATATTCTCTACCTTCTCAAGTTTTCTTTTTATCTCGGGGTAATTATCCCACAGCATCAGGGTTCTCCTTGTCACAGGTTATTTGCTTATATGCTGAAGAAAAACCAGGCGGCTAAACTACAGGCTCAAGCCGCTCAGGCAGATCTTTTAAAAAGAAAAGCCCGGAAAGGGCTTTCCCTGTTAACGCCAATATCTGCACCGCGCAATAATCAGTCTTCCTTTGCCTTTGCCAGTGCGTCTTTTGCAGCTTCCTGGAACTGTTTCCACGAGCTTGTTGCGCCGGTTACCGCATCAACCTTGTCTACGTTCTGAGTTTCAACGAGTTTTTCGGGATACTGCCTGGAATTCTCCAGTGCATCCTGGGCCTTCTTGTAATTTTCTTCGCCGGACTCTTTTCCGTAAGATTCATCTTTTACTGTCCCATCTGAATTATACTGCAAAAATTCAGCCGATGCAATTTTTCCGTCCTTTACCTCGATTTTAACAACCCCGTATGCACCACGGCTGTCGGCTGTGCTCCGTCCTTCATAGCTTCCGTCTTTAAGTTTTCCTCCGCCGCACGCAGCCAGTACAAGGGCCAGCAAAACCAATATTATCGGAACTGCAACTTTTTTCACTGCCATCACTCCTATATAAATAATTTTCATAGTTAAATGTTTACCCAAAAAGGCCTGAATAAAACTGCAAATTAACAAGGCATATATGTTTTGTTTCATAATTATATTATTGAGTATAACAATATTATCATGCATGTCATCATTTTTATGCCGATTGTTAAGTTTTTGATATATTTTGAAAACAGGTGGTAAACATATTAATGACTTAACCGGCCACCTGTTGGGTGGCGGCATATTTGGAGGTGACCTGATGTCTTACAAGGTTGTTGTTATTGGAGCGGGCTATGCAGGGATTGAGGCGGCACTTACCCTGCACAGGAAAAAGAAGAAAAGCGATAATATAGAAATAACAATTATTGATAAAAATCCGTATCATACATTTCTGACCGAACTTCACGAAGTAGCGGGAAACAGGATTCATGACGACGGTGTTACCGTTCCCCTGAACAAGATATTCCGTTACACCGACGTGCGGGTGATACAGGATGAAATAAAGAACTATGACTTTGAGAATAAAAAGGTGTCTTCAGACAGGTGCGAGTATTCCTACGATTACCTGGTTATTGCTGCAGGAAGCACACCTAACTACTATGGCATACCGGGCATGAAGGAGCATTCCTTTCCGCTCTGGTCCCTTGATGACGCCGTCAGGATCCGGGATCATATAATGGACTGCTTTATAAGGGCGTCCCAGGAGGAAGATCCGGAACTCAGGAAGAAACTGCTGACCATCGTGGTGGGCGGCGGAGGTTTTACCGGGGTTGAGGTCATAGGCGAAATTGCCGTTTGGGTTAAATCCCTGTGCCGCGAGTACGGAATAAACAGATCCGAAGTAAGCCTGCATCTCGTGGAAGCACTGCCGGACATTTTGCATATACTGAAAGAGAAAAACCGCAGGAAGGCAGCCAGGTACCTTCAGAAAAGGCTTAAGGTAGATATCAGGACAAATACCAAAATAACCAGCCTTGACGGCGACAAACTTCTGTTTGAAAACGGTGACAGTATTCTTACTTCCACGGTTATATGGACTGCGGGAGTCAAGGCCTGTGACTTAACGAACAGGATAAACGTTCCGAAAGGCATGGGCTGCCGCATTGAAGTGGACGAATACACCGCCGTTAAAGGCTTTGATAACGTATATGCCATAGGCGACATCGCACTGTTCATGCATGAAGGCCATGCACTGCCTGCAATGGTTGAAACGGCTTTGCAGACAGGAAAGGCTGCAGCAAAAAACATACTGAACTCTGTCCGCGGGAAAGAAAAAGAAAAACTCAAGCCAAAATACCACGGCATAATGGTTTCTGCGGGCAGTTACTTTGCCGTTGCCGAGATTATGGGCGTTTCGCTTAACAGGCTTTTCGCGGTTATTATGAAACACCTTGTCAATATGCATTATTATTTTGGAATCGGCGGTTTTGAACTGGTTTTCCGTTACCTGAAATACGAATTCCTGTACAAGCGCCAGCACAAGCCGATGCTGGAAGCCTTCATTACAAGGAAGACAATGCTTCTGTGGCTTGTACCGTTAAGGCTTTACCTCGGATATTACTGGCTGAATGAAGGCATAAACAAGGCAAAGGACGGATGGTTCGTAATCAAAATGCTGGCAGGCAGGGCTCCGGACGCCCAGGCAACCGCATCGCTGACAGAAGAAGGCCATAAAGTATTCCGCATAGTTTCAGAAAACACTCCGCAATGGTACGAATGGATTGTTGAAAACATCATTCTCCAGTACCCGATGTTTTTCCAGTACATGATAGTTATAGCCGAAATAGGCCTGGGGCTTGCATTTATTACCGGAACATTAACCATTCCCGCCGCAGTTGCTGGGCTTGGAATGAATATTAACTTCCTGTTATCCACGGGAATGTACCCGGAAACATACTGGTTAATCCCTGCCCAGATAGCCATGTTCCAGGATGCGGGAAAATCCTTCGGCGTGGACTATTACTTAATGCCGTACCTGATGAGGCAATGGAGATATTTTGTAAGAAACAGAAAAATAAAACTAACCCTGTTCAGGGAATGACCCGTGTATTATGATGCTTTCTTTTCCCGGCGCCCTGTACAGACAAGCCCTGCAAGCCAATAAAATAAAAGGCCTGTGACTGCTCCAAGGCTGTCGATAATAACATCGGTCATCTGTGCACCGCGCCCGGGAACGTATAACTGGTGTATTTCATCAGATACCGCATAAAGAACACAGACAAGAAAGGATAATACCAGGCTTTTCTTCACGGTATTTCCGCATCTTCTGAATGCGTTCATGACTAAAAGCCCTAATATCATATAAAGAAAGAAATGGGCGTTTTTTCTTATTATATGGTTCAGGCTGTGCACATTTATTTCAGCTTTTGGAGCTACCTTTTCCACCGTTTTTACAACAACCTCGGTAACTCCCGCGCTTAACCGGCTGGATTGTTCTGCAGCCTGTGCGGAAAATGCAAAAATAACAAGCATCCATACAGCAGCAGCTGCCCATGACATTATTATGTACACCAGCATTAAGTCCTCTTTTGTTTTATCGGATTTTTTAAAGCAGTTGAAATACATACTGTAAATTGTATCATTTGAATGCCGTTTTGTATATGCCATTTATTTGCAATCCGGGCATAAGCCGTATATTTCAAGCCTGTGCCCCGTCAGTTCAAAACCCTGTCTGCTGCACATTGCTTTTGCATAATTGTCGTCTATCGGGCAGTCTTCTATGGCTACCATCCTGTTGCAGCCGATACACACAAGATGATGCTTATGCTCCACCCTCTTGTACTCGTACCGGAATTTATTGTCATCCAGCAGCGTGGTTTTCTCAATCAGCCCCTTTTTCAAAAAGGCTTCCATAGTCCTGTATACCGTTGACAGGTTTACGGTGGACAGCATACTCCTTAAACCGTTAAATACCTCCTCAACGGTCATTGGAATTTCTGCATCATCAAGTATTTTAAGGGCATTCATCCTGACCTCGGTAACCTTCAGCCCTTTCTGCTGCAGAATATTGCGGTATATATCCTTTTCCTGCAATTCAACCCTCTCCTTAAATCAAGCCCTTCTCTTTAAATCTTCCCGCTGAACTTTTCACCAGCAGCGTGACTGCCAGCGACGCAACACCTGTCAGAACGATTGTGCCTCCCGGCTTCAAGTTAAGATAATATGAAAGAAACAGCCCGGTTACAACAAAAAATACCGAGGATAGAACCGAAAAGACAACTGTCTGTTTATAGCTTTTTGCCAGCTGCAATGAAACCGCAACGGGAAGTACCATCATTGAAGAAACCACAAGAGTCCCCACAACCCGTGAAGATATTGATATCGTCACAGCGGTAAGAACAGTGAAAACAATGGTAACAAGCCGTACAGGTATGCCTGCAAGCCTTGCCGACTCTTCATCAAAGGTAATATAGAACAAAGCCCTGTAAAGCAGCAGAAATACGGCTAATACAACAATTGAAAGAACCATTACCAGGTACTTTTCAAACGGACTTATTGCTACAAGGCTGCCGAACAGGAAGCTGTTGAAATTTGCGCTTGTCACAAACCCTGACAATATCCCTGCAAGGCCGATACCAACCGACATTATAACCGCTGTTGATATTTCCCCGAACCTGGATATTGCGCTGCGGATTTTTTCGACCCCCAGGGATGCAGCCACTGCAAAGATGACCGCGCTGAGTACCGGGTTAATTCCGAAAACCAGCCCTGCAGCCACCCCGGCGAGCGATACATGGGACAACGCATCCCCCATTATCGACAGGCGCCTTAAAACAACAACCACACCTATGCACGGAATTATAACTGCGGTTAAAATACCTACGATAAAAGCATTGATCATGAATTCATACTGAAATATTTCAGGCATCCTTACACCTCGCTTGCTTTGCGTGATCACAGTTCCGGCATCCGTGGCTGTGAACCTGAACGCTGTATCCGTATATTTCAGAAAAAAACTCGTCTGCCGCAGCCTCGCCGGTATCGTGCACTGTAACTCCTTTTTCTCCGAGGCATATCAGCTTGTTTGCATGTACCGTGATTGCGCCGATGTCATGGGTCACCATTATTATTGTAATGCCCAGCTCTTCGTTAAGCCTTGCCAGGAGGCAATACAGGGCTTCTTCCGATTTCGCGTCAATTCCTGCAGTAGGCTCGTCAAGGAACATGATTTCAGGCTCTGTGACTAATACCCGGGCAATAAAAACCCTTTGCTGCTGTCCTCCTGAAAGCCTGCCTATCAGCGCGTTCCCGTAATCCTGCATCCCAACCTTCTTCAAAGCGTCGTAAACCTTCTGTTCATAGTCTGCCGGTTTTCTTCTGAAAATCCCGTTATTGGCCAAAAGGCTGATTCCGACAATTTCCTTTACCGTGGCGGGAAAACCTGTATTAAAACTGTTCGCTTTCTGGGAAATATACCCTATTTTCGACCACCCGCTGAACTTTTTAATATCTTCACCCATTATTTTTATTTGTCCCTTTTCCGGGGTAAGAATTTTCAGCATCAGCTTAATAAGGGTGCTTTTTCCTGAACCGTTCGGACCTATGATGCCGGCAAAATCACCTTTGTTGATTGTAAAATTCACATCTTTCAGAATCAAATTCCCCTGGTAGGCAAAGGACAGGTTCTGAACTTCCAGAATACCCAACAGCTCTCCCCCCTATTTCAAAGCATCGGTCAGAACTTTCAGGTTCTGTTCCATAATTGCGAAATAGTCTTTTCCCTCTTCAAGGTCCCTGGCACCGATTCCCTCAAGCGGGCTCAAAATTTCAGTTTTAGCTCCTGTTTCCCGGGCAATTGCTTCTGCAACCTTTGAACTGGAAATTCCGTCGTAAAATATAACCCTGATATCGTTGTCCCTGACATATTTCGTAATCTCAGCCATTCTTGCGGCATCAGGCTCAGAACTGCCTGCAATGCCTTCAAGTGCAACCTGCTTCAGGCCGTATGCGCTGCACAGGTATCCATAAGCCGCGTGTGAAACGACTATTTCCTTCCTTGAAAACGACGCTGCCGCTTCCCTGTATTTTTTATCCAGTTCATCAAGTTTTCCTGCATAATACTCGTAGTTTTCCTCGTAATAACGGCTGTTTTCCGCGTCTACCCGGATCAGTGCGTCTTTAATGGCTTTCATCTGTAATTTGGCATTCATCGGATTAAGCCAGACATGCGGATCATGTTCGTGGACGTGGGAATGCCCGGTTTTGTGCCCTGTGTCTCCGTCATGTGATCCGTGGGCATGGTCTGCGCTTTCAAGGGTGATTTCTTTTGACGTTTCCACGGCAATAAGATTATCATTTTTTATTGATTCAAGTACTTTCCCCACCCAGCCTTCCATGCCTGCTCCGCTGTATATAAACAGGTCTGCCTCCGACAGGCCGGCAATATCCTTCGGGCTTGGCTCCCAGTCATGGGGTTCCATCCCGGGCGGAATCATATTGACAACATTTACCTTGTCGCCGCCTATTTTCAGTGCAAAGTCGTACATTGTATAAAAACTGGTATAAACAGTGATTTTGCCGTCTTCGTTCTTCACATCCACTGAACCGCAGGAAGTAAGAAGAAAGAGAACCAACAGTACAGGCAAAAAAGCAGCAAAAAGATTCTTATATTTCTTTTTGGTTTTGCAGCACTCAATTCTTTCGTCTGTAAATTCCATGTTTTCTGTCAGTGTTTGTTCCCTGGCAAACATTCATTTTACCTCCAATATTAATGCAAATGCTTTGCATTTGCATTAATATTATAAAACATATTACCCAAAAAGCAAGCACTTTATTCATATATTTATAATTCAGAAAGACTGTCCTGGAATTTTCCCTCAACGGCCTGAAGGGTTATTGGTTCATAAGACAGAATAATATGCGGAATCCGCGGATACTTCTTCGCTGTTGCTTTTTATTATAGCTTTTCCGCCTCTTCGGGGATAAAGAAAAGACGCTCACGGTATAAAATTTTTGACCTGTGAGCACCTTTAAAGATTTATACTTAACTGTTAGGGGGGGGTAGACTAACACTTAAGCCTTAGGGAAATATTATTTTTTTAACCTTTCATATTAATCATAATATTTGCATTTGCTGATCATTTCGTGCTCTTCAACAATTTTGCCGCCAACATATATATCACATCTTCCAATACAACGGTATAAGTATCCTTTTAGTACCCAATATGTCCCTCCTGCTCCGGAGGTAATGCCTTCTTCATAATTTGACCAGCTTTTTATTGTTTTCCACCTGTAGTTCTTGCTGTCATATTGCTGAAGCTCGACTTCTATTCCTATGGCTTCAGCGTCTAAAGCAGTCACAATAACATCGCATTCAGCTTTACCCCAAGTGCTGATGTCGAAATAAAGTCCCATTATATTTAAATAGTCAAACATAGCATGCATGTCTTTACTTTCAGTAGCCACATCTGTATGTAGTGCAAAGGATGGTGCAATAACCGTAGATAAAATAAGGCAAACAATCAGAATTAATTTAAACGGTTTTTTCATTTTTTCCACCTCCGCATATTAAACAAACGAAGGTGATATTTTGTTACACTATTTTTTAAATTTTTTATTTTTTCTCCAAACTTTCTGCAATAAACTGCAATATCTCTTCATCCATGGTTGATATTAAGGAAAAGCTATACTCTTCATTGTTCCAAATTAAAAAGTTCTTCTTATCCTTTTCAACAAAAACAGCCTTTCTGTCTTTTATTACTACTTCCTTCTTCGTTCCGTCTTCAATATCCAGGTTAAAGTCAACTCCGTTCGGAGCCTGGGCAAAAACTATATGTTCATTGCTTCCGTTAACAAACCAAATTGTTTTTACAGAACCGGTTCCTTTTACTGTTTCTATATAAAAACCTTCGGGTACATATGTCGGGAAATAGTAATACTCCCACTCAATTTTTACATTACTGGTCTGTCCATCTTCAATCCTGACACTTGAATACTTTTGAAAATCGGTGGATAACAAATTAAATATCTGCGTTCTGATGGCATCTACGCTGAGTGAAAGCGTGACAAATGAAAAAAGCAGCACCACAAGAACAACAGCAGCCCGTGAAGAAAAAATCTTCACTTTTCCCGCAAATCTCCTCCTGAATTCTTTTCTCCTGATACCTCTCACATACTGTTCAAACCATGCATCAAGGCTTTGCGGGACCTCTGTACTGTCTATTGCGTCCTTTCGGCTTTCCATGTCTGCACAGATATTGTCGATATGGTATTCCCCAATGTAGTCGTAAAACGCAGACAACAGTTTATTCTGTTTTTCATTTTTTCTATTCTGCTGTCTGTTCATAATACTCACCCTTCATAATATCGTGCAGAGCTTTCCGGGCACGATGCAATTTCACCCTGACATTGCCTTCGGTTGTATTCAATAAATAGGCTATTTCTTCAATAGAAAACTGATATGTATACCTCAGAACCAGAATATCCGCATATTCCGAGTTTATCTGCGCCAGTTTCCGTGCAACCCATTCGGCATTTTCTATTTTCAGCATGTATTCTTCCGGGTTTATGTAATTATCGTTCAGATCCACCAGCTTTTCCATGTGAATATCGGTTAATCTCCTTTTTTTATTGTAAACATTGATAGCAATGTTTCTAACTATAATAACAAGAAAGGCTTTCGTTTTGTTACACTCAATATCATCAATCTTGTCAATGTGGCTGCACAGCTTGATTATTGCAGTATGTACCACATCCTCTGCTTCGTGGTAATCCTTCAAAATGCAGTAAGCAGTGTAGAATAAAAGATTCCGGTACACTCTGTATATTTCCTCAATTTTATTCCGTGTAACTTCATCATCAATTACAATACCAAAAAGCAACATACCTTTTCTCCTATACGTTTGTACGGGCTTTTAGTGTATAAATTAGCATATTCAGCTTATATCGTAATATTAACCGTATTTACCCTTAATAGTAACAACTAAACAGCCATGTTCAGGAAAAACAACACGGGTGAGCTGCAAGCAAATCCTATGACCAACCGTTTCATGAAAAAATCCTGTTTTAAAAGCCTGTTAATCCTTCCTGAGATATGAACGGTATACCCTGATTCCACCCTGTTTCTTTACATCTTCAACTTTGCCGAAAGTATCTTCCATTATCTTCCTGTATGTCGATCCGCCCTTGTTGTGAAAGGCAACAAGCCAGAAAGCGCCGCCGTTATTCAGGTGTTCCGCGGCTTCCTGTATAAGCCGGGTAACAACCTTTTTGCCGGCTGTGACAGGCGGGTTTGTTACTATATCGTCAAAACAGCTGTCGCCGACACTTTCATACAGATCGCCCCTGAAAACTTTAACCCAGAGATTGTTCCTTTCAGCGTTTTTCCGCGCATACAATACCGCCCGTTCATTTATGTCGGTCAGTGTCACAATCAGCTGGGGGTATAAAGCTTTCAAAAACAGTCCTATAGCCCCGTAGCCGCAACCCATATCCAGTACTGTATGTCCATGGGGCCTGAAGGTTTCAATCAGAAGACGTGATGCCTTGTCAATACGGTTTTCAAATGCGAATACACCGCTCACCGAAACAAACTCAAGGGTTTTGTTGTTGTATGTTTCTCTGAACGCCTTTTCCCTGATTTCAGAAGTAGGTTTCTCACTGTAATAATGTTCATGCATTGGTGTTCTCCCTGTTCTGCAAGTATTTTTTCAGTGCCTGGTACCCCGGATGTTTCCTTACGTCTTCAAGATCCTCATCGTTCTCGGCATAGTTTAAAAACTCCGGATTCAGTTTGGCCGCCCGTACAACGTCAAGAAATGCTTCTTCTATATTTCCCGCCATTGCCAGGAAACATGCACGGTTATAGTACAGGAAGGGCGCCCCGGGATTGCAGCGGATTCCTTCGCTGATGACTATAATAGCCCTGTCCAGTTCTTTTTCTTCCTTGTATAAAAGGGAAAGATTAAGGAAACTGTAAGGATACCTGTTGTACCCTCTTATGGATTCCCAATAGCATTCCTGTGCCTTCAGCTCATACCCCATCTTGGCAAATACCACACCCATGTTGAATAATACCTTGTGGTGGCCGGGTATAATCTCGAGTGCCTTTCTGAAGTACTGCAATGCTTCGGTATTCATGTTCAGTTCTTCGCAAATCGAGCCTGCATTATTGTGAGCCCAGAAGTTTGAAGGATTCAGGCTTATTACCTTCTTATAACAGTCTAAAGCTGCATGTTTCTCTCCAAGCTCATACAGCGAACCCGCCATAAAGAACCATGCCGGTACGAAATCGGGATTGATATCAATGGCCTTCTTAAACCAGTCGACAGCCTCCCGGTACCGTTTTTTATTGTCGTACAGGATTGCAATACCGTAGTATGCTCTCGGATCATCGGGATACATTTTTATGTTCCTGTAATAAATTCTTGCAGCATGAAAAACCCTGCCCATTCTCTCGTATACAAGAGCAAGGTTCAGAGAATGCTTCAGGGATTTGCCATCCTTCATGAAATCAATAAACCACGCTATACAGAACTTTACATACAATATAATCCTTTTCATACCACTATTCGCCTTTAGAGTTAATAATTGCCACAATATGTTACATTATTATTTATTATAACAGAATTCACTGCCATACTCCACATTTTGCAGGTGTACCTGCTGACTGCAGCAGGCTTGTGGCCGGTATTTCCCGACC
>LFSH01000082.1:29194-194312 GCA_001513105.1 Clostridiales bacterium DTU070 | reverse complement strand
CATGAAAGCAGCAGTTTATTTGGGGAAACATATTTTAAAAGTACAGGATGTTGAAGTACGGCCTCCTGCGGCTGATGAAGTGGTCATAAAGGTCCAGGCATGCGGGGTATGCGGAACGGATATACATATATATGAAGGCGCTGAGGGTGCTGCAAAATGTGAGCCGCCGACGATCTTAGGCCATGAATTCTCGGGAATTGTTTATGAAATGGGTTCAAATGTAAAAAACTTTAGGCCCGGTGACAGAGTGTGTGTGGATCCGAATGACATGTGCGGCCACTGCTATTTCTGCAGGAATGGCAAGGCCCATTTCTGTGAAAATATGATTGGCATCGGAACAACTGTTGACGGGGGTTTTGCTGAGTTCTGCACTGTAAGGGAAAAACAGGTCTACAGCATCGGAGACAGTTTGTCCTTCGAAGAAGCGGCGATGGCAGAGCCGGTCGCATGCTGCCTGCATGGAATGGGTCTGACCGAAGTAAAACCGGGAGATACGGTTTTATTGATAGGCGGCGGAACCATCGGCCTTATTATGCTGCAGCTTGTGAAACTGTCAGGAGCATCAGCCATTATCCTTGTTGAACCTGTAAAGGAAAAAAGGGAACTGGCTGTCAAACTTGGAGCCGATATTACGGTTGATCCCGTCAAAAACGACTTGGGTGAAGTTCTAAGCGCGAATGGAATAAACCATATTGACAAGGTTATTGAATGCGTCGGATTAAAAAGTACTGTTATGGATGCCCTGAGATATGTCGGAAGAGGTGGCACGGTAATGCTTTTCGGGCTTACCCATCCGGACTGCGAGGTTCCGCTGAAGCCATTTGATGTGTTTAAAAAAGAGTTCAGCATAAAAGCATCGTACATAAATCCGTATACCCAGGGGAGGGCAGTGGAGCTTCTCAATTCGGGAAGGATTAATGTAAGGGACCTTATAGCCGACAAGGTGAAACTTACCGATATAATCAAAGTTTTTGAGGACAGTTCATACAGAAGCTGCGGCAAGATTATAATTGAGCCCTGATATAAGGGCACGGTAAAAGCGACAGGCGTATTCATTCGCAAAACTATATATGGGGAGAGAGTAGGATGTTTGATTTGGTTGCTCTCGGAGAAATATTGATTGATTTCACACCTGCTGGAGTATCAAAAGAAGGAAATGCCTTGTTTGAGTGTAATCCCGGAGGGGCACCCGGGAATGTGCTGGCCATGGCCGCCAAATTAGGTAAAAAAACCGCATTGATCAGCAAGGTTGGCGCAGACCGGTTCGGGCTCTTCCTGACAAATATTCTGAAAAAATTAAACGTGGAGACAAAAAGTGTGCTCGCAACAGATAAAGCAAGTACGACGCTGGCATTCGTGCATCTTGATCAGAATGGTGACAGGAGTTTCAGTTTCTGCAGGAAGCCCGGTGCCGACATGCTGCTTGAGAAATCGGAAGTAGATGTTTCACTAATTAAAAACTGCCGTGTCTTCCATTTCGGAACTGTTTCAATGACTCATCAGCCATCAAGGGATGCAACGCTGTATGCGGTAAGAACAGCCAGGGAAAGCGGTGCGGTTGTATCCTTTGATCCGAATCTTCGTCCCCCGCTGTGGGAGAACCTTGATGACGCAAGGCTGATGATTGAGGAAGGAATGAGATATGCCCATATACTTAAGGTTTCGGGCGAAGAGCTTGAATTCATAACAGGAACAAAGAACGCAGAAGAGGGATCACGTCTAATCACGGATAAGTATAATATACCTGTTATTCTTGTAACACTTGGCCCGTCGGGCTGTTTTTACAGAAAAGGGGCATACAGCGGGCATTTACCAGCCTATAAAGTCAATACCGTTGACACAACCGGTGCGGGTGACGCGTTTGTTGGTGCATTTTTGTCCGGGTTTATTGACAGAGGCTGTAATTTCGAAACAATAAACAAGGATGAAATAGAAGATATGATCGATTTTGCAAATGCCGCGGGATCACTGACCACCACGAAAAAAGGCGCCATTCCGGCCCTGCCTGGTTTGAAGGAAATCCTGAAATGCCGGGAAATGATGAATAGATATAGTCAGCAGTAGTTGTATCTGCGGGTTTTGTTTGGATTTATCGTGTAAAATATAGGTATACTACATATTTGATTATGCTAAAAAGCAGAAAATCGTGGAGTTATGCTTTGCTTTCCATAGATAACAGGCAGTAATAAATTAATGATGTCATTTTTTCAGTAACCGGGAAGAGGATAAAATAACGGGTATGATGAAAATACAGGATGTGCTGGAAAAGCTGGTTGAATTAAGTTGTAAAAACTTTCGGGAATATGCTGACCGGGGTATATGTGCATGGTTCTTTTGCCATGGGCTGCTTTAACCCGGCGAAAAGCGATCTGGATGTTCTGGTTGTAGTGGAAGATGCAATTACGGATTTACAGAAGAAGATGTTTATGGATGAAATCATATTCTTGAATAATAAACTGCCGCCTAAGGGTATTGAAATAAGTGTGGTAAGAAGTGAGTATTGCAAAAACTTTGTTTATCCCACACCATATGAATTACATTTCTCAAACATGCATCTTTCCTGGTATATGAGCAATCCCGCTGAATATATCAGAAAAATGAACGGTACCGACAATGACCTTGCAGCACATTTCTTTATTACGAAAAGAAGAGGCATGGTATTATACGGAAAGAAAATTGACGATGTTTTCGGGGATGTACCGCATGAAGCGTACCTGGACAGCATAAGGCGCGACATTATGAATTCGCATGTTGAAGTGATGGAAAATCCTGTTTATTTTATTCTGAACCTGTGCAGGGTTCTGGCATATGTACAGGAGGCTCTTGTGCTTTCAAAGAAAGAGGGCGGGGAATGGGCGTTAAAGAATATTCACTGTGAAAAGTATCATGGATTAATTAATGAGGCATTAATATGCTACGGATCAGATAAAACCATGGACCCGGATGAATCACTTGCCGTGGACTTTTGCGAATATATGAAAAATGTGATAGGATAAAAATAAATAAATTCTCAAAAAGGTTAAATAATGGTATAATATGACGCTTACCTTTATGCCGGCGAAAAGGATAATGTCAGAGGAGTGAAGAAATTTGAAAAAGGGAAAATCAATAAGGATTATTATTGCAGTGCTTACTGTTATGTCCGGTTTAGTGCCAATTGTCAATTTGCTTTACGGATCATTGCTTCCTCTGTTTTTGATGAATAAATATGAAGTTAAAGTCACCGGTGCAAACCTGGGAGGAGTTATAGACGGACCTGACGGGCCAACAGTTGCTTTCATGACAACTAAACCCTCTTTCCCCTGGATTACCGCATTTTTTGCATTGCTGACTGTATTGGGAATAGTTTATCTTGTTGTTACCCGAAGCAGGAAAAGTGTGGGTTAAAAACTGCAAAAATACTCCATTGATACGGAAAGGAAATAGCAATGTCAAACAACACGAACTTAACAAGAGAACTTGCAATAAAACTGATCAGATCCCAGGAAGTATTATGTCCGAAATGCGGTAAAAGCATACTGGTTTCAAGGTATTCCTATAAAGACACTAATACTGAATACAAATGCCCTTCCTGCGGTGAGATATACCATCCGTGTAAACTGATATAGATTGCTTCCGGAACAGGTGGTTATATCTTCGTCCGGTAAGGCCGAAAAAATATTTGAGAGGCGTGGACCTGTATTGCAACAGGGATTAGTAGTTCGGGCTGAACCTGGCCGAACCTGGGTAACAGGTATTTCTCAGGAGTTCACTGTGATTAAAATTATTAGGTGCAAGGCAGGGGAATTTTTTTATGACGCTTAAAGAAAAAATTGCGCTGTGTGAGGGCAAAAATTTCTGGGAAACCCGGGAGTTTCCGCAGTATGGCATCCCGTCAATGTTTATGTGTGACGGACCGCACGGGCTGCGCAAGCAGGAACATGCGGGTGATCACCTTGGGGTGCACAAGTCACTGCCCGCTACATGTTTTCCATCGGCAGTGTCAACAGCCTGCAGCTGGGATGTGGAGCTGGTTGGAAAGATTGGTTCGGCCATTGCCGAGGAGGCTTTGGACCAAGGGGTTGGCCTGCTTCTCGGACCCGGTGTAAATATCAAGCGAAATCCGCTTTGCGGAAGGAATTTCGAGTATTTTTCCGAGGACCCGTACCTTGCAGGGAAACTGGCGGCAAGTTTTATCCAAAACGCACAAAAAAACGGCATTGGTACATGTCTTAAGCATTTTGCCTGCAACAACCAGGAATATAAACGGTTAAGTTCCGATTCAATACTTGATGAACGAACATTGCGGGAGATCTACCTGGCACCCTTTGAAATTGCTGTAAAAGAGGGAAAGCCGAAAACGGTTATGTGCGCCTACAACAAGGTAAACGGTGTATACTGCAGCGACAGTAAGGAACTGCTTACCGGTATTTTGAGGGATGAATGGGGTTTTGAAGGTCTTGTTGTTACCGACTGGGGCGCGATGAACGACCGTATTGCGGCCTTTAAAGCCGGCTGTGATCTGAATATGCCAGGCGGAAGCAATTACATGGAGCAGGAGATCATGGACTCGGTAAGCCGTGGTGAACTGGATGAGGCTGACATTGACCGCAGCGTACAGCGTGTTAAAAAACTGGTGACAGAGGCTCAAAAGGCCCTAAAAGACAGGGACGGCTGCGATTATGATGCCCATCATGAACTTGCCCGTATTGCTGCCGAGCAAAGCGCGGTACTCCTGAAAAACGAGGATAATATTCTGCCGCTCAGGGAAGGACAGAAAATTGCTGTCGTCGGTGACATGGCGAAGGACATGCGCTACCAGGGCTCAGGCTCAAGTCATATTAATCCTGTTAAGCTGGTACATCCTGCTGATGTCCTGGAAAGCAGCGCAAGTGTGGAACAGGCGGACGTGACAGTTGTGTTCGCGGGACTCACGCCCGATTATGAAAGCGAAGGCTTTGACCGCGACGACATGAAAATGCCGGAAGAGCAGGTAAGGCTGATTGAGGATACGGCGGCCAAAAACCCGAATACAGTTGTGGTACTGTTCTGCGGCGCACCAGTTGAAGCACCATGGGCAGACAAGGTAAAAGGAATTTTGTACATGGGCCTTCCGGGACAGGCAGGCGGTGAGGCAGTGAAAAACCTGCTGTATGGTGCAGCCAACCCGTCGGGTAAACTTGCTGAAACCTGGCCGCTGAAATATAGCGATTGTCCGTCGGCGGCATACTATCCCCTGTGGGATGCCCAGTACCGCGAGGGAATCTATGTCGGCTACCGTTATTATGACAAGGCCGGTGTTCCGGTCCGCTGGAAGTTTGGTTTCGGATTGAGCTATACCGGGTTTTCGTATACTGACCCGGAGATTGACGGTGAAACGGTCAGCATTACGGTAACAAACACAGGCGACCGGGCAGGGGCTGATGTGGTGCAGCTTTATATAGCCCCGCCCCAGAATGGGATACATCGTCCCGTTCGTGAACTGAAAGGCTTTGCAAAAGTCTTTCTTCAGCCCGGTGAGAGCAGGGAAGTAAGGTTCAGCCTGGACCTGCGCTGCTTTGCGGTCTGGGATAACGGGTGGAAGGTTCCGTCGGGCCGGTATACGGTTCTTGCAGGCGGGAACCCTGATAAACTGGTTGTAGCAGGAATTATAGAAAAATCCGGTGAAACAGTGGAGATCCCGCACTGGCAGCCGGGTTCGTGGTATGAAAAACCCTGCGGTTCGCCTTATTAGAGCAGTGGGAGACTATGCTCGGCAGAAAATATGTGCCTTATACACCTCAAAAAGGGAAGTTCACCATGAACGATACCGTTATGGACATGAAAGACCATTCTCTTGTTATGCGGATTCTGTACTGGTATGTGAAAAGGTTTATTTCCAAAGGCGCCAAGCCGGGCACAACCGAGTACCGGATGCTTTTGGAGTCCAGCGCCGGGAGCCCGCTTCGAAGCATGCATATTTCCAGCGGCATAAAAGCCGGTGTTTTCAAAGGCCTGCTGGCAATGGCAAACGGTAAATTCCTTAAAGGGCTGAAAATCCTGTTGAAGGGATGATTACACAGCGGTTCGCAAGGTTTTATGGCTTTTAGGTTATTCAAACAGGTATGTAAAGGAAGACGCGGGCAGAATTAAATATAACAGATAACAATTTTGATTTCGGGCAGGTTTTTCGGGTGGTAAAATAACGTACTTATAATGAAAAAAGCGCTTTATCCGGGCAGGTTCAGGGTATAAATATACTGTGCCGAATTATGCATGTACATTGTATAACGGGGGTCTTGAAATGCAGAATCATCCGGTCATAAAACTGATCAGGCGGTCAAACTGCATACCTGAGATTCCAAGAACATTCGGGGAAGCGCTGAACATGCTGCTGGAACCCTATGAATTCAGCATTGACGAATGCATCGACAAGCTGCAGAATGTTCCGGGACTTGAAACGGCTTTATTACGGGTTTTGAACTATACCTCGACACTGGACAGGAAAATGCTGACTCTGAAGGACGCTGTCCTGTACCTGGGTGCGAAAAACATCAGGATAATTGCTATTGCATATATAACCAAACTACTGCTTCCGAACAGGAGCGGGCGGGCGAAAATTTTCAATAACAGGACATACTGGAAACACTGTATCGCTACATCAATTGCAAGCCGTATGATTGCAGCAAGGACGGGCTTATGCGATAAGGACAGGATTTTTACATATGGACTGATACATGATATTGGAATAACCGTTCTTGACATATGTCTTCCCGAATATTTGGACAGGATTTATGAAATGCAGATGGAACGGGGTGTACACCAGATAGTCGCGGAGAAAATAGTGCTTAAAGGTATAACCCATTCCAAAATTGGAATGTGGTTATGCGGTGAATGGGGGTTGCCGGAAGAGATAAAGGAAGTGGTAGGACATCACCATTACCCGTTCCAAAGCGTTTATGCCGGCAATGAAGTAAGAATAATATACCTGGCCGATTCAATAAGCACGAATTATTATGTGAAGCTGCTCGGGACCGATACAACTTTCAACTATACCGATATAACCATGGAAATGCTGAATCTTTCACGGGAAGTGACAGAGGATATAGCACTCAGGCTTCCTGAAGAAGTTGAGAGGGTAAACCGTATTGTGGACTTTGATCTGTTTTAAATTCATGAAAAATAAATAAAGACTGAAAAACACTTCCAAAATTATATTTCCTGTTATATTATATTAAATAAAATATTCGCTTTGTATCAGCGCCATTATCATGGGACTTATTATCAGCGGGCTGAAACATGTGGGGATTTTGCGGCTGTTTGTATTAAAACAGCGCTTTGAAACGGGATTTATGAATGGGGAGTGTACCGATGACTGGCAGTGCGGCCGGAAATTGCCCGAACATGAAACTTTTGAACGGGAAATATGGAATATGCAGGCTGGACAGCTCCGGTTCAATACCCGGATGGGTGCACCGGGGTGAATTCTTCTCTGTCACGGGAACACCTGATGAATTATCGGTCGTCTGCAGTGAAGCGTGTATTCCCGAAAACGTTAAAGGTGAAAAAGGCTGGAGGATCCTGAAGGTGGAAGGGCCGCTGGATTTTTCACTGGTCGGCATACTTGCTTCAATAAGTGCGGTACTTGCCCGGAACAGGATAAGTATTTTTGCTGTCTCAACATATGATACGGACTACATCCTTGTAAGGGACGGGGATATTGATAATGCTGTTGAGGCATTGCTTAAAGAAGGATACAAAGTAGAAAAAGAGGGTAAATGATTATGTCTTTGATGAGGATTTTTTTCAGTTCTTTTTTTATAGGTTTTTCAGGGGCATTGATGCCCGGGCCGATGTTAGGCGTAACAATTGAGGGCAGCCTGAAAAGGAAGAAGTGGACGGCAGGTCCATTGATAGTATTAGGGCATGGAATCCTGGAACTTGCTTTAATCATAGCGATGACTTTCGGACTCAGGGATTTCTTTTCCAACCCGGTAATTGCAGGATTTATCGGGTTGTTCGGCGGCGCTTTCCTTGCCTGGATGGGGTACGGGATGATAAAGTCAGGCATAAGAAAGACAGTTTCGCTGAACAACCAGGGCCAGGGAAGCGGTACGGGCATGAATAACCTTGTCCTGGCCGGAATTGTTGTAAGCGCCACAAACCCGTATTTTATTATGTGGTGGGCCACAACAGGAATGGAATCGGTACGCCAGGCTTATACATTAGGTATAATCGGTGTTCTCCTGTTTTTTCTTGGTCATATCCTGTCTGATTTCGTGTGGTATTCATCTGTTTCGGCCGCGTTTGCAAAAGGAAGAAAGCTGATAAGCGATGCCGTATACTGCCGTATTCTCCTCGTTCTTGGCATATTCATAGCAGCCTTTTCGATTTATTTCATGGGCAGCGGGTTGAAGCTGCTCGGGGTATGGTAATGCGGATTGATTCCCGGTCTGGTAATTATCCTTTTATAGTACGGGATATTGCATTATAATGGATTTGTTGTATTTCAATTTAAAACCTGTGCTGTGTTTTTTGCGGAAAGGAGTTTCAGATGGTTTCAAGGCCGGACGGTACGATAAAAAGAATAATTTACTACGGTGAAATAACGGCTGTATGCTTCCTCTGCATTCTGCTTATGTGCAGCATTTTATCCGCCTTTCCCAGGTCCTTTTTTACAGTTTGCTTTTATTTGCTTTATTGCATTATAAGCCTTCTTACCGTTTATTTTCTTAAGGATCGCATATTCAGAGGCCATGTTGTGAAACGAATGATATTCAATATGGCTGCTGCGTTTATAATACGGTTTATTGTCATTTATTTCATCGGGCTCACGCAGCAGGGGGATTATGCGATATACCTTTCCACGGCGAGGAAAATAGCAGATGGGACATTAAGCGAAAGCAACAGGTTTTATTACGGGATTTTCCCGCATGCTCTCAATTATCCAATCTTTATATCCTTCATGTATAAACTGATTGGCGAGACAACATGGCTGACGAAGGTGATCAACTTATTGTTCGGTGTTATCGAGGCAGGGCTTGGCACATATATCCTTGAAAAATCAGCGAACCCTAAGGTCGGGTTGGCGGGCGGACTGGCTGTTGCATTGAACCCGTCTGTAATTATATTTACCCTGCTTGCCGGCGGGGAACCCATATATTCTTCAGTAATCCTGTGCGCTGTTTTCTTCCTGGTATCAGGACTTGATAAGAAAAAGCCGTACCTGTTTTCAGCGGTCTTCGGCATTGCCGCTGCAGCTGCAAATTTCTTCAGGCCGGCAGCCCTTATCCTTATTATCGCGTCGGTATTGGCAATAGTTATTTACAGTGATAGTAAAGCAGGCGAAAAACTCCTGTCAGTTTCAGTAATTGTTGTATCGTACGTACTTGCCGCAATGCTTTTAGGCTCGGTCACCGCCGGTGTCAGCGGATATAAAAGCCCTTCACGCAGTTACGGATGGAACCTGTTTGTCGGTGCGAATGAGAATTCGCAGGGCAGGTGGAACGAAGCGGACGGTGAACTGTTCAATGCTGCCAGGGAGGAATACGATGACCCGTCGAAGGTCCAGGAGCACTTTTTCAGGCTGGGAATTGAGCGTTATAAAAACATGGGAATAAGGGTTGCTCCGCACTTTAAAAGAAAGCTGAGCATATGGTTTGATGAAAGCTATCCGGCAAGGGCTGTCACCGAATGGCAAAACCAGTATACACGGTTCAGGTCGGCGGATTTAGGCCAGACCTTCCAGCTGATTGTGAGTTCATTCAACCTTCCTGTTGTGCTGGGAGCCGTTATTGCGTTGATTCTTCTGTCACTGAACAATAAGGCTCCGCTTGCCATGAAAACGCTGTCGTTTTACATGATTGGTTCCATGATGCTTTTCATGATTTTTGAGACCGCAACCCGGTACAAGGGAGCATATTACAGCACGCTGACGTTACTTGCGGTATACGGATACTGGAAAATTTGTTATTATATAAAGGAGAAGTATATTAATAAAAGCAACAGGGTGGAAAACCCGGACATTCCTGGCAATGCCGGTTGAAGCAATACAAAATGGCTTTATCCGAAGCTGTGTATTTATCAGGCTATTTGAAGGGACCGCCTTCCATTGAAGGCGGGAAAGCATTCAAAAAAGAGATAAAGCTGATGAATTATTAATAAAATATTTAGTATCAAATACTGGAGGTTAAAGACTATGAAAGTACATAAAGCCATTATTCCTGCTGCGGGGCTCGGAACAAGGTTTCTGCCGGTCACAAAGGCACAGCCCAAGGAAATGCTTCCGATAGTTGACAAGCCGACTATTCAGTTTATTGTTGAAGAAGCGGTCACATCAGGAATAGAAGATATAATTATTGTAACAGGCAGGAACAAGAGAGCGATAGAAGACCACTTCGACAAATCCTACGAGCTCGAAGAGGAGCTGAAGCGTAGCAAAAAAGAAGAACTGCTGGCCCTGGTAAGGGACATTTCAAACCTGGTAAATATCCACTATATCAGGCAGAAAGAGCCCAGGGGCCTGGGACATGCAATATACTGCGCCAAAGCCTTTATAGGCGATGAACCTTTCGCGGTGCTTCTCGGCGACGACATTGTAAAATCGGAGGTACCGTGCCTGAAGCAGCTCATTGATGTTTATAACGAGTATAAAACAACGGTGCTCGGGGTTCAGACAGTTCCCCGTGAAGATGTATCAAAGTACGGCATTGTTGCCGGTAAACAGGTTGATGACAGGGTTATAAAAGTGAATGAAATGATAGAGAAGCCCGAGATTGACGAAGCACCGTCAAATATAGCCATACTGGGAAGGTATATCCTTTCCCCGTCGATTTTCAGGTATCTTGAGAAAATCCCGCCCGGAAAAGGCGGTGAAATCCAGCTGACCGATGCAATACGGGAAATGATGCTCCATGAAGCTGTGTATGCCTATGATTTTATAGGCAAAAGATATGATGTGGGAAATAAAATGGGCTTTCTGCAGGCAACAGTCGAGTTCGCCCTCGAACGTGATGATCTTAAGGACGAGTTCAGGGCATGGCTTGAAGAAATACTGAGGAGTTAAGATTTCACTGTAAAGACGTTAATAAAAAGCCCAAAGTCAGGTGAGACAATTCCCACCTGACTTTTTTATGATCATGGAACAGCAGTTTTAACTCAGGCAAGGTCTCCCAAATAACCGATGGCATTATTCTCTACCATCAGGGTTCCGTACTCGTTAAGATACCCTTCAAAAAACATGACATTCAGGACCCTGTCTCCATATTCCGACAAAATGCTCTCAATTCTGGCCGGGTTGTTTTCTATGTCATCCATCCTTTTGAGCACAAGGTAGTAAGAGCCTTCGCACTGGTAAGCCGAACTGTCGCCCAGGTACAAAGGTTTAAGCCTTGCACATAAGGAGCATAAATCATCAAAGTTTTCAAGGTTGTAAATCATTACCGCAGAACCGATACTTCCCGGCTTTTTCTTAAACTTCAGATCATTGCGCCTGTACCTGTTCTTGATGAATTTATGGATGGATTCAAAATCACCGTCATCTTCAATTTTTGTTATTGTGATAACAAACCCCTGTTCAACGTCTGTAACTGCTTCAATGCACAGCTGGGATTCATTGGTTTCAAACCCGAGTTCCAGTTCAGCCTGCTCCATCAGGTCCCAAAACAGTTCCTGGGTTTCGGGAGAATTGTAATTAAAGGAAGACAGATCTATGTCGCGTTCTTCAAGGTCATCAAAGGAGACGAAAATCCGTATTTTGTTGTCGCTTATCTTTTCAATTCTCATATCGGTATCCTCTGCAAAAATTATAGTATATCAAATAATACGTCATCCTTAACCCTATTATACTTTTTTATACCTGTATTGAGAAGTAGCAAATTGTGAATAATTTATTAAGTATTTTTAAGGATTTCGTATATATTATATATATCATATTTCCCCATAAAACGAATGGTTAATCAAATAAAAAGAAACAATAAAACTAACAGAAAGATTACATATGGACCTGTGCAAAAAAATATTTCCATATATGCCTGCACTGGTGTATAATGTAGAATAATAGAACACTGTGTAAGAAGGTAACTATGAAACAACTGATATTGGCTTCACAGTCGCCGAGACGCAAAATGCTGCTGAAACAGATAGGAGTAAGTTTTCAGACTTATCCTTCAGACATTGATGAAGCAATAACGGGAAATGAAGAAGCAGAGGATTACGTCCGTTTTCTTTCAGAAAGAAAGGCATTAAGCGTTAAGGAACATCTTTGCTCAAACGGATGTAATTCTTTTGTTGTGCTCGCGGCAGATACAATAGTCGTGCTTGACGGGGTTATTCTCGGCAAACCTGCCGACGAAAGCCACGCCTTTGATATGCTGAAGAAGCTGTCGGGCAACTGGCATGAAGTAATAACGGGAGTTTCTGTTATTGACGGCGACGAAGAAAAGAAACTTACCCATGTTGAAACTACCCTTGTGAAGATCAGGGAACTTACATCCGGCGAGATAAGGCGATACATTGAAACGAAGGAACCTCTTGATAAGGCAGGGGCCTACGGAATACAGGGAATAGGGGCATTGCTCGTGGAGAGAATTAACGGCTGCTATTATAATGTTGTGGGTCTTCCGTTATACAGTGTATCGGTTATGTTATCACAGTTTGGTATTAAAACCATACTTGGATGAAATAAGAATTAAGATACAAATGATCAGAAAAGGAGAGGAACTATGTTCACGAAAGATATCGGGATTGACCTTGGAACGGCAAACACCCTTGTTCATTTGAAGTCGAAGGGTATTGTAATAAGAGAACCATCAGTGGTTGCGATAAACAAAAATACAGGTGAAGTGCTGGCAGTAGGGCTTGAGGCGAAAAACATGATAGGCCGCACCCCGGGCAATATAACTGCGATAAGGCCGATGAAGGACGGTGTTATTGCAGATTTCCGGGTAACCCAGGGAATGCTCAGATACTTCATACGCAAAGTAATCGGAAAGAGCTTGTTTGTAAAACCCAGGGTGGTTGTCTGCGTACCGTCGGGAGTTACCGAAGTGGAAAAACGTGCTGTTATAGATGCTACTCTCCAGGCAGGGGCAAGAGAAGCATTTCTTATAGAAGAACCAATGGCGGCAGCGATAGGAGCCAACCTGCCCGTGGGCGAACCAACGGGCAGCATGGTGGTTGACATAGGCGGAGGGACCAGTGAAGTTGCAGTCATTTCGCTCGGTGGAATCGTGGTAAGCAGGTCGCTGAGGATTGGCGGCGATGAATTGGATGATGCTATTGTTCTTTATGTTAAAAAGGAATATAATCTTATGATAGGGGAACGTACTGCCGAAGACATTAAAATAAGAGTAGGTTCCGCGTATATGCTGGAAGAGGAGACCAAACACGTTATTTCGGGACGTGATTTGGTAACAGGGCTTCCGAAGGAACTTGAAATAAGTTCTGTTGAGATCAGGGAAGCTTTGGCTGAACCGATAAATTCAATTATTGATTCAATAAAATACACTTTGGAGAAAACACCTCCGGAACTGGCTGCAGATATAATGGAAAAGGGAATAATGCTTACAGGCGGCGGAGCATTGCTGAAAGGTCTTGACCAGCTTATCCATAAAGAGACCGGCATACCTGTAAAAATAGCAGAGTATCCGCTTGACTGCGTGGCTCTTGGAACGGGCAAGGTTCTTGACAGCCTGGAAACGCTGAAGACTGTGTTGATTACCTCAAACAGGGGCAGATAAAGGCTGAGAGAGATAAGCATTTGATCTTTGATAATTATTGGGAAGGGGTCTACCTTGCGGAGGATTTTCGGAAGTAAAATATTCATTATATCGGTAGTCATAATTTTGCTGTTGCTTCTTGCAGCTTTTACAGCACCGGAAGACAGCAAACTTGGTGCTGTCAGGAACATCCTTACTGCACCGTTAAGCCCGTTGCAGAAAGGCATTGAGACCGTTTCGGACAAGATTAAGGATTCTGTGAATTTCTTCCGGGAAATCCGTACAGCAAGGGAAGAGAACCAGGAACTGAAAAAAAAGATTGAACAGATGGAGCAGGAACTGGAAAAAGTATACCGGCTTGAGAAAGAAAATGAAGACCTGAGGAAGATTCTGTCCTTCAAGGAGCAATTCACGCAGGAGACTGTCGGTTGCAATATAATAGCGAAAGATTCAGGAAACCTGTTTGAAACCTTTACGATAGACAGGGGCAGCAGGGACGGGATAAGCGTAAATGATCCTGTAATAAATGCAAATGGCCTTGTTGGGCGTGTTGCACGGGTGGATTTGTTTACTTCAAAAGTTGTGTCGATAATTGACACCGAAAGCTCGGTTTCAGCAAGGCTTTCGAGAACGAGGGATCTCGTGATACTGAGGGGCGATGCCCAGCTCAGGCTGGAAGGCTTGTGCCGCCTGGACTATATACCCCCCGACGTGGAGGTTTCGGTCGGGGACAAGGTTGAAACATCAGGAATGAGCAGTCTCTATCCAAAAGGCATTATAATCGGTGAAATCATTCAGATTACGAAAAATGAGGGGCAGTTTGATTACCATGCCATAGTTAAACCTGCCGTGGATTTCAGAAGGCTTGAGGAAGTTGTTGTTATAAAAGTCGGCGCAGAACAGGGAGAATAGAAATGAGAAAGAAAATCCTGATTCTGGTATTGTTCATTTACGGCACATGTCTTTTGCAGAGTACTGTTCTTGAATTTATTGAGATATACGGTGTAAGACCCAATCTATTGCTTGTTGCAGCCATTTCGGCCGCCCTTATAAGGAATGACATGGAATCTGCCTTTATGGGTCTTTTCCTGGGCCTGGGAATGGATATTCTTGTCGGACGGGCCCTGGGATGGTATGGCATGGCCTTTTTCCTGGCATGCTTCCTTATTGCCCTGATAAACCCGAAACTTTACCGTGAAAACCCGCTGGTACCGGTTTTCTTTGTATTCGTTTCAACCCTGGCAATAGAAACGCTGTACTATACAATCACCTTTTTCCTGAAGGGATACGATTATTTTGTTTTTGATTTTGTACATGTGATTCTTCCTGAGAGCTTGTACAATGCCGTACTGGCATATCCGGTATTCAGGCTGGTTTCATACATGTATAAAAGGATTGATAAATACGATTATAACCGTACAAGACTGTAGGGAGGTGTTGACATGACGGAAGAATACAAGCTGAGCGATAAGGACAAGGAAAAAAAGAAGACTAAGGACATAAAACGGAGATATATCATATACCTGGTAATTATAATACTATGCTGCATAGTTTTTCTTCGCCATCTTGTCAACCTGCAGATTGTAAACGGGCAGGAATACCTGGATACTTCAATCAAAAGGATAATCACCAACGGGGTGATTTATGCAAACCGCGGAAACATTTACGACAGGAACGGCATTCCCATTGCAGGGAACCGTATGGGCTACTGCATAGAATATGTTGACACAGATTTATCGAACAGGGAAAAAAACGAGATGCTTTATAAGCTGATAAAGCTTCTCGACCAGAACGGGGATACCTACAAATCCACCCTGAGGACAATTTTCAACTTCAGTACCTTCACATTCAATGTAAACAGGGAAGGGCTTATAAAGCAGGTAGGTTTGAGCGATGAGGACAAGAAAATTTTAATGGATGCCGATCCGGAGGAAGTATTTAAATATATGCGTGAGAAAACCTTCGACATAGATCCGGGATATACCGATGAAGAAGCATTCCGGATTATGGAGTTCAGGTACGAGATGCTGATAAAGCCGGCCACATTAAGCAATCCTCTTTTAATAGCCGAAGACGTTTCAATTGAAACGGTCACGGTATTGGAGGAAAGGAACAGCGAATTTCCCGGGTTCAGCACATTTTCAAAGCCGTTCAGGGAATACTATGATGCCGAGGCTATTGCGCATGTTTTGGGGTATATGGGCAATATCGGCTCATACTACGAAGAGTGGTCGAAAGAATACCCCGAGCTGGGCTACACGCCTAACGACAAGGTGGGTGTAGCGGGTATTGAATTTGCCCTTGAACAGGATTTAAGGGGAATAAACGGAAAGACCCGGAAAGAGGTGGACACCGAGGGCCGTCTTGCCTCCTACGAAGTGGAAGTTGCTCCGAAACCGGGGCAGGATATTTATTTGACCATTGATTTAAACCTGCAGAAGGCGGCATTGGATTCCCTTGCAAGGAATATTGAAATAATCAGGGAAAAGGAACACAAGGATAACTTTCACGATGCAAATGCCGGCGCAGTGGTGGCTATGGACGTAAGAACCGGGGAGATACTCGCAATGGTCAGTTATCCGACATTCGACCCCTCGGTTTTTCTTGAAGGTAATTATGAACAGATAAACTACCTGATAAACCATCCCGATAATATTACCCTGAACCGGGCATGCAACGGCGCATATGCCCCCGGGTCGACATACAAACCCCTCGTTGCGATAGCAGCATTGGAAAGTGGTGTAATAAAACCCGAAACAAAGATTGACACCCCGTACAAAAAGGAAATAGGCGGACTGATATGGACAAACCCCGAGGGTAATCAGAAGGAAATCAACCTTGAGAAAGCACTGGCAACATCCAGTAACATGTTCTTTTTCCAGATCGGTTACGAAACCGGGATAGACAATATAGTGAAATGGGCAAAGAATTTTGGCTTCGGAAGCAAGACGGGTATTGAAATTGGTGAAAGCATCGGCTCCCTTGCTTCAAGAGAGTATAAACTGAAATACCTGAATGAGGGATGGGTGCCCGCAGATACATGTAATGCTTCCATAGGACAATTATACAATGCCTTCACTCCCGTTCAGCTTGTAAACTATGTTGCAAGCATAGGGAACGGCGGAAAACTGTATACTCCGCACCTGGTAAGGAAAAGAGTGGAGCCGACAGGCGAAGTTATAAATACTGAAATAACATACAGGGACTCCACGGTTAAACAGTCAACAATAAAGGCGGTCCAGAAGGGAATGGTTGCGGTTGCAAATTCCCAGGACGGAACCGCGGTTGAAATATTCAAGGATTTTCCTTTTAAAGTAGCCGGTAAAACAGGTACCGCCGAAACATCGAAAAAAGGTACGCATTCATCCAATGCATTGTTTGTATGCTATGCTCCGGCCGATGATCCCGAAATTGCTGTTGCAGTTGTGGTAGAAAGAGGTGTCAGGGGTGCGTTTACCGCGCCGATAGCGAAAGATGTTTTAATGACATACTTTAATCTGAAGGATTCGGCGAATTAGGCTGTTTTGCCTTCGGCTCGGGAAGGCATGTAAATATATGGATAAAGGGGTCTGGACATGGATAATGAGACAAAAAGCATTTCATTCAAAGGCACCGCGGAAGGTCTTGTGATTCTGATTCCGAAAGAAATGGAAACAGGCGCTGTAATGACCCAGGTTGCTGAAAAAGTCAGGGCTGCAGAAAAATTTTTCCGCGGCGCAAAACTGAATGTTATTTACAGGGGAAAGAAACTTACCGGGGATGAAGAACAGGAACTTATCAGGGCAATGACCGAAAACAGCAGCGTTACAATTGAGGGTATAAGATATGAGGAAACCCCGAAACCGGTTGAGCGGGAAAAATCTGCGAATATTTCCGGGATGCCCATCCGAAGGATCTTTTTCAAGGAACTTGAAGAGGGCCCGTGTAAGTTCGTACGGGGTACAATACGAAGTGGAACACGCATTTTGTATGAAGGAAACGTTGTTGTAATAGGGGATGCGAATCCGGGAAGCGAGATTGTGGCTTCGGGGAATATTGTGGTTTTCGGGGCACTGAGGGGAATGGTCCACGCAGGTGCGGACGGAAACAGGGATGCTATTATAGCGGCATTGAAACTTGCCCCCACCCAGCTTCGTATCGGGGATATTATTACAAGATGCCCCGACACCTCCGAGGAAATAGAATTTTTGCCTGAAATTGCATTGGTCAAAGACGGTATTATATATGTGGAGCCGTTATGATTTTTTCCCTGATGGCAAGCGACTTTGGTTGACAATTAAAATAAAAACCGATATAGTTACAATTAGATGATAGTTTGTGAGGTATCAAGTCAGAAAGCATACAATGCCATGTTAATTGATAGTTGTTATATACGGAGGAATGTATATGGGTGAGGTTATTGTTATCACTTCCGGTAAAGGCGGCGTGGGCAAAACCACTACCACTGCCAATCTTGGAACAGGTTTAGCTCTGAAAGAGAAAAAGGTTGTACTGATTGATGCTGATATCGGGCTTAGGAATCTTGACCTGGTAATGGGTTTGGAAAATAGAATAGTATATGACCTGGTTAATGTTGTGGAAGGTACTTGCCGCATTAAGCAGGCGTTGATAAAGGATAAGAGGTTTGAAGGGCTGTTCCTTCTTCCTGCCGCACAGACAAGGGACAAGAATGCCGTGTCCCCGGAGCAGATGATCAGGTTGTGCGATGATCTGAAAGAAGAATTTGATTACATACTTGTCGACTGTCCTGCAGGAATTGAGCAGGGTTTCAAGAATGCCATCGCCGGTGCCGACAGGGCAGTAGTTGTAACAACGCCGGAAGTTTCTGCAGTAAGGGATGCCGACAGGGTAATAGGAATCCTCGAGGCAAATGAAATACGAAAATCCATGCTTTTAATAAATCGTGTCAGACCGGATATGGTTAAGAAAGGGGACATGATGTCCATAGAAGATATTATTGATATTCTTGCCATAGACTTGATTGGTGTAGTCCCGGACGATGAAAACATTATTATTTCAACAAACAGGGGCGAGCCTGCGGTAGCTGAAGCCAAATCACTGGCAGGGCAGGCATATCGGAACATTACCAGGAGGCTTATGGGAGAAGATGTACCCCTCATTAATCTTGCCGGTAATGACAGTTTTCTGTCGAAAATGAAGAAATTGCTCGGATTTAAATCGGCTTAGGGGGGTGCAGTTATGCTTCAATCGTTATTCAGTAAGCTGAGCCGAAAACGCACATCCAAGGATGTGGCAAAGGAAAGGTTGAAACTGGTTCTGATACATGACAGGGCTAATGTTTCCCCGCAGTTTTTGGAAATGGTCAAGGGTGAAATAATAAAAGTTATTCAGAACTACATGGAGATTGACGAGGAAGCCCTTGATATACAACTTACAAAAACGGTCAGCGAGGAAAGCGACAGTGTAGTTCCTGCTCTTATAGCCAATATACCTATTAAAAGCGTGAAAAATGTTGGAAGATGATATATATAAATCTGAACCGCCCGGAGGCAATTGATGAATATAGCGTTAATAGCACATGACAACAAAAAAGAATTGATGGAAGCATTTTGCATAGCCTATAAGTTTATATTGAAAGATCACACTCTTTATGCCACAGCGGGAACAGGGGCGATGATTTCCGATGCGACGGGGCTTTATGTAAACTGCCTCGAATACGGTCACCTTGGTGAAGAGCAGATGGCGGCAAGGGTTGCATATAATGAAATGGATCTTGTCATTTTCTTCATGGATCCCAACAGAAGCGAGGAGAAACTTGTAGGTTTTAACACCATTCGTGCCCATTGCGATACAAACAATATTCCATTTGCAACAAACCTTGCCACTGCGGAAATATTGATTAACGGGCTGTACCGCGGTGATTTCGCATGGCGTGAACTGGTCCATACGCTGGATAAGTAATAACGGGTTTTTACGGGTTTTCCGGAAAGATATCCTCCGTTTGCGCAGTTTCCGATATGTTATCGGCAGACGCGGACGGAGGTTTTTTATCTGTATCATATACTGCGTTCAGCTCGATTCTTTCCAATAATTCCGAATATGAACGGCTTAGGTACGCTAATTCTTTTTCAAGGTTTTTCTGTGTAATCCAAAGTTTTGTCAGTTCCTTCTGCATGGCCCTGAACAGGTTTTTAAGCAGTGTGATTTCCCTTTCCATTCTGTCATGGCTTAAGTCTGCCCGGTTATTTATTGTTGGCATTTCCCGGCTGACGGGTTTGCTTTTTTCCTCGTTTATAAACGCAAGCTGGTAGCCGCGGGTGAAATTTCCGGGTATTTCTCCCGCGAATATGCCTTTATCCCTCGAATGGTTGGATGAATACGAAAAACAAACAATATTGTTTGCAAACGGGTATGGTTCCTCATCCGACCAGGTTGTTCCGCCGTTTTCGGATTTTCTCAGGTATATGTCTTCATCAGTGACCCTGAAAAAGAGGATTATGCCGCTGTTGTATATCAGTCCGAAAAAGCCGGGCGCTGTTTGGCTTCTGTACAGCGTTCCGGGCTTTCCGCCGGCTGACAGGTCCATGTGCATGATCTCGTGAAAGTCGTCCCCGGAGACTTCAAAAGCGATATGAATTTTATTGGCTTCGGTTAAAACCGCCGAAATAAAGCCTATGTTGTCCACTGTTGAATATACCTTCCGGGTTAATTCAAACGTACTGAAATCATCATTCAGAATTCGGTGATATAAATGTTTTACGGCTCTGTCCGAGCCCGGATAGAAAAGATGGCATTTCCCGTCCCTGTCCGGAACCGCGGCATAGCTGGTCCCTTCAATATAATCGACGACAACAGGTTTGGACAGTTTTCCATCGTTAATTGTCTGCATTGATAACATGTACCTGTCATGGTATCTCAAAACATAAAAAAGTATCACCGTTCTTTCGATAACCATAAGGGATACGTATTTGGGCCATGGGGTCGGCTCCCTGCTTTCGAGGACCGGCCGGAATTCAATTTGTCCGTGCATGCCGTGGCCATACATCAGCTTTCCGTCACGGGTCTGATAGAAGAAGTGGATAATGTCGTTTTTGTCAAGGACCGCGGCAAAATCATCCACGGCTGACTTGTCGAGCACATACCCCCTTGACCAGATTTTATTTTCGCTGAGCATCCGAATGCATAAACCGCGTCCCTGTTCAAGATAAACATGGTATGGCACGCCCAGGCTGTTTTTCAGTATATGCTGCCTGTGTTTCGGATCATACATTTATTCTTCCCCCGTTACCATACGAACATAATGAATATATTTCCGGCCTGCATGCCCTGCAAAGCCGCAGCCGTCATCATCACAGTTCAGGACATGGCAGGCCTTTTCCACATGCCACGGGCAGGGCTCCCTCCCTGCATTTATATTCACCTTTAAAACGGATTATTCATGGCATGCTTTTTATCACCAAAAAATACTTCAATCATATTATGTA
The DNA here is from genome assembly GCA_001513105.1 of Clostridiales bacterium DTU070. GTDB lineage: Bacteria > Bacillota > Clostridia > DSM-8532 > DSM-8532 > Thermoclostridium. The sequence continues at coordinate 173,191 of LFSH01000082.1, read as the reverse complement.
ATTGAGATACTTTTAACTAATGGGGGAATGTATTCTATGAAAAAAGAGCAGGTTGTTGCCGGGCTGATTGACGGCGAAGATATCTGCAAACTTCGGGAAGCTGTTTGCGTTCAGGTTGAAAAAGTATACGATCATTGCAGGGAAAAAGATTGTATAGAAGATGCAGTGGTAGATTTCGTGGATGATGTACAGAACCTGATCGACAGGGCTGTGAAGGTACGCGTAAGGGATGCGGAGGTTGTTAAGGTATTTACCGATTTGGATGACGTACCTTTCAAGAAAGGATTCTTTACCGTAAATGTCCGCTACAAGATAAAGGTACGTGTTGAATTTACTCACCGTGACCAGTTCGGAAATATGTGTGTCTCTGACACAAAGGTCGGGTTTGTATGGTTCAGCAAGACTGTAATCCTCTTTGGTTCCGAAGGCCAGGTGAAGATATTCAGCTCTGTCGATCCGTTCAACTACCACGGAAATGACGAGGAAGGATGCAACGCAACAATACAGCAGGATAACCTGCCGAATGTCAAGGTTGAGGTTGCCGAACCTCTGGCACTGAACGCCCAGATAAAACGCGTGCACTGCAGTCCTGTAAGGCCTTTTGGCGGGGATTTCGACGACGATGACGAAGACGACAAGAGGGATAACGTTGTAGCCGGAAGGAGGTTCTTCCCTCCTAAGCGGGTAGTGGTTACATTGGGGCTGTTTTCAATAATCAAACTTACAAGATTGGTACAGCTTCTGATCCCTGCTTTCGATTTCTGCATTCCGACACGTGAATGCATAGCAGCAACAGATGAAAACCCCTGCGATCTGTTCGAAACAATTGAGTTTCCCTTTGACCAGTTCTTCCCGCCGCAGATATTTGACTTCCCTGTTGAGGAGGCCGAAGAAGAACGGGATAAAAGGAAAAAGGAAAAAGATGAGAGAGAAGAAATCGAGGAAGACAGGCGCCGCAGAAGGTAAATATAAGGTAAAACCGTGGGAGGAGAAAAACCTCCCTTTTGTTTTGCAAAAATAATTACAGGATTTCCTTACAGGCCGGAAAGCGTTCAGAAGGGCATTAACAGGTTGTTTTATGAATCCGGGTATTATATAATAAAATGTAGAACGGTTGTATTTTCTGTAATATGGCATTTGCAGGTCCGCAGGTTAAAATAAACAGCCTTAAAGCATTGGTGTGAGGGCTTTATGTTCAGACTGGACAGTAAAAAGGTAATAGTCGCGGTCGTCCCTTTTTTTATATTGCTGATAGCCTGGATGCTGGCAATGGGGACTTTCGTGTCCAAAAACGAACTGAATGCCATTTTTATCACCATTCCCTATATATTTGCATTCTTCGCAATGGTTCTGAGCGTATGGTTCCAGCACAGCAGGGTTTTTTACTCGGTTTGCGTGATTCTCTTTTCTGTTGCGGTCCTGTCAAACCCGGGCAGGCTGAATCATAAGGCGTTCAGAAACGGCATATCCATTATTCTTCCGATTGTTTTTATAATACTGGCCATCGTAGAAGAAAGGGGCGTAATAAGTAAACACGGCCTGTTCAAAGGTCTTGTTGTAACAGCACTGGTACTTGTTGTTGTACTGGACTCAGGCAATGTAAATCAGATGTTTGGAAAACTCAAACCCATGGAGTTTATGCTCAGGGATGTGGAAAATGTTCAGGGAATACCTGTATTGAGCGTTCTTCTGTTTTTTGCATGCCTCTGTGTATTACTGGCAAGGTTTCTGCTCCGGTCATCAAATATGGATATGGCTTTTACAGGAGCCACCCTCGGTTGCTTTATTATTCTGCATTTTACCGGGTTTCCCGATGTTCTGGCACTATTCTCATCAGCGGTATTCCTGATTTTTGTCATCGCCTTGTTTGAAGCGTCCTATTCCCTTGCATTTAATGACGCGTTAACCGGGCTTCTTTCAAGGAGGGCGATGGAGCAGGAGTTTTTAAGGATTGGCAGCAGGTATACGCTGGCAATGGTTGATATTGATTTTTTTAAGCAGGTTAACGACAGGTTCGGTCACCAGGTCGGAGATGAGGTTCTCAGAATGGTGGCATCATGCCTTAAGAAATACGTCAGGGGCGGAAAAGTTTTCCGGTACGGCGGCGAGGAGTTTGTTATCATATTCCCGAGAAAAACCATTAAAGAAACACTGCAAATACTGGAACGCGCAAGGCGGGGCATACAGGGAAGGCCGTTTGTCATCAGGGGCCCGAACAGGCCGAAGAGAAAACCGAAGAACGGGAAACTCCCTCCGGGCAGTAACGAAAAAATACGGATAACCGTCAGCATCGGCGTTGCTGAAAAAACCGAAAAAATGCGTAACCGTACCGATGCGGAAATAATTGAAATGGCTGATAAAGCGGTTTACCAGGCAAAGGCAAACGGCAGGAACTGCATAGTATACTGATCACAGAACCGCGCTCCCGGTGAGAAAATTATCTCAATGTCATGGACTGTCCGGTCTGTCGGCGACAAACAGGGCATATCCGAAAGGTTCGAGGTTTTCATTGTTAACAAGTCTTTTCCAGTTTTCCGCTATTGCTATTGTCTGTGGTCTGTCAGTATGATTAAGGGCAAAAATGTAATCGGCATCCTTTGTGCGGCGTCGTACGAATTCCACTTCTGCAGGCTTGTCGTATATCCTTTCAATCCCCGCAGCATTTACAATATCGGACAGAAAATCATCAATCAGTTTTTGCCCGGGTTCTGTCCCGATATAATAAACCCTGCCATTTCCGACATGGTTTACCGTTATTGCAGGTTCGTCCCTGTAGCAGTCATCGGTGTATGTGCCTATGCATTCGGCGCTGACCGGCTTTAATATGTCGCACCATATCCTGCAGCGGTAGTCCTTGCCGTTGTATCGTATTCCGATGTCCTGATCCCTCAGGCAGTCGTAGTCGGTAATAACCGCACCCGTAAGTTCGGTGAGTTTTCCGGGAAGTTCGGATTCGATATGGCATTTGTTGTTCATATCCTTTACTCCTGAGCGCATTGTAAGCACAAGAATACCGCCCTGCACAACATACCTTGTCAGTTTCTCAACCAGTTCATCGCTTACAAGGAACAGCAAGGGCGCTATAACCAGTTTATATCTTTCAAAATCGCCCTTTTCGGATATGAAGTCCACCGGAATATTCTGATTATACAAACCCCTGTGGAAATTCCTGACATAATCTATATAGTTCAGTTCTGGGTGATGAGGCTGTATCTCAAATGCCCAGCTTTGTTCGTAGGAAAAAAGTATTGCAGCTTCTGATTCGGGCAGGGAGTCTTTGAATTTTTCCATATACGGTTTTATTTCGCTTATGAATTTCTGAAGTTCATAATACCTGCGGCCCGGGTTCCCGCTGTGCGGAAGTATTCCATGCCAGTACTCCTCAGTCCCGAATGCGCATGTTCTCCATCTGAAATAAACTACCGTGTCCGCTCCATGTGCAACCGACTGAGCCGACCATAATCTAAGCTGGCCGGGCTTTGGGGTTCTGCCGAGTATTTCCCAGCCTGTCGGTCCTGCCTGCTGCTCCATAATCCAGAATGTTTTATTCTTCAGGCTTCGCATCAGGTCCAGGTCGGCTGCAAGCACAGAGGGTTCCTTCATTGGCTGGGGATTATCAAAAAAGCCCATCGGATACTGATCATGACTGACAAAATCAAGGTTTTCAGTAAGGTCAAAATAGTCAACCAGGTTGAAGAACCCCATAAGGTTATGGGTTATGAAATGGTTGGGACATATCTGGCGTATTATATCAATCTGGAACTGCTGAAATTTTACAATCAGATCAGAATGGAACCTTTTCCAGTCCAGCAATAATGACGGGTTATGGGAATTCGGCGTTATCATTGGTGTGGGAATCTGCTCAAACCTGTCATAAGTCTGGCTCCAGAAACTTGTTCCCCATTCCCTGTTCAATTCATCAATAGTTTTATATTTGGATTCAAGCCACTTTTGAAACCGCCTGCGGCAGGATTTACAGTGGCATAAATCATTATGGCTGTTTCCAAGTTCATTGTCGATCTGCCATCCGATAACATTTGGATTGTTTTTATAATGATGCGCCATTTTGCTGACAAGCCTTTTTATATGCTCCCTGAAAGCAGAATTTGAATGGCAGTTGTGATGCCTGCCGCCAAAACCCCTTGTTCTGCCCTGCGAATCAACTGGCAAAAGGTCGGGTATTTCATCTATGAGCCATGCAGGAGGAGCGGCTGACGGGGTCCCGAGAACAACACGTATATTGTAATTGGCAAGGATATTTATCACATTGTCCAGCCATTCAAACCGGAAAACCCCATTTTCCAGTTCAAGTTTGCTCCAGGCGAACTCAGCCATCCTGACAACGTCAATTCCTATTTCATGCATCAGCTTCGCGTCTGTCTCATGGCGTTTCTCGTCCCAATGCTCGGGATAATAGTCGGCTCCGAACCTTATATCCATATTGAACTCACTCCCAGCTAAGCCTGGAAAACTTTCATCGGGAAGTTCAGGTATCAGCGGCCTGCCCTTCCGCGTAATCTGAGTTTATCATAACACCGGCTGGGAAGCAATGAGTAAGAGTTATTTAAACTAAATTTATGTCAATTAAAATCCGAATATATATTGTGAGCAGCTTTTGGATTATGTTTACTGGTTTGCATGACGATTCAGACGATAAAGGGATAATAATTTACCTGTTTTAAGTAAATATTGAGTGACTTTGTTGTTTAACAAAGAAAAAACTGTTATAATGTATCGAGGTTAATGGATTACAGGTACAGCTAATTGTAAATACTTATATTTATTGACGGGTAGTATGAAACTGAGGTGATTCTGATGGCGATTTCGTTATTGAAGGATATTATATCGGTTGAACAGATGGTTGAGAAGAAGGAACAGGAAACTCTCGCGAAGGCAAGGGAGATTATAGCTTCAGCCAAAAAGGAAGCCTCAGCATTACTGGCAGAAAAAGAAAAGGCGGCCGAGCTTGAAGCAGCGGAAATCATAAAAGCCCGGCAAAACAAGGCTATGGCTGATATAGAAGAATACCGGCTTAAAATTGAAGAGGAATGCAGGAATATACGCGAAAAATCGGGCACAAGGATTGAGCAGGCTGCAGATTTCATAGTTGGAAGGATTGTGAAGCACAGTGATCGTTAAGATGAACAAAATAACTTTGCTCGGGATGGATTACCAGCGGGAGGCTCTGACAAAAACACTGATGGAGCTGGGAGCTGTTGAGATTAGTGAAGTTATTGCGGACGATTACAGTGAATTAGTTGAAAATCCGAAAGTACAGGAAGAATTATCCCGCATCGAAACCGAACTGGCAGAGGTTGATTCATCATTAAGCTGCCTGAAAAAATACTCCCCGGTGAAAAAGCAATTGTTTAAAAACCGCCGGGATGTTACCGTATCCGAATTCAACAAGGTAATCAAAAACATTGGCAGGGTCCGGGACATGGTTAATGAAATACTGCAAAAGGAAGAACATCTTGTAAGTCTCAGGTCGGAGGAAAACAGGCTGAATAACCTGTATATATCACTTCTTCCATGGAAGGAGCTTAATGCTCCGCTGGAATATTCCGGTACGAAAAAGACCGTTTTTCAATACGGAACGATACCTTCAATTAATGACTGGGAACTGATCCAGTCTGAGGTCAGTGAAAAATTTCCTGACGCATACATTGAAAGAATAAACAATGACAAGGATCAGCATTACCTGTTTTTTATAGTCCATAAGGAAAGCGAACAGGAATTTTTGTCATATTTGCAGTCAAAGGGATATAACAGGGTCACGTTTTCCAACCTGACAGGGACTGTGGCCTATAATATGGACAGAATAAGCATGCGTATCGAGGAGATATCTGCAGAACGGGAAAAGACCATTGACAATATTAAGGATATCGGCAAGGACAGAAAGGACCTGGAGATCCTGTACGATTGGCTGCTGATGGAAAAAGGACGCCTTGAGGCTACAGAAAGAATAATAAAGACAAAAAAGGTGTTTCTTATAACAGGGTGGGTTCCCGAAAGATACGCCATGGAAGTGAAAAAAATCATTGAGTCGAAATATATTGTAAGCGTGGAGATAGAGGAACCGGCTGACGACGAGGAATTCCCGGTATTGCTTGAAAACAGGGGGATTGCCGAAGCAGGCGAACCGGTTATGCAGATGTACAGCCTTCCGAACAGCAGGGAAATAGATCCGAATACCGTTATGGCCCCGTTTTTTATAATACTTTTCGGAATTATGTTTTCGGACGGCGGCTATGGATTAATTCTGGCACTGTTGTCCGGGATTATTTTATGGCGTTTTGAACTCGAAGACAGCATGAGAAAATTCATGAAACTGATGTTTTTCTGCGGCCTGTCCACAATGTTCTGGGGACTGATGTTCGGAGGCTGGTTCGGCATTAGTTCCCTTGTACAGTATGCCGTGTGGTTCGACATGGTCAGTGAGCCTGAAAGAATGTTAAGCTGGTCGCTGCTTTTTGGAATAATCCACATTTATGCCGGTTTTGCCCTGAAAGCAGCCAACCTGATTCGCGAAAAGAAGTATCTTGACGCCCTGTTCGACGTAGGCTTTGTATATGTTTTCTATACCGGTGCAGTATTATGCCTTCTGCCCTATATACCGGCAATAAATGCAGGGAAAGCTGCCCCTCTTGTAAACACAGGCAAGTACATGCTTGTTATAGGCGGTGTTCTGTTGATCCTTACACAGGGAAGGTCCAAAAAGAACATATTCAGTAAACTTGCCGGCGGGTTATTCAGCCTTTACGATGTTGTCGGCTTTTTAAGCGATGTGTTGTCATATTCAAGGCTTTTGGCCCTTGGCCTTGCAACATCAATAATTGCTTCCATTATCAATGAAATAAGTTTTATGTTTGACTTTCCGATTGTTCTGAAAATAATACTGGCCGCTGCAATACTTCTTGTAGGGCACACTGTAAACTTTGGGATCAATGCCCTTGGCGCCTATGTTCATTCCTGCAGGCTTCAGTACCTGGAGTTTTTCGGTAAGTTCTTTACGGGCGGAGGCCAGGCCTTCAGTCCCTTAAAAATCAATACAAAATACACAAAATTAAAATCCGATGCGGAACAGGAGATTATGCCTGTACACACCGCATAAGGAACGGAAAGTGGAGGTTTTATTATGAATATCTTTAGCGGACCATTTCTTGCTTATCTTGGTGCTGTTATTGCCTTTTTGCTCGCAGGCTACGGCTCATCAAGAGGAGTTGGCCTGGCTGGGCAGACAGGCGCAGGTGTATTGACGGAAGACCCTTCCAAATTTGGTTCTGTAATGCTTTTGCAGGCACTTCCGAGTACACAGGCCATTTACGGATTTGTAATTGCCTTCCTGATTGTTGGCAAGATAGACAGCGGAATGGCTGTGCAGGAAGGGTTAAGGCTTCTTTCCGCGGGATTGCCAATGGGTATAATAGGGCTTTTCTCAGCCATCTACCAGGGCAAGGTTTCGACAGCAGGCATACAGTTGATTTCCAAACGTCCCGAGGCTCTGGGAAGTGCCATTACCCTCGCCCTGATGGTAGAGATGTTTGCCATCCTGGCCCTGATAGTATCCATTTTAATGATAGGTTAATATCAAATATAATGAGAAATTGTTAAAACGCGGAGTATAACAAAGGAGCGTTCCAAATGTCAGGAACAGAAAGAATAAAAGCCAAAATTATAGAGGATGCAGAGGCAAGGTCAGGTCAGATACTTGAACAGGCCAGGGCTGAAGCACGGGAGATTATGAATAATGCTTTGAAGGAAGCTGAGCAGAAAAGGGCTGAAATACTTAAAAAAGCTGAAGCTGAAGGCATGGAAGTTTACCGCAGGATGCTTTCCGAGGCAACTCTTGAAGGGAGGAAGGCAACTCTCAGTGCCAGGCAGGATGTGGTGGAATCGGCTTTTTCCCGTGCCATGGATAAATTATGCAGTCTTCCTGACAAGGATTATCAGAAACTGCTTGAGGATATGGTTGTTGATGCAGCTAAAAACGAAGACGGAGAAATCCTTTTGTCCGAGAAGGACAAAAAGAGAGTTGGTAAGGACTTTATCAAAAACATAAACAAACGGCTCTCCTCGGCAGGAAAAAGCGGGAAGATTACATTGTCGCAGGACAGCATAAAAGCAGCAGGCGGTTTCGTTTTAAGATACAAAGAAATGGAGATAAACAGTACCTTTGAAGTCATAATTGAGATTATGAGGTCCAGGCTTGAAAATGATGTTGTAAAAATACTGTTTTCATAAAAGCCGTCAAATAAATGAGGGATACAATGGTAAAGATCAACCAGGATAATTACGCCTATGCCGCTGGCAGAATAAGGGCAAGGGAAATAAAACTTCTGGATAAAAGCAGGTTTGACAGGATGCTGGAGGCGCAGAGCGCTGAAGAAGCATATAAAGTACTGGCCGAAGCGGAATACGGCCTGGGCACCGAGAGCATAAAAAATGTTTATGCCTTTGAGGCTCTTCTGGCCGATGAGATGAAGAAAACCTATGCCCTGTTGTCCGAAATAGCGCCTGATTCGCAGGTGGTGGAAGCCTTCAAAAGAAGGTATGACTATTTCAATGTGAAGGTTCTTCTGAAGGCTGAACTGTCAAACCAGGATGTACCGCCTATTCTCGTTGAAACAGGAGTATTCTCTGCTTCCGAAACAGTGCGGATTATCCGGGAACGTGATTATGAGGTGCTTTCTCCGGTTATGCGCGAGGCTGTTCTTGAAGTATACGACGTATTTTCAAGAACGCGGGATCCCCAGGCCATAGATTTGATTCTCGACAGGGCATCGTACCGGCAGTTTTATAATGATCTGAAAGATATCAGGAATTCGTTTGTCAACGAGCTGGCTGACATCATTGTGGATACTACGAACATAAAAATGTTTGTCAGGGCGCGGACTCTTAAAAAGTCACTGGCCTTCATACAAAAGATTCTGCTGAACGGTGGGAAAATCGACAAGAACCTGTATTTCAGCAATTCCGACAAACCGGTCGGTGATTTTATAAACGGCCTGAATAAAACCGAATTCGGGGCTGAACTGCTGAATGGCCTGAAAATGAAAGAAAATGCAAGTATCCAGGCCTTAGAGAAAGCCTTTGATGATTATATTATGAAATATATGCACAGGGCAAAACTTGTTACAATCGGAATTGAACCTGTTATAGCCTTTCTTTTTGCAAAAGAGGCTGAAATAAAAAATGTAAGGATTATACTCACAGGCAAGATTAACGGGTTGTCCAGCCAAATAATCCGTGAAAGGTTGCGCATGATTTATGTATAAAATTGGTGTTATAGGAGAGAAGGACGCGGTATTGGGTTTTATATCCCTGGGTTTCTCGGTTTTCCCGGTTGAAAACAGGGAACAGGCCGAGAAAATCCTGGCAGAACTTGCCGAGAGTAATTATGCCGTGATCTATATAACCGAGCAGACAGCTGAAAAAATTACAGAAAAAATAAATCAGTACAGGGAAAGACGTTTTCCGGCTGTTATTCCGATTCCGGGTATCCAGGGCAGCCTGGGTATCGGGATGCAGGGCGTGAAAAAATGTGTTGAGAAGGCAGTTGGAGCAGACATCATCTTTAACGAATAAAGCCATATTAGGCACTGAAAGAGAGGGATATGGTTTGAGCCAGGGAAGAATAGTAAAGGTATCGGGTCCACTGGTCATTGCAGAAGGTATGAAGGACGCCAATATGTTCGACGTTGTACGGGTCAGCGAACATGAACTGATAGGCGAGATACTTGAAATGCACGATGACAGGGCGTCAATACAGGTTTACGAGGAAACTTCGGGACTCGGTCCCGGAGGACCTGTTGTATCAACGGGACACCCCTTAAGCGTTGAGCTTGGCCCCGGTCTTTTGGAAAATATATTCGACGGTATCCAGAGGCCATTGGAAGACATGCGCCAAATGGTAGGAAGCAACATTACCCGCGGCATTAACATAAATGCCCTTGACCGCAGCAAAAAGTGGGCTTTCAAGCCTGTCCTCGCAAAGGGAGACAAGGTTGCTGCCGGTGATATTATCGGTACGGTCCAGGAGAATGAGGTTTTTGAGCACCGGATTATGGTACCCTTTGGAACCGAAGGTACAATTACAGACATAAAAGAGGGGGAATTTACGGTTGAAGAAACCGTGGCTTCGGTTAAAACCGTTAACGGCGAAATTAAAAACATTACATTGATGCAAAAATGGCCGGTGCGGAAAGAAAGGCCCTACCGTGAAAAACTTGCACCCAACGAGCCCATGATTACAGGACAGAGGATAATTGATACGCTGTTCCCGATTGCAAAGGGCGGTGTTGCTGCAATTCCCGGGCCCTTTGGAAGCGGGAAGACCGTTGTGCAGCATCAGCTGGCAAAATGGGCCGATGCTGATCTGGTTGTTTACATCGGCTGCGGCGAACGCGGAAATGAGATGACCGATGTTTTGATGGAATTCCCTGAGCTTAAGGATCCGAGAACAGGCAAATCGCTGATGAAGAGAACGGTATTGATTGCGAATACATCGGATATGCCTGTTGCAGCGCGTGAGGCTTCGATATATACAGGGATAACAATTGCAGAGTATTTCAGGGATATGGGATACTCGGTGGCATTAATGGCCGACTCAACATCACGCTGGGCGGAGGCGCTGCGTGAGATGTCGGGACGTCTCGAAGAAATGCCGGGTGAAGAGGGTTATCCGGCATACCTGTCATCGCGGCTTGCACAGTTCTACGAGCGTGCCGGCAAGGTTGTAACCCTCGGAAAAGAAGGACGAATCGGTTCGGTTTCGGCCATAGGTGCCGTATCACCTCCGGGCGGCGACCTGTCAGAACCTGTAACCCAGGCTACACTTCGTATAGTAAAAGTGTTCTGGGGTCTTGATTCGAATCTTGCCTACAGGCGGCATTTCCCGGCTATAAACTGGCTTATCAGCTACTCGCTTTACACCGATCGCATGGAAAGCTGGTATGAAAAGAATATATCAAGAGATTTCAACAGGTACAGGGCTGAAATGATGAGAATTCTCCAGGAGGAAGCCGAACTTGAGGAAATCGTAAGGCTTGTCGGCATAGATGCCCTGTCGCCGAAAGACAGGGTAACTCTCGAAGCAGCCCGTTCCATTCGCGAAGACTATCTGCACCAGGACGCTTTCCATGAAATTGATACTTATGCTGCGCTGCACAAACAGTTCAGGATGCTGAAACTTATCCTGACGTACTACCACATGTCTCAGGACGCCGTTAAAAAGGGAGTTGATTTGAAAAATCTTTTCAGCCTTCCTGTTATTGAGCGGATAGGACGTGCAAAGTACATCAGTGAAGACAAGGTGGATGAAGAATTTAATAAAATAGAGAAAGAACTGGCTGAGCAGATGGATGCACTGATAGCAAAGGAAGGTGAATAAAGATGCTTAAGGAATACCGTTCCATTTACGAAGTAGCCGGACCCTTGATGCTGGTGCAGGATGTTGAAGGAGTTACTTATAACGAACTGGGTGAAATCGAATTGGCAAACGGTGAAATACGGCGCTGCAAGGTGCTTGAGGTTGATGGTTCCAATGCGCTGGTTCAGTTGTTTGAAAGCTCGGTTGGAATAAACCTGTCCAACAGCAAGGTGCGTTTTTTGGGCCGGGGTCTTGAGCTTGCAGTTTCAATGGATATGCTGGGCCGCGTTTTTGACGGCCTTGGAAAGCCGATTGACGGCGGCCCTGAAATAATTCCCGATAAAAGGCTGGATATCAACGGCGTTCCGATAAATCCCGCCGCACGGGATTACCCGTCAGAATTCATTCAAACGGGTATTTCAGCAATAGACGGCCTGAATACTCTTGTGCGCGGGCAGAAACTGCCGATATTCTCCGGTTCGGGTCTTCCCCATGCCCAGTTGGCAGCCCAGATAGCCCGCCAGGCAAAAGTGCTTGGAACCGACAGCAAGTTTGCCGTTGTTTTCTGTGCCGTTGGTATAACCTTTGAAGAGGCTGATTTCTTTATAACGGATTTTAAAAAGACGGGTGCTATAGACCGGGCGGTTCTTTTCATGAACCTTGCGAACGACCCTGCCGTAGAGCGAATCGCCACGCCAAGAATGGCGCTGACCGCGGCAGAATACCTTGCTTTTGAAAAGGATATGCACGTTCTGGTTATAATTACCGATATAACGAACTATGCCGATGCACTCCGCGAGGTTTCGGCAGCCCGGAAGGAAGTGCCGGGGCGACGCGGTTATCCCGGCTACCTGTACACCGACCTTGCAACGTTATACGAACGTGCCGGAAGGAAAAGAGGCTTTGAAGGCAGTATCACATTAATCCCCATTCTTACAATGCCCGAGGATGACAAGACCCATCCTATTCCCGACCTGACGGGATATATTACCGAAGGGCAGATTATCCTGAGCCGTGAACTGCATAAAAAGGGAATTACACCTCCTATTGACGTACTGCCGTCACTGTCGAGACTTAAGGATAAGGGTATAGGCAAGGGAAAAACCCGTGAGGATCATGCGAATACAATGAACCAGCTTTTTGCGGCGTACGCCCGCGGGAAAGAGGCCAAGGAACTGGCTATAATATTGGGTGATGCCGCACTGACCGATATCGACAGGATGTATGCAAAATTTGCCGATGCGTTCGAAGCAGAATACGTCTCTCAGGGGTTTGACACAGACCGGGACATAGAGACCACACTGAGTATAGGCTGGAAACTTTTGTCCATACTGCCTGTAAGTGAGCTGAAACGTATCGACCAGAAGTACATCGACAAGTATATGCCTCGCTGAAAGTAACCTGATATTGCGGTTAAAATATTCAGACGGCAAGGAGATTGTTTCATGGCAAGATTGAACGTAAACCCCACCCGGATGGTTTTAACCGGGCTTAAGAAAAGGCTTCAGATGGCCAGAAGAGGCCATAAGCTGCTGAAGGACAAACGGGATGAGCTGATGAAGAAGTTTCTTGAAATAGTGCGCGAAAACAAGGTTTTGCGCGAGGAAGTGGAAGAGAAACTCAAGGTTGTCCATTCCCGCTTTGTCATGGCAAGGGCCGTGATGAGTTCCGAGATTGTTGAGGAAGCCCTGATGTTTCCAAAGGTTGAGGTAAGCCTTAAAACCTATACCCGGAATATAATGAGCGTTGATGTTCCGGTGCTTGAGTTCACAACCGAAACAGGCACCGAGGGTGATATTTATCCCTATGGTTTTGCAAACACCACGGCAGAACTCGACGATGCAATTTCAACCCTGTCGGAGTTAACGCCCAAACTTCTGAAGCTGGCCGAGATTGAAAAGAGTGCACAGCTTCTTGCCGATGAAATAGAGAAAACCAGGCGCCGCGTTAATGCGCTGGAATATGTTCTGATACCAAACCTTGAAGAAACAATAAAATATATTGTGATGAAACTTGAGGAAAATGAGCGCTCAAACCTTACACGGCTTATGAAGGTTAAAGACATGATGCTGGAACAGGCTCACGGATACGGCAGAAGCAAATAGCCGGCAAGCACAGTGGAAAAGACAGTATATGATTTATATGGGGCAACCGGTAGAGTTGCCCTTTTTATTTGCGTTCATGCAGCTTTCAAACATAGGCTTTAAGAAATCGGAAAAATATAAGAATCGGCAGTAAATAACTTCTTAAACCTCAAAGGAGGAACGGCTGTATCCTGTTTATTGTTGAAGTGTTGCCCAATGTCTGCTATTATCGTATTTAGCAGGTCAGTAAAAATCTGAATCGGTGAAAACATGCAAATCAGGCAGGAAAACAGGGTATACTGTATTCCGTGGGAGGTTGGCTATGGACGGTTTGGTAAAAAGGTTTTTAAAGTATGTCTCTTTTGATACGCAGTCTGACGAGAATTCCGATTCCTGTCCCAGTACGCAGAATCAGTACGAGTTCGGTAAATACCTGGTTGAGGAACTTCGTGAAGTCGGTCTTAAGGATGCTGAAATTGACGAAAACGGCTATGTATATGCAACCCTTCAGGGAAATACTTACAGGAAAGTACCTGTAATTGGTTTCATAGCCCATATGGATACAAGCCCGGACATGACCGGTACGAATGTAAAACCCCGGATTATTGAAAACTACGATGGTAATGATATAGTGCTTAACGAGGAAAAGAATATAATCATGCAGGTTGGCACTTTTCCACACATGCTCATGGCAAAGGGGCATGATATTATAGTTACCGATGGAACCACGCTCCTTGGTGCCGACGATAAGGCAGGAATAGCTGCAATAGTCACAGCCTGCGAATACCTGGTACAGCATCCGGAGATAAAGCACGGAACGATTAAAATTGCTTTCACTCCTGATGAAGAGATAGGCAGGGGCGCAGACCGTTTCAACATAGAAAAGTTCGGAGCCGATTTCGCATATACGGTTGACGGCTCGGTTGAAGGTCAGCTTGAGTATGAGAATTTTAACGCTGCGTATGCGAAAATTACAATAAACGGGGTCAATGTGCACCCGGGAAGCTCAAAAAACAAGATGAAGAACTCAATACTGATTGCGATGGAACTGAATGCGATGCTTCCGCAGGCCGAAACGCCTTCGCATACCGAGAACTATGAAGGATTTTTCCACCTGAACTCCATCGAAGGCTCGGTTGAAAGGACGGTTCTGAACTATATCATCCGTGACCATGACAGGGAAAGGTTCAGCGAAAGAAAAACGCTTATGGAAAGAATAACCGAGTTTCTGAATTTTAAATACGGTGAGGGTACCGTTGTTCTTGAACAGAAGGATCAGTATTATAATATGCGGGAAAAGATAGAGCCCGTGATGCATATAATCGAGCTGGCGAAAGAGGCGATGGAACAGGTCGGGGTTAAACCCCTTGTCACCCCGATCAGGGGAGGAACGGACGGAGCAAGGCTTTCATACATGGGACTTCCGACACCGAATATATTCACAGGGGGGCAGAACTTTCACGGTAAATTTGAATTTGTATCAATAAACTCGATGAAGAAGGCTGCTGAAGTAATTGTGAAAATAGCCGAGAATGCAGCAAAGTGATGAGATTATGTTTTCAGGGCTTTTTAGGTGTAGTTTAAATATTGTACAAAAAAACCGGAGGACGGATGAAAATGCTTAAAGCTGTTATTTTCGACATGGACGGGGTTTTAATCAACAGCGAGCCGCTGCACTTCAGTGTGGATAAAAAAGTGCTGGGCAGGTTTGGTATAGATGTCGATGACAATTTTTTAAGCCGGTATGCCGGTGTGGCAAACCCTGAGATGTATGCCGATATAAAGAAAAAAATGGGTTTGAGCCAGAGCATCGATGAATTGCTGGAGTTCAGGCTGAAACTTTCGCTTGAGGCACTGGACGAATCCGAAATGGATGCGATAAGCGGAGTCAGGGAACTGCTGCAGGATCTGGCATCGCACAACGTTTCAATTGCAATTGCCTCTTCATCACCAATGGAATTTATAGAGGCTGTAATCAGAAAACTCCGCCTGGAGCAGTACTTCAGGATTATTGTCAGCGGCGAGGAACTGGAGAGAAGCAAACCCGCCCCGGACATTTTTATCAGGGCGGCAAGCCTTTTGGGTGTTGAACTGAATGAATGCGTTGTTATAGAGGATTCGGCAGCGGGGGTTGAAGCGGCATTTGCTGCAGGTATTAAATGCGTCGGCTTTTTAAATCCCGGTTCAGGGAACCAGGATCTGTCGAAGGCTGATGCAGTGGTGGATGACATGAGTAAGATTAATTACAGTTTCATATGCAATATTCTTGGGTAATTTTCACAGGGTTCGCCCTGCGGTTTGTCTTTGATAAACCAGGGAGGGTGGTTTTATGAAAAAAAGGAAAATGCACATATGGTTTCTTTCGCTGATCCTTATATCATGCTTCTTTACAGCGGCATGCACTGTTTTGAACGATAACACGGATGTACCCGTGGATAATGCCGGCAAGGATGCTGAAGCCGGTACAGGAGGCCATGGTGATATAGTTATTGGCTATGCCGATCTGACCCATGACGGCATTGATGAGAAAATAACGGTGGATATATCAAAAATCGAAGAAACCCAGGAAGCAATACTGAAAATCCTTGATGATGAAGGCAATATCATCCTTAAGGAGCCTGCAGGCCTGGCTCATGCCGGCTGGAACTCTGTTTATTTATGCACCATTGACGATAAGGATTTTCTGTTGAGATACAATCCGTATATGATCCAGGGATGGGGAACATATAATTACAGGCTGTTTTCAATAGACGAACAGGGGACTGAAATTATAGCCGATGAAGATGAAATCAGGTTCAACATTACAGGCCAGGTGGAAGAGTTTGATATAGAGAAAATGGCATCCTTCCATGACAGGATTAATGAGTATCTTGACAAAAGCGTGTTATTGCTGAGTACGGAACAGGGAGACATTGCGTACAGCACCGAAGACCGGAAAATAACCAGGAAAGAGGAGTATTCCTGGTTATACGGCGGCAATACCCGATATGATGAGAATGATTCACTAAAAGAAAAATTAAGAAAGTACAGGGACAATATTAGATGATGCCTGTTACCTGTTAAAAGCGATATTCATTGTCGTAATGAAGTTTCCAAGCCCGTGGATAATAATAGTGGGTATAATAGAGCCGTTGAAGATTTTTTCATTCAGGTAGCCTGCCATGAATCCGAAGGCACCTGCCATTAAGAAAATGTAAATATGGTATGACAGGCTGACTTCAACACCGCCAAGCAGGCACAGGATGTTATGTACCAGTGCAAAAACGGCTGCCTGGACCGTAATACCCTTGATAACCCCGATTCTTGATATCAGCCGCTTTCCTAAAAATCCGCGGAAAAACAGTTCCTCGCATAATCCGTTTGCAAATAAGTTTTCGATAAAGGCCGGAATAACCGCTGCCCATGCAAGCCCGGCATATGCATTGCCTGCGAATGCCTCGCTTTGCTCAATTACTTCAATGTCCGAAGACGGCAAAAATACCGTAAAGTCAAATATGAAGGGAAGAACAAAAACAAGCCCGCAAATTAATGCAACATGCCAATGCACTGTAACTGAAGGCTTATACAGGCCTATCCACCTGAAAAAGGATTCCTCTTTCCGGTGGCGGATCAGCCACCACAAAAAAGGAACGGGCAAAAACAGGGTCATATTATTAATGATTTTTGAAACAGAAGAAATAATCAGTTCCATGATACTTACCTCCACCATTTTCATGATTGTTCAGCACCGGTTTCATGCCGTATTGCAGGCAAAACTGCCGGCAGATTATTGATGAGGTGATTCCGGCAGTCGCCCGAAATGCATTATATTTTTCCCGCTGGCATCACTCCCCTGAGGATGGTTGTCAGTATGGATTTATATATGCGTAAAAAGTTATGTATTTCTGAAACCGAACCTATTCAAGGTTCAGCTTCCTTTTCAGAAGATAACTTGTCAGGATGAAAAACCCCGCAGCAGAGACAACAGCTATGAACAGCATTGGATTCAGTGTACGACTGATTTGAAGTTCAGCGCTGATGCCCGGTCTGTACGTCAGTCCGGTGAAAATAACTATAATCAACGATGATACAAACTGAAGGACTGAGCTGATACCAATATACATGCCGAAGGAAATCAGCAGTTTATGCTTGTTGAACAACTGGCCGAGGGATATTGCCGTATATATCTGCAGTATACTGGACGCGAATCCCAGGACGGATCCAATGGCAATTTTAACGACGGCAACCGTACCCAAGCTGTCTGCGATTGATTTTAAATCACTTGCGAGTATGGCAAGTTCCTCTTTCGGTACAAGGATACATAATGAACCGAATACAACCATTAAACTCAGGAAACACCAGATCATGGAGACAATCAGTTTGTTAAGTACATGCTGCCATGCCTCGACAGGAAGGGTGAACATGAGATATCCTTCGCTGCCCAAAAGGCTTTTATAGAACCTTTGTATTACTATAATCAGGGTAACAGCAAATATTCCGATAAACATCATCACATATATCGCCATTAAGAACGACGATACAGTGCCTTTTACAGCCAATTGGAAAGAGCCGGACGGAAACGCAGCGGAGTTATCAGCCGGCGGATTTGTGAATGTATATTCAGTTACCATGAACGGACTATACAGTGTAAACCTGTTTATTAATGCAATAATCAGCATTGTTGCATACAGCGGCAAAAACCAGCGTGCAGTGGCTTTTATTTCATATTTCATTAACCTGGCTAACATCTGAACACCTCCCTGAAAAGAGCATCTATTGATTTACCTGATTCATCACGGACTTCATCCACTGATTTGGAAAGTATAACCTTACCGTCTTTCAAGAAAATAACATCATCAAGTATTCTTTCAATATCGGCTATTAAATGGGTTGATATAATCACGGCGGCATTCTCACTGTAATTTGAAATAATTGTTTCAAGTATATAATCACGGGCAGCAGGATCAACACCGCCTATTGGTTCATCAAGAAGATACAGCTTTGCCTCTCTGCTCATTACAAGCACAAGCTGGACCTTTTCCTTGGTTCCCTTTGACAGGGTTTTTAACCTTGTTTTTGCGTCAATTTTCAGTCTGCCGAGCATATCATAGGCTTTATCCCTGTTGAAATCTGCATAGAAATCCTTAAAGAATTCCACTATTTCCGAAACCTTCATCCAGTCGTTCAGATACGACTTTTCAGGAAGATAGGAAACTACCTTTTTTGTCTCAACGCCCGGTTCAAACCCGTCAATGAGTATTTTGCCTTCTGAAGGAGTAAGGAGAGCGTTGCAGATTTTGATAAAGGTTGTTTTCCCGCTTCCGTTTGGTCCCAATAGTCCTGTAATTCTGCCCCGGGGAATGCTCAGGGTAACAGAATCAAGTGCCTTTACGGGTCCGAAGTGTTTTGACAGGTTTTCACACTCAAGAATATTACGCATTATCAGCACCTCCCGTCATCTTTGCGATAATTGATAAAATCTCATTTTTATTGAATCCAAGCCTTGTCATGTTCTGAAGAAATTCCTGAACGAGTTCCCGTGCCAGTTTGTCTTTGACTTTCTGAACCATTTTCACATCCTCCGTTACATACCTGCCGCTTGTGCGATGTGTATACAGCAGGCCGTTTTCTTCAAGTTTCGCAAGAGCTCTTTGCATTGTGTTGGGATTAACCGAAGCCTCCTGGGCCAAATCGCGGACAGAAGGAAGTTTAGAGCCCAAAGGATAGACTCCCGAACAAATCTTAAGTTCTATCTGTTCGATCAACTGCGGATAAATCGGGCGATCGGGTTTCAGATCCCACGGCATTCTATCACTCCTTTGTATTACTGTATTATTGTATTAAGCGCTTAATACAATAATACAGTGCTTTTATTTTGATGTCAATAGTTTCCGGTAATTTTTTTTCACAATATAAAACCCGATGCCGGTATTACCTTTTCAACACCTTGTACATATGATGAAGTAAAACTGATTGTAAAGGAAGGGATAAAATGATTGTCGTGAGAAGGAATGTGGTTGATGAGAACCTGCTTTCGGAAAGGTATGGCCCGGACGGGGTGAAACTGCAGATTGCGGGCATGATGCATAAGGCTGGTGCTGTATTTTCATATCCGGACGAACAGATTCTTGATTTCGAGGTTTCTGCCAGGAAAGAAACAGTAAAAGCCGCGGAACGGCTTAACAACAGTTTTTTCTCATTCAGGCTCTTCAAGGATTCGATCTGCAATAAAAGGTACTGGGACAGGACCGGGGAAGGCGGATTCCGGCTGAAAAAGGATGCCGATGCTTACGACGCCGTACGGGATATCCTTAGAAACAGCAGGATGTATGGAACAGAATGCGCCACCGCAATCGTAATTGTGTTTTACCTTGCCATTACTGAAGTATTTCCAAAAGAACTGTTCAACAGGCTGTTCTCCGACATTTACCTTATGGACTGGAAGTACCTCGACAAGGATTTGGGAGTAAGGAACTATCGCGGAGTTAAAGACGCAATACCCGGAGACTGCCTGTATTTCAAAAACCCCGATGTAAACCCCGATACACCCGAATGGCAGGGTGAAAACGTGATTAAACTGCTTAATGATTACTATTACGGGCATGGAATCGGCATAAAAACATCAGAGGCAATTATACGGGATTTGAACAGGAACAGGATACATAACTCCGAGCGTTCAGCGTACCTGATGGATCTGATAGTAAAGCCGGATTTCAGGTATCTTGGCGAAATGAAACAGAGACACGGCTGAAATTTTATATCGGCATTGTTCTTGCACCTAAGTTTTCAGCAGTGAATAGTATATTAAGGTAAGGCAGAACGGTTATCCGGCAGGGAATTCAGCTGACGTGTTCCAGCCTGTAAACGGTGAAGAAAATTGCATGGAGAAAAATTATGAATGTCAGAACCAAAACACTGAAAATATCAAAGCATGCCTTGACATTTTTTACATACCCTATAACAGTATACGCACTTTCGGACTTTCATATACTACACCTGAGAAAGGAAGTGTGAATATGCAGCCTGTGCGCATTGCAGCAGGAGACGGAGCCGGCGAGCTTTTGAATTTTCTCAGAAAAGAACTTGTTGAAGCCAATACAGACCCGGATTTATTCAGGATAAACCAGGAACAGGAGGACGGACTTATTGCCATAGAATGCACGAAGAATGACAGGTACAGGGAAAGTAAAACTTTTCTTGAACAGCTGTCGCAGGTACTGGCCGATTACCTGATGACCGCATACGACGGAATGTTGCTGAACAGAATTGCAAAGAAAAATTACGGGTATCTGAAACCCAATGAACGCAGGGAGATTATTCTCATTGCCCAGAAAAGAATCAAGGATAATGATCAGAATATATTGGACACGGTTATAAGAATAAGGCGGAAAAACCTGGTAACCAAGAAACTTACCGATTTCCTGAACAACAGTGACCATATAATCCTTGAAGGGTTTGTAACATTCAGGATGCAGGAATATGTAAAAGAGCTTGAAGAGATCATGGACTGGGCAGTTAGGCAGTACCTGATAGAAAGGGAGTACCAGGAGTTTATAAAACTTCTGTCTTGTTTTGTGCAGATGCAGAAACCCAAGTTCAAATGCGTTCATATTATTGCCGAGAAAGATTCAGGCTTTTCAATTTACGATGAAAACATGGAAAGAATATCGGAGCAGTGGCTGATTGATTTGGCCGGCGATGATGCCGACGGGATTATAAAGGAGGAGGATCTGTTAATCAGTTTTCTTATATCCGCTGCTCCAAAACAGATAATTATGCACAATACCTCGGATATACGAAACAAGGAGCTGATAGATACCATTATGCAGGTTTTCTCCGGAAGGGTCACTGCCTTTAATGATTGAACCGGTCCGGTCGGTTTTTGAAATTTCATCCCATATTTATCTTCTAAACCTTGTACAGCCTGAAAATTTTGTTGTATAATGAATAGGTAAAATGCACAAAAGTGTCTCATTCCCTTAATCGGTTTCGAAGGGAAGGAATGGGGGTATTTTTTTGTCGGCCAAGGTTTTTCAGTCCCTTGTTTATCGTATCAGGGATATACTGGATTGTGATTTGGACATTACCGATTCGAACGGTATAGTCTTTGCGAGCACCCGGCAGGATGCTGCAGGCAGTTATATCGAAGATGTCCAGGATTTCCTGGACTCCAGTAAGGACTACGCCGAAAATGAAAAAGCCGCTTTCATGAAAATCGGTAACCGCGGATCCCTTGATATGGTAGTGGTGCTGTACGGTAAGATACAGCAGCGGAAAGAAGCCATGGAACTTATTTCTCTTTCCATTGAGAATGCGCGGCTGTGCTACGAGGAGAAGTTCGACAAAAACAGTTTCATAAAGAATGTGGTACTCGGAAACATACTTCCGGGGGACATCTCACTTCGCGCGAAAGAGCTTAGAGTAAAGGACAATGTTCGCAGAATCATATACTCCATTCACACCGAAAAGTCCAGGGACATTCACGCATACAACGTGATTCAGAGCCTTTTCCCGAACGATTCAAAGGATTTTGTCGTTCTGCTCGATGATCAGAACACTGTACTGGTCAAGGAACTGAAGGACAAGGAACAGGAAGACGATATTTACCGAAAGGCAAGAATTATTATCGATACGCTGAATACCGAGCTCATGGTGAAAGCGGCAGTGGGAATCGGAACAGAGGTGACCCGGCTGCGTGATATTTCCCGTTCTTACAAGGACGCCCAGACTGCGCTTGCAATAGGCAAGATCTTTGAAACCGACAAGGATATAGTAGATTACAACCATTTAGGCATTGGCCGCCTGATATACCAGCTCCCCACCACTTTGTGCAGGCTGTTTCTGAACGAAGTTTTTAAGGACGATGTTTACGACCACATAGATCAGGAAACAATGATCACCATCAAGAAATTTTTTGAAAACAGCCTGAATGTCAGTGAAACATCAAGGCAGCTTTTTGTACACAGGAATACTCTTGTATACAGGCTGGACAAGATACAGAAGCTGACCGGTATGGATTTGCGCAATTTTGAAGATGCTATGCTTTTCAAGGTTGCGATGATGGTAAAACGCTACCTTGACGAAACAAACAAATGAACTTGAAAAATACATAAACAGAGGATGAACTGCATTGATAGAATTCAGAAATGTAACAAAGCGTTATCCGAATGGTACCATCGGGTTGCAGGATGCAACATTTACAATAGAAAAAGGCGAATTTGTCTTTATTATCGGCCCGAGCGGCTCAGGCAAATCAACACTGCTTAAACTTATGCTGCGCGAGGAAGTACCCACCGAGGGAGAAGTTTACGTCAATGAGTTCAGCATACACGATATGCCGAGAAGGGAAGTGCCTTACCTCAGAAGGGGGTTGGGTACTGTTTTTCAGGATTTCAGGCTCCTGCCCAACAAAACAGTCTATGACAATGTCGCCTTCGCAATGCAGATAGTGGAAGCCCAGCCGAAAGACATTCGCAGGCAGGTGCCCGTTGCTCTCGCCCTTGTCGGGTTAAGCAAAAAAGCCAGGGCATACCCCGACCAGCTTTCAGGAGGGGAGCAGCAGAGAGTGGCAGTGGCAAGGGCTATTGTCAACAACCCTTCGGTTTTGCTGGCCGATGAGCCTACAGGCAACCTGGATCCTGAAACCAGCTGGGAGATCATGAATTTACTCGATGAGATAAACCAGAGGGGAACTACGGTCATTGTGGCAACCCATGAAAAAAGCATCGTGGATCAAATGAGAAAAAGAGTTATTAACCTCGAGTACGGAAGAATAATTCGGGATGTACAGGAAGGGAACTATACAAATGAAGATTAGGACGATAAAGTATATTGTAAAGGAAGGCTTTGCCAATACATATAAAAACATATTGATGTCGCTTGCATCTGTGTCAATGGTCATCGCTTCGCTTTTAATATTCGGTATCTTTTTAATGCTTATAATAAATTTTTCGTACAATATGAACAGGCTGAAAGCACAGGTTGAAATTGTGGTTTTTCTTGAGAACAACGCTTCGCAGTTTGAGACTGACGACGTGGAAATGAAGATAAAAAATGACGAACGGGTTTTAACATATGTGAAAATTACAAAGGAACAGGCATATGCACAGCTGGTAACCCAATACCTTGATGACTCGGATCTTCTTGTGGGTCTTACACCTGATTTTCTCAGCGATTCATTCAGGATACACCTGAAAAACGTTGAGGACAGTGAGGCATTTACCGAAGAAATCAGGAAAATGCAGGGCGTTGAGGACGTGAATTACCCGTATGAATCGCTGAAGAAGCTGAGTACTTTCCTGAACTGGATCAATATAGGAAGTATGGTTGTGCTTGCCCTGCTTTTGGTTATTTCTGTTTCCATAATAGCAAATACGATAAAACTTACAGTTTACGCAAGGCGGAAAGAAATTGAGATAATGAAGTATATAGGCGCAAGCGACTGGTTTATACGCTGGCCGTTCATCATAGAAGGGATTATTATCGGTTTCATCGGGGCGATTGTTTCATTCATTCTGACAAGCTACCTGTATAATTCAGTGGAATCATACGTTAATGCAAGCACCCTTGAGTATGGCATCAATGACCTGGTTAAACTGGTGCCCCTTGGAAGCGTCGGCGGCCAGATTTTTGTCATCTACGCGATAATAGGCGTGGTAATGGGCAGCGTCGGAAGCATAATTTCTGTAAGAAAACACTTGAATGTGTAAGGCTTGTTTAGGTATAATTAGTAATGGTGAAACTTTTTCCATAAAGGCGGAAGTATGAATCTGCCGATATAGTATTACACAGCGGTGAATTTTTGACTGCCGCCCGGCTGCATATCCGGGCTTACGGAGTTGCAGAGCGGTTTCCGCCGTAGTTTGGTTTTTTACACATGAGAAAAGTTATATTTGCCGGAGGACTTCAATGATGCAAAGCAATCATAGGAATTTTTCAGCAGTTATAAGGCGCGTTGGTTATATCATCATTATGTGCCTTATGGCAATTGCAATGACAATACAGGTATCTGCGGATGACCTGTCGAAGTATCAGCAGCAGTTGAAGGAGACCCAGTCAGACTTATCGTATTACCGTAAGCAGATTAAGAAAATAAGCGAAGACATTAACTGGAGAAAATACAAACGCGAACAGATAGTCAAGGAACTTGAGGCATTGGGTCTGAAGAAGGAAGAGATTGAGCAGAAGATCCAATTAATCGAGTCTGCAATAGATTCCCTTAATGAAGCAATCGCATTGGCCGAGGAAGAATACGCGCAACAGGAAGCTTTATTGAAACAGCGGCTGAACGTGATGTATAAATGTTCAAGCACGGTTTGGAAGCTGGACGAGCTGCTGAAAAGCAGTAACTGGAATGAGTTTTTTATCAGGCTCAGGCTGATGAACCAGATCAGCGAATACGACAGGATGCTGCTGAACAGTGTAAACAAGAAGAAGCAGGAGATCGAAGAGCTTAAGGCACAAAGGCAGTATGAGATGGACAACTGCGTGGAGCAGGCCAGGCAATATGCACTGCAGATACAGGAACTTGAAGTGTCAAGATCTTCAATAGATGCTGCGATCCAGAAAGACTTAAAAAGCAAGGAAGAGTATGAGAAACAGGAAGATGAATTACTTAAGGAATCCAGGGAACTTGAAGAGCTGATAAGGAACATGCAGAGCCAGGGCGACCTGGAATTCGGAGGGAAAATGGTCTGGCCCATGCCGACGAACAAAAAAATCGCATCCAAATACGGCAACAGGCTTCATCCCATATACAAGGTATGGAAAATGCATACCGGGATAGACATTGGTTCAAAATTGAATGAAAAAATTGTTGCAGCAGCAGACGGAATCGTTATTTATGCAGGTACCCGCGGCGGTTACGGCAACTGTATAATCATAGACCACGGCAGCGGTATTACAACGCTGTATGCCCACATTAACAACCGCGGATTCCTTGTGCAGACAGGTCAGAGAGTCAAAGCCGGCCAGGCAATAGCAAAGGCAGGAAAAACAGGGGTCGCTACCGGTCCGCACCTCCATTTTGAGGTAAGAAAGAACGGAGCTACGCAGGATCCTTTGAAATATGTCAAACCATAGGATATAATCATTTTTGGTTCTGTTTTATCAAGAACTCTATTAAAATCCCGGGAAACCGGGTATTTTATTTTTGATAAAACTCTTGTTTATGAGACATTTTAATAATCCTGGAAAATATATATTTATATGAAGCCCCGGACCTGATGATTTGTGCTTAAGGCCCTGTCCGCCGGGCAAACAAAAAATGTATGGGAAGTGTTGAAATGAAAAG
Source organism: Clostridiales bacterium DTU070 (assembly GCA_001513105.1). Taxonomy (GTDB): domain Bacteria; phylum Bacillota; class Clostridia; order DSM-8532; family DSM-8532; genus Thermoclostridium. Next base: position 147,465 of record LFSH01000082.1, on the reverse strand, counting down.
GAACGTATTAACTGTACTCATTTGCTTAATTGTTGCAATCACTTGTTTTACCGCGGGTTTTTTTACGAATAACCTTATTGATGCGCTGAACCCGAAATACGAGATTGTGTTCAGTCAGAATGTGTCACGGGAAAATATAATGAATTTCAACAGGGTGAAATCCATATTGCTGAACAGTTATTACAAGGAGCTTGACGAGAATACCCTTCTTGAAGGCGCAATAAAAGGTATGGTTGATGCGGTTGGAGATCCGTACACGGTGTACTATACACCCGACATGATGAAGAGCTTCATGGAACAGCAGACCGGAAGTTATGTCGGCATAGGCGTTACCGTTTTCATGGACGACGACGGGCTGGCCACTGTTGCCGATATCTTTGACGATTCCCCGGCCAAGGCTGCAGGAATGCGTAACGGGGATAAGATAGTCTTCGTGAATGGAGAGGATGTTACACCGATAACCGATTTAAACCTGATTGTTCAGAAGATTAAGGGGCAGCCCGATACAGAAGTGGATATTACCGTATACAGGCCGGAGATCAATAACTACGTTGAGCTTTCCATGGTTCGGAAAGTCATTAACCTTGTGTATATTCACAGCAGAATGATAAATGACAATATAGGATACATCCAGTTGAAACTGTTTGATGAAGACATTACGCAGGATTTTGTAAAACATGTCAACCAGCTGATTTCCCAGGGTGCGAAGGGCCTGATTCTTGATTTGAGGAACAACCCGGGCGGGGATTACAGCCAGGTTGTCCGCATGGCGGATATAATTGTTCCAGAAGGGCTGATTGTGTATACCAAGGACAGGTACGGAAAACAGAGTGAGGAGAAGTCGGGCGCGAATGAATTCAAAATGCCCCTGACAGTGCTTATTAACGAATACAGTGCCAGTGCTTCCGAGATCCTGTCGGCGGCAATAAAGGATTACAACAAAGGCACCCTGATAGGGAAAACCACTTTCGGCAAAGGCCTTGTCCAAACGATAATCCCTCTCGAAGGGGATGCAGGTCTGAAGTTTACGTCAGCGGAATACTATACGCCTTCAGGTGTTTCAATTCACGGGGTAGGGGTAGTTCCCGACATTGAAATAGATAATGACGAAAAGTACAGGTACTACAGTATCGATGAAATTCCCGAAGGTGAGGACAAACAGCTTTTAAGAGCCGTTGAAGAGATCAACAGGCTGATTCACGAGCAGGGACACGGTAATTAACCTGTTTCCCGCCCGTCATATTTTTATACTGTTGAATACGCACCGCCTCGCAGGGGTATAATACTAAACGAGGTGGTTATAAATGGCATCGAAAAAGAATGAGAAGCTGAAGCTGGAAATCGCGAAGGAACTGGGTCTTTTGGAAAAAGTGCAGAAGGAAGGCTGGAAAAGTCTTAGTGCAAAAGAAACAGGAAGAATAGGCGGTTTGCTGTCAAAAAGAAGGAAATCAGGTTAAGCCTTAAAAGGAACTTTTAAAGATGGGCCGAGCTCATCTTTAATTTTATCATGCACGGGGGTCTGTATGTACTGCGATTTTGCCTATGTTTATGATCGACTGATGAGGGACATGGATTATTCAAAATTGGCTGATTATATTGAAGCCCTGTTTTTGGAGTATGGATCAAAAAAACCCGGACTTCTGCTTGATCTGGCATGCGGAACGGGCAGCCTGACCGTAGAGTTTGCAAAACGGGGCTATGATATGATCGGCGTTGATATATCCCCGGACATGCTTAACTGTGCGCTGGAGAAATCCGCGGAGCTCGGGGTTTCTCCGCTTTGGGTGTGCCAGGATATGAGAAACTTCGAGCTGTATGGAACGGTTGACGCTGTTGTCTGTACAATGGACAGCCTTAATTATATAACCGATTTCAGCGATTTGAAATCTGTTTTCAGGCTTGTGAAGAATTACCTGAACCCGGGCGGGCTGTTTGTTTTTGACATGAATACCCCGTACAAGTATGAAAACGTCCTTGGCGACAACGTTTTTTACGAGATCGGCGATGAGATTTCGTATATATGGCAGAGTGGGTATAATCCCGACGACAGGATTTGCTCCTTTGATCTGACCTTTTTTGTAAAGGAATCGGGACAGTTGTATAAAAAAATAGAAGAGGAGCAGAAGCAAAAAGCCTGGCGTATCGAAGAAGTAAAAGCCGCACTTGGTGAATCGGGGCTGAAACCGGTGGAGGTACTTGAGGAATATACCCGGAAACCTCCTTCAGGAAAAACACTGCGCTGTTTCTTTATAGCAGGATTACCGTGACAGCATATGCATGTTGTCCCCAAATACCGTTAACGGGCATAAATCCGGATGATCGGTTTTTCTTATGAACTGAAGGCGGCAAGCCTTCTTTTTATTACCGGGGATACCGAAGCTACAAAAGAAAACAGTATCAAGTCTTTAAGAAAGTAAAGGGCCATACCTGAAACAAGAGCCCAAAACCCTGTCGGGCGGTTGTTATAAAAATTGTATATTGCATACATGTGCAGGATTCCGATTACATACTGGACAAAAAGACCCAGGTAAGATGCGGCGAAGGCTTTGGCCGGGGTAAATGAGCCTTCCGGCTCCGAAACCTTTCCGATGATATAGGCTGTAGCAACGAAGCCGAGCAGAAACCCGAAAGTGGGCTGGAAAATATACTGGGGACCCGAAGGAAGGGTGAAAACCGGTAAGCCCGAAAGCCCCATTACAATATAAAGACCGACTGCACAGGCACCGCGTTTTGAGCCCAGCACAAGCCCTGCCAGGGCGCAGAAAACACCCTGCAATGTGAACGGTACGGGGAAAAAGGGATTAGGGATTTTTATAAATGCCCCGACTATGATAAGAGCAGTAAAAAGGGCAATAAGAATCATGCTTTTTATGCCGGATTTTTGTATCATCATTTTTCACCCCGCGGTAAACTCTTTATTATTGAAGCAAAATACTGCCTTAAATGATGATACAATACAACAGGCATAATGTCAACCTAAATCAAATTCAGGTTAACATTTGTTTCTGAACATGTCCTGTCGAAAGAACCGTTAAAATCCGTCCTTCATAAATCTTTTAACCAGTCTTATGTCATCGCCGAAAAGATACAGGATGTCGTATTCGCCGAGAATGCGCGACACAACGCGTTCGGAATACATCTTATGCAGGTCCTTTGGTTCAAGGTTCGTGGACAGAATGGTTTTACAGGGAGTTGAAATATTTCTTGCGCTCCTGTAGTTTAAAAGGGTTAACAGCTCTGTGTATTTTGCCGCACTCGGCGATTCGGTACCCAGGTCATCTATGATCAGAAGCTCGGTGTTAAGAATATCCTGGTGGGAATTGTCCTGCATAATGCTGTCAGACTGGTACTTGCTCCTGTAGATGATGTCAAACATCGCGGGGGCGGGTAAGTACAGAACGGTATGCCCCTTTTTCAGGATTTCCAGTGCGATGCATTTGGACAGGAATGTTTTTCCCACGCCGGTCGGCCCGGTAAAGAAAAGATTGGGACAATCCTTATCCTCAAAATTGTTTACAAAATCAATGCATTTTTCCTTTACCCTTATGGCCTGGGTTCTTGGGGAAACATCAGTTCCGGCTCCTTCAGCAGGCGAATCGGGGTAATAATTCTCATTAAAAAACTCAAAGCCTGTCTGACCGTCACTGTTCAGGTTCGAGATATCGTAAAACCTTTCAACAAGGAGCTGACGATAGCAGTGGCATGGCGTTGTGCCCGGTATTCCGTCCTTATCAAGGACAAAACCCGTGTCATTACAGTTTTTGCATGTATATTCAACCTCAAGATAGTCGGCGGGAAACCCGTTATCTACAAGAAGTTTTTTCTTTCTTTCAATCAGTCTGCTGATTTTTTCTTCGAAAAAGCCTGCACTGTCCGGCGCCAGCTGCTGTTTTATGGCTTCGCGGGTATACGACAGGCCAAGCTCTGTTATCTGCTGATCAAGCACTTTGATTTCAGGCACTTTCCGGTATACTTCTTCTTTCCTTTGATCCCGGGAGAGTATTGCATTGTCCCGGCGTTTATAAAACTCTCGCTTCAATTCATGCCAGCTGGTATTCATCGTACTCCTCCTGATAGATTTGAACTGGGCAAAAGAGACATCGCAATCGGTTATTTAAAGGTGGAATTCTTGATTTTTTCATAAAAGTCATTACTGTATTCCCTCTGCCTGAAGTTGTTTTTCTGCGGTACTTTTGCAGCAGCGGCTTCGTCCTTCGGTGTTGTCTCCTTCCTTGACAGGCGGGCAATAACTGCCTCTTTTGTTTTAAGGCCTTCATTGTACCAGTCTGTAAGTATTTTATGTATATACCTGAAATTCAGGTTTGATTTGCCCGAGGTTTTTCTCAGGGCCAGCTCAATTATATCCATATCGTATCCGTACTGGTTGACCCATATATCAACAAACTCCTCCTCGTAAACCGTAAGACTCCTGTGCAGGCGCAATACCTTGGCTATCTGGTAGCCAATGTCACGGGTTTTCTGGAAAACCTCCATGAATTTCTCCAGTTCGATATGGGTCGTGATGTTCCGCCTGGACCAGCTTGCTGCAACCTGGCCTATGTATTTCCTGTTCAGTGCATTTTTGTTATAGCAATACTGAAACAAGGAAATCATGACATCTTCGTCGAAATTATACTGGCTGAACAGACCGTCGATAAATGTATACCACGCACTGGGCATACTGCCCTGGAAGAACATCTGGTTCATTGACTGTATACACTGCGCCCTGCGCTGGTTATGCCGGGTATTCGACAGTACCTCGTCGGGCGTGGATTCTTCTTTTTTGCGGTACAGGCTGTTTAACAGCCTGTCCTTTACATTGGTAAAGGTAATACCGGTGTGGGTGCGTACAAGCAGTTCTTCATTTTCAAGAAGAACAAGGGCGGCATTTAACGCGTCCCTTGACATGCCGAGCTTTTTTGCAAAATCGTCCAGTGTAATGCTTTTATTGCATTTGCACATGTAAAGCCCGAATATGTATACTTTTACACAGTCCGAAGGCAGCGACGGCATTATATCGTATATGAACACATCCGGAACGGGTGTGTCTGAAAACAGCATATCCCTCGAAAGTTGGAATTCCATGCCCATTCTCCGTTCAATCATTATTAATCACAGTCCAGTTTTATTATATCATAAAAAGAATACTGAACTGTATATGAACCGGCAAGTTCTTTTTTGCAGCAAAAACCTTAAGGATTTGTTCCGGGGACTGCATGGAAGGGGATTTGAAACTTTTGATATGCCTTTACAAGAAAGAAATCCTGTAATGCTAACCAATCGGGGCAGGGAACAGGAAAGACCGCTGAAGGTGCGGTCATTACCTGTAATTCTCAATTATTTTCTTTACCACGGTCTCATTTGCAAGCATATCCCATATAGCCGGATCTTCCATTCCAAGGCGCCAGAGCGCAATCCCGTTAATGCCCATGTTCCATGCCGTCATTACCTTGGCGCGGATGCTGTCGGCATTTTCAAACCAGACCTGGTGCTGCTGGCCCTGGGCATCGGTATAGGCAAACCAGGGCGTTTGCATGCGCATATCGAACTGAATAGCGGCACCGTACCGGTTTGCAAGCTGAACTGCCCTGTCAAAGGAAACGTAAGAGCTTCTGTTCGTCGCTAAGTTGAAGTCAAAGCCGAATACCGACACGGCAGCGGCAATTTTGTACCACGGCATTTTGGTCTTGGTATAGTCCAGGACCCTTCTCATCCACGGAACCGAAACAGGCGGGCCCGGAGGGCTGCCCGGCCAGCCGTACTCGTTGTACAGCATCACTATAAACTCATCCACTGCTTCCCCTATTACCGCATAATCAAAGGGGTCGGAAAAAGGATTGAAAGGTTCGTCACTTATTCTTGACGGCACCGAGGCCGAGAAATAATAGCCGCGCGGTCTTAACTCCGCGGCGATGTCGGTATAAAGCTGCGCAAGGTTTACGCTGTCTTCGGTGTACGCATCCTCTATGTCGATGTTGACACCGTCAAAATTATACCGTTCAATCAGCGAAACAAGGTTCTGTGCAAATGCCCTGCGGTTCTGCGGCGAAGAAACAAGGCGGCGTACGAGTTCCCTTGCCAGTGCCGTTCCGCCGGGCCGGTAAAGAAGGTTGTGAACAACGGGAAGAACCTTGATATTGTTCCTGTGGGCTATTGCCACAATTACCTGTATATCCTGATCTGTAAACTGGAAGAACTTATCAATCCGGGTCGGGTCATCCCTGCTGATCTGGTAAAAGAAAAGGCCTACGCTGGAAAGCTGTGATACATTGTCGGCAAATGATGCATACGAACCCGGCAGTCCCGGACCTTCGGCAAGGGTGTAAAAGCCGATTACAGGCTGGACAGGCATGCTGCTGTCGTGCGCGTTCAGTATTACTATGTTTTCTGAAATCCAGCCTGTCGTGCCATTGAAAAGCCCCACCTGGTACCAGCCGTTTCTGTATCCCACTACAGGAAGACGCGCACCCTGCTGCATTACAACAACCGGTGCATAGTTCGTGCCGGGGCCGCTTCTGACGTTCGCCATGGATACATTGACGATCACTTCGGTGTAAAAGGGTATTAAAATTCTTTGACCTGCATAGATCAGGCTGTTTTCAATACCATTCAGCTCGATAAGGCTCGGAATGGTTGTGCCTAAAAGGCGGGAGAGGCTGTACAGCGAATCGCCGGGCTGAACCGTGTACTGGAACACTCTTCCCGGAACGGGAGGAATATAAAGAACCTGCCCGATTCCAAGTTCTGTACTTTCAAGATTGTTGGCCTGCTGAAGAGTTTCGATGGTTGTTCCAAAGCGCCGGGCTATCTGGTAAAGACTGTCGCCGGCAACAACGGTATACCACATACAAAACACCTATTTGCTGAATTCTTTACTAACCAGTATATGTTAAAATTCCTGATGGGTGATGATTTGTTTGCTATTCAGATAAAAATAAAGGGATTGTGTGACGATATAAATATTGAGGTATATCCGTTTTCAGAAAGTATATTGATCGGCGGAATACCGCAAAAGGTTTGCGTGAAAGATTATTCCATTTTGTAATATTTGCGGGGTGTAGTTTGTGAAAAACTTTAACAGATTTATATCTGTACTGATCAGCGTAATCATTTTGTTCGGATTGGTTCTGCCTCCGGTGCAGCCCTCCTTTGCTGCAAACAACGTTTTCAGCCCGGTATTTTCATATAACCAGGATACCGGTAAATGGGACATAACATGGACGCCCATCGACGGTACCGAGGTTGTCACCGTGGAGCTGCATAACCCGGACGGAGCTTATGTTGAACTTACGTCAGAGACATCGGGTGATGTTACCGACGGGAAGGTAAGTTTAACCTTTCTTCCCGATCATATATACGATCTCACGTTCAGGTTCAGGGATCGGTATGGTGATTACATTGCATTCAGGAACAAGTACAATATATGGGTCAGCGCAGAAACGGTCTATTTCCTTTCCGACATAACCTTTGAGGGGACATCCTTCAATGACAGGGGAGGCATCCTGGACAATAATTATAAAACAAACAGGGAGGATCCGGCATCAAATGAACCCGTTACAAGGATAATCAGCGGGCATGAACCGCAAATAACGCTGAAGTGGAAGGTACCCACAATTTTCAACGGAACGGAGATTGTTCCGATTACCCAGAGAGATGCGGTAGATTATGACATGCTGGAGCCCGACAGTACACAGAACATTGATTTCTGCTATTTCCACATAAGAATGAACGAGATTACCGACAGGGTGACACCGGTGAACTACCGTACAAAATACAATAATGAAGGCCGGATGGTCATAGTGGAAACAGAACCCGAGAAAACCGTTGCCGGCTTCGGGGAAAACGGTGCTGTTACCGGTACCGACAGGTTTGTTTCCTGCGTCCTTGACCTGACTGACGGCATAAAAGCCGGAACCGAGTATGCAAATGTGGATATCCGTTTATTCTTCTGGGACGAGAGCAAGGATCAGCAGGTTCTTTTTTCCAAACTTGTATACGGCTATGGCCCGGGTCAGGGCTTTTCAGTCGTGAACAAGGACATAGTCTTCCAGAATATCAATATTGATTCCATTTTTACACCCATGCATTTTGAAGTTACGAAAGTTGATATTGATAAACTGGAAGTAAGGATTAAAAAGATAAAGAACAGGAACTACCCCAACCTGTACTACCAGGTGCAGGAGGCAGGGGCGGCCTCGGACTTCCTTGAAGGCCATTCCACATTAAGCGGAGGAATAAAGATGCCTGATTCCAGCATTCCCGACAGTATCGGCTGGGGAAGCATAATTATTGAGGTTCCGCTTAATGAAAAGGGAGAACATCCCCAGTATTATTACAGGGTAGTTGTTACCGACGGAGATTCGGGTACGCCGCTGGGGTCGCTGGCTATTGATTTGAGCAAACTGGATCATGATACAGGGAAACCTCCGGTTCCGAGGGAAATTGAGGTTCAGCCCATTTACCAGGGTAAACAGGATATCACTGTCGGGCAGACAAAGGTCAGGCTTCCGCTTACAAAAATAAGGGTTTACTTTGACAAGCCTCTCTTCTGGGATAACATGGACGAGAATGCCGGTGACCTGACTTTTCATGTTCTTCTGAACACATACCTGTCCGACGATATAAAGGAAAGTGAGACAAAAAAAGTAGGCGAGCCGGAGATTACGGTAAATATGCCCGTAACCGAGAAGCGTGTGGCTGTATTCGGGCGGGAAAGCATTATCGAAGATGAAGAAACCGGAAAGCTCTACTTCGAACTTGGCGGAATAGAAACCAATGACAAGGGAGAGTCCCGGCGGATAAGGCTGTTCTATGATTATCATTCGGGACAGGCGATAGATTTTGAAAATGATAAGGATTACCCCGACTTTTTGGTTCCGAATACAAAATACTACCTAAGGATGTTTTCAACATGGGCTGACNNTGACGGTGATATGGAAAAGCTCAGTGAAATAATTTCGTATATATCTCCGGTGGTAAGTTTCACAACCTATCCCGCAAAGGATATGCCGATACCCATACCCGGCTTTAGCCTTGGAGTGGAGCCCGAGGATGAGCTGGATCCGGAAACAGGAAAGCCAGTGTTTGAAGGAATAAGCGTAAGTTTTTCAAAGATACTGACAAACGAAGACTGGAAAAAATACACCGATGTTATGAACGGGCGCAGGATTGAGTACAGGCTGTATATGAGCGACACGAATGAAGAAGGCAGTTTCAGGCTCGTGGATACGATCGTTACGACGTATCCCGATGATAATCCTGATGAGATTCTGTCCACGCTGATAACCGGGTTCCCTCCCGAAAACGGCGAGCCTCTTAAGCCCAATACCCCATACTATTTCAAAATGCAGGCCGTTTTGTATGTTGATGATGAGGATAATTTCCTTACAGGCGAGGAAACACCCGTAAAATTCATTACAACTCCGAAAACCGATTCGGGAAGCACGGATGATCTTGCAAGACTCCCCAGGACACCGGTTGAGTTTTCGATCGCAACCAATGAAAGAGGCGAGCCGGAGCTTACCGATGCAAAGGTAACGCTTACATGGCTGCATGCGGAACCTGACGTTACGTATGAAATAGTGTGTACAACAAAGAAGTTAAGCCCCGATGCAAAGAAAGAGGATTATATCAATGACGAGTACCATATCGGAAATGCATACAATCCCGGCTTTATGGATGTATATAGGAATTACAGTACAAACAGTAACGATACCGAGCTGAGTATCGACGTATATACTACAAAGCTGTATGAGCTGGGCTTTTCGTACAACGAAAGCAATAACCGTATGGTGCGTTTCCCGGTTAACCTGCCGTTCTTAAAACCCAACCGCCTTTATTATTTCAGTATAAGAGCGGTGCGCAACAGGGGGACGGATGATGCCGTATACAGCAGCTGGGTAAGCATCCCGGTGACAACGAAAATGGTTCCTGCACCGAAGTTCCTGGAAGCTGTTGCCGACGTTCAGTTAGGTTTCAACATAAGCCTGACAAGGGGAGTCCGGGCCGAGGACCTTAAGGTCATGATTAAAAAGGCAGGCCAGCCCGACTATTCATATACCGAGCTTCCCCGCAGCAGGTATTCCGTTGTAAAGGACGGTACAAGGTATTATTTCAGGCTATATGATCTTGAACCCGATACATGGTACGACATACTGCCCTATTATAACGACGGCGACGACACTATGTGGTATGACAGCGATGACGAAATCTGGCGCAGCCGATACCGCGCGCCGATACAGATGAAAACAAGGAACACGCTGAATGAGATAGAAATACGCTTTGAGGGAGAACCGGTCTATGATTACTTCATAGAACTGAGAACCGACGATTATGATGATTATATAACCCTGCAGTATGACAGGGATGAGGAAGACAGCGATTACGGGTATACCCTGAAGGACGGAACAAGGATAGAGTTCTACCGTGAAAAAACAAATGCTTACGTGGAAGACACCGAAAGCGACAAATACATGTACTATGCAAGGATTTACCAGGCAAGGCAGAAAAAAAGCGACGGAACATACGTAAGGAAACCGCTTTTGTCGAATACGCGGTATTATGTCAAGATATGGGCGAGAAATGTGGATGATTCAAACCATATCGGGCCTGTTACGATACGTACCGACTTCAGCCAGAAGGACTATGACGACGATCACAGGCGTGATGAAATAAGGGACATCTTTGAATCAAGGGCCGATAAACTTACGAAAAAACTGTATTTTACCGTTGATGAACCGAATAAATCTGTAAACAGGGTTCTTCTCAAGGGCGCGATGATTTCAAACTTCATGAAGGCAGCAGGTTATACAGGTGTCACCGTTGATATATCGAAAGAGAAACCCGATGCGGACAAGGATGTAATAATAATCCCTATGGAAATAATTGAAACCCTTCAGAAGACCAACAGCCGCCTGACCATTAAAATAGCAGGCGGGGAACTGATATTTACAGCCGATACCGTAAATCCCGAGGTTCTGAAAAAGCATCCGGGTGTTACCGGCGTTAAGGAAACAATGCTGGAACTGACTGTCGGGCGGAAGGCAAAGGGATCTGTCCTGCCCGTCCTTGGCTATTCATACGACTCCGGGGTATTTGACATCGGCTTTGCTTCGCTGAACATGAGAAGGACATACGCCGAAATTAACGAGATAATATATAACATACTGAAAAAACCTGATGCTTCAGGGCCGTTCAAATACGGTATCCTGGACAGGGAGCTGGAAAAACTCCTTGAAAAGGAAAGCACAATGACCTATCAGAGCTATGCCGACCTGGAGAAACTGATAGAGCTTGTCATAGAAAGAATAGAAGAAGAACTGTCATTATATATCAAGGACATTATAGACGGAGGAAGAGGGCTTTCAGCCTCGGTAGTCAACAGATCGGAGTTAACTGAGCTTTCGGGCGGCATCAAGCTGAAATTGCTTTACAACAGCAGCCAGAACCTTACTGTACCGTATATGCTGCCCCGCGGGAAAACCACGTGGGTGGAACCGTCGGGCGTAAAAGGCTGGATGTTCCCGTATGTGCTTATAACCGCAAAAGTTCCGGGAGAATATACCGTTTTCAGCATTCACCAGATTACGGTGCCCGAAACAGACGGTTTTACCGATCCGGATTTGCTAAAACTGTCTCAAAAATATGACCTGCGCAAGGTTTTCGGCAGAACCCTTTACCCGGCCGATTTTGTATCCGGGGAAAATGCTGTTACCCTGTTTGAAATTGTAACCGGAACAACAGGACAGGTAAAGGACCTGTCAACAGCAGCGAAGATTAATTTCTACGGCATTGGAGACATAATCCCTGTTTCCTCGGTAAACAGGGATATCAACAGGGGACAGGCCGATTCCCTCGTTGTGGAGATTTATGCTTACAAAACCGGTATACCGTCCGCAATGATGCAGCCTTCAACATATATGCATATTTCAAATTCAAAGGAAATACCCGACGCCTTATACAACAGGGTTGTAATAGCCCTGGACCTGGGTATTGCGGAGCTTGACGGGAATTATTCCTATCACGCTTCCGAAAAAGCAACGGTGGAGGAGCTGCTAAAGGCAGTGATTACAGTACTGGAGCTTTTGGGTGAATGGTAATCGGAGGGAAGGTTTGATGAGGAAGAGAGTTATTGTTGCAAGAATAATAGTGTGGCTTATCGTGATATCCATGGTTGCGGCCTTTGTAATAGATATAGTTTTCGCCCAGCAGGCAATGCCGTCCACGCCGCCCCAGAATGTAAGGGTATCGGATATAGGCTATGAATATACCGGAAGGCAGAACTGGTATGTGGAGTTTGAATGGGATGCCCCGACATACCCCAGTGATATAACAACAGTGGAAAGATCCCAGGTTTTTTATTTTAACAAGGTGGAGCGCGGTACAGGAAGGGTTATAGATGATGTAATCCAGTTTACGCTGAACGAAACCGCCAGGAGCTTTAACCCGACAAGATACGGAATCGAGCTTGAGCACGGAACGATATACGAGTTTTACGGCAGGTCCAGGTACACGTACGGCCAGTATGGCGAGTATACCTTTGTGTCGGGAAAATCAAACCGCATTAAGTTTCTTACCGGCCTCGAATTCAACGCTGAACTGATTCCCGGAACCAACGACATAAGGATAGTCTGGGATGATGTTTGGGATACCGATGGAAGAATAGATTACAGAATATTAATCTCTGATACAACGGGCTTTACACAGCCCCCATCAATACCCGATATAATCGGGGCGGATATCGGAACCGAAAACAGCAGGGTTTCGGTTGTGGGAGGAAGGCTTGAATATATCTATACAAACGCCCTTCCGGGCAGGGAGTATTCAATAAAAGTAATACCCCTGGTTAATTCCGATGTATCTGTAACACCCCATGAAGAATTGCCCGTTGTACGGGTCAAGACAGAGATCCTTCTTCGTGCAAAGTATATAGGCGAGTCCATTGACAGTGATGGGGTCAAATGGCTCAGATGGATGCTGTTCTGGGATCCTATTGTTAAAGGACCGATCGGAAGCGCCATATTTACAAGGGTGCAGTATAAATTATACCGTTACGATGAAAGAGGAAATGAAACATTCTTCGCGGTAATAGAGGATAATGACCGTATTGAGGTGAAACTGAAGCCAGAAGAGGTTGAAAAATACAAGTACAAGATAGAAGCCGATGCCTACAGGCCTGACGGCACATATGTGCCGTTCTATTCCACCACGCAGATTTCATTGAAAACACAGATACCTGAATATCCTCAAAGCCCTGAGTTTGTGGACAGGTTTCAGAACGCAGATCCGGGTCCGGTAGTATATGACGAGCTTTTAACCGACAAAAGCGTTACATTGCTCTGGCTTCCGCCGATAACGGGCGAAGGCGAGATAGACACCGATGTTTATTACGATTTGTACCTGTGTGACAATATAAACGACATTAACCTGGATAACCTGCCGCCGCTGACAAAGAAAATAGTATCGAATGTCAGAATGGGTTCGCAGAACCAGGTAAAGGAACTGAACACCGGAAGAATCATTGGATATCGATACGAAATTACCAATCTCAGGCCGAATACCGTTTACTATGTGGTAATGGTAGCAAAAAAGAATTATCTCATCGAAAGTGAAGACGGAGAATACATGATATCGGTGCCGTATTTGTCAAAACCAAGCGTGAAGGTTATTATCACGCGGCCTGACAAGGAAGCCGACAAGCCCCTGGCTCCGCCTTCTCCGCCGTTCAGGCTGAAGCCGGGCGATTCGGTCGGAAAAGACCGGATTTCAATGCAGATGGAAAAGGCATGGAAGGAAATGTACAGCAAAGAGCTCGGGAAATGGCTGTACGTAATCCGCAGGGACGATCCCGAAGGCAAAGTATCAGGCGGATTCTATAATTCCGGCAACTCCTTTACCTACGATGAATATATTCAAAACAGGAACCTGCCCGACGGTGATCCGAACAAAAAGCCCGAACGGGAGGTAAGCTATAAGACGGGCTGGGAGATCAGGATCCACTGCGTGGAGTATGACAAGGCCTTAAGCAATGTCAAAAACATCACCGGAAGGGATTATATTTCATACAGTGACCTTGGAAAAAACTATGTGCTTGACCTGCAAAAGCCCCTTTCACCGGTCTTGACACCAGATTTCGGCACGGATGAAAACACCGTGTTCCAATTTGACGCAACCGGGCTTGAGCCCAACAGGACCTACCTGGTATGGATTACCGTTTATAATACCGAAGGAAATATCGAGTCTGAGCCGTCAGATCCGATAATTGTTACAACATTGCCTGAATATCCGCCTGTGGTCGAATATCCTACCGTACCCACCGACCTTAAGGGTATTGCCGCCGATACATATGTGGATCTTTTCTGGACCTGGCGCGAAGGCTACAGTTACAATATCAAGTACGGAACAGAAGATAACGTCGGCAATGCGCCCAACACGATAACAGTAACTTACGAACAGCTCCGCAGCCAGCCTTATCTGAGGGTGGAACAGCTTACCGCAAATACAGTTTATTATTTCTGGATACAGGCCGTGTCGCCCGCAAGCCTGGGAGGGAAGGCATCGGAATGGAGCAAAACCCTTGTGGTTAAAACCGAACCGTACAGCCCTCCTCCAAGACCGAGGGGATTCGGAATAAAGGACACCCCCGACGCAGTAACCGAGAACAGCATATTCTATGAATGGATCCCGGATGAAAGGGTAACATTTATCCTTGAAATATCAGAGAATGCCGATTTTTCAGAATCCACAGAATACAATGTGGACGGGTCGGAATACAGGGTAACCGGCCTGAGAGCAAACTTCCTGTATTATGCAAGGCTGTATTCCTTCAGCGCTGAAACGGGGTTAAGGTCTGAGCCTACGGCAGTAATTATGATAGTAACACGCAAGGGCAGATCCGAATACGATGCCGGTATCCCGGTAGAGGATGTGCCCGTTGGTGAGATAGTTGAGATAGACGGGGTTGCCGTTGACGGAATTTGGAGCGCGAGGGTTTCGGGCATTAACGCCCACATCCTTTCGGAAAAAATAAGGATGATGACAAACCATACGTTTTCGATAGATCTTTCAAACCCGCCGCCGTATACCGAGGTTATACGCGTTGAACTGGACAGCGGGATTATTGAAACGTTGTCGGGCGTAATGCAAAATCTTATTATTAAAACGCCTGACGCGGAACTGACGATTATCCCGGGAAGTTTCCTGCAGGATACATATTTCAGGCTGAAACAGACATTTAAGGATTTAACGGTGAGAATTGACATAAGAACGCCGGTATATGAATTACGGCCCGAGAAAAGTAAAAAGTATGTAATACCGGTAAGCGAGCTTAAAGTGACCGCGGGCAGCGACGGGAGCTTCTTCCCGATTGGCGGTTTTATACGCCCGGTTAAACTGTTGTTTGCGGTTGCACCCGAAAAAATGGACAAAGCCGGCACACGGTTCTATGATTTCGATGACGGAAAATGGTACGATGTTGATAATTTATACTTCCCTGAAGAACGGAGAATTGCGGTGTACCCGGTAAAAAGCGGCGCGGTTGCGGTGATTGAGCCCGACCTTGCGTATAATAACTATACCGCCGATCATAAACTGAATGCCATAATCGGAAATATTACTTCAATATATGAAATGCCTTCCCTTTCAGGGAAAAACACTGATTACGCAAAGGAACTTACCGTCAATGAAGGTATGAAATACCTGTTTGACATTATTCCCTATGAATACGGGAATGCAAATATAACCGAAAAGGCGGTACGGTCAGGCCTTTTGCATCCGCAGTATATTAATTCGGGTAATGAACCGTTAAGGACAGATCAGGCAGTTTATGCAGCCGTTATGGTTTTGCGCAGGAAAACCGGGATCAACATATCAAATGTTCCCGTATCACCCGAATACGCGAATTTCATAAGCGAAACAGGCGAACCGTTCAGGGACGCCGTCTCATTCGCCGTTGCGAACGGGATTCTCAGTGATTATATTGACGGGATGAATCCCGGCAGCACAATAACACTTTATGAACTGTTGGAAATAATTGAAAAAATACTGATGTACGCAGGAGAACTGTAAAATCGCCCTGGAGCAATAAAGCAGGCCGAAAACCGGTTGAATTTGGAAACGAAATACAGGAAAATTTATGATGCAATTATTATTATTTATAGTATAATAATAAATGATTTTGTTTAATTGCGGGTTTGGCAAACTTTATCAAAAAATAAGGTCTGCCAGGGTTTCTTTTTTTGGCAATTCAGGTTTAAAAACTGATTGAATTGTCAATTATTTAAAAGGATATTCCGGTAGAAACCGCCTTAATAAAGCAATTTAAAACTGAACATAATAATTGTGAACATAATTTTTTCACCACCGCATCAGGGGAATTATGTACATAAGACGAGAGAAGGAGAGGCAATAATGGGCGTATTTATTATTGACGGTGGTATTCCCCTCAAAGGTACGGTTCGAATAAGCGGAGCGAAAAATGCCATTCTTCCGGCACTGGCTGCATGCCTGCTGACAGAAGGGAAAAGTGTATTGAGAGATGTACCGGACCTTGAGGATGTACATACCATGTGTGACCTGCTTGCATCTTTAGGGGCAAAAGTTGATTTTAATGTTGAAAAAAGGGAAATTTCAATAGATACAAATTCTGTTACCGAGTATACCGCACCATATGAACTTGTTAATTCAATACGGGGTTCATTTCTTGTTATGGGGCCGCTTTTGGCAAGAAAAGGCCGGGCAAGGGTACCGCTTCCCGGAGGATGCGCCATTGGCAGCAGGCCCGTGGATCTGCACCTGAAAGGTTTTTCAGCCCTGGGAGCAACCATCAATACCGGCCACGGTTATGTTGAAGCCCATGTAAAGGGCAGATTGACCGGAGCAAGGGTATATCTTGATTTCCCAAGTGTTGGGGCAACTGAAAACATATTAATGGCATCTGTTCTTGCGAAAGGCCAGACGGTGATCGAAAACGCCGCCACCGAGCCGGAGATTGTGGATCTTGCCACAATGCTGGTATCGATGGGAGCAAATGTAACCGGCGCGGGAACCGATACCATACGGGTTATCGGCACCGACAAACTTACACCGGCCGAACATATAGTCATACCCGACAGGATTGAAGCCGGAACCTTTATGCTTGCCGCTGCGATGACGGGCGGTGAAATAACCATTGAAAATGCCATGTCCGATCACCTTAAACCCGTTATTGCAAAACTGCGGGAGTCGGGCGTGGAAATAGCCGAGGAGCTTAACTGCATATATGTAAAAGCGCCCGAACGTACGAAGGCGGTTGATGTAAAGACCCATCCGTACCCGGGTTTCCCCACCGACATGCAGGCCCAGATGACGGCATATTTAAGCCAGGCCGAAGGGACAAGTATGGTTGTTGAAACCATTTTTGAAAACCGTTTCATGCATATAAGCGAGTTAAAGAGGATGGGAGCCAGGATAAAAATAGACGGCAGAACGGCAATAATCGAAGGCGGGGTCAGGTTCCTCGGGGCCCAGGTCAGGGCTACAGACCTGAGAGCCGGCGCTGCGCTGATTCTTGCAGGGCTGTGTGCAAAGGACAGGACCGAAATAAGCGATATTTACCATATCGATCGAGGCTATGAATCAATGGAAAAAAAACTTCAGACCTTGGGAGCCAGGATTGTCAGGGTGTGACAATCCTGTTTTCAGTTCAGCTCATCAAGGGTAAGCCTGAAGCCCGGCATGAAATGCCTGAAAAAATATTCCACCTCGGGCATTTTCATGTCCTGGATTTTTTTCAGGGTTGCTTCAGCAGCTTTTTTAAACTCGCTGTTTCCTGCCTTTTCCTCCTCAATACATTTGATATACGCGCTTATTCTGTCGGCCGCCTTTACAATTTTCCCCTCGTAGGACGACTCGTCATAAAAAAGGATATCCTTGTATACCGCCATCAATTCATCAGGAAGCATTGACAGGAGTTTCATCTTTGAAACATCCTCCAAATCCTTATAGGCATTCCGGATGGACGGGCTGAAGTATTTAATGGGTGTCGGCATATCACCTATAACTGCCTCGTTGGAATCGTGGTATATCGCTAAAAGCGCGACACGTTCGGCATTGATGTTGTTTCCGAAACAGGTGTTGCTGATAACGGCAAGACCGTGAGCAATCATTGCTACCTGGAGGCTGTGCTCCTGGATGTTTTCTGTATTTGTATTCCTCATAAGCCCCCAGCGTGTTATATGTTTCATCCTGGAAAGGAACGCAAAAAAATTAAAGGTCTTTTCCAAAGGAACTCCTCCTTGTTAACCCGACAGGCACGTGCCGAATAACTTCATAAAAGAACTTATGTTCTATTATAACCGATAAAAATTTCCTTTTCAAGATCAACATGATGGTTCTTAAAAATATTATAAACCCTTTGGTCATTGGGTATTTCCTGTCACCGACAACCAGTTTGGCCAGGTGGAATGAAAAAAAATAACAGGCGGACCGGTGAACAAATGCTTAACCGGACCGCCTGACCTGCCGTTTCGGCCGGCAGAATTTTATAAAGCAGTGCATCCTGTTGTGTCCTCCCAAGGTGCAATCATAGCAGTTCTTTGAGAAAAGTGTTACTCTTTTCCGGCAGAATCAACCCCTTTGCTTTATATTTGGAAATTTATCATCTGATTGGGATCGTGCCCCGACTAATATATTTTTATTCATATGCCTTGTACATTATTTGTGCCTGGCAGGTCCTTTTTCATACAGTTTATTTTGCTGTAAGCCTGCTCTTGCTGCAGGGCACGCATTTTATTGACGTGCTCAGCTGAAGCCTCTTGCATTTCATATATCTTCCGGGAAAAATATACTGGTATGTCCTGGTGATTTTCAGGCCGCCAAATGCTATAATAGATTCAATCAAATGATGAATAAACAAGCCAGGGAGAATAAAAGGTGGAATCATTAGATGAACGCTTTATTGACTGAATTGGCAAGCCTGAGTATTTACATTAACATAACAGAAGATACTGCGGTTAAAAAGATTATTAAGCTTTTGAAGCTGCTGCGTGACGGGGCGGACAGCGCTGAAGAAGCGATCAGAGCCTACAGTGAGGTTCATGCTGCGCTGCTTTCAGAAAACTGCAGGAGTTTATACCGTCATATTGAGGATATAACGCTCCGGGACGAGAATATCTTTACTCTATCCTGCGAAAAGGGGACGATTGATGCCGATGATCCGTTGGCTAAGCAGGCCATGGTGGAACTTGGAATACTTAAGAAACTTGCAGGTATCAGCTGTGCTGAAATCAGGAACAGGATGAAAGAGATGTTTTCATGCAGCGAAACGGTAACCCGGGTTATTGACAGCCTTCCGGACTGGAACATTTTTTGCGAAAAGAAACCGGGCACAGGATGGAATATCGATCCCGAAAGCAGGATATCGTGGCATCGCAGGAACGGGGCGGGTCTTTTCTGCAGGCATGTTTTCTTTATCTATGACGGTGCCGCGAATGCGCTGGTACCTGTTAAAAATCCCGATCCAATAACTCTTGACAAGCTTTACCTTGTGGACAGGCAAAAGGAAACGGCGGTTAAGAACACGAAAATCTTTCTTTCGGGCAAAACCGCGAACAATATCCTGTTCTATGGCGACAGGGGAACAGGCAAGTCTTCAATGGTAAAGGCACTGGCTAACGAGTTCGGTGACAAGGGTCTGAGACTTGTAGAAGTGCCAAAGAGGTACCTGGACCGGATACCCGGGCTTACTTCGATGCTGGCAGGGCGTGGTCTCAGGTTTATCCTGTTTATTGATGATCTTGCCTTTGGCAATAACGAAGAGGAATACACGGCGCTTAAGGCAGTGCTTGAAGGAGGGATCGAGCACAGGCCTCAGAATATCCTGCTTTATGCAACTACGAACAGGCGGCATATCGTTAAGGAAAGGTTTTCGGAAAGGGACGGCCTGTATTCCGACAACCCTGACGATGAAATAAGGGCAAGGGATGCAATGCAGGAAAAACTGTCGCTGTCCGACAGGTTTGGAATCACAATTGTGTTTTCATCCCCGGTTAAGAAGGAATACCTTCAGATTGTCCATAAAATGGCGGAAGAAAGGAATATAACGATAGATCCTGAACTGCTTGAGCAAAAAGCAATGCAGTGGGAAATGGCATACAACGGGATGTCACCGAGAACGGCAAGACAGTTTATCGACTGGCTGGAGGGCGAGCTTGCCCTGGGTTCCCGGTAAGATTTCATCCTGCCTCCCGGGAAGTAATATAATTTATTGTTAACCCCGCATAAACTGGTGGTATCAAGAAGTTAGGGCTTCTTTGGGAGGAACGGAAAATGGAAGTAATCGAAAAGGAAATAGGTAATGTTCTTATATGTTCAATAAAAGGGCAGATATTGCTGTGCACCGAAGAAGAATGCAGGAAGTATTTCGAAAAACTGTCGGAGGAAAAAAGCCGCACATCTGTTATAATTAATATGTCGGGTGTTGGTTATGTTAATAATGCAGGAGTGGGCATGATTGTAAAAAGCTTCAGGAAGTTCAGGGAAAACGGCGGCAGGCTGGTTCTCTGTTCCCTGACACCCGAAGTGGCAAAACTGTTTGAAATAATCAGGCTTACAGAGCTGATTGAGATTTATCCCGATGAAGAATCGGCGATAAAGAGCATACAGGCTAAGTAAACACTTTCAGAGGAGGTTTTGCATGGCCGGTAAGGAGTTTAAACTGGGTGATCTGGTAGAAATGAAGAAACCTCATCCCTGCGGGAGCAAAATATGGAAAGTGGTGCGTACAGGAGCGGATATCCGAATGGAATGCCAGAAATGCGGTCACCAGGTTATGATACCGCGCAGCAAATTTGAAAAAAACATGAAGAAAGTTGTTACGGAAAGCCCGAGTTAATTGGGTTATTGATATTTTCCCCGGGAAGAATTAAAATAGAATAGATAATATTTTTATATTTACTGCTTTGATGAAGATTTCCTGGAAATTGTTACTGCAATTTCCCTGATATATTTGACAGAAGTCAATAAAATATAACAGCAATAAAATATAATTGGTACAGATTCAGCTTGTTATTTTTTTATGCAATTCACGCTTCAGCAGGAAACGTTTTTGTCCAGGGGGATACAGGTTGCGGGAAAAAGATAATAAGCGGGTTTTGCTGTTTCATTATGCAAGGAGCGAGTAACATATGAGAAAAAAGAATTATCCGCTGTATGAAACCACCGTTTTCGAGAATTTCAGGGTTATGACCGAAAACGTGGCCAAAAAATATCCGGACAGGATTGCAATTTCATACAAGAAAAATCCGCGCGACAAGGAAACCGTTGATGTGACGTATGCGGAGGCAAGGGATTATATCAGGGATATGGGCACCGAACTTATCAGTATGGGCCTTAGGGACAAACATGTTGCGTTGATCGGCGAAAGCTCATACGAATGGATATGCTCATATTTCAGCCTTATGTCCATTGGTGCGGTTACCGTTCCCATCGACAAGGATCTCCCTGCTGATGAAATGGCGGGTATAATGGATTTCGCAGATTGTGAAGCAGTATTTTACAGTACCCTGGTAGAAGATAAAATCGAGTCGATACGGGATAAGATACCTAAGGTAAAAACATACATCTGCATGCGTGAGGCCGGTATGGAAGGCGCACTGAACCTCCCCGACATTGTCCGGAGGGGGAGTGAGAGGTTTAAAAACGGCGACAATTCCTATTACGACTATGAAATTGATGCCGAGCGCCTTGCCACGATAGTTTTCACCTCTGGCACAACGGGCAGGGGAAAAGGGGTAATGCTTTCACAGAAGAATATTGTTACTGATATGACCCAGGGTATGTACTTGTTTGCAATAACCCCGAAAACAATGAATGTGCTGCCGCCCCATCATACTTATGGTTCAACGGTGAATTTCGTGGGGCATTATGCCCAGGGGTCAACCATTTATATATCCAGCGGCCTCAGGTATATTCTTGAGGAAATCCAGGAGCAAAAGCCTTCGCACCTGGTCCTGGTACCGCTGTTTGTTGAAACAATGCACAAGAAAATATGGCAGACGGCCGAAAAAAGCGGCAAGGCGAAAATGCTCAGGTTTTTGATAAAGATCAGCAATGCCTTGCTGAAAATAGGCATTGATTTGCGCAGGACGTTTTTTAGAAGCATTCACAATTTCTTCGGCGGCAAGCTTCAATTCATTATCTGCGGCGGTGCCAGCCTGAACCAGGATATAATCGACGATTTTACCGCATTTGGAATAACCATTCTGAACGGTTACGGAATAACCGAATGTGCTCCGCTGGTTTCATGCAACCGCAATGAATACCAGAAAAAAGGAAGCGTCGGAATACCCATTATCGGTGAACAGGTAAAAATCAAGGACCCGGACGAAAACGGCGAGGGCGAAATCTGTGTAAAGGGCCCCAACGTGATGCTCGGGTATTACAAGAATCCCGAGGCAACCGCTGCCGTCTTCGACGAGGAAGGCTATTTCATGACAGGGGATTATGGCAAACTTGACGAAGATGGCTGGCTTTATATCACCGGCAGAATCAAAAACATAATAGTCCTCAGCAACGGCAAGAATGTATATCCCGAGGAGATCGAGAGCGAAATATCAAGGATTTACGGTGTATCCGAAGTTGTTGTTTATGCGGGTGAAAGCAAAGCCCAGAAAAGCAAGGAGGTTATTGTTGCAGAAATCTTTCCCGACTACGATGCCCTGAGCCTTAAGGGAATAGAAGATGCACAGGCTTATTTCAACGAAGAGATCAGGAAAATAAACAGCAGAATGGTTTCATACAAGGCCGTAAAGATGGTTAAGATCAGGAACGAGGAATTCCCGAAGAATACTTCGAGGAAAATTCTCCGCTTTGCGATAGATAAAAATATTGATTAAACTGCTGTTTAACAGGATAAAATTTTTCGGATTATACTTCTCAATGCCTGAATAATGTGATAAAATTATTCTAAACTTATCTTAGTGCGGGTGTAATTTAGTGGTAGAATATCAGCTTCCCAAGCTGACTGTGTGGGTTCGATTCCCATCACCCGCTCCATATTTATTGTGCTTCCCGCCAGAAGCACTTTTTTTATTGCCCGAATCAATACTCCGTTCGGGCAGGCCTTCTGCCGGCATGCTTGTACCATTTTCCTGCGTAAGATTTTGAAAATGCGTCCCGCTGTAAAGTCCTCCGCATTGCACGATATCTTCAGCATTTATATGTTATTGCAGGAGAAAGATATCATGCAAGTGCCCGGGAAAGATAGATGCGCTTGCAATTTTATTATTGATTTTACGGGGAAATAAATGTATAATAGAATTGTAAACGCGCGTTCACGGTGATTTTCTTATGAAAAGTGAAGATATTGCAAGGCTTGCCGGTGTTTCCAGGAGCACCGTGTCAAGAGTTATCAATAATTACAAGAATGTACCTGAAGAAACCCGTAAAAAAGTTATGGAGGTTATTGAGCGGTACCATTTCCACCCCAATAACTCGGCCAGGGTTCTTGCAGGCAAAAAAACAGACACAATAGGTCTTTTTATCGTAAGTATAGCTGAAAGAACAAATGAGAATCACATATACAGGAACAATTACTTTTCTCCGTTTGTTGACGCGGTTATTGACAGGGCTAACGCCAACGGTATATATGTTTTGGTTAACTCCATATACACGGTGAAGGACTATGAAAAGATAAAGCAGGCTTTTGTTGAAAGAAGAATCGATGCGGGAATTATTGTAGGAACCGAGAAGGAAATTGATGTAATAGCAGATGTTGCGGCCATGGGTTATCCCTTTTCGGTTATTGACTATTCATCGGAGAAGATTTTACAGAGGATAAAAAAAGGCAGGGTGGCCGTAATAAACTGCACAGATGACGAAGGTATACGGAAAGTAATTGAGTACCTGATAAGCCTTGGACACAGAGATATTGGAATACTCAGCGGAAGAATGAACACATACTCGGGAAGAGTGCGGTATGAAGCCTACCGGGAAGTACTGGATGAATACGGGTTCAGCCCGATGGAAGAATGGGTACTGAAGGGAGAATTCATAAAGAAGACGGCGGCGCAGGAAGTTTTAAAACTGGTTAATCATGGAAAGCTCCCTACAGCCCTGGTTTGCTGCAATGACGACATGGCTTTGTCGGCGATAGAAGTATTGCAGAACAGCAGGCTCAACATACCGGAAGATATTTCAATTACAGGTTTTGATGATATTATGCCTGCTTCGCTGGTAAAACCCGCACTCACAACAGTCCGTGTGCCGCTTTATTCAATGGCGCAGAAAGCTGTGGACGAGGTTCTGAGAATGATAGGAGCTACATCAGGCAATATAAATATATTTAACCTTGAAACTGAGCTGGTCGTAAGAGACAGCTGTGCAGGGCCGCATTAAGCGCCTGCCGCCATGCATCAGGGTTCCGGATGGGAAAAGGCCGGGTTCCGGAATAAAATTGCTGCCGGAAATGATGCATTACCGCTCAGGTTGTTGATAAAAACAAATAAACGCGCGTTCACAGAACAAAGGGGGATTTATTGTGAAGTTCGGTTATTTTGATGACCTAAACAGGGAGTATGTAATTACAACTCCAACAACTCCTTACCCGTGGATTAACTACCTTGGCTGCCAGGATTTCTTTTCGCTTATCTCAAATACTTCAGGTGGTTACTGTTTCTACCGCGATGCAAGGTTAAGGCGCGTTACAAGATACCGCTACAACAATGTGCCGGTCGATAACGGCGGAAGATATTTCTACATATACGACAACGGGGATTACTGGACACCCGGGTGGATGCCCGTTAAGAGAAAACTTGACAGGTATGAATGCAGGCATGGCCTCGGGTATACCCGCATCACAGGCGAACGCAACGGTATTGAAGCAAGCCAGCTGTCCTTTGTTCCCCTCGATTACAACGGGGAGGTAAACCAGGTTGTAATCAGGAATAAGACCGATGAGGAGAAGGAAATATCACTGTTCTCATTCGTTGAATTCTGCCTGTGGAATGCAATGGATGATATGACCAACTTCCAGAGAAACTTCAGTACCGGCGAGGTTGAAGTTGAAGGAACGGCAATTTACCATAAAACAGAGTACAGGGAAAGAAGAAACCACTACGCATTTTACTGGGTTAATTCCCCGATTGACGGTTTTGACTCCGACAGGGAGACCTTTCTGGGCCTTTACAACGGCTTTGATTCCCCGCAGAATGTTGCGGCAGGCAAGGCCTCAAATTCAATAGCCAGCGGCTGGTCCCCGATAGCATCCCATTTCATAAAAATGAACCTGAAACCCGGGGAACAGAAGAGCTTTATTTTCGTATTAGGCTATGTTGAAAACCCGAATGAAGAGAAATGGGAGAGAAAAGGCGTAATAAACAAGAAAAGAGCAATAGAGATGCAGAAGCGCTTTATTGATGATTCCTGCGTTGAAAAGGCTTTTAACGAACTCAGGGATTACTGGACAGGGCTTTGCTCAAAATACACGGTGCAGAGCCACGATGAAAGGCTGAACCGCATGGTGAATATCTGGAATCCGTACCAGTGCATGGTTACGTTCAACATGTCGAGGAGCGCTTCGTATTTTGAGTCAGGAATCGGCAGGGGAATGGGTTTCAGGGATTCCAACCAGGACCTGCTCGGTTTCGTTCACCAGGTACCAGAAAGGGCAAGGCAGAGAATTATAGATATAGCATCAACGCAGCTTGAGGACGGAAGTGCATATCATCAGTACCAGCCACTTACAAAGAAAGGGAATTCCGATATAGGAAGCGGTTTCAATGATGATCCGCTGTGGCTTATCCTGGCAACCGCCCAATATATCAAGGAAACAGGGGATATTGATATTCTGAATGAAATGGTTCCGTTTGACTGTGACGAGAATAAGAAGGACACGCTTTTTGAGCACCTGAAGCGTTCATTTTATCATGTTATAAATAACCTTGGGCCTCATGGCCTGCCGCTTATCGGAAGGGCAGACTGGAACGACTGCCTTAACCTGAACTGTTTCTCCACCGAGCCCGATGAATCCTTCCAGACCTGCGGGCTCATTGACGGCAGGGTTGCCGAATCGGTGTTCATAGCCGGCATGTTTGTGGCAATAGGACCTGAGTATGTTGAGCTTTGCAGAAGGCTTGGATATAACGAAGAGGCGCAGGAGGCACAGAAGCACATTGATAAAATGGCTGAGACGGTGCTTGAGTATGGCTATGACGGAGAATGGTTCCTCAGGGCCTACGACCATTACGGGAATAAAGTAGGCAGCAGGGAATGCAAAGAAGGGCAAATCTTTATCGAGCCGCAGGGGTTCTGTGTCATGGCCGGAATAGGCGTTAAAGAAGGTCTTGCCCAAAAAGCCCTTGATTCGGTAAAGGAAAGGCTTGATACAAAGTACGGAATAATACTCCAGACACCGGCATACAGTGAATACTACCTGAACCTGGGCGAGATTTCGTCATATCCGCCCGGTTATAAAGAGAATGCGGGGATTTTCTGCCACAACAATCCCTGGATTGCCATCGCTGAGACAGTAATAGGCCGCGGCGACAGGGCCTTCGAAGTATATGCAAAAATAGCGCCCGCATATATTGAAGACATCAGTGATATTCACAGGACAGAGCCGTATGTATACTCGCAGATGATAGCCGGAAGGGATGCGGTCCGCTTCGGCGAGGCAAAGAACTCCTGGCTGACCGGTACGGCAGCCTGGAACTATGTTGCGATAACCCAGTATATTCTCGGCATCAGGCCGGCGTATGACGGACTTATGGTAGATCCGTGCATACCCGCATCATGGGATGGATTCAAGGTTACAAGAGAATTCAGGGAGGCAAGGTATAATATCGAGGTTCAGAATCCTGATCATATATGCAAAGGTGTTAAGAAAGTAATCATGGACGGCAGGGAGATTGACGGAAATATTCTGCCGGTATCCGAAAAAGGCAGTGAACATAATGTGATTGTTGTTATGGGTTAGCTACTTTGTTTTGTTTTGCATATATCCTCCTCACAATCGTGTTACATTCCATAATGGCTCCCTATTCAGGAATGTAATCTTTACATTAAAAAAGCCGGTTTGAAAAACCGGCTCTTTTTTTAATATTTTTTACTTCTTCATTCTTTCGTAGGCTTCTTTCTTCTGGTCTATAATCTTCTGGAATCCTGCATCAAGGTATTCCTTGCAGTATTTCTCATAAAGAGCGTCAAATTCTGAAGGATCGCACATTACCAATGCTGTGTAGTATTCCTGGAATTTTTCCTGCAGTATGGATTTATACTCGGAAACAGCGGGAATACCTACGTCGAACAGGAAGTCTGTGTACCAGTACTTCTGGTTTGCAATACATTCTTCATACCTGTCCTTGATCAGGTATTCGAATCCGTCGGGTGCAAAGGTGGTCATCTGGACCTTCAGGTTAGCTTCTTCGCTGCCATAGTCCTTACCTTCGATTACAAGACACCACATATCCTTGTTGGAGTTGTAGTTCATGCGTTCTTCGCCTTTGTAATCTCCAATGGCAACGGGCAGTCCGTCCTCACCCATTGTATAAGTTTTGCCTTCAATACCGTTCTGGAGAGTGAACAGTACATCGGGCTGGATCATCCACTCAAGAAGCATCATAGTAGCTTTTACTTCATCTTCGCTTGATGCCGAGTTGAAGCCGATAATCATTCCAAACGGCCAGTATGCACGTTCAGCAGGTACTCCGCCCTTTGGAACTCCTGCTGTGGCAGGCAGCAATGAAAGTTTTGCATCAGGAACGTTGGAAAGGAGAACATCGATGATTCCTTCCTTTGTCAGGTAGTCACCGTAAACTCCCGCAACACCGTTCACAAAATCGGCCTTGGCTTTTGTTCCGTCTGAGTCAAGAGCGAAGTTCTGGCTGATCAATCCTTCATTCCATAACAGGTTGTCGGTTTTGATATTCTGTTTTACAGGTTCCCATGTCAAAGCCACAACTGAGAGGTCGGAATACAGTGCCAGTTCTTCCTCGGGTATCGGATAAGGACGGTATGCATTTGCGAAATATCCGTTCGGATAAGGAAGCCTGTGAGCTGCAGGAATTGTGTTCGGTCCGCCGAGCTTGTTGTCACGGAATGCCCTTAATACATTGATGTACTCATCAAGATTCGTCGGCATTGACATATTAACCTTGTCAAGCCAGTCCTGACGGATCATTGTAAGCCAGTTGTATGCGGTCGGGCGGCTTGCAAAGATAAAGTATTGCTCACCATCCAGGACACCGTATTTGAGCATGTCAAGGTCAACGTTTTTCTGATAATAAGTAGGAGCATATTGTTTCAGCATGTCAATGTCAATTTTCTGAATTGCACCTGCATCATAGTAAGCAACGGCTGCCGGGAAGTCGTAGTGGAAAATGATGTCCGGAGCGTCACCTGCTGCAAGAAGCATATTGAACTTGTTTACTTCGTCGCTTCTTGGAATTGCGACATACTCAACAGTAATATTGTTCTTGTCTCCGAATTCCTTCTGGATCCAACGGGTCCAATAGTTGTCGTCAACCGGCGGAAGTCCTTCTACACCGCGGTCGTAAACCGGGATTTGAATGGTAACCCGATTTTTGAATACTTTGTCGTCTTCCAGGGCTGCACCAGTCGGTGTAGTTTCATTACCCGGGGTAGTTTTCGGAGTATCTGTACCACAGGCGGCAAGCAATACCGCAACAAGCAGTAAAGACAGAATAACAAATACTGTTCTTGTCGATTTTCTCCTCATGATTAATCCTCCTAACTTTTTATAGTCAATTAAACCTTGTTCAGGTTTATTGCTATCAACCTTTAACGGCACCAATCATTACACCCTTCACAAAATACTTCTGAACAAAGGGGTATGTTATAATGATTGGCAATGTAGCAAATATAATACATGCTGATTTAATTACCTCAGGATTGGTTACGGTATCTGGTTGTGCCTCGGACGAGGTGAGGGTGGTGTTAGTTGTCTGAATCAACAGGTTCAGTTTATGCTGGAGCAGGTACAAGGGTTGTCTTGTAATATAGAAAACCGAATCCTGGTATGCGTTCCAGCGTCCAACCGCGTAGAACAGGCACAATGTTGCGATAATCGGCTTACACAGCGGAAGCACAATCTGTACAAGAATCCTTATGTCGCCTGCACCGTCCAGGAACGCGGACTCCTCAAGGCTGTCCGGTACTGTTGACTGTATCGAGGTCCTCATTATTATCATATTATAAGCACTGAAGGCAAGAGGAAGTATCAGGGATGCCGAATTGTTCAACAGACCCAGCCTGTGCATCAGCAAATAATCAGGAATAATACCGCCGCTGAAATAAAGTGTAATTATAAAGAATATCGAAATGATGTTCCGCCCTTTAAGACGCTTTCTTGTCAGCGGATATGCGGCACATATCGTTAAAAACATTCCAAGCGCGGTAAATAATACGGTAACCTTGATGGTTTGCCACAATGACCTGATCATTGACGGGTCGCCGAATACGCTTTTGTATGCCTTAAGGTTGAAATCCTTCGGTATAAGGTAAACAAGCTGACTGGTAACCTTTGCATCGGAGCTTAAGGATTTCGCAATTACATGTATAAAAGGCAGCACGCATAAAATGGACAGCAATGCTACGGTAATGTATATGAAAATATCGGCAGCCAGATCTATGGCTTTGCTTTTTGTATAATTGGCATATTTAAAATCACTCTTGTTAGCCATAATGAACCCCTTTCTTGTTTCTATAACAGGCCCTCGTCACCGATTTTCTTGGATATCCAGTCGGAAACAAGTACCAGTATAAGGCCGACCACCGACTGGAACAATCCTACGGCAGTGGTGAGGCTGTATTTTTGCGCCTGGATACCTGCACTGTATACGTAGGTGGCGATAACGCTTGAAACCTCCTTGACAATTGGGTTGCCAAGGCTGTGAGCACGTTCAAAGGAGCTGCCCATGATTCTACCGAGGTTGATGATCAAAAGCATTGTTATAGTACTTCTGATGCCAGGGAGGGTTATATAGCGTATTTTTCCCCAGCGCCCTGCACCGTCTATTGTCGCGCTGTCATACAACTCCGGATTGATACTTGTAATAGATGCAAGATAAATAATAGTACCCCAGCCCATTGACTGCCATATGCCTATAAATACGTAGGTGAAGACCCAGTGTGTATTTTCAGTCAGGAAAGGTACTTCCTTAAGTCCCATGTTGCGCAAAAGAACGTTTACCAGTCCTGTACCGGGCTGAAGCAGCTGGTAAGCCACTCCTGCAATTATAACCCATGAAAGAAAATGGGGTAGGTATAATAATGTCTGATTAATTTTCTTAAACCAAAGCGATCTGATCTCATTAAGCATAAGGGCAAGAATAATAGGCATCGGAAAACCGAGCAGAAGATCCAGTCCGTTCAGGGTCAATGTGTTCCTGAGAGCCCTGTAGAAATCCTTGTTCGAAAAGATTTCCACGAAATTCTTAAAGCCCACCCATTCGCTTCCCATAAAGCCTTTCAGAATTTTATAGTCTTTAAACGCAATTACCAGCCCTGCCATTGGGAAATATTTAAAAACTATAACCATGGCTATTGGGATAATCAGCAAAAGATATAACTGCCAGTCCCTTTTCACATAATACATAAAACCTTTCTTCATGGATTTTACGGTTTTATGCGCCGTTGGTTT
The DNA here is from genome assembly GCA_001513105.1 of Clostridiales bacterium DTU070. GTDB lineage: Bacteria > Bacillota > Clostridia > DSM-8532 > DSM-8532 > Thermoclostridium. The sequence goes on along the minus strand of LFSH01000082.1, from coordinate 116,831 downwards.
TAATTCCATTAGCGGTACCCCTTCCTCGCTGTGACATGAATTAAAATAAAAATCCTGTTATAAAAAGTCGGAAATTGTTTAGTAAAAAATGCACAATTGTTTCTGAAAAAAGTATATCATTTAGTGCGTTTTGACGTAAACAATCATAATTGATACGATGTTTTAAATATGACAATGCGGGTTTAGGGCTGAAAATCGGTTGATTTCCGTGATTTGATCCCGGCCGAATCCTGCATGAAAGGCCGCCGGACTTCCTGAATATGGTATAAACCACCCGTTAAAACATGCGTAAATTATCAAAAATGATACATAAATCAAAAATTTTCATTAAAATTATGTTTATTTAGCCTTTGAACGGAATTCACCCGGTGTTATTCCTTCATACTTCTTGAAAAACCTGTTGAAACTCTGGACATTGTTATATCCGAGGTTTGTGGCAATTTCTGCAATAGTCATGTCAGTTTGCAGCAAAAGCCGTTTTCCTTCACTGATTCTCAAGCTGTTGATATAGTCCAGTACGCTTTTGCCGGTGACCGATTTTACAATTTTACGGATATAGGAATAACTTATCTGCAGGTCGGCTGCCATTTTATCAAAGTCAAGTTCTTTCATGTAGTTGCCGTTCAGATAAGAGAAAATTTTCTCCTCTATGCTCTTATCGCTGCTTTCGGTAGGTTGTACGGCAGAATGAACCTTCCTGTAAAAACTTATCATGTAGTTTTCAATGTCTTCAAGCGTTTCCTTTCCCGCAACTTCAAGGTACAGGTTGTATACATCCGGAAAGATTCTTCCTATGGCAATATTGTTTTCGACAAAATACTTGATCGTGGCATTTATCAGCTGGTTAAATACCTGGATTATATTCTCGCAGGAGATATCCGGAGTTTCACGTATTTCCTGGACCAGCCTGCGGATTTCAGTTTCAACCTTGTCTATTTGCCCGGTATTCAGATAGTTAAGAATATGCTTTTCACGGGCAAACGGATAATAATACCTGCTTTTTCCGAAACTTTCGCCGTCCCAGAATATTATGCTGCCATGTCCCAAAAGCAGCTTTCTACGGAGCGCATCCATTGATTCGGTAACAGAATCGGATATGCCTGTTAAGCTGTTGTGGCATCCGCTTATTCCGATTGATACCGTGCTGCCTATAACCTTCTGCAGTTCATCCTGCAGGCTTGTGAAGATATCCCTGAGCCTGTTCGGGGTTTCAATGCAGTCGAAGGTTTTCAGGTTAATAATTATTGATATCCTGTCTTCATCATAAAGAATACTTTCGAATATGATACCGTCTGATTCAAGCTCGTTACATTTTTCCTGTATGATTCTGCGCACAAAGAATCTCTGATCGGGAGTGTACCTGTTATAAAAACCCTGCAGGTTGTCGGGGGCAATCATGGCTACCATGAAGTGCGGATAAGGGAAGATATCGTCCTTCTGGATTTCCTTATCATTCTGAACAATTCCTTTAAGCAGGTTCTGCAGGAATACTTCCTTCATGCTCAGTTCGCTTTTCTTGACAAGGCTGTTCAGGTACTCTTCCTGCCTCGTAATCTTTTCAAAGGCCTGCATAAGGAAACTTATTTCATTTGCTTTTTTTTCGGTCTGGTAGCCTTTGCGCGAGCTGATATATTTTATAAGATCCCTGATAGGTGTGGTCATATACCGCGAATAAAGGTATGCAACAAGGAACAGGATTATCGATATACCAAGGGCCAGGAAAATGGCCTGGTTTCTGAGTTCAATCGAGCGGTTCAGGAGCAGGTCAAGGGAATGCATGCTGACAAAAATCCAGTCATTGAAGTCGGATTCTATAAAGCAGTACAGGGTTCTCTGCCCGTTGGAATTGTCAATGGTGTATCCGGGGGTTCTGCCTGCTGTCTCCAGGATATACTTTATATATGGAAGTTCCGACAAATCAGCATCAAGCATATTCTTATCCAGGTGGGATATTACCCTGCCTTTTTTGTTAATTACAAAAACAGAGCTGTTCTCGTCGAAATCGTTATTGTTCATGATATTGCATAGTTCTTTTTCATACATGTTAACTATGAAATATCCCTTTGCACTGGTGGTGAAGTTCGTGGTCTGGTAAAGGAAGGTAACAATGTTGGTATACCCTTCCTCACCGGAAATCCTTGATGTCATGTCAAAGGGTATTTTTCTGTATAACCAGGTATTGACCGATGCAGAGTCCCTGCTTGACAATGATGTTTTAAGGCCTGTATCGGTATTATCCATCCAGTCAAGATCATAGAAACTGTCCAGCTTTATTGTGTCGTTTTTGGTTGTTATCAGGTAGTCTGAGTTTTTTAAGTAAAAGTATATGGAGTGATACAACGTATCGCTGTATTCCATAACCTTCAGCTTGCTGGCCACTTTCCTTATAAGCTGCATACTGTTTGCATTATTCCGGAACTGGTCATAGCTGAGCAGGTTGCTGATGTCACTGATAAGCGGATCCTTGGAAAGATTTATGGTGGTGGAGATTACATTGCCGCATATGAGACTTACCAGTTTTCCTGTGGAACTTATATTGTTCTCGGCAGACCTGATTATTTCAGCTTCAGAGTATTGCAGGAGTTTATTATTATTGTCAACAGTAACAACTGCAAGCGGAATAAGAAAAGTTATGATAATGAAAATATAAAGCTCAACAAAAATTGGTAACCTTCTGCCTCTGAATATCTTCAAAACTCCAGTCCCCCATAATCATGTTTAACTGCTTATATATATAAGATTGCAAATATGCCTGCCAAATATATATTGTATAATAGATTTACAATAATATTTCTGCCGCCTGGATACATCAATAATTATAACGATAATAAAATTTACTATACAGAAATAACGCGCAACAGATTCCCCCACCCCTCGAATACATTGAACCGGAAAGCAGTCTGATGAGTATTATAGGTTAGTATGAACATAAACCATATTTTTAATTATATCAGTATTTTGCATGAAATTAAAGGTACTTTACAAAACGGGATACTTATGCTAAAATGAATTTCGTGCCTGTTAGAGCACACAGAAAAATATAAACGTATATTTGCCCCCATAGCTCAGTAGGCAGAGCGCATCCATGGTAAGGATGAGGTCACCAGTTCGATTCTGGTTGGGGGCTCCAGTGCGAAAGCCTTGAAATGCTGGAAAACAGCGTTTCAGGGCTGTTTCATTTTCTTCCGTTATCTCATATAGCTTCATCTTTTTACCGTCTAAACTCATTCTGATTGGTTTAAAATTGGGCTATTATTGGGTTACTTTTCTGAGACGAGGGTTGGTATGCTCAGATGGTGCTGTTTCAAGACTTTCAATGTTGCTTTCCGGCAATTCAATAGCCTTTTTTTCTTCGTCAGGCATGATAAGTGTGTAAATATCCACAGCAATATCTTGATATTTTGATGTCAATATTTTTATATCAAAGGCAAAGCGTTCCATTGTATAATCTCCTTGCAGATTGGAATGGGATGAAAATTATCATGCTTATTTGGTATAAGCCGATTTGATGTATGGTGTTTGTTTATTCGTTTTGAACTATTATTAAACCCCGAAACGGATATTGGTTGACGGGATGAAAAAACTGAACGAATACTGAATCAAGGAGGAGGTTAACATGAAAAAATCATAACAGGACTGGTAGTCCTCATCATGCTTCTGAGCATCATGGTTCCATGCAGCGCTACTATTGCCGGAATTAATTCAGTTGAATGATCCAATATAGAAGCTAAAATGGGGTGCGGATGCCGGGAAACGGTTTTCCGCACCTTTTCTGTATCGTGAAGGCCAGGCAGCAGTTACAAAGCATCCACATCCGCATATGTATCGATTGCTTGCTGAAGACAGATTTAAAACCAGTATCAATTTTGCCCGGTTTTTGCCATGATGACAATGAGATGATATAATGTAACCATATGTTTACCCTGGCTTTTTACTTTTTTGATTAACGGAATGCTTGCGCCTGTCTTCTTCATCCAATCTCAAAGGGAGCGCAGCATTGGAAAGGAGAGATGGCTTTGAGAATCGGCGGAGGAATCGAAAAACCTTATCGTAATCCTGATGAATGGTATGAACTCATAAGCGAACTGGGTTACAGGGCAGTCCTCGCTCCAATTGACTACCGTGCAACCAGGGAGGAGAAACAGGCTTACCTGCAATGCGCCCGAGAGCATGACCTGGTCATCGGGGAAGTTGGCGTATGGAAAAATGTTATTTCCCCAAATGATGCAGAACGAAAAGCAGCAATGGAGTATTGCAAGAACCAACTGGAACTGGCGGAGGAACTGGGCGCAAATTGCTGTGTAAACATCACGGGGAGCAGGGGCGAAACATGGGATGGTTTCTACCGGGAAAACTATTCGAAGGATACCTATGCGCTGATTGTTGATTCCATCAGGGAAATTATTGATGCGGTAAAGCCAAAGCGAACCTTTTACACGATCGAGCCGATGCCCTGGATGATCCCCGATTCGCCGGACGAATACCTCCAGCTGATCCGGGATGTGGACAGGAAAGCCTTTGGCGTGCATCTGGATTTTGTGAACATGATTAATTGTCCCAGGAGATATCTTTTCTGTGATGAGTTCATTGAAGAATGCTTTACGAAGCTCGGCCCGTACATCAAGAGCATTCACGGCAAGGATGTGATCATGGAAAATGCCTTTACGACGGTGATCCGCGAAACCATGCCGGGAAAGGGAATCATCAACTATCAGAAGGTTGCCAGGCTGTGTGAGTCGCTGGGGCCGGATACACCCCTGTTTGTTGAGCACCTGCCCGATTTTGAAAGCTACAGGCAGGCAGCGGCTTATGTAAGAGAACAGGCCACACTGGCTGGTGTGAAAACATAAGTGCCCTGTTGCAGCAGATTTTCGGTCGACGATTCAGTATTGCTGTGTTATGAATGGATATTTTAGGATAATAAGTATGCTTTTGGAGTCGAAATATCAATATACCACGGCCAGAATTCTCTTCGTTTTCAATGTTATTATTGTTATTATCTTTATTTAATGGTGCATTTCCTGAATATGCTATTGCTGCATAATATGATACTTCCCACAATTCAGGATCGTAATCTTCGACAAGTAAATTTTTTTCATTGTAATAAAGAAGGAGTTTGGAGTTGGATGACAATAACCCGGGAAAGACAGGCCGGAAGGTCATAAAAACCATAGCCATATTAGTCAAAAATTTCAGGTATATGAAGCCATAACTAAGAATGAGTAAGATATTTAAGGAAAAATGAAGATTTATCAGGGAGGTATTGTAGGTTATGATTACAGTTAAACCAAGTTTTAGCATTGAGACAAAACTAAACGGAACAGAAATACTTAAGCAGTTGGAAAAAATAGGCAGGACTTGTTATAAAAGCGAGAATCTCATAAATGAAGAATCTGCAGAAAAGTTCATAAAAAATATTATAATGAAGGGTCATGAGGCAATAATAGAACATTACTCTGTTACTGTTAGAATCATTTGTGACAGAGGAGTATCGCATGAAATAGTAAGGCATAGAATAGCATCATATGCGCAAGAAAGTACACGTTATTGCAATTATTCGAAAGACAAATTCTCAAACCAGCTGACTTTTGTTGAGCCGAGTTTCTGGGATATATCCACAGAGAGTGGGAGGAAAAGAATGGAAATATGGCAGAGTGTCATGAAATATATTGAGGATAAATATATGGAATTGATTGAAAGCGGTGCTGCTCCTCAGGAAGCTCGCAGTATCCTGCCCAATTCACTGAAGACGGAGATAGTTGTTACTATGAACCTGCGGGAATGGAGACATTTTTTTAAATTGCGGACAGCCAATGATGCACACCCCCAAATCAGAGAGATCGCTATTCCATTGTTGGATGAATTTAAACGGAGAATACCAATAATTTTTGATGATATAAGTATTGAGTCATAATAAACCAATTTGGCATAATTCTCTACCTGTCATTATTGATGAACTTCTGAAGCTGTTACTTAACAGCAACAGAGACCGTATAAAAACGGTCTCTGCTTTTTTATGAGATGGCTGCGCGTACCATCCCTGCGGTTATCCCTTGGTAATATGCAAATATCCGTTTGATAATTTGCCTTTTAAAGTCAACTTGTATGTACCTGGCTGCAGCGTAACGCTGTCTTCATTATTCTTAAGTTCCTCTGTTTCATAAACTGCCTCATCTGAACCATCAGCCTTAATAGTTAAGGATAGCGAACCAATATTGATTTCAGACTTAATTTTGAGAGTCGTTTCCTCTTCCACATCAAAGGTGCAGATTTTAGGGGACATAAGCAATGATTTGTTGGCTGAATCATAATTCCTGTAAAGGTAAAGCTCTTCCGGAAGGTTCCAGACATCTGAGGATTCATCTTCATCATCAGCTTCCAAATCGGGGAATGAGGCAGCATCGTTGTTGTCTGTTTCTGCTGATACGTTATTGCTCTGGCTGTCCTGGGTATTTACAGTTTCATCATTAGCTTGCCCTGTGCGGGTACAAGAAATCATCATCAACGTAGCAGCTACGATAAGCATAATTATTACAATTTTCTTCATACCGGTACCTCCGCAATATCATATTCTCCTGGTTTCAGAATATGCAGCAATAAAATTCCGTTCACCTTTGGAACAGATGCAAAAAATAAATGCTTGTGGATAATTATACCAAACAATGCTGCTTTTGTAAATCCTGATGCATAACGGGAACATAATGGCGGAAAATAGCAGGTAAGGAAGTAATGACGACATTCTTAATAAAAAAATATGTTACTGTACCATGTGTAAATACGGAGGCTGGCTGGTAATTTCAAAAACTGTTCAGAAATGGATTACATCCAGTTAATTAATGAGTAAAATAGAGGCAGCAAATCAATGGAATGAAGAAGGACAAGTTAAAAGCGAAATGGGAATACCGGCTATTTGAACGTCCATAATATAGTTCCGGGTGTTCCTGCCGAGAATTTGACTGTGCTTTCAGATGCATTAAAAAGATTGTTAAAGTGTGGAAATATGCAGTATCGGCTGGCAGTGTAAAAAGCCGTAAAATAAATTATACCCTCGATATTTAATGGAATATAACGAGGGTATATTGATTCAATTCGGTTTTACTGTGATCTTAATGCTTATATTTTTTCAAGAAACTTTATAAAGACCGGTGAAGGTATTTCCAGTTCCGACATTTTATTAAGCCTGCCCGATTCATTGTCAATAGAAAATGAAACAAGGTTGTTTGAGTCCTGATTTGCAACAATAATGAACCGGCCGCTTGGATCCAGCGAAAAGTTTCTTGGGGTTCTGCCGTAGGTAGGCTGTGCATAAATAAATGTAAGCAGGCCGGTTTGCGGATTTCTTCTAAACACGGCAATGCTGTTATGACCCCTGTTCGATCCAAACAGGTAGTTTCCATCTTCAGAGATATGTATATCCGCGCAGTGGTTTACAATGTCCGTTCCCGGGGAAAGTGTTGATACTTCCTGTATTTTTTCCAGTGATCCCGTATCACCGTCATAATCAAATACATGGATCTTGGACCCCAACTCGCATATAACATAAAGATATTTTCCTGAAGCATCGAAAGTCATATGCCTTGGTCCATCCCCGGGATTTACGTTAGCACTTGCTGCAAAAGACATCTGTTGTTGTGACTTATCGTTAATAAGTTTATAGACCATTATTTTGTCAATCCCTAAATCAGCCACAAGAACATGTTTCTGATTTTTATCCAGAATTACCGAATGTGTATGGGCCGATTCCTGTCGCTCTTTATTGATACCGTGACCACTATGCTTAATAATTTGAACATGATCACCTATTGTATGGTCGTCTTCAATAGGAAAGGATACCAAACTGCCGCTTGAATAGTTTGTTATATAAGCGTATTTATCGTTCTTATCAACAATTATATAACAGGGACTTAAGCCTGATGAGGAGGCAGTACCTGCCAGCGTAAGCGATCCGGTTTGACGATCGACTTTAAATGTACTTACCTTGCCTATTGCGTCATCAGAAACCGGTTCAATCTCATTAATAACATACAGATAGGAAAAAGAAGAATCAAAGGCCATGAAAGAAGGATTTTCGACATTACTTACAACGGAGAGGCACGACATAGAGCCATGTCTGGGGTCAAATTCCGCAAGATATATGCCTTCACCTTTATTACCAAGACACCAGGACATTGACGTATAAGTTCCTACACAAAAATAGTATTTTTGAGAATCTAACATAAATCCACACCCCATTCATAAATTTCGATACTTTGATAAATTGGTTATCTCGTCATTTTGCATGAGAATGAACAAACTTTTAGTTCCCATAATGTATAAATTATATAATGACAAGGATTTTAATAAAAGGTAGATAAAAAATCTGCCTTGTTGAAAACCCCATACAACTTTAGAATAAATCTGAAGATAAAGATGTATTAGCTCTGATATTTTCATCGAGGGGGAAGCAGTATTCTTGAAGTAATCTATGGCACAATGAAAGGGAGTGTTTGGCTTTCACCTGTTGTTGCCAAAAAACTTAAGATGTTTATTACCCGAAGTGATGAAATTACCAGGACAAAAGAGAAGAAATATGTTGAGGCAATGAAGGTGTTAAGCATGTTAACAAGGACTGAGATTGAAATTCTTTTAATGATAAGGGAAGGATATTCACGGCGCGAAATATCTGATGAAAAAGTTGTATCATTAGGGACTGTAAAGACTCATATAACAAATATCCTTAAAAAACTGGAATATAGCAATATGAAAGACGCAATAAAAGGGCTTGAATCAATAGACTTTTTCACATATGTAAGTGAAATCGGCCAATAAAGAGGTTTACCTGTTATGCTTATTATTTCTTCAGGAATAGTATTTTTAATTTCAATAATTACTATAATAGTATTCATAAAGAAATCATACATAAAAAACAGATTGGAAAGTCTTTATTTAATTCTGGCCATCCTTGGGTTTAATATTACTTGCATATGTATTAACATTTATTATGCCAATTATGGTTCGAGCTATTATTTATTGTTTAAATATGTTTTTTTCAGCAAAGATTTATTGGATTTTTTTCTCATATTTGACGTCAGCATACTTAAAGTAAGCAATTTGCTGAACTTTGGCCAGTTTATGTTTATTTTCGGCATGTATTTTTTCATAAAGTCTATAGTTGAAAAACATTTCAGTATCAGAAACATAATACTAATAATTATACTTCTGTTTTTCTCTATGATTAACAGTACATACTTCTATCCTTCATTTGTATCTTTTTTAAAAAGACTGCCTTTGCCGTATGCTAAATCAATTGATCTGTTTGATTACATAGCCAGAACCTATACATTGCTGCTTCTGTTGGAATTGCTGATAGTACTGGACAGGTACAGCAGGAAACACAGAAATACATTGGGCAGAAAGAATGCATACCTCCTTATGACAGGGCTTAGCATGATTTGGATTGAATTTTTGTTTTTATTCGATTTGACACCTGCATCTTTAGCGAATATATATGCTTCTTCCATTATGATAAATATAGTAAATGATCTGTTGGTGAGTTCATTCAGGAATAATATGGTTCTACTGTTCTGCATAGCATCAGTTATTATAATTACAGTACCGTTCGGAATTCTGCTTTATTCTTCAATTAATATTCTAAAGCACAGAAATCATGAGATAATCGGCAGGATCTCCATAAATAAGAAAATTCACATAAGCGATGCCAGTAATCTGAATCCTTTTCTGCATACAATAAAAAACCAGCTGGTATCACTAACCCAATTTGAGAATTTACTGAATAAGGATAATTTTGATGAAGTATACCCGTATATAGTTTCCATCACAAATGATATTTCAAAGATTATTGATAACTTATACAGCAATTCAAAGGATATCTATTTAAGTATTTTGCGCTGTAATGTTCTGATACCGCTGAAAGAATCCATTAAATCAATAAATGACCTGGCCAATATAAATATTGAGCTAATATGCCCGCATCATGAAATTTGGGCAATGGTTGATCCGGATTACATTTACCACGCTTTTGAAAACATCCTGCAAAACAGTGCTGAAGCCTGTGCAGGCAAACCCGACGGGAAAATAAAAGTTACGGTACACAAGTATTATCATATTGTCAAAATAATTATATCCGATAATGGCATAGGAATAAAAAAAGAAGACCTGAAGAAAGTATTCGAGCCTTTTTTCAGCACAAAGAAATCATCACAAAGCTGGGGTATGGGTCTTAACTATGTTGTCAAAATAATAAAAGCTCATAAAGGTCGTGTTCATGTAAAGAGCATACCAGGTGTAGGAACGGATATGATAATCACAATACCAACCGGAGAATGAAAAGAGCAGCGGACAGGATGTTTTGTCAGTGAAGTTAATAACAGGGATGATGCTTACGGAGAACATGCCATCCGGCTTTAAGGTTTAATTAATTACCTGGCGGCTGTGCGGCGGCATCATAATACTCAGGAAGTACATCTCTCATTAATAAAAAACCATAAAATGTAAAGGAGAATTGCTATGGACTACAGAAAGATGTTTTCACTGGAAGGGAAAATAGCACTGGTAACAGGTGCAAGTTACGGCATTGGCTTTGCTATTGCCAGTGGTTTAGCCAATGCAGGTGCAACAATAGTTTTCAATGACATAAAACCTGAACTGGTGGACAAAGGTCTTGCAGCATATAAAGAGCTGGGGATAAATGCACGGGGGTTTGTCTGTGATGTTACCGATGAAAACCAGGTAAAAGAAATGGTTGCAACAATAGAAAAGGAAATTGGCATTATTGATATCCTGGTAAACAATGCCGGAATTATTAAACGTATACCCATGTGTGAAATGACTGCCGAGGAATTCAGACAGGTTATAGATGTTGACCTGAACGGGCCTTTTATTGTGTCAAAGGCTGTTATTCCAAGCATGATCAAAAAAGGGCACGGAAAAATAATCAATATCTGTTCAATGATGAGTGAGCTTGGCCGTGAAACAGTATCGGCATATGCTGCTGCGAAAGGCGGACTTAAAATGCTCACCAGGAACATTGCTTCCGAGTATGGCGGATTCAACATCCAGTGCAACGGACTTGGCCCCGGTTATATCGCAACTCCTCAGACTGCACCGCTGCGTGAAGACGGGCATCCGTTCAATAACTTTATTATTTCAAAAACACCGGCAGCACGCTGGGGCACACCTGAGGACCTGATTGGGCCTGCCCTGTTCCTGGCATCAGATGCTTCGAACTTTGTAAACGGGCATATTTTATATGTAGACGGAGGAATTCTGGCTTATATAGGTAAACAGCCATAACCGGACATAAGCTGTTTATAACAGTACACAGGATTGGTTGACAGGTATGAATAAGTGCATCCATAAACCGCAAGACAGCGGTTTCATGGCTGCACTTTTTTATGTTATTTAAAGGCATATAATCCTGCAGAATGTGCATAAATGTAAATACCTTAAATTGACAACATCTGCATTTTCACAATAATATTTTATGCAAAACCAAATACCGCTCATCGCCCAACTCCCCTGCAGGCTTGATTGAAGGAGACCGATGTGATAAAATATTCCAAATATTTTTGATTTGAACGCGTATCCGAAACCAAGCGATTAACAAAAAGAGCGCGTTCCTGGGGTTCGGGCAGACTGCCGGTTTGAGGATAAGACCAGGCATAGAAAAAGGATATAAAGCTGCTATATTTTCATTGGCTGAAGGGGTGTTATGACAATGAAATTCAGGCTGTATAACAATGTACATGAGTTTTACTATGATACGTATGATTTGTTAATGCGTCACGAGGCTCAGAATAACATTATCCTCGGCAATATCATAAACGGGCATGAGGGAAAAGACATAACAGGCTGGCGCAACCCGGATAACTGGCTTATGGCAACTGTTTCCGATGAAAACGGTATATGGCTTACCGCACTTATGACGCCGCCGCATAATATAACACTTTATGCAACAGACAATATTATTAATCCCGAAGCATTGAACTGCCTGACAGATGGACTGATTGACCATGATATTCCGGGCGTAATAACCGAAAAGACCTTAGCTGAGTGTTTTGCCAGGGAATACACGGCCCGCAAGGGATTAACCTTTAAAGTAACAATGGACCAGCGTATATATGAGCTGAAAGCAGTAAACCCCGATATTAAGAAAATTGGATCGGTCCGCTTGCTGGACGAAAAAGACATGTACTTCTTTCCGTACTGGCTTGAGGCGTTCTATTCAGCAGGTACATATGGGAAAACCGAAATGTCTATCCCGCAGGACGGAGAAGTATACCGCAGCCGGTTATCGACAAAAAAGCACTACGTTTTGGAGGTTGATGGAATACCTGTTTCCATGGCCGGTTATACAAGGGAATTGCAAAATGCTGTAGGTATAGCGTTTGTGTATACCCCGCCCTATTTTCGAGGAAGGGGCTATGCCACCTCATGCGTGGCTCAAATAAGTCAAATGGCACTGGACAGGGGATATACCAGCTGCGTATTATACACAGACTTGCTTAACCCTACATCGAACAGCATTTATCAGAAAATAGGGTATAAGGCTGTTTGTGATTCACTCATGCTGAAATTCGAATGAGGGTAAAACTCTTTTTCAGGGAGTGAAGTATTTAGCAGACATACATGTCGTTTGCTCAGCTAAATTCCATTCCCTGAATCAAACCTTTTCATTTTATGCATAATCATGGTAATTACCCGGGATGGGATTTATGCCTGTATGCTATAATAGAATTGCTTATCGCATAAATAATGAACATAATTAGTTTGACAGCGTTAGGTTCGTTGGTTCGGGAGATGCCGCATGAAAATCTGGCCTGATCAGAAACCGTATTATTCTGCAAATCAATACTATCGCCAAATATTTGGAGATAAGGTCTATAAGATTTCGCTGGATATTGGCTGCACCTGCCCAACCAGGGAAGGCACAAAAGGCGCAGGCGGCTGTACCTTTTGTTCGGCAAGAGGTTCCGGTGACTTTGCAATAGCAGGACCAATGAGCATCCGTGAAAAAATTGACTCAGCCATTCAGATGGTAGCCCGTAAAAACAGTTCAGGCAAATACATAGCATATTTACAGTCCTTCACAAACACCTATGGCCCGGTAAAGATGCTGGTACCTGTATATGAAGAAATACTCTCAGATGAAAGGGTTGTTGGACTCTCAATCGGTACAAGGCCGGACTGTCTTTCAAATAAAATGGTTAAGGAGCTTGGCCGGTTATCTGAATTTAAGCATGTATGGATTGAGCTTGGGCTGCAGACAATCCATCAAAAAACAGCAGAACTCTTTCACAGGAGATACGATCTGCCGGTTTATGAAGATGCTGTTGCACGCCTGAACCAGGTTAATGTTCCGATAATTGTTCATCTGATAGTCGGGCTTATGGGTGAGACATATGATGATTTCATGGCCACGGTTGATTATATTGCAACCCAGCCCATAAGCGGCATTAAATTATCGATGCTGCATATACTGAAAGACAGTCCATTGTATGAAGAATATCTGGAGAAACCGTTCCCCTTATTGGATGAATCAACATATATAAAATGGGTGGCAGAAGCGATAACCAGGATGCCGCAGAATATTGTCATTCACAGAGTGACTGGGGATGGCAATCACAAAAACCTGGCTGCGCCGAAATGGAGTGCTTACAAACGGCATGTTCTGAATGAGCTCCATAATTATATGATAAAAAACGGAATGTTTCAGGGACTTAACCACAAGGGAACTTAGAATGATCTTAAACTTTCATCTGCCTCATCCTGTATCAACTGGTATTATTTTTAAATAATTTGTAGTAAAATATATACAGCAGTTTAGTATATCCTGTGATTGAGGAATGGGGTAAAGGAATGGATCACCGGGAGCTTGAAGCATATTTTCGGTCACTGGACCGTTCATTTTTCGTCGAAAATTGCATGAAGAAATATGCCGATTTGGATGAACCCTTGCCCATAGGTTTCGGACAAACAATTTCGCAACCCAGTCTTGTGCTGGAAATGACCCGGCTTTTGTCCCCGGAAAAGGACAGCAGGGTGCTGGAAATTGGTACAGGTTCCGGTTTCCAGACGGCCATTCTTGCAAAAATGTCTGCTGAAGTATATACAGTGGAAAGGATAGATGAGTTGATGGAAAAGGCCAAAAGGAGACTGGAGGCATTAAACTTTTCGAATATTTATTATAAAGTCGGGGACGGAAGCCAAGGCTGGCATGAGCATGCTCCCTATGACAGGATTATGGTAACTGCAGCAGCACGTGTTTTGCCGGACGAGCTGATCAACCAGCTGGCAAACGGCGGCAGAATGGTAATTCCGGTCGGACCGCCGAATATGCAGGAACTTCAGCTCATTACTAAGACAATAAACGGCGATTTGCACATCGAATCAGTAGAAATGGTCAGATTTGTAGAACTTAAAGGACAGTATGGCTGGTCAAAATGACAACTGTATGCAAGCAGTGGTAATTTGTTTGAAGTTAAAATATGAAAACGGGATAAAAGCAACATGTGATGGTGTAGAAATACGATTAGCTGGTGCAGAGGAAAGTTTTATAGCATATACTTATAAAAAACATGATATATCAATTTCTTATATGATGAATGATTATGTCGACTTCATTAGATGCGGTCAGATAGTCAGTTTTATTGGCATAAAAATTGGGATGTCTTTTAACGAAATTAAAGAAATAATGCCGGATGCTGAAATTGTGAAAAGAAGTCCGGATGCCGAACCTGATATTGTTTACTATAGAATAGAATTTGTAAAGGATGATATATTGGTCAGATTAACGATTGATAATGAAGATAGCCCTGCAAAAAGTATGGCTGTTTATAGGAATTAATATAGGATTTGTAAATTTTGTCGTATTATAAGCCTGTTGATGGCAACTACTATTGGCCGGACACAGTTCCAAAGGAACAGCGTAAAGCTGTTTAAGTAAGCCTTTGTATACAGATGAAACGGAAAGAATTGATGAGCCATGGCATATACAACCAGNNTGAAACAATTGGAGTGCCAAAAGATGAACGCAAAGAATTTGGTTCCTATAATCAATGGGCCAAAGAAGGGAAGATATGATATGCTTAAAAAAACAAACATGTTATTTACATTAATGATTATTATTCTTCTGTTACAGGTAGCTTGCACACAACCTTCAAATATTTCAACAGATAATAGCAACATAAATGCAACTGAAACACCAAGCCCTATCATCTCTTTAACCGATAAAGCCTTAAACACAGTGCCGACTGTTATGCCACTGCCAGGTACCGTTGCTGCTATGAAAAACAATATATCTAACAATATCATAAAAATGATGATGTACTTACATTATTTAACATGAAAAAAGATGAAATAATAAACGAATTTGGTGATGATTATGAGGAAACATCGTATTATTTTGAACCGGATTTAGATCATTACTTCTATAAAGATTTAGGGTTATCATTTTTGTTTCGTAGAAATTCAAAATATATATGATGCTCTATTCTTTGATAATTCAACTGAGTTTCAATATATAGGGTTCAAGAGTGAATTTGAAAAGCAAAGATTCTTAAAGAAGATAGACGATGCCATTAATTTAATTAAAATTAAGGCTGGTGATACTTATATCATAGAAAAAGAAATTGATGTTTAGAAAAATCTAACTAAGATTAAGGTCACACAGTTTCGGCAGATATGACCTTATTATACTAATAAAATATAGTTAAGGTGAATAGATAATTTTAAATTAACTGAATTGAAGAATGGATATAAGGTTGAGATTCTTAATCCAGCAGGGGGTAATAAGCCTATAGTAGGTAGAATTATGAATGCAGGTTCTGGAGGACGTTCTCAACCATACTTAAGAGTTAGTATTGACAGAAAGGGTTCATATACACTTGACGGTTTATTATCTTCTGATCGGGCACTTACACATATAGATATGACTGATTCTTTTCTGGAGCAAATAACTAAAATAATATAGGTAGGTGAGAGAATGAGCGAGTTAATTGAAACATTAAACTTATTGTGGGCGGGAACTATTAAAAGAATAGATTTTAAATTAATAAAGCATTCTATTTCATTAGAGATAGAAGTAATTGAAAATGCAAGTGTGTTAAAATATGAGGTGATATTTGAGGGAGTATCTGCTTATTTTTTTCAATAATAAAGGCGATGAAAGGCTACAAATTGAACCGTATGATAAAGGCGACTATCTTGAATTGACATCAATACATTACATTAAGGAGGGAATCGGAAACATTATTATAGAATCACAGCGAGAAAAGTGGACAAAGAACTGGTATGCATCAGCTAATTTTGTGCTAGAGATTTGGAGCTCATATTTATTTATTGAGGCTAAAAGTTTTTCAGTGAACGGTAGGACTTTTAAAGCATGATTTCTGTAAGGAAATGGTCGCAGAAGCAAGCCGGATAGAGGATGAGGTTGCAAGAAAAGAATTAGTGCGCCATGCCATACAGTCCGAGAACGCAGGCAGGCTGAAAACCATGATAGATATAGCTTCAAACCTTGAAAGCCTGATAATCATGCCTGATGAGCTTGATGCAGATATATGGAAGCTATACTGTTAAAATGGTATCATAGATTTAAAGACAGGGGGACTCCTTCCTTATAAGCGGGAGTATTATATGAGCAAAATCTGTCCTGTTGAGTATAAACCAAGCAGCAAGGCTTATTCCTCAGCCCAGTAATAAAGATTATATAGAAAAGATTATAAGACCAAATCAAAAAATTTGCCGCATAGAAGTATAATTCGAACAAAGGCTACACCAGTTTCGGCTTTTCTAATATCAATTTTGGGGTGATTAAGGAAGTTTTGTGAATGAAAATAATAAAAAGTGTTACAAGTGAAGGTATAAGTTATATTGATGATAATGGTTCTCAGGGGTTTGTTGATTTTAAGCAATGTAACGAAAACTGGATACAATATAAGAAAAGAAGCGAAAATTTAAGTGAAGAGAGTTTACAAGGTTTGAGTTTATCGAATGTGATGAATATCCTGACGCTGAAAAGGCTTTTTGCGAATTACAAAATGATATCATTTCTGCTGGATGGACAACATTAGATTTAAGCTAAGTATAAATACTGGGGGATGTAGTTTGAGTGATATAACATTAATTCATATATACTGATATTGCTGAGAAGATGCCTGTTTCAGTATATGAAATCAGACCAAAGTGGACATTGGTTGGAGGTCAAAGAATATTATACGGAACGAAATTAACTGCAGTTCCGGGCGTAGAAAGCAGGTATAATAGATTACTATGGTTCAGTGCTAATTGGTGAGGCTCAAGAGTGGGTTTATGAACAACTGGATATTAAGTAATCATGACAAAAGGTAGTATGAATTTTGGGAAAACTCCAATAAAAGTAACAGAATAAGAAGGTGATGCTTTGGAGAAGTACTCTTTATTCGGAGAATTATTGTATTTAGGGTTTGTATGCGAAAAGGGGAGGTGTAAAAGTTCAGGATTTTGGAAGTTTGGGTATAAAAGAATCCTTCATAAACATATTATTTTACTAAGACAGTTGATTCAGTGTATATTGGTTAGTGAGATATCGGATAACGATGCTTTAATATTGAAAAAGTTTATTGAGTCAATTCGAACCGAAAAAGACATTATCAAGCATTACCCTTTAAATGGAGAAACAATTAGGAAATTACAGGATAGTAATTATTCAATTATTACATCAATTGATTCTGATAGGTGTAATAATAACATTAATCTACTCATGAATGATATAACAACCGAGATAATAGAATTATTAGATCATAAATTTTTTTTAAACAAGAAAAGGATAGCTATGTTAATAAGGGCAATACATAATTTGCCACGCGTATACTTAGGAAAGGGGTTGCACACTTTGTGCAATATAGAGCAGCCTGCTATTGATTATAAAGCTGCACTTGAATATTCCTTTAATAACATGGATGAAGATACCAGGCAGAGGTATAGAAAATACTACCAGTAGACAGTGGAGGATGTAAAAATAGCTTTCGCTCATATTGCCTTTGCCGATTAAAGATTGAAAAGCTGTCAAATGCCTGGTAAACCAATAATACGACAAGCCGCATTTCTTTTTGTTAATGCTTGACAATATTTGAAGCGAAACGGTACAGAAAACATATTACCGCGTAACATCCAAGCAAGCCGCTGAAACTAATAAATAAACCGGACAATTGATTGGAAAGGAGTTCATAAATATTTTCGCAGTAACCAGCACTTAAAGAAGCGTAAGTTCATGAGTACGTTTTATTGAGACTGTAGTTATACAACGATTGCAGCATTTGAGCCTGGTACCTCAATTATGAATGAAGCAGCAAAAAAAACAGCGATGGTAAGCTCAAACTTTGGTCCGAACAATGATAGTAATGATCAGGAAGTGGGGTTTAAATTAGGATGGGTAGAGCAGATTATCAACTTTTTCATGTTTTTTATACTAAAAAACCCCAAAATATCAGCGCTTGCAAAGCCACCGGTTTAATCAGGGCAGGAAACCAGTGTTTCAATGCCTTAATATGTAAGGAAATTAATGATCAGAGCCAAATTGAGGAAACAGAATCTGCCGATACACTGCAAGGAGAAAACAGGACCTGACGGCCTGCAACAGATTGATTGGTTTATCGGACTGAGCAAATTGTATAATGTTGACTTGGAAAAAATGGTAAGCTATAATTTAACTTGTTAGGTTACCGGTAAAGTAATTTGCTTCCGGTGTAATAACAAAACACAAAAAAAGGCAGGAGATATCATGGGAATCAGGTTTTTTGAGGATCAGAAATATTTCAAACTGGACGCCGGAAATACATCTTACATAATAGCCATTGTTGGCGACGAGAAGTTCCTGGGGCACGTTTATTTCGGAAAGAAAGTTCCGGATGAGCCCCTGGATATTGCTTCCCTTCTGCGGATTAATGAATATCCCTTTACTCCATCGGTTAACAACAGGGAAAGGATATCCTTCAATGATACTTTTCCAACCGAATACTCCACGCACGGGCTGGGCGATTTCAGGGAGTCATGCCTTGTAATACGGGACAGCAACGGGCATTCGGTATGCGGAATAACGTACAGCTCCCATAAAATTTACAGGGGCAAGCCCGCACTAAAAGGTCTGCCGGCAACATTCGGAGATGAGGATTCATGCACCACCCTTGAAATAACCTGCTGCGACAAAGTTCTGGATCTTGAAGTTACATTGGTTTACACAACTTTTGAAAACCTTGACGTAATTACAAGAAGCGTGAGGGTAAAGAACAATTCCAACAAGGACATCAAACTTGAGAAGGTATTATCGGCATGCGTGGACTTTGACGGTATAGATTATGACATGATTTCACTTCACGGTTCATGGGCGAGGGAAAGAAGAATACAAAGGATGCCTGTGGGATTCGACAAAAAGTCGGTTAACTCAATAAGAGGGGGATCCAGCCATCAAAGCAATCCTTTTGTTGCGCTGCTGGACAGGGATGCCAATGAGGATTATGGAAACGTATACGGTTTTAACCTTGTATACTCGGGTAATTTCACCGCAGTTGTCGAGGGCGGTCAGTTTGAAGCAACCCGCGTGGTAATGGGCATTAACCCGACCAATTTCGAATGGACGCTGGCACCTGGCGAGGAATTCACCGCTCCCGAAGTGGTTATGGTTTATTCAGACGAGGGTATTGGCAAGATGACAAGAACATTCCATGACCTTTACAGGAACCACCTGATCCGCGGCAGATACAGGGATAAAAAGAGGCCTGTGCTGCTTAACTGCTGGGAGGCAACATATTTTGATTTCAATACCGAAAAACTGTTATCAATAGCCAGGGAAGCCGCGAAATTGGGGATTGAAATGCTGGTTATGGACGACGGCTGGTTTGGCAAACGCAACGATGATAACAGTTCCCTGGGAGACTGGTATGTTAACGAGGAAAAAATCCAGGGCGGGCTGAAATACCTGGTTGATGAGGTAAACAAGCTGGGGCTCGAGTTCGGTATATGGTTTGAGCCTGAAATGATATCTCCTGATTCGGATCTTTACCGCGCCCATCCCGACTGGTGCCTTCATGTGCCCAACCGTAAGCCTGCGCTTTCCAGGAACCAGTACGTTCTTGATCTTACAAACGATGAAGTCGTGGAATATGTCTATTCAAGGCTGAAAGATATTCTTTCAGGCGCAAATATTACATATGTCAAATGGGATATGAACCGCCCGCTGAGTGATTTGGGAAGCAGCTATCTGCCAAAGGAGAAACAGGGGGAAATCCAGCACAGGTATGTTCTGGCGGTTTATAAGCTGCTGGATCGGCTTACAACTGAATTCCCGCATATTCTTCTTGAAAGCTGTTCGGGCGGCGGGGGAAGGTTCGATCCCGGAATCCTGTACTATAGCCCGCAGGTATGGTGTTCGGATGATACCGATGCAATTGAGCGCCTTGCCATACAGCACGGTACGGCAATGGTATACCCGCTGTCGACAATTGGTGCTCATGTCAGCGACTGCCCGAACCATGTTTTAGGAAGAACCACTCCGTTTGAAACACGAGGGTTTGTAGCCCTGGCAGGTACATTCGGATATGAGCTGGATGTTACCAGGATTCCTGAAGAAGACAGAAAAATGATTCCGCAGCAGATTGAAATGTACCACAGGTACAATGACCTGATCAGAACGGGGGATTATTACAGGATAGCCAACTACACGGACAACAACAGGTATGACTGCTGGGCCGTGGTTTCAAAGGACAAGGCCGAAGTGCTGGTTACATATATAAAGGTATTGCACAGGCCTAATTTCCACAGCCAAAGAATACGCCTGAAAGGGCTTGATGAAAAAGCAATCTACCGTGATACCGAAACCAACCGCGTTTACAGCGGAAGCGCCCTTATGCACGCAGGGTTAAATATTGTCGGGTTGCATGGGGATTTCAAGGGTAAACTCATTCACCTTGTGAAGGAAAGCGAATAGCTAATGACGACCTGCTTATATAAAAATATGATTACAGGAGTAGGATGAAATGGAGTTTATCAAGGGTTTTACCTACGGATATGACAGTAGAAGGGGCGACTATCTCAGGCCGGAGGCAAGGGAATCCCTGAGAACGCTTAAGGAAAGGACGAATATCAGCCATGTTATAATGGCTTTTCCGGCCCTGCAGGATACCGCCCAGTCGGTTCAGATTGATTATAAAGGTGAACACATAATTTCTGACGACGAACTTACAGGCATGATAGAATATGCCCAAGGCCTGGGCCTTAAAGTAATACTCAAGCCAATGGTCAATGTAAGGGACGGTACATGGAGGGCGTATATTAATTTCTTTGATCATGAAGAACCATGCGAGTCCACATGGGGTGAGTGGTTCAAAAGCTATACCGAATATATGTGCCACTATGCGCAGATTGCTGAAAGGACGGGCTGTGAAATACTTGTAGTCGGTTGTGAAATGGTCATGAGCGAAAGGCGCGAGAAGGAGTGGCGTAATCTCATTTCTGCCGTAAGAGAGGTTTACAAAGGGCTCATAACGTATAACACCGACAAATACCAGGAAGACCATGTTACATGGTGGGATGCCGTGGATATAATATCCTCCAGCGGTTATTACCCGATAAACGACTGGGAGGCACAGCTTAGAAGAATCGAAAAGGTCGTGAAAAAGCACAATAAACCCTTTTTCTTTGCTGAAGCAGGATGCCCGAGCCGCACCGGGTCCTCGCTGAACCCCAATAACTGGAAACACGACGGGGACGCTGATGTGGAGGAACAGGAACGCTTTTACAGGGAAATGTTCAGCAGGGTCCAGGAGGCTGATTGGGTCAGGGGCTTTGCGCTGTGGGAGTGGCATACCTTCCTGTACGATGAAGCAAATGCACATCGGGACAGGTCCTACGGAGTATTCGGAAAACCTGCCGAAAAGGTTGTGGCGGAATTCTATTCAAAAATATAGCCTATGCACTGACTCTTGACCGGACATTACAGATTTGCGGTAACATCAGAAGCGTATCTCTCAGGGATGGTCAATCAGTACTGGAGTGGTAGCGTGAACAGGAATGTTACAATGCAGGATATTGCAGACAGGTTAGGGGTAAGCAAGGTTACCGTATCTAAGGCTCTGAACAACAAAGAGGGTGTTGGAGAGGAACTGAGGCTTAAAATTAAAAAGACGGCAGAGGAAATGGGATACAGGTACAACTCCTGCGCGAAGTCCGTAAAGTACGGGCTTACTTATAACATAGGCGTTATATCCCCTGAAAAATTTACGGGTACCAATTCATTCTACATATCCTTTTATAAAATGATATCAAAAGAGCTGGACAGAAGAGGCTATTCAGCGATATTGCATACATTGTCCCACGAAGAGGAGGCATCACTGCGGCTTCCAAGGCTTTATTACGAATGCAAGGCAGACGGCTTAATCATACTGGGGCAGGTAGGAACCAGGTACGCCGAACTCCTCGGGAGTATTGACATACCCGTAGTCTTTCTTGATTTTTATGACAAGCACAGCGAGATTGATTCCGTAATCTCCGACAATTTCCATGCGGCCTATGAACTGACCAACTATCTCATTGAAAATGGCCACAGGGAGATTGCATATATCGGAAACATCAATGCTACAAGCAGTATTCAGGACAGGTATCTTGGATACCTGAAATCCCTTCTTGAAAACAGGATAACACCGAATCCCGATTATGTCATAAGTGACCGGCTTGACGACGGAACACTAACCGATATTGTACTGCCTGAAAGGATGCCCACCGCTTTTGTCTGCAACTGCGACATGGTTGCCTATAAAATTGTGAACAAGCTGAAACAGTCAGGCTGGAGAATTCCAGAAGATGTGTCGGTGGTCGGGTTTGACGATGATATTTATGCAACGCTCACCATACCAAATCTGACCACTGTCCAGGTAAATGTTGCGGAAATGACTTCACTGGCTGTTAATATGATCATTAACAAAATCAGGAGCAACAAATCATACGGCAGAATTCCCGTTCGGGGGAGGATCATTATCAGGGATTCGGTAAGGACAATAAACCGGAACCAGGAGGCTATGGAATGAGCAGGCATTCAGCTATTCCGGAGATACGATTTTTAACCCCGAAGAACCCCGTTTTGATTATTTCATTTTTCATGATGGGTATAAGAGAAGCCGTACTGAAGTAGACTTGTTCAGCCTTTCTTAACCCTCCTGTAATCGGTCGGCGATCTTCCCATTACCTTACTGAACAACCTGGAGAAGTAATACTGGTCGTTGTACCCGACCTTTTCGGCAATTTCGGATATGCTCATGTCGGTAAAGTCAAGATAGTAACACGCCTTTTGTATCTTCAGCCGTATAAAGAAGTCAATCGGGGAATGCCCTGTTTTTTCCCTGAATATATCGGTAAGCTGGGTTTTTGACAGGCCGCTGCGGCTTGTCAGGTCGTGAAGGGTAAGCCTCCTGTCTATATTGCTTTTCATGAATTCGATGCTGTTTTCAACATACATGGTTTTCTTGTCCCTGAAATCATTCCTGTTGTACGGCTTGAACAATGCTGCGGCAAGGAAATAGTTCAGGCAGCAGCATGCATATATTATGTTGCTGATAATCAAACCCCTTGACAGTGCATCAAAAATCTCATCAAAAAGATGCGTAAGAACGGGCAGATCTGACAAGGGCACATCTGTAACTGTAATGGTATCGTTGTTCCGGATAAAATAGGAATCTGCCTCGCCTTTGAAATGCATCCAGTAAATATCCCAGGGATTTTCGTCATTGGAGCCGTAAATATGCGGCAGATTCTTCGGTATTACCAGTAAATTGTTGCTGCAGATCCTTGTTTTCTTCCCGCTGGTAATAACGAAACCCTCACCCCGGGTGCAGTAAATAAGGATGTTCTGCCTGCAGCCATCTTTCCTTTCAATATAATGATACCTGGCATGCGGAAAAAAACCTATATCCGTTATATACAGATTCCTTGCAACGGGATGTGTTGAAATATCGTCCGTTATTTTTTCCGGAAGAACAAGCAGCTTCTGATTCTTAAAGCTGTGTGCTATATACGGTTTCATGGTTTTATTATAACCGCTGCGGCAGCAAATATCAATAAAATACCGGAATATAGTCCATCTTGTAAGTTATAATGTGCATTTTTAGATAATGTTTTATATGATATATTCAAATTGGTTCCGGGAATATAAGACGCTTCGTATATAGGAATACAGCACTGCCTCCCGGTTACTGGCGCTGTTTCAGCCGCATCTGAAACAGGGGCCCGGGATGCGAAAATTTCTGCACCGGCGGATATTAAAAGGAGGTTTCCGGTATGTACAATTTTTATGTTACGCCTGATGACAAAAAAATACTTCGGGAGCTGGCAAAAAAACAGTTGGAGTATTCACAGCTGCCCATCATGAAGGAACGCATCGAACAATGGTACAGGCATAATGAATTAAAAGGCGAAAAACCCATGATCCATGTTGAAATCGGGACATTTGAAAAGGACATAATCCCGGAACTGCAGTGCCAAAGCGAAACAGGGCGTGCCATAGAACAGGAATTATACCGCAATTTTATAAACTATGAAAGAATCGATGACGACAGGGTTGTCCCGCCGTATTTCCCGATTTCCTGGGATACGCATTTTCAGCTGTTCGGCGTCAAAATCGAAAGGGAACATGCGGTAAATTCGAGGGGAGAATCCATAGGGCACAGGTTTAAGTACGTTATAAACAATCTGGAAGAGGATTTTCCGAAACTCGGCCCGACGAAATACGGGGTTGACAGGGAGAAAACCCTTGCCTGGAAGGAATTCCTTGAGAATATTTTCGGCGACATCCTTCCTGTAAAGATAACCAATGGCTGCCTGTATGCCGTTCCTACCCAGGATATTGTTCACTTGATGGGCATGGAAAACATGTTATTCGCGATGTATGACTGTCCCGACACATTTCATGCACTGATGAAGCGGATTACCGATGATTACATCGAATACTTCAAATGGCTTGAGAAGGAAGGACTGCTGCTTCCTACGGCATCGTACGAGATATGCGGCCAGGGAACATTCTGTTTTACCCATGAACTTCCGAATGAGATACCGCAGGACGGAAAACTTACCACGGAGGATTTGTGGGGGTTCATGGACTCACAGGAGACAGTCGGGATATCACCGGCGATGTACGAGGAATTCATTTTCCCGTACTATAAAAGGGTATCTGATTTGTACGGGCTGTTTTCCTACGGGTGCTGCGAACCTGTTGACCC
Source organism: Clostridiales bacterium DTU070 (assembly GCA_001513105.1). Classification (GTDB taxonomy): domain Bacteria; phylum Bacillota; class Clostridia; order DSM-8532; family DSM-8532; genus Thermoclostridium. The sequence goes on along the minus strand of LFSH01000082.1, from coordinate 91,590 downwards.
AATCTGGGACAATTGCCTGAGCAAATGCGAAAACCTCCGGAAAGTCTCAGTTTCGCCTTGGTGCAATGAAGAATTCATGGGAGAAAGACTTAAGGATACAAAAGTGATCTATCACCGTAAGCCTTCCCCGAACTTTATCGGTATTGGAAAGGACCTGGACGAGGAAGTATGGCGGGAGCACATTAAAAAAACACTGAAGGCAGCCCGTGGATGCCATCTTGAAATAACCCAAAGGGATGTCTACTCATTGGGCGGGAATCCCGAAAAGCCGCGCAGGGCGGTACAGATAATAAGAGAGCTTATTGAAGAATACTGGTAGTAAGGTATAACCCTTTCGGCCCCTGGTGCACTGGACGAACGGGGAGGACCCTCCATTGAAAACAGGCTGTTAAAACATAACCGCCGGCTGTTTGCCGGCGGTATTTCTATCTTTATTTATTCTGTTACAACATTTGTATATCCTGCCTTGCTGCCGCGATTAAAGCTGTTTATATCCATACTTCGCCATAACCCGGAATATCAGCTTTAAAAACCTGAATAGAGGACAGATGCAAAAACCATTCAGCTTCGTTGCCATTTACTGCAATAAATGCGGAATATTCATGCTCCGCCCTTCCATATTTTTGAGCCATACATTCAATGACAAAGCCCTATACTGCCTCTTCGGGTTACTGTGCTTTTAATTGAAAAAATTGCAGAAAATTTAATAAATTTATACTAAAAATTATTAAATTCATTGACATAATTCATCAATTTGTTAGTATTAGGGTAAGAAAATCACCAATTGTCCAAAGGTTTATAAAGGAAGATTCAGGGTCGTCAGATTCTGCAGTTTTGGGGCATTTTACTGATTTTGCTCCTGTCTTCCGCCGAAGCATACGGTGTTGAACGGAAGGTCTTAAGCAGTTTTCAGGATGATGCCCGGACCAATCCTTTATGATCGTCTCCTTGAAAATATACCGATGAGTAAATGAATCTGCCGGTATGTAAATAGGGCTGAAATTATCCATACTAATATAAAATACAGTCAAACATGGGCAGATATTGAAAAAATATATTAATGCCTGTTTGCTTACGAAAAAGCTAAAGACTGAGATTACCACCAAAGACGTAAGCTCACCGGGCTAAGCCGGAAAGGAGCATATGAAATGCTTGAAGTAAGTATCAGAGAATCCTATGCCATCTCAGAAATTCTTAAAAAACCCGACGGCCTTTACTTGAGAAGCGAATATGGACTTATGCGCCTGTCTGTACTGAACGATTCGATTATACGCATATCTTTTACCCGGAAAGAGGATTTTGAGGATACCCGCGGGATTGGCATTCTGCCGCATGAACCTTGTACAGCGTGGAATTATACCGTTAACGGGGATTCAGTTGAACTTGAAACCTCCTGCGTGCGGCTCAGTGTAAACAAGAATACGGGCTCAATACGGTATTACGACACGGCAGGGAAACTATTGCTTGCAGAAAGGGAGTACGAAAGCAGGATCCTCGAGGAGTTCGATTCATACAAAACCGTCATAGATGAAAACACTTTGATTGAAGAAATTGAAACCCCGGACGGGATTAAGAAAAGAATTAGGGAAGCAACGAAGGTTTTCGACAGGAAGCTGTACCGTACCAGGCTTTATCTCAACTGGCAGCAGGATGAGAAACTGTATGGACTCGGCCAGGCGCAGGAAGGGATTCTGAACCTGCGCGGAACAGTACAGTATTTACACCAGGCGAATATGAAAATTGCCGTTCCGATGATGGTTTCAACAAAAGGCTACGGAATACTGCTTGCAACAGGAAGCCCGGCTATATTCAACGATACCCGGTACGGTTCGTACCTGTACACTGAAGCTGATGTACAAATGGATTATTATTTCATGGCAGGAGAGAATTTTGATGCCATAATAAAGGGTTACAGGTTTTTAACGGGCAAGGCCGTCATGCTGCCTTTATGGGCGTACGGCTTCTTTCAGTCCCAGGAACGTTACGAGTCGCAAACGGAACTCATAGATGTCGTAAAGGAGTACCGGAAAAGGAATATCGGCCTTGACTGTATTGTACTGGACTGGTGCTCATGGAAGGGCAGCCTGTGGGGTCAGAAAACCCTTGACCCCGAAAGATTTCCGGAGCCTGAAAAAATGATGGATGAACTTCACAGGCAGAATGCACACTTAATGATATCGGTCTGGCCAAACATGAATGAAGCCAGTGATAATTACAGCGAATTCTTTGAGAGAGGGCTGCTGCTGCCTGCAAGCAATATCTATGACGCGTTCCGCCGGGAGGCACGCGAGCTTTACTGGAAACAGGCGAAGGAAGGGTTTTTTGATAAAGGCATTGACGCCTGGTGGTGCGATTCCAGCGAGCCGTTTACTCCTGAATGGGGCCATATGGCAGAACCCGAACCAAGTGCAATGTATCATGAGTTTGTCACAGAGGCATCTAAATATATACCTGCCGATAAATGCAATTCCTATGGCCTTGTACATGCCCGCACGATGTATGAAGGGCAGCGCGGAACAGGTTCACCGAAACGTGTTGTCAATCTCACCCGCAATGTTTACACGGGTGCACAGAGATATGGCGTAATTGCGTGGTCGGGAGATATAAGCGCAAACTGGAAGGTGTTCAGGAACCAGATTGCAGCAGGGCTCAATTACTGTGTGACAGGGCTTCCGTACTGGACGCTGGATATCGGCGCGTTTTTCGTCAAGCGCGGAAAGCAATGGTTCTGGAACGGTGATTATGATAAAGGCACCGATGACCTGGGATACAGGGAGCTGTTCACAAGATGGTTCCAGATGGGTGCTTTTCTTCCTGTTTTCAGAAGCCATGGGACCGATGTCCGCAGGGAAGTATGGAATTTTGGGGAACCAGGCGAAATGTTTTATGATTCGCTGACGGCAATGAACCGGCTGCGTTACAGGCTGCTGCCGTATATCTATTCCTGCGCGGGCGCGGTATGGCATGACGATGCAACTATCATGAGAATGCTGGCTTTTGATTTTGCCTCCGATGAGGTTGCCTGCGAAATTGATGACCAGTATCTTTTCGGCGATTCGATAATGGTATGCCCTGTAACAGAGCCGATGTACTATGATAAGGATTCCAAACCAATAGATAAAGAGAAAAAGAGACGGGTTTACCTGCCCGCAGGAGCGGACTGGTATGATTTCTGGACTGACAGGTTCTATAACGGCGGGCAGTGGATTGATGTTGATGCGCCAATCGACCGGATTCCCCTTTTCATACGGGAAGGAAGCATCATTCCCATGACCGGGGCATTGACTGATACTTCGCAGCTCAAAACGGCCCCGGTAAAACTTCATATATACGCCCGGGATACAGCCAGCGGAAAGATCTATGAAGACTCCGGAGACGGTTATTCCTATGAGCAGGGTGAATACGCATATATAGAATTGTCCTGGAACAAGGGTGATACACAGGTTGCAGCCCGGGTGAAAGACGGAAGGATGAAACCTGTACGCGATTATAATGGGTGTGAAATAGTACTGCATTCGCGCTGAGCAGGCTGCAGCGAAGAAAAATACTTACCGGAATACAGATAAAAGAAAGGAGCCTTAAAATGATTAACAAGGCAAACTGGCCTGAAACACAGCAAAAGTTCATAAACTGGTGGAAGCGCAAAAACGAGGGAAGGCCGCTGATGATAGTAATGGCAAAAAAAGATGACCCAATCCCGCTTCCCGAGGAGTATAAATGGACGTCTCCCGAAGACAGGTGGACAAATCCTGAAAAAATAGTAGGCCGGCTCCGTAACTGGTGCCGGAACACGGAATTCCTGGGCGAATCTTTCCCGAACCTGAGCGTAGATTTCGGTCCGGGCTCTATTGCTGCATATCTCGGGTGCGATATAACGTGGCAGGAGCGGACGGTATGGTTTAACGAGTTTGTTGAGGACTGGGCTGACATACCGCCTTTCGAGTTTAACCCGGAGAATAAATGGTTCAAAAAGCATATTGAAGTGGTAAGGAAATGTGCGGAACTTGCCCGAGGCGATTTTGCAATGACCATCCCCGATCTGATGGAAAACTTGGATGTGCTTGTATCAATGCGCGGTGCGCAGAATATTATTTTTGACATGATAGATGATCCCGATACCATCGAAGAAAGGATCAGACAGATTGATGACATCTTTTTCAAATACTATGACAGCTTTTACGACATAATCAAAATGCCTGATCAGTCGTCGGCATACACGGTATTCTCCATATGGGGACCAGGCAAAACCGCCAAGCTGCAGTGTGATTTCTCTGCATTGATGTCACCGCAGCAGTTCCGGGATTTCGTCAAGGGATCGCTGCGGCGGCAGGCGAAAAAGCTGGACAATGTTCTTTACCATCTCGACGGCCCCGACGCGATAAAGCATGTTGACGCTCTTATGGAGATCGAGGAGATTGACGCGCTGCAGTGGACGAGCGGTGATCACGGTCCCGACGGAACATTAGAGGACTGGTATGAAATATATGATAAAGCAAGGGCTGCCGGGAAGTCGCTGTGGATCAAGGTTTATTCAGGAACGGTGGACGACTGGATCGCAAACTGCGAACGCCTTGTAAAGCGGTACGGTTCCGACTGCCTTTATTTTTACTTTAACCCTATGCCGATGGCCGATGCAAAAAAACTGATGGATTATGCAGAGAAGAACTGGAGCAATGTAAAAGGTGAATTCAGACAGTGAACAGGAAGCGGAAGCCGGGATATTAAGCCGGCTGAAAATATAAAATGCAAAGTTCGAACTGAACAGGTTGTGAGGAACGGAGGAGTTATGTTGAAGAAGAAACCCCGGGAAATGACCGGTGCTGAGCTTAAATCCATGCTGAAAAGCAGCATAAATCTGAAAAGCCTGGGAGGCGTACGCTGCCCTGAGCTGAATGTTTCGCCCGAGGACCTGAAATGGTGGCGTGACGCGAAAATAGGGATGTTTGTACACTGGGGCCTGTATTCCATTCTTGGGCGCGGTGAATGGGTCAGGTTCAATGAAAAAATCCCGAAGGAAGAGTATGAAGCTCTGGCGTGGGAGTTTAACCCGAAAGACTTTAATATGAAGGAATGGACCGATCTTGCGAAATCCTTCGGAGCCAGGTACATGGTTATGGTAACGAAGCATCACGACGGGTTTGCCTTGTGGGACAGCCCCGGCAGCTATGAAGGCTTTACCAGTTACAATACCGCTTCGAAGAGGGATTTTGTTGCCGAATACGTGCAGGCATGCCGTGAAGCGGGGCTGCGCGTTGGTTTGTATTATTCCCCGATGGACTGGCGGTTCCCGGGTTATTTTGATCCCGAAGGCCTTCCCGAGAACGCGGCGCTGATGAAGAAACAGTGCTATGCCCAGGTGGAGGAGCTTTGCAGTAAATACGGCATGATTGATATACTCTGGTATGACGGGGGCTGGCTTGCGCATAAAGGGAGTGATGCATCGAGCGCCTGGTTCTGGGAGCCTGAAAAGCTGAACAGGATGGCGAAGAGCTATAATCCGAAGATGCTGTGCAATCCGCGTTCGGGCTGGGAAGGCGATTTTTACTGCGACGAAGGAAGCCATGAGATTGTAGGCAAAATAATTCCGGTTCCGTGGGAAAAGAATATGTGCATCTGCAGCGGAACATCCTGGGGCTGGATGCCCGATGACCCCGTGTCCGATTTTGACTGGCTTATCCGCATGATGGTGAACGTGGTTTGCCGCGACGGTAACTGGCTGGTTAATATCGGGCCCGACAGGGACGGAAAGGTTTCGGATGAGATTAAAAACCGTATCAGGGAAGTCGGCGACTGGCTCAGGATCTATGGAGAAAGCATCTATAACACCCGCGGAGGCCCGATAGAACCGGTTGATCATGTATACGGAACAACCAGTTCGGAGGATACAATTTATCTGCACATTATCGACAGGAAGAAATTTGCAGGACAGAAGATTCCGGTTGCACCGTATGAAGTTGAAGCAGTGACAACATTTGACGGTGTACCCTGCGAATTCGATATAACCGACGGGCTTTTGAATATACGTCTTCCTGGAAACCTGCCTTCGGATGAAAAGTCCCTTGCCGACACAATTCTGAAAATAAAGGTAAATGGCAGGATAGAACACAAGGAATATGACCGGATTTATTTTACCAGCAGGTAAAAGCTACTGATACAGAGTATAGAATATTATTTTTGAAAGGAAAAACAATGAACAAGGATATATATTACGGTGTTGCGTATTATCCCGAGCAGAAGACCGAAGAAGAACTGCAGCATGACCTGAAACTGATAACAGAATCGGGCATCAATACGGTGCGGATGGCAGAGTTTGCATGGAGTACCATTGAGCCTTCAGAAGGCGAATACCATTTTGATTGGCTTATAAACGTAATAAATTACCTTGGAGAGAACGGTGTGAAGTCGGTTATCTGTACTCCTACCGCCTGCCCGCCTGTATGGCTCGTAAAAAAGCACCCGGAGATTCTGTATGTAGACAACCGTGGGGTTACCAGGCCTTTCGGGGGCAGGAGAATTTACTGCTATAACAACGAGATATACCGGCAGTATTCCGAAAGGATTGCTGAAAAGATCGGGGAGGTCTTTGGAAAAAATCCTTATGTAATAGGCTTCCAGATTGACAACGAGCCCGCGCAGGAGGCAACAGGCCGCTGTGCCTGCCCGGTATGCAGAAAGAAATTCAGGGAATACCTGAAGAAAAAGTATCGATCCATCCGGGAGTATAACAAGAAGAGCCTCGGCACGTTCTGGTCGCAGGAGTATGAAAGTTTCGACGATATAGATATACCAATCACCACGATTGAGGTTGGAGGAGAGGATGCGTTAAAGCCTCAGAGAGAAAGCCCTACGCTGCGCCTCGAATTCGAGCGCTTTGCCAGCGACAGCCAGATTGAATACCATACGCTGCAGGTAAATGCCCTGAAAAAGTATACCTCCCGTCCTGTTACGACGAATACCACAGGACTTGCAACGAACAGCATTGATTACTATAAAGGCTGCAAAACGCTGGACTGCTATGCATTTGATTACTACCCGGATTTGAGGGGTAGCTTCATTTCATCATTTCCATATGCGTTCGGACGGCATATGAAGAAGGATGTACCATTCTGGGTGCTGGAATTCCAGGCAGGAGGAGGGCACAGCCTTGGCGGCACGGGCAGGCTGCAGCCCTACCCGGGAATGCTGAAACTTGCAACACTGCATGCAATGGCGAATGGCGCAGAGATGCTCCTGCATTTTCAGTTCAGGACTTTCCCCGGAGGCGCGGAACAGCTGAACTATGCGATTGTTGACATGGATGGGCAGCCCCGGAGACGTTACTTTGAGATGAAAGAAACAGCTGCATTACTGAAGCAGCTGGAGCCGGTATTCCGGTCAAAGTTTAAAAACAAGGCAGCAATCTGTTTTGACTATAATACATTGTGGGCATTGAAAATAAAGCCGATCAACAAAAGGGAATTTGACTATATCCAATACTGTGAACGCCTGTATTACCTGCTTAAGGATATTGGAATCCAAAGCGATGTAATTCCCTATACAGAAGACCTGGCGGAGTACAGCCTGGTTATTCTGCCTGCAGCGTTTATCTTTACCGAAGAAATGCAGGCTAAGTTTACAGAATATGTCCGCAACGGCGGAGTGCTGCTGGCCACGTTTTTGACCAGTGTAAAAAATGAGCACAATGTAGGCTACACAACACCGTTGCCTGCCGGAATGCAGGAAGTGACCGGTATAACGGTTGAGGAACTGGAGCCCGTTCTTGACGGTTATCACGAAAAGGTGGAGCTGTTCCTTGAAGAAAAATACACCTGTTCCGACGGCATCTGGAGCGAGATGCTCGGCGGCAGCGCAAAGGCGGTTGGAATCTATGCCTCGGGCTATAAAAAGGGACGGATGGTTATATCTGAAAACCAGTTCGGAAAAGGCCGCTGCTTTTATATCGGAACCGATCTGCCCGACGAACAGATGAAGGCTTTTCTTTCATACGCAGCGAAAAGTGCGGATATTGAACCGCAGCCCGTTAAAGTTCCGGATATCAGGGGCACAGAGGTTATAGAACGCATACTTGACAACAGAAGGATTTATTTCCTGTTTAATTGTACAGATCAGGCCGTTTATTTTGAACTATCGGAGAAAATGTCGGATTACGGGGACGGTAGTATATATGAGAATACTGTACCCGTTCCTGCAAGGTCTTATAAAATCCTGGAATGCCAATTTGAATAGGTAATACAAATGAATATATGCAAGGCCGCCTGAAACACACAGGCGGCCTTCGTTACAGCTTGAATTTATCTGCTCAGCTTTTTGTAATTTTCCATAAGTTCAATAAACTTTGTACTGTCGCCACCGGTATCTGGATGATACTTTTTGGCAAGTTCCCGGAATCTTTTCTTAATTGCGTTCATATCCGCGTCATAGGGAAGCCCGAACTGCTCAAGAATATACGGATCGTAAATACCTGTGTTAATAATGCCGTTTTCCTTGTAATACTTGTAATATACATTGAAGAAAAATTCACTTATAACATCTTTCAGCGTTTCTTTTCCCATTGAAGCCAATTGCGAAAGGGAATACCGGGCATTCCCTTTATAAGTCTCATTCAGGTCAAAGAATTCATCCCATACAAGTTTTACATTATGTATTCTTTCAGAGAACCCGTTTTCTGAAAAACCTGAACTGCCAAACCTTATTTTCACTTCCACCTTTTTCAGTTTCCTTATTTTCCGTTTGATTTCCTCCCGGCTATAACAACAGTCCGGCATATGCTTTCACCCTAAGATATTTCTGAACCCAAAAACCGTAACATTGCTTACAGCAAAAATTCAACAACAAGGAAATTACTTACATTATACCATAATACCCGGTTCTCTCAACTTCTTTTACTCATCCCGCCGGTCCCGGATAACCGGTTATAACTGTATAATATGAAAAAACAGGATTACTGTTCTTTTCAAAACTCATAAAGCAGAAGAAATTTCAGGTGTTTACATTGATGAATATGTCAACAAATATCAGGATTTGTATTTCCGGTTAAGTTATATTAAGATTGAGGAGGAGGTACATGGATGCTTTATTGGTATGATGAAATTCAGAAAATAAAGTCATGGATAGACAGAAACATCGAAGAGGATATATCATTGTCGCAGCTTTCCGACTATTGCGGTTATTCACCGCACTATCTGTCGAAAAAGTTCCATGAGCTTGGTCTTGAAAGTGGAACATACAATCCTTCTCTTGATTTTTTGGTAAAAGTAGCAAAAGGCCTTGGGAAGGAAGTTCAGATAATATTAAAATAAAATGGTTGGATGGGCGATAAAGAGGTTTGTTACAGCATTAAGCAGCAACAGTTAAGGCATGGTAAATCCATGCCTTAACTGGAAACTCTTCAGTACCAGTAATTCACAGGAGCCTTTGTTTTGCTGTCCGGCCTACAGGCAGGTATCCTTTCTGTCAAAGCCACGGTATGAAAAACGGGTGAACATGGCTTCGGTTTCGCAGTTCCTGCCGTTTCCTGTTGCATACAGGGCATAGAAAACACCGGTAAAACCTAATTCATGGGCTTCGGTGGAAACGTAGCGGGTTAGCGCTTTACCCAGGTAGATTTCTGCCCCGTTAACGATTGCATATACTTTGTATTCAAGTTTATCGGCTAAAACACGAAGTGTAACCTTGTCGCAGGAAAGAGGTACCCGTGCCGCTTCGTGATGAATCTCCCCGACTACCTTTCGGAAGAACAGGTAATTTTCATGGTTTACCCTGCTTATATAGATATCCAGATGGGCATCCTGCTTGTAGTAGATGCTGAATCCGGCCTCTTCATAATTGATTTCCGGAGAGAATGTTAAATCCACCTCTGCCAGGTTGGAAAGATCGCGCTGACGGATACCAAGAAAAGCAGGGTTGGCTGTATCTGACAAGGTATAAGCGTTGCCTCTCAGAACCAGGCCGTTGGGTCCTGCTTCGCAGGCTCCGTCCTGCGGATTGCGCAGATATACCCAGTCCGGATCGATTCCTGAGGTAAAATCTGTCTCATAATCGGTGTTAAGTGTCTGGACTGCAGATCCGGGACCTTCCATAATCAGACTGATGGGTTCGCCGTTATTGATAACAGGCCATCCGTCACGCCACGTAACCGGGGCAAGGAAAGTCTCGCGGCCCAGGTGGTGGAAATACTGATGTGTCTGCCTGTAACCTAAAAATACCGCCCACCAGTTTCCTTCATTGTCCTCAATCAGGTCCGCATGCCCGGTGGCCTGAATTATATCACCCTTTCTGTGCCTGTGGGTAAGGATGGGGTTGAAGGGGCAAGCCTCATATTTTCCATAAAGCTCCCTGCTTCTTGCAATTGTTACCATATGGCCAAGCTCTGTGCCGCCTTCGGCAATCATCTGGTAGTACCAGCCGCCTATTTTATAGATATGTGGTGCTTCAGGAGCACTCTCGCCGATTCCGCCCCAAAGAGGAACGGCAGGCCTTAGGAATTTACCTGTTTTCAAATCAATGGGCGCACAGAGAAATCCAGCAGCGTGAACGCTTCTGTCCCTGGCATTTGAAATGAAGTGTGCGCTTCCGTCATCGTCGAAGAAAAGTGACGGGTCAATACCGCCCTGTTCCACCCATATCGGGTCTGACCATTCGCCAGCAGGGTCTTTGGCAGTCACATAAAAATTACCGCCCTTGCCGACGTTCGTGGTAACCATGTAAAACAGGTCGTCATGAGGATTGTAACGGATTGTCGGGGCATAAATACCCTTCGAACAGGGGATGTTTTCCAAATCCAGCTGGCTTTTTCGTGTCAGGCAGTGACCGATTTGCTTCCAGTTCACCAAATCTTTCGAATGAAAGACGGGTACACCGGGGAAAAACTCAAAGGAGCTTGTAACAAGATAATAGTCATCTCCTTTTTTGCAAATGCTGGGATCGGGATAAAAGCCGGGTATAACGGGATTATGATATCGCATATTGTCCTCCGTGTTTTTTGAAATTATCAATGCTTAAATGATAACAGAAACTTTACAGTGTAATCAAGCCGCAACAGCAGAGAACACGGATGCTTTGAGGTGAAAGACGGTGGAATTTCTAAAACGAAGAGTGAACGCCCGAATTGCTTTACTGAGATTCAGTTTTAACAGAAACAAAGCAAGTCTGGCTGTTTTCTGAATATAATATTTCCCGGAATGTCAGCCTGTTGAAAAATGCAAAATATACTGCTATTAACAGGCAAATCAAATCTGGCATGCACCAAACATGAGTAACAACTACCCACGTAATAAAAACGTGGGTAATTTTTTCGATTTTTTACCCATGAAATATTGATGCAGGAAAAGATTGCATATATAATTTGCTTATATGGGGTGATTAGTATGGCTGATGTAAAACTTTTACCTCCGGATGCAGAACTTGAAACCATAAGGGTATTAAAACAGCTTGCAAGGGCACATAGAGCACTGGCAGAATTCAAAGGATATGCGAGCATGATACCGAATAAAAATATTCTTATAAATGCTGTAACTATTAATGAAGCCAAGGACAGTTCTGAAATTGAGAATATTATAACTACACATGATGAATTGTTTAAAGCGATGTCCCAGGAAAATTACAGTAATCCGGCAGCCAAAGAAGTTGTAAGTTACAGGACTGCACTCTGGCATGGTTATGAACTGGTGAAGGAAAAACAGTTTTTTACAACTAATATGGTTATAGAAATCCAGCAATTAATTGTTAAAAACCGTGCAGGAATCAGAAAACTTCCGGTTACTGTACTCAGAAATGAAGCAACGGGTGAAGTGATATACACTCCTCCAAGCGGAGAAAAGGAAATATTAACCTTAATGGATAACCTCGAGAAGTATATAAATGAAGATTATGACAATGTTGACCCTCTCATTAAGCTGGCAGTCATACATTATCAGTTTGAGGCAATACACCCTTTTTATGATGGCAACGGAAGAACAGGAAGAATTATTAATGTATTGTACCTTATCCTGAAGGACTTACTGGATAGTCCAATTCTTTACCTGAGCAAGTATATAATACGCAATAAAACGGCATATTACAGGCTGTTGCAGGAAGTACGGACAAAAGGCAACTGGGAGGAATGGATACTGTTTATTCTTGAGGGCATAGAACAGACTGCGGAGGAGACTTTACTGCTTGTAAAGAAAATCAGGGATGTCCTGGAGAAAACCTCGGAAGACATTCGAAATAAATTACCTCAAATATATTCAAGGGAACTTGTAGACCTGCTCTTCTATGAATTTTATACCAAAATTGCATATATTGAAAAAGGGCTTAACGTTACAAGGAAGACCGCGTCAAACTATTTATCATCGCTTGTAGAAAAAGGATTTTTAATATCTCAAAAAATCGGTAAGGAAAGAATTTTTCTGAATAAGCGTTTATTCGAAGTTGTTAAGCAAGCCGGTTTGGAAAGATAAAACCAGGTTTTTATACGGGTGACTCGTAAAATTATTCATAACGGATATATGAGTTGTTACCTTAAAGTGTAACAAAGGAAGCAAATGGGTAACAACTACCCACGTAATAAAAACGTGGGTAATTTTTTCGATTTTTTACCCATGATATTTATTGTAGGGAAGAGTTTACATGTTCTATTTTTCAAAAATCATCATAAAACATAAAATTTCTGCAGAAACAACAGGCTGTTGTACAGCAGTAAGCTAAAGCGGTCAGAGCCGTATCCATGCGTAAAGATGATGGTTTCGCAGATAATATCATGAAATCGTTAGGGTGCTTGATTTTATCTTAACAGCAAAAGCTTGAATTAAAGCTTTCGTTGTTATAATATGAAATCAGGGAGGTAATGCCATGGTACTGCCAATAACAAAAAGTGCAAGACGGTTTGGCTATATTATCTGGAACAGGAGCAAAAATCCGGAGGTTGAGAAGATGCTTGACGGGCTGACAACCGTTAAGGTTTACCTTAACGGCTTTTACCTCGGTGAGAAGAAAATTGACCGGAAGTATTACAGGATTTCCCTGGGATATAAATTTACAAGGGCATTACCGGAAGATGCGAAGTTTTATGTGCTGAAACTGGAAGATAAAAATAAACTGAAAGTGGAGTGTGAATAATGATAAATAATTCAAAACCGGAGGATACGGTATTTGCAAGTCCCCAAATAATGAATATTCCTTCCGGTGCTGAAAAACGGCTGATTGATGCAGGAATGCTTCATTACGAGGCTTCTGTGGCCGGTTATAACGAAAGATACAGAAGGGGTGAAACATCCCATACAATTCACGTCTGGTGGGCAAGAAGGCCACACAGTGCGATGCGGGCGCTGGTTTTTGCATCTGTTTGCAGGAATACTTCGTTAAAGGCAGTGGACCTGATGGCCAGGCTGGCGGTAAACAATGATGCCGATGCCATTGCGGAGGCGGCTGAAATGATAAAGGAAGGGTATTGTGAACCGCCTAAAGTTCTTGATATGTTCGGCGGAGGCGGGACAATACCATTTGAAGCAAAGAAAATGGGCCTGGATACATATTCGATAGACGCGAATGAAATGTCGGTATTCATTCAAAAATGCAATATGGTGTACTCCGACGGGATGGACATTAATGAGGCCGGGAAGATTATTGAAGACTCGGGAAGGAAAATACTGAATGAGCTTAAGGAAGAAACCAGATGGCTGTTTCCGTTAAGGGAGAAATACGGCGAAGACGTATTCGGATATCTCTGGACATATTCCATGCAGTGCGAAGAATGCGGTTACAGGTTCTACCTGGCTAAGCGTCCGTGGCTTACGAAGAAAAAGGGAAAACGCCTGTCGTTTGTCCTGGTAAATGAAGATGAAGGGCAGAAAATTGATATCCGTGAGGTTGGTCCTGATTATACCTTCCCGTCCAACTGGATAAATCATGCAGGTCATGCAGTCTGCCCGAAATGCGGCAGGAGACACGAAAAAGTCAGCATAAGGAATTGTGAAGATACACTCGTGGCTGTCATTTCAGGCAAAAGGGGAGTGGGAAAAAGTTTCTATACGGTGGAAGAGAAAGCTGTCCCAGGTATCCCTGAAATGGGAGCAAAGGAAAAGGAATTGCTGGATTCAATGGACTTTAAACTTCCGGCATCGGAGCTTCCCAGGTGGTCCGGGATTGTTAATCCGGCACTTTACGGGATAGAAACACATGCGGATTTCCTTAACCGCCGCCAGCGCCTGGTTTTGCTGTATTTAATCAGGATACTGAGGGATGAATATAAAAGGCTGGTTTCCAAATATGAGCCCGCCATGGCCAGGTTTGCAACGGGTGTATTGTCAAGCCTGATTGACCAGGTGGTGGACTGGAACTGCAGGCTTTCGATGTGGATACCTCAGAACGAACAGGTCGGAAGGGCCTTTTGCGGCCCGGGTGTTGCGATGCTGTGGGACTATGCCGAAACCGACCAGGTGCTTAAAGGGCCTGCGAACCTTTGGGACAAACTTGACAGGATAATTAAGGGAGTAAGAACCTTTGAATGCAGCAAGGGAAAGGTTTCGGTACAAAAAGCACCGGCGCAGGAACTGCCCTTCGAGGATAAATATTTCGATGCAATAGTTACCGATCCCCCATATTATGACAATATCTACTATTCGATACTTGCGGATTTCTTTTATGCATGGAAGAAAGGCGTACTGGAAGTTATAGAACCTGAACTGTTCGGAAGTGATAAAACTGATTATGAATATGAACTGGTTGCTTCATCTGTCAGAAACGAGAGCGCTGAGAAAGCCCACGAAAAATACTGTAATGAACTGGAGAAGGCTTTCTGCGAAGCAGCAAGGGTATTAAAGGATAACGGAGTGTTTTCATTTATCTATTCCCATAGTTCTGTCAACGGGTGGGATGCCGTTGTCCATGCGTACAGGAAATCACCTTTTGTTATAACAAGCATACAACCGTTGAGTATTGAAAGAAAAGGGCGGCCGAGAGCCGTTTTGTCCGAGGCGGTTAATACATGTATGGCATTTGTTGCGAGAAAAACAGCCGAAGATAAGAAGGAAATCTGCTTCCGGGATATAATGGAAAAAACAATAAACATAATTGATGTATTCGGAATGCAGCTGATGAACAAATCGGGCTGGAACGAATCCGACGCTGCAATGGCAACGCTTGCTTATTCGGTTGGAATGATTGCGAACGCAAAAAAGGTAAACGGGGTGAAAGACGATAAAGAAGCCATAATACGGCTTTCAAAGCTGATAATGGACTATTTTCCTTCATTCAATATAAAAATAAGGGACTCGCTATGACAACAAAGCCGGCATAAACTGGTTTATGCCGGCTTTTTCGGACTGTTCACAGGCGAAAGTTTTTTATCCTTTTTATAAGCTTGTCGTATGAATCTGTCTCGGTTTTAGTCCTGTATTCTATGATATCCTTTTTCAGTTTCTCAATATCGTTTTCAGCGGCGATTGCTTTCTTAATATCCCTGATAATGTCCTTTCTTAAATTTTCAAGCATTTCAAGGTTTGCGGCAATGCACTCCCTGATAAGCTCATCGGCTTTTTGCATATACCCTGAGAAATACCTTTCATCTGTCCGGGTGATTCTAAGTATTGCCTTATTGATTCTTTTCCAGTAAGCTGCCTTATTGCCGCCCTCCATGTTCTTTGGCAGCTTGCCGGGGAAGATTTCATCATAGTCCCATAATTCAAGCAGGTCGGACGGGTTAAACCTGTCCCTGTTATTGAGAATATACGCAAGGTATTTGTATGGAAGCATAACTGTGGGTACCTCTTTCGTACTGCAGTACTGGTATATATCGCTGCCTGACTTCCATTCGTGGGTATCGGGATAGGTTACGAGCCCGCCGATTGCATTTTTATACCTGTCCATCCATTTCCGCACGTCCTCCAGCTTAAGGAAGTCTTTCGCATTCGGCGCCTGCTGGCTTCTTCCAAGCCTGAAACTCTTGGCGTCGCACACAATCACCTTGTTATCGATGATTATCTTCACATCTTCCATGCTTGATTTCTGTTTTATCAGTTCAGCCGAATATCCCATGCGCCTTGACCATTCACAGACCAGGCTCTCAACAAGTTTGGAGTATAACACTTCTTCGCTTGAATCATTGGGGTATAAATCAGGAATGTAGCCTGCGAATTTTAGAAGATTTTCGAACCTTTCGTCGTCAAAATCCTCACTCAGCATATTCATAAACTTTCTGGATATTTTCTCGTGGTCAATATATGAATGGCTTTCAAACGCTTTATTAACATAATTCTGCAGCAGGAAAAAATCCTTCGGCATATTTATGTCCCCCCTGTATTAAATATCTATATTGACGTAGAACATACGTTATAACGTTATATTATAACATCCGGGGCTAAATTATGTCTATTACTGGAGAAATTAAGGGTTTAAACATGTAAATGCAGTAAAGCACCAGGTCTGGTATAATAAATTGACAGAACGTGCTGCTGAAAAACCTGCACAGGATACCTGGAACTGTCCGGCCAACGGCAAACAAGGAAATTTATTCGGGATAGAAGGATTTCATTATGATTATCAGTGCAAGCAGAAGAACCGATATCCCCGCATTTTATTCCGGGTGGTTTTTTAACAGGATACATGAAGGCTATGTCCTGGTGAGAAACCCTATGAACATACACCAGGTAAGCAGGGTTGATCTTTCGCCTGGAGCCGTGGACTGCATTGTTTTCTGGACCAAAAATCCCGGGCCCATGCTGAGCAGGATTCAGGAGCTGAATAATTATAACTATTACTTTCAGTTTACGCTGACCTCCTATGATAAAAGTATTGAACCTGGCATACCCGGGAAAAAACACATAGTTTCGGTCTTTAAAAAACTTTCGGAAATGATCGGGAAGGAAAGGGTTGTGTGGAGGTATGATCCGATACTTTTAACTGATCATTTCAGTGCAGAATACCATGTAAAATGGTTCGGTGTTCTGGCTGAAAAGCTGAGCGGGTATACCGAAAAGTGTATAATCAGCTTTATGGACCTGTATAAAAAGGCCGAAAGACACATGAAGGGAATAAACCTGCTTCCGCTTGATAGCGGCGTCGTTGAAGAGATAGCGTATAGTTTTTCAGTAGCTGCCTCAAGGTACGGCATTCAGGTGGTTACATGTTCTGAAAACATTGACCTAAGCAGATATAATATAAAGCACGGCAGCTGCATAGACGGCGAGCTTATATCAAAAATAACCGGAAAGAGAATCACGTGTAAGAAAGACCCCGGCCAGAGGCCGGCATGCGGCTGTGTTAAAAGTGTGGACATCGGTGCCTATAATACATGCAGGCATGGCTGCCGGTATTGTTATGCAAACTTCAGCAGGGATATGGTTCTGAAAAATATACGCCTTCATGATGAGAAAGCACCTTTGCTGTACGGCGCACTGAACATGAACGACAAAATCAGTGAAAGAAAGTCTTAAGGAAAGGGAGATGTTATGGAACGCATTAGAGTAGTTTTGGGCGACATTACAAAAATCGAAGCCGATGCCATTGTTAATGCGGCAAACAAGACCCTGCTCGGAGGCGGAGGGGTGGACGGCGCGATCCACAGGGCGGCAGGTCCGGAACTCCTGAAGGAATGCATCGGGCTAAAAGGCTGTGAGACAGGGCAGGCGAAAATTACGAAGGGGTACAGGCTGCCCGCAAAATATGTTATACATACCGTAGGCCCGGTCTGGCGCGGCGGTGAGCACAACGAAGACATGCTGCTTGCGTCCTGCTACAGAAATTCTCTGCAGCTGGCAGTGGAGAACGGAATAAAAACAATTGCCTTTCCGTCAATCAGTACGGGTGCATACCGGTTCCCCGTGGAGCGGGCCGCGAAAATTGCCGTATCCGGGATAGCCGGGTTTCTGAAGGAGCACTCCGGTATTGACACGGTGATTATCGTCTGCTTTGACAAAAAAACAATGGAAGCCTATGAGAAGGCTTTGGATGAGGTTAAGAAAAACCCGGCATGAACGGTTTTTGAAAATCAGGGCCTTATTGACCCTGTCAACGTTTACCGGGGCATCAGCCAGGGCTGTGCATTGCAAAACGCCCTGTACTTTTTTGCAAAAACATGTTGAAACAGCGGGAAATAATGGTAATATATAAATTATTGCGGACTGATAACCGGTAAAAAAGAGGTGATATACACATGAAAATGACCCTGAGATGGTACGGAAACAAACTGGATAACATAACTCTGCGGCAGATTCGCCAAATCCCGGGTGTAACAGGAGTAATATCGTCACTGTATGATATACCTGCCGGAGAGGTATGGCCGGTGGACAGGATTCTTGAATTAAAGGATGAGATTGAAAAGGAAGGCCTTACTCTCGAAGGAATAGAAAGCGTAAACGTGCATGAGGATATCAAGCTCGGAACACCCGATGCGGAAAAGTACATTGAGAATTATAAACAGACCCTTAGAAACCTGGGTGAAGCGGGCATAAAACTTGTATGCTATAACTTCATGCCTGTTTTTGACTGGCTGCGCACCGACCTTGAAAAGGTACTGCCAGATGGTTCAAACACCATGTCCTATGACGAAGAAATCATAAAAAAGATCAACCCGTCAGAGATGTTCGATGAAATGACCAGCCAGTCCAACGGTTTTGTTCTGTCGGGCTGGGAACCCGAACGTATAAACGAGATTAGAAGGCTTCTCGAACTGTACAGTGACGTGGATGAGGAAAGGGTATGGAAAAACCTTGAGGTATTCCTGAAAGAAGTTATACCCGTTGCAGAAAAGTACGACGTAAAAATGGCTATTCATCCCGACGACCCGCCGTGGTCGGTATTCGGGCTGCCGAGGCTGATAACATCGAAAGAAAACTTGGAGAGGTTTATCAATATTGTTGACAGCCCGTATAACGGGTTAACGATTTGCACAGGTTCGCTCGGAGCGGGCACGAAAAATAACATGCCTGAAATAATCAGGTATTTTGGTGCAAAGGGAAGGGTTCATTTCGGTCATGTCAGGAATATAAAGATATACGAGCCCGGCAGGTTCGACGAGGTTTCGCACAGGACGGAGGACGGCTCCCTGGACATGTTCGACATCATGAAAGCCTTTTATGATATCGGCTTTGATGGCCCGATACGTCCCGATCACGGCAGAATGATCTGGGGAGAAAAGGGAAGACCCGGGTATGGCCTGTTTGACAGGGCTCTCGGTGCTGCATATCTGAACGGTTTATGGGAGGCAATCTCACGAATGGACAGGCTGGGTAAGTAAAAACCGCTAATGCCGTGTTATTATTTGACATATATATTAAGATCTTCTATACTAAAAACACAGGTATTTTTCGGTGTTAAAAATAAAGAAAACCTGCATCCTTGCTGATAGTAGAAGGGGAAATATGAAAAGACGGTTTTTGAAATGTTTATTGGGTTGGTTGATATTATTTGTCTTACTGATTCAGCCAACTCATATTTATGCTTCTGAAATTGCACATCTTGGATTTGTTGAAACAGATGTCATACTGTTTCCCGACGGTAAAGCCATTGTTTCGTATACGGTGAGGTATAACCTGGTACCCGGCAAAACAATGCTTGCGTTTACGATGGAAGGCTTTGACAGGCTTGAACCTCTTTTTTATACCGGCGAGGCCTGTGTCATAACCGATGACAATGCATCCCATAAAATAGACATTGTATACCTCGGCGGAGGCAAATACGATATAATTAATGCCAATAATCAGCGCCTCGGCGGGGAGCACCTTACTTACAAATTCCGGTTCGCAGCCGACCTTGCTCAGGCAGGGTATCTGAACCGGACAACCTCGGATAACGGGAAAAAACTTGTCGTGTTTAACTGGGCTCCCGTTAAGTGGGACGAGCCGATGGACCATTACACCGTTACAATAAACTACCCGCTGGAATACAACGGTGAAGCATCAGGCAGGGAGGAAATAGAGAGGTTTCTTGCTGAGAATGATTTTTACACCGAAAAATGGATGAACGAGGAATATCTCATTGACTACCGTGTAATAAACCTTGAATCGGTAAACAGGGTGCAGGTCATGCTTCATAAGGATAACCCGGGCAAAGAGTATCATTTCCGAATCCAGCAGTACATTTCGGAAAATGTTTTCAATGAAATGCCGGGTTCGAGCGCCTCATTTGATGATAATACAGGTAAGGTAAGTTACCCTGATGGTAACACGCCGCCGGTCATGCCCGGAAGAACAGGTTACAGGCGATACGACGAATCCGCGGACAGGTCGGCTTTGATGTATGCGCTTTGTGCCTTGTTTCTGGTTACTCTTCTCGCAGTCGGCAAAAAGCACAGGTCAATGATAAAAGCCCATCAGACACTGGACCAGGTGCAGTGGGCAAGAACCGACTGGGAGCCGCCTAAGATTGAAATAGCTTCTTTCAGGAAAGAAGGCCTTATTGCTGACAATCTGGATGAATTTGAGGCTGCCCTTTTTATGGGGGTGCCGTATAAAACAATTCTTTCGGTCATTCTATCAAAACTGGTGGCCCAGGGATACCTTGAGGAATTATCCGCCGATCCCCTTCGTGTACGAAGGACGGACAAAATACCGATGTCGTCGGAACTGAACGAATATGAACGCATGATGTATGAAGCCGCAGCCGACGGAGAGCTGGATGAAAAGGACGTGGAGAGAATTCTGCAGGTACTTGCCGATAATGTACGGAATAAGACCTATGACTGTGATATTGAAGCAACCCGCAAGTTTTACCAGGACAGGATGACCGAGAGTATTCTTGAAGACAGTGCCGGTCCGAAGAACAAGGAAGACTGGTTTTACGAGGACAATATCTATGATGAGGAGTATTATGTAAACACATGGGTTCACTGGTATTATTACCGCCATAATATACATCACAGATCATACAGGAACCATTATAAAAGGTACGAGGCATCCATTCCTGCCAATCCCGACAATATCAGCGATAAATCCTTCCTGGATTTAAACACAGGGCGTTTTGCCTGCCACTCGGCCTGCCATGATGCATGCCATTCTGCATGTCACTCCGCATGCCATTCAGCCTGCCACTCGGCCTGCCATTCGGCCTGTCATTCAGCCTGCCACTCGGCATGTGTCAGCGGAGGTGCAAGATGAAGAAGTGCAAGCTGTCCTGGGTTGACGATTTCCTGCATAGTATAAAGCCCTTTGTATATATGCGCCTTCGCGACAATGTTCTTATACGCATGCCGAATGAAGCCTTCAAATTGAATTCTGCAGGGGCACGGGTTATTGCGCATATCCTGGACGGCGGTTCGGTTCAGGATTTTATCAGGGTAAGGGCCGATTATCCCGAAACCGAAGCCCAGCTTGAAAGGTTTTTTACAGATTTCTCGCGCCTGTGGAACAACGAGGTGTGCGAGAATTATCAAACCGAAGCCGTTTACAGGACCGAATTCAGCATCGGGTATATTCAGCTTCCGGTACTGTCGGAGGTGGCACTGACATATACGTGCAATATAAAGTGCAGGTTCTGTTACGGGGACTGTACACCGAAAAAAGGCCAGGAACAGCTGGATACAAAGGGCTTCAAAAAAATACTCGACATTATCCGGTATGAAGCCGAAGTTCCCAGTGTTTCGTTTACTGGAGGAGAGCCGACGGCGTATAAGGACCTGACCGAGCTGATAAAATACGCGTCGAAGCAAAACAAAATGCGGGTCAACCTTATCACGAACGCAACACTGGTTAAACCTGCAAAGGCAAGGGAGCTTGCCCGTGCAGGTCTTTCATCGGCACAGGTAAGCATTGAATCGGCCTATGCCGACGAACATGATGCAATTACGGGAGTTCCCGGTTCGCACGAGGCTTCGGTAGCTGGTTTCAAAGCGTTGAAAGAGGCAGGGGTTCATGTTCACCCGCATTTCACCATATGCAGGATGAATAAGGACAGGCTGACCGATTACCCTGCTTTTTGCAAAAGCATCGGAGCAGAAAGGTTTTCAGCCAACCTCGTTATACCCGCAGGGCGCGGGGACGATGACGATTTGACTGTAAGTTACACGGAAGCAGGAGACATTGTAAGAAGGCTTAAAGCTGAGGCTTCAAGGCAGGGAATAAAATTCATGTGGTATTCTCCAACCCCGGTATGCCTGTTCAATCCTCTGGCTGAAGGTTTCGGCAACAGGGGTTGCAGCGCCTGTGAAGGACTGCTTTCGGTTGATCCGAAGGGAAATGTGCTTCCCTGCTCGAGCTGGTCAGAGCCTGTTGGAAACCTTTTAACAGAGGGTTTCGAGCAGGTATGGTATAACCAGCGCTGCAAACAGATTCGCGCAAAGGAATCAGCACCATTGGAGTGCAGGGAATGCAGGCATTTTGCGGCCTGCCAGGGAGCATGTCCCCTGTATTTCCGGGTACACGGCTGTAAAGAGCTTGTCCCGGGTTGGGAATCAATGGGGCTTTTAAAGGAGAGGAGTATTGTATGAATAACTGGCTGCGCCTGCCAGGCTTTCCTCCGCCGGAAAAGCAGGACATTGTAAAGTTTCATGCGATGAAAAAACTTAATTATACGAACAGGATGCTGTTGTATATAATACTTCTTATTGCGGGGTTCCTGCTCCAGGTTTATACTTTGAGGGTCTGGCCGGGAGCTGTTTTTCTAATCTGTGCAACAATCCTTACAATGGTCAAGGGCTACGACAGTCGTGTAAGGCTTGTATCCTTCAATATAGACAGCAACTGGACCAGGGTTGATATGGATAAGATTCGCCAGGTGGAAGAACTGGATGACAGAATGACAAAATGGGACAGGGACATCCTTGATATAAGCAATGCACCGGGCGCTTTGATGTTTGCATTATTGGCCATAGCAACGTATGCAGTACCTGTGATATTGGATGCCGGCAATACCTACCGCCGGACCGGGGCTATCCTTGCGGCAGACATACTGTTTCTTGTTCTGCCGCTGTGGTTTTCAGGAATACGCAGAATTCTTAAGCAGGGAAATCTTCGTATAAAAATAGACATTACAAGGCAGATGGAGGCATTTTTCCGGAACATTAAAAGGGATGGAGAGACCTTTAATCCTTTTCTTATGCTTGCAAAGGACAAAACGGGGAAAAGTGTTCCGAAAGACTGCAGGTTTTCAGTCACTTTCGATAATATGCCCGACGATTTCTATGGCCTTCAGGCCCAGATTAATATAAATGTGGTTGAAGGGGCAAGTTATCCATACTTTTACTGCGTCATAGCCGCAAAACCCGGATTTGGGCTGTATCAGCACGCAAGAAACATGATTGTTCCCGAAAACATGGTGAAAAAATACACCGTGGATAATGACGCCGAAGTCATTGTAATACGTCAGAAAACCACGAAAACATCGGGATATCATACAAAAATCAATGATTGCAAAAGGATCTTTGAAAAATCACTGAACGAAGCCAGGGCCATTCTCGCCGGCCCCGACAGACTTAACCCGGATGAAGGAGCCGGCGCGCTGACCGGAACGGATATGCCAGATGACTGATACTTTGCCTTTGAACCGCTGAACGAATAAAGCACTTCATATACCTGACCCTGCAGACATTGAAGATTTGAATGGTATGTTGTGAACCGGTAAAATCAAAACAGTGGTACGAACAAAAAGGCGGGGAAATAAGGGAACCGGTTTGTTATATCAGCATATAAACCACTCCGCCGACAATGCCTGAACCTAATATTACGTAAACAGGATTGGGTTTCCACTTTCGCAGAACGAATAAAGCGGCGGAGAATAATAACGCGGGAATTATACTGATTGCCTGGATATTTTTTATGAAACCGCCTTCTCCGAGCACAGCCAGAGAGAATACCGACAGTCCGGCTGATGCAATCAGTGCAACAATTGTTGGCCTTAATCCGGACAGTATTCCCTGTACTACCGTCAGTTCCCTGTATTTATAATATGCCCATGCCAGGATTGAAACAATAACGCAGGACGGCAGGATACATCCGACGGTGGCGAAAACAGCTCCCGGAATTCCGGCAATTTTTAAACCCACAAAGGTGGCTGAATTTATCGAAACAGGACCGGGCGTCATTTCTGCAATGGTTATCAGGTCGGTAAACTCGGACAGCGTCAGCCAGCTATGAATATTTACTACCTGGTTCTGAAGCAGCGGAATTGAAGCCAAACCGCCGCCAATACTGAACAAGCCTATTTGAAAGAAACTCCAGAACAGTTTAATAAGAATCACCGGGTATCACCACCTTTCCGGTTTTTCCTGTTTTGAATCAGAACCCTTACGGCTCCGGTACATCCGCACACAATGATGGTATATACAACGTTAACTTCAAGAAAAAATGTAACAATGAAAGCACCTGCCATTATGATTACAGATACAATGTCCCTTTCCTTCAGGACATTACCCCCGAGATTTATAACCACATCGGCAATTACTGCAGCAACCCCGGCCTGCATACCTTTCAGGACTGCATTTATTGCAGGGTGGTCACGTAATGCGGTGTAAAGGAAGGAAATAACCGTAAGGGTAAGAAAAGGCGGCAATACTGTGCCCAGTATTGTGACCAGGGCTCCCGGTATTCCGGCAACATGGTATCCCAGCAGTATTGCTGCATTAACTGCCACAGCTCCCGGTGAGGATTGCGCAATTGCGACAAGGTCCAGAATTTCATCCTCGTCAATGATTTTAAGATCATCTGCAAACTTCTTTTTCATAAGCGGAACTATGACATATCCCCCGCCAAGGACAAAAGCACTTAAATAAAAAGTATTGGTAAACAGTTTTCGGTAAATTTTCTTTTTCCTGTTCAATTCCCCGGACCTCCCGGATTTTATTATATGGCTTGAAGAAATATAAGAAAAATAGTAATATATTATATACTTCATAATAAATTTATTATAATAAGGTGATCCAGGTGACGTTAAAACATCTGAAAATATTTGTTGCTGTATGTGAAACGGGCAGTGTTACAGCAGCCGGGAAAAAGCTGTTTATAGCGCAGCCTTCTGTAAGCCTTGCTGTTTCAGAGCTTGAAAACTATTACGGTGTTAAGCTGTTTGATCGCATTGCAAAACGGCTGCACTTAACTGAGGCCGGAAAGAACTTTCTCCAGTATGCAACGCATATTGTGGGCCTCTTTGAGGATATGGAAAGGGAAATAAAAAACTTCGATGCTAAAGGTATCATCCGTGTAGGGTCAAGCATAACCATCGGGAACTATTTACTGCCCGATTATGTTATCCGGTTTAAAGAATTGCATCCACAGATGGATGTAAGGGTAACCATAGATAATTCTGAAAAGATCCAGGAGTATGTTTTATCCAATAAAATAGATATCGGGTTGATAGAGGGTGCCGTCCACAGCCCGTATATTATAAAGCATAAGTTCAGGGATGATGAACTGGTAATGATTTGCGGAAATGAGCACCCCTTTGCCGGTAAAAGCAATATTGATATTTCAATGCTTAAGGACGAACCTTTTATATTAAGGGAAGAAGGGAGTGCCGGGCGTGAAATTTTTGACAGCATCATGACAATGTACGGCATGGAAATTACACCTGCCTGGGAAAGCACAAGTACACAGGCCATTGTAAGGGCGGTCCGGGCAAATTTGGGCATATCCGTGCTGCCTTATTTACTGGTGAAGGACTCCCTTGACCGAAAGGAAATAAGCCGGTTCCAGGTAAGCGGGATAAGTTTCAGGAGAAGTTTCTCCGTCATACACCATAAAAATAAGTTTCTGACGGATAGCGCAAAGGACTTTATCTCGCTTTGCAAATGATACCGTAAGCATAAACGCAGTAAAATGCCTGAAATCTATAGACTGGAGAATAATGGATGGATTAGAATTTTATAAAGGGACAGAAAAGGAGTCCGGGTTTATGAAAAAGAAAAAATCATACTCAATGACCACAGAAGAAGCAGTTATATCAATTATCGTTATTGCTTTATCCTTTATTTTACTTTTGATTTTTCCCGGTGATTTTTTTATAAACTGTTTATTTTCTCGCTTTTCTTGTGTTATGTATTTGCGCACTCTAAATTTATAAAAGAATTGTACTGTGATATAAAAAAGAGAAATATAACAGCAGGGCTGATTATAAGGATCATTTATTTTATTATTTTTGTTATGTCAGTTGTATATTTCCTTCTCAGGATTCCGTCATTTCACTGGGATGAACAGATATGAGCTTTTTAATATTCTCTGACAAGCAGAATCATAATCACGAAAAACTTTCTGTATACATGATAAACTGCCGCCACTGTTATGCAAATTCAATCATACTATGACATATAATACAATTAAAGTAAAATTTCAATTGCTTTCGTTTACGGCCATTTTATGTATTGCCATTTGAGTCTTTCTTTTTATGCAGCGGTCTTACGCTGTCCTTGTAGACGATTTCGCCCTGGACTATTCTTACACCGGGCCTTACGTTCACATGATTTATTCTGTCAAGCAGAATTTGTATGCTCTTTTGCGCCATTTCCTGCACATTTACATCATAGGTTGTTATGCCGATATCGCATAAACCCGGATATATGTAGTTGTCAAACCCGACAACGGAAATATCCTCGGGTACCCTGTAATTGTTTTTCCTTAACTGTTTAATCAGGCTGCTGGCCGTAAGATCGCAGTTACAAACAAATGCGGTCGGCATTTTCTCGGGGAATTTGAATTCAAAATTCAGAACATCCCCGGTTTCCCAGTCCCGGTCGTCAAGGATCCATTCTTTGCGTATCTGCTGCCCGTGTTCCATCATGGATTTGCAATAACCCAGGTAACGGTCTGTTATGCTGGAAGTGTACAGCAGCGTGCCTACGTAGCCTATTTCAGTGTGTCCCATGCGGAACAGGTAATTCGTCAGCATATAGGTCCCGTAAAAACCGTCTGAAATGACCGAGTCGCAGTTGTTGAAATCGTCAAAAAAATCAAGACATACCATCGGAAGTGAGCTCTCTTCACGGATTCTCCTGATATAGCCGTTTTTGGGACGGCCAATCAGGATTATGCCGTCAACCTTATTCTCCTGGATGAGCTTTGGAAGCTCATGTTTCTCTTCTTCCCCGGTCTGGATTACTTCAAGCATCGTAAAGCATTTTTCCTTCATTGCAATAGTGGCCACTTCATGATACAGGAGCCAGTAAAAGGAATTGCACATCTCAAAGTTCCTGCCCGGAACTATTATTCCGATGTTTTTGCTTTTGTTCCTGTTTGCCTTGTTTTTTGCCGATGGTTGCACATAGCCCAACTGGTCAGCAAGGTTTTTAATTTTCTCCCGCATCTCATCACTGACACCTTTCTGACCGGAAAGTGCTTTGGATACGGTCACATTGCTCACATTCAGTCTTTTGGCAATATCCGACAATGTTACCTTTTTCGCCATTCTGATACCTCTTGCATATTTTTAAGTAAATATTACTTTATTTTTAACATAACTTTATTATTATTAATCTATTTTAACCCACTATGCCCCCATTTTTCAACTGATACTTGTTCTGTATTAATTTCTGTCTACTACAAACATACCGGGCTGCCTTATTTAAGACTGCCGGCAGTCCGCAAAAATTGCAAATTGATATATAATAAGGTGTTCAAGTGTTTCTTCTGCCGTGACAAAAGCCCCGATGTATGCCCGGTACGGCAGAACTTATGGTATTAAGCCTTAACGGCACCTGCCAGCCCATAGAATATATGTTTCTGCAGAAGAAGGAACACAATCATTATCGGAACAATCCCCAGGAGTATTGCAGCAGCTACAATTTCAAACGGCGTGGCGGTGTTTCCGAAAAACTTGTGCAGTGCTACTGTAAAGGTTTGTACATTTTTTCTCAGGTAAAGGTTCGGAATATAAAAGTCGTTGTAATGCCCTATTCCGTTTATAATCAGCAAAGTTGTACATGCAGGCTTCATAAGGGGCAGGATTATGCTCCGGTATATTCTGAAATAGCTTGCACCGTCTATCAGTGCTGATTCATCCAGCTCTTTGGGTATTGCATTCAACTGGTTGAACATTATGTATATACCCACAATATGCACACCCGAGTAAAGGAGTATTATACTCGGCATTTTATTCACAAGCCCCAACCGGTAAACAATCTGGAAAACAACGGTCTGTGTTGTTACAACAGGTATGAACATTGTCAGCATGAACATTGTAAAAATAATTTTCTTGCCTTTGAATTCAAACCGGTGCAGCACATAAGATACCATGGTTGTAAACAAAAGCTGGATGGACAGGGAAATTGCGAGAATAACAGCGGTGTTGAACAGTGCCTTGCCCAAATTACCCACTTTTATTGCGTACCGGAAGTTGTAAAAATTAAACCAGTTCCTGGGGGGAGTCAAAACACTTGTGGACGAATATTCTGCACCGGTTTTGAATGCCATAAATATGAGAGGAATAATAGGTACTATTACAAAAATACACGCTGCCGCCAGGAAAATATAGCGTAATACCTTGTATAATCTGCTTTCATGGATCATAAGTAAACATTCCCCCTCTTGTCAAAAATTCTTTGGATGTTGACGGTTATAACAACTATAACGAACACCATTATAGATAGGGCTGCTGCAAAACCAACCCTGTTTTCATAAAATGCGCTTTGCTGTATCTGGATTACCGGTGTTGCAGTTCCATTGGCGCCGTTCATCATTATGTAGGGAATTTCAAATACCTGGATTGAGCCCGATATACTCAGTATAATATTGATAAAGAGAATATTAACTATCGACGGAATGGAGATGTAGCGGATCTCCTGCAATTTCGTGCAGCCATCTATTGATGCAGCTTCGTAAAGCTCGGTAGGGATTGCCTGCAATCCGCCGAAGAACATCAGGAAGTTCAGGCCATAGTATCTCCAGATACTGATTGATGCTATTGCCGGATTAACCAGGCGCAGGTTCTGAAGCCATTGCTGCGCCAGTCCTCCGAGACCCAGCAGTCTCAATATCGAATTCAATGTCCCTGAGTTGTTAAAAAAGATAATGAATATGGTTGATATAATAACGCCGTTCAATAAATACGGAATGATCAATACACCCTTGAAAAAGTTTATATACTTGAATTTGCCGTTAACGAAAATTGCAAGGATGAAGGCAAATATTAACTGGGGTATGGCCACAATAATGTACCATAAACAGTTCCTGAACAACTGCAGGTATTGCGGATCGGTGAAAATCCTTGCATAATTCCTGAGCCCGACCCATTTGGGCGGATTTACGCCGTTATAGTTTGTAAAGCTCAGGTATATATTGCTCAGGATCGGTATATAGGAAAAAACCAGTAAATGAATAACAGGAATAAATAAAAACGTAAAAATGAAAAACCTGGTACCCTTTGTTTTTACCATTTTACTTCCTCTCCCAAATAATCACATTCATAGAACAGAGTACTGTCGATTTAAGAAGGGAATGCCTCTTCAGAGAAAGAAGAGGCATTATTAAAATGCTTAGTCTTTCCATTCAACTCCAAGTTCCTTTTTATATCTTTCGTAAAGCTCGTTCTGAATCTGTACCTGCTTGTTGTAAGCACTCCAGTCATCGGGTTTTGTTACGTCAAGGGCGTCAAACAGTAATCCGACATACTTGTAGTCTGCATATAATCCGGCTTCTTCAAGCACTTTCTGGTTGTTCAATGCGTTCTCGTCATTCGGCGGCTGCAGTATAACCTTGCATTCACCTGATTCAACCAGTTCGTCAATAATAGCGTAAAGCTCAGGTACTATGGGTTTTACACCCTTCTTGTTTGCAATAAATCCGCTGTTTGCAATAAATTCTGCATCGTTTGCAATATATTCGATGAACATTCTTGCTGCTTCCTTGTTCTTTGAGAATTTGCTGATTGCCCAGTTGTCAGCGGGGGCTGCCAGTACGTACCTGCCGGCGCCGAAGTCGGGGGCGGGAGCAAATTTTATTATAGACGGATCCTTTCCTTCAGGAACACGTCCCTGGATCTGGGGAACAACCCATGAACCGAACAGCATCATAGCGGCTCTTCCGTAAGCAACACTGTCCATGGCAACGCCGAAATCGGTATATACTTCGGGTTCAAAGAAGCCTCTTGCTTTCCATTCTGTGTACATTTTAATTGTTTTTCCGAACGGGGAGGTTTCAGAGAAGGGATTTTCGGTCTTGAGGCATTCAGCGAATACATTCGGGTTACCTGAGACATATATGGCAAAATCCTGCACGGTCGCCAACGGCCAGTTCTCAATCCTGTGCAGTGAAATGGGGGTGATACCCATGGACTTAATCTTTTCGCACATGTTGTTGAACTCTTCAAGTGTGGCAGGTATTTCATCATACCCTGCGGCCTTTATAACTTCTTCATTGTAAACAACGGCCTGGTTATACGCTCTGCCCGGCATGATACTGTAGATATATCCGTCAACCTGGGGCATTGCTTTCGCGTACTCTCCATATTGCTCAATACCCTCTTCAAGAGTGCAGTAGGGTTCTGCATAGGCTTTCCATTCCTCAAGGCTCCAGTTCGGGCATGTGTATACGTCCACGATATCGTCCTTAACCTGGAAAAACGGCCGTAATTCTTCTTCGTTTGTAACTACATGCAGTTCAACATTTATTCCTGTTTCCTTAGTGAAGTCTTCTGCCAGGTACTTCAGGTAAGCAGTGTTCTCTACATCCCGATATGTATTTCCGTGTTCATCTTTTTTTTCTTCACCAAGAACTCTTTGACCCATGTGAGTATATACCCTGATTGTTGTTCCCTTAAGAGATGAAGGATCGGTTTTTTCGCTGCCCGAAACATCCTTGTCTCCCTGGTCCGACCCTCCTGTACCGCAGCCGGCCAAGGCAATAATCATCAGGATTGCAGTTAAGATTGCTAAAAGCCTTTTGATTTTCATCCTTTTCCCTCCTATAAAACTATTTTATTAGCTAAAATATAGCTTAAATTAATTATATAATATTGGTCAAATTATTCATCATTATTTATTGCGATTTATACATATTAATTGATAGATTTGTAGAATATGTATAAAAGAAATGCATTATCAAAAATAAAATTGTGAGATATTTTAAACTTAATTAATTTTATTCAGAAAAAACAAGGTAATAAACAGAATAAATAGTTAATATATTAGCTTGAATTAACTTCATATTTATGTTAAAATCAAACTGGCATAATACACGGCGGAACAGGCAAATAAAACAGATTATCAGCAATTTTACAGGCAAACTGGTATTTGCGGGGTATTAGGATGAGTTTTCAGGCGGCCCTGTCAGGTGCTCTGATTACCAATGATCTGTTAAGGGAATCAATTTACAGCGAAAAAGCTCTTAACTCACCACCGGTTCCGGAAGAAGTTGCAGAAAGTCTTGTCTATATCCAGGCCTATGGTAATATCTGCGCGTCATATCCATATTATTACGAACTTTCGGGACTTGATTCGTTCTGCCTGATTTGCACGCGGGACGGAGAGGGGTTACTGGAATTCAATGATCAAAGCCATATATTGAAACAGGGAAAAATAGCATTTATTGATTGCAGCCGGAAGCACAGGGTGGAGATTAAAAAGAGCCCCTGGACCTATAGAATACTTTTTATCAGCGGCCCGCCCGTCCGGTTTTTTTACGACAGCCTTGCTGAAGATAACGGAAATGTACATACCTTTTTGCCCGGCTCATCCATCCCTGATAAAATTGAACTGCTGTATGGTTTCTTATCCGATTCCCCGGACAGACTGCTGCTTATTCATTCAAAATATATAAGCGATATACTTTATGAAATACTGATTGAAAGAAGCAGACTGAGGGAAAGCAATTATATTACATGCAACTGTATTTACAGGATAAAACATGATTTTGACTGCAAATATACGGATAACATTACACTGGAATATCTTGAGCAAAAATATCATATAAGCAGATATCATATCTGCAGGGAGTTTATAAAACGATTCCACATGTCTCCGATCAAATATCTGAATTACAGAAAGATCGAGGCGGCAAAGGAGGCCCTTGTAAATACTGATAAAAAAGTTGTTGAAATCGGAAGAATGGTGGGTTTTGAAAACCCGAACAATTTCATCAGAAATTTTAAAAAGTACACGGGAGTAACTCCTCTTGAATACCGTAAGCGGTTTTTTGAGGGATGCAGGCCTGAAACCGATTCGCTGAACTGTTAAGAATAATATGTGATAAA
The DNA here is from genome assembly GCA_001513105.1 of Clostridiales bacterium DTU070. GTDB lineage: Bacteria > Bacillota > Clostridia > DSM-8532 > DSM-8532 > Thermoclostridium. The sequence goes on along the minus strand of LFSH01000082.1, from coordinate 59,508 downwards.
AACCCAATCATGCCGGAAAAACATGACGACAGAAGCATTACAGTATAAATAAAAGCGGAAGGGATATCTCCTTCCGCCTTTTATGTTATATCAACCGTTCAAAAGATCTCAAGAAGTTTCATCAACCGCTTCACGACCACAATGGCTTCTGCCCTGCTGCAGTAATTCTTAGGTCTGAAGGATTTGTCCGGGAAACCGTTCATTAATCCAAGCGCGCTGGCCAGTGTAACTGATTTGCTTGCCCATTCGGATGCATCATCCATGTCGGTAAACCTTATTTCCCGGGTTGTAATTATCCTGTCCGGGTTTTCACCGCTGTAATAGCTGTAAGCACGTACTGCAACGGCAGCTATTTCTTCCCTTGTGATCAGGTTACCCGGTGAGAAATTTCCCTTGTTATCGCCCTGGATAATTCCTGCGGCGTTTGCACGAAGTGCTGCATCTTCAAACCAGTCCCCGGATTTTACATCAATAAACGGATTCTTCTCGGTTTTTTCGGTGATATTCAATGCCCTGACAATCATTGCCGTAAACTCAGCCCTTGTAATATTTGCGTCAGGAGTGAATTTATTGTCGCCGGTACCCTCGGTGACATGTCTTGCGGCCATGATTTCAATATCCTCTTTAGCCCAGTGCTGCTGTATATCACTGAAGGTCTTTGTGGATTCCATGGCACGGAACAGTGAAAAGTGCGGTGTTGTGAACGAAATGGTTCCGCTGCTGTCCACTTTTCCGCCGAGGAATGTCCACTTGTTATCCCGGCTGTTGTAGTTATAAACGCCAATCTTGTCGGTGTTGCCCGCTTTTGCCATGTCTATCTGCATTGTTACAGAAATGGGTTTTTCAAAGGATGAAACAGGTTTTCCGTCGATTGTAAGGCTTATGTCAAATATCCCGGAAACACCTTTTGCATCGGGTGCCTTCAGCTCCGCAGGCAGTTCATTCTCATTCATGTAATTAACCCTAAGCATTATGCTTTCTGCTTTTTCCGGAATTTCTATTGTTCCCGGCTGGATTGTAAATACAATACCATTAAACTTAATGATAACCGGCTGTTTTTGCCTGAGCGATTCGCTGAGCAGGTCGGCTGAAATCCTTGCTTCTGCTGCAGAAACATCGGAATCTGAGGCTGCATCGATAACAGGAGCCGTATTCCAGTCTGGCTGCAGGTCCATTGCATTAGCAATGAGGATGCTGTTACCGTTTTCATCGGTAACTATTTCCTTACCCGGTGATTGTTCGGGAACTTTCGTAGGTACAGGTTCAGTTGTTGTTCCTGTTCCGGGATCGGTACCGGGACCCGTGCCTGAACCGTGGCCGGAACCCGAACCACTGTCACCATCCGATGCAGCTGCCTTTATCGGACCAAAAGCCGCACTTGTTGCAGGGAACCCTGTTGAAGGCGCTCCGTCTGCACCGGGTGTAACCTCGAACTTGATATATTTGCCAATATCAGCCTTTGTAAGGGTATATTTTATTGAATCAGCACCTTCTATTGCCGTATATTCACCGTCTGCTTCACTGCTTCTCAGCCAGCGGAACGTTGTCCCGCTTTCAGGATGGCCGTTGGCGTTACTGTATGTATATGAACCTGTCAGCGTACTGCCTACCCTGTCATTTCCGGATATGGATACATCGGTTGCAACAGGGAAGTAAAAGTCCACATCTCCGAGGTTGAGGTAATATGGCTTAACCGGGCTGTAATCTGTAATCGGGTTATTCTTCAGGTACAAAACCCTAAGCTGATCCATGCCTCTTAGCGGTTCAATGCTTGTAATCCTGTTATTGTGGAGGAACAGCGCTTCGATATTCGGGAGCGCAGACAGCGGCGTTATATCCGTAATTTCGTTGCCGCTGAGATCCAGGTGGTAGAGTTCGCCCCATCCATACAGGTTACCGGGCAGCGCTGAGATTTTGTTATTACTTGCATCCAGTTCACAAAGCATTGGCAGGGCGCTTATTGGGCTCAGATCTGTTATGTTGTTTCCGGTTATATCAAGCAGCTCAAGACTCATCAGGTCCTGCAGCGGGCCCAGTTCTGAAATATTGTTGTTACCAAGCTCAAGACACCAGAGGCTTTTGAAATACTCCAGGCCTTTAATTGAGGATATGTTCATATTACTTATGTCAAGATTTTCAATTGCTGCTACATCATAATCATAAACAGCCTCTGAAACCGATTTCCCTAACAGCGTGCGGATGGCTGCCTCAAGGTTTTCATCCTCAAACTCAACAGTTACAGGTTCATGTTCGTCAGTTTCCCAAATTCCGTATACAAGTATGTAAATACCGGTTTCAAGACCTGTCTCGTCTTCCACTTTAACATAATATGTTCCGGGGGTGAGAACCAGGGATATTTCGCTATTCAGATCAGATGCTATTACTTCGCCTGACAGGTTATAAACGGTAATCCTCAGGTTCTGGTAACTATAAGGTAACGCAGCAAAGAGGTATGTACCGGTTTCTTCAGTTTCAATCCTGAAAAAGTCACGGTCGCCCTTGTATTCAAGGGAGAAAATATCAGAATACAAGCCGTCAGGCTCTTCAAGGGATAATTCAAGTGCATTTTCCCGTGTGTCGCTTACATCATCGTCAAGATCTTCAACTATGTTGATATTGAGGTCGATACCCGCTGCGCTTCCTCCTGTCAGATCTATCGGGGTGAAATCCAAAGGATCACGGGATGTAACGGATGGTTCCCTGTAGAATCCGTAATTGTAATAAATATCATTATCATCAAGAATTCCATAGTACAACTTATATTTCGTGTCCCGGGGCAGATACAGTTCATAGGGATAAGTTTCCGTCCCGGCCGGAATGATCAGAAAGACGGGCTCCGCATAACCGCTGTCGATATATAATGAATAGATTTCATTCACGGCAAGCAACATTATACATGTATCCTTGTCGAAAGGTTTCTCTATATTAATGTTTCCTGAAATACAGACATCGTTGTTTTCAATTTTGAAAATGGCATTGGGGTAGGTTAGGACAAAGTTTTCGGGGATGGTTTGACTGTCTGGCGAAAACAGGTAGAATCCTGATTTTTCGAATGTGAAGTCTGTTTCACCAAACCCGCTGTAAACAGAAACGGTGACCGATATTTCTGTATCGGCTGCGAAATCATAATCGGCCTGCAGTTTGCTTCCTGCTGATGACAGAATTCTTCCGTAGTAATAGTAGTCATTGAACGGTTCGCTGAGAAGCCGGCTGAAATTGACCGTTATGTCACCGTTGAAACTGTCACTTGGCACTCCTTTGGCCTTTCCTGCCGTTACCTCGATATTAAGGCTGTCGGAAGATAATCTGTTAATATTGATTGAAACATTGGGGAATTCAAAAATATCGGGAACTTTTGCTTCGCCGGCGCTTCCGTTGACAACGCCTGCCCCGGTAAAAGCATCCCATCCGTCGTAGTAAATGTCATAGGCATTTTCCATGAGTTTCTGCCCGATCTCATGGCAGGACAGCTCCGGATTTTCAGCTCTTAACAACGCAGCCATTCCTGCTACGAAAGGTGTGGCCATGGATGTTCCTTCGTACAGGGTGTAACCGTCCTGTTTACCATCGAAAATATCAAGTTCAACAGGGATTGTGCTGATAATATCAACACCCGGTGCCGTTAAGTCGGTTTCAGGGCCAAAATTCGAGAAAGCTGCAAGTATAAAGTCATTGCCGTCCATGTAGTCTACCGCACCGACACCCAAAACCCCGTCAAATGCAGCGGGGAAACCGACTGAACTGCTGTACTCGTTGCCTGTTGCCGCAACAACTACAACATCATGGCTTACAGCATATTCAATTGCTTCTTTTACCAGCTGGCTGGGAACACTTGAGCCGAGACTGAGGTTGATAACATCCGCACCGTTTTTTACTGCGTACACAATACCCAGATATATATCTAAGGTACTTCCGCGCCCGTTTTTGTTAAGAACCTTGACAGGCATAATTTTTGCACCGCTTGCAACTCCGGCTATTCCTGTTCCGTTGTTGGCAATTGCAGCGGCAATACCTGCCACATGAGTACCGTGACCGTTGTCGTCATCGGGATCATTATCGTTGTTTGCAAAATCATACCCGTCAACAAGGCTGTCCTTCAAATCCGGGTGATCAAGGTCCACACCCGTATCAATAACTGCAATTGTTACCTTGCTTCTTATTTCTTCCGGAACCCTGTTCCAGATATCTGTGACATTGATTGCCTGGAGACCCCACTGCCATTTATTCCGGTAATATGGATCATCGGGTTCATAGACTGCTTCAGTCACGGTCCGGGGCTGAGCGGTTTCAAGCCCATAAGCTTTATATATGTACAGCGGTTCCGCAAACTCAACGCCAGGCTGTTTGCTGAATAATACTGCAGCCTTATGGATATCTGTGTCTTCTGCAAGATCAACTGTTACTATATTGCTGTCTGCAGTTTTTTCAAGGGATTTGATCATGCTGCTGTTCATGTTCAGAAAGGTTTTGCTGCGTACTGTCGGGTGGTCTGCAAACTTAACAACAAGTTTGCCTGGTACAATATTATCCGCGTCAGTAATGAGCTCCTTTGTTACAGAATTTCTATCGGAATTTTCCACCCTGGCCGATGCCGGCGGGTCGTACAGTTTTTCTGCCGCATTGCTGTCACCTGAGGCAAGAGAAACCGTGTTCGCCAGTAGAAAAACCATGCATAATACTGCGAATATGCCTCTTATTTTCCTTTTCAAGACTACCATTCCCTTCATAATAAAATGTGTAAGAAATAAATGGATGCATAACATTAGTTTACTAATATAAGATAATATTTTCAAGATGTCAATATTTATCACGGATTCAAAAAAAACAACAGGACGAAGCGACTGTCCGGCACAGGATGTGTCCGATTATCCGGCGGGAAACAATTTACCGCGACGGATATGCCGCCTGTTGGCAGCGTTTCCGGCAGCCGTCTTGCTTCGTCTTACTGGAAACAGTGTTCAGGGTATAGTATAATAGCAAATGAAGTGCAGACATAACAGTTTATTTGGAAAGCAAAAAACTGTTTTGCTTAACGGGGGGGGGATTTTTTAATGACAGGAAATAACGGAGACAGGGACTGGGTGGTTGTATCACCCGAAACGGTTGGAATTCCATCGCAGGCGGTTTTAAACTTTATTGACAGGCTGGAATTTGAAGGCCTTTGCATGCACGGTTTTATTATGCTCCGGGACGGAAAAGTTTTTGCTGAGGGGTATTATGCACCGTTCCATGCAGATTTCCCGCACAGAATGTTTTCGATATCTAAAAGCTTTACATCGGTTGCGATAGGTCTTCTGCAGGAAGAAGGAAAATTATCGATAAACGACAGGATATGTGATTATTTCCCGGACAAGATTCCTGCCGGGGGACCACATCCTTACATTCGTGAAACAACAATACGGGACATGCTCAGGATGACTTCACCGCATAAGTCAACCACTTATAAGCTCATGGAATGTGATGACTGGGTTAAAACATTTTTCCATGTTGAACCTGTCCGGTATCCCGGTACAACCTTTGTATATGATACTTCAGCATCACATGTGCTTGCGGCGCTGGTGGAAAGGCTGAGCGGAATGTCCCTTCTTGAGTATCTCAAAGTCAGGGTCCTTGACAAAATAGGATGCACGGGCAAGTTCAGGTGGCTTACCGATCCGATGGGTGTCAGCCAGGGCGGGAGCGGCTTGATATGCACTCTGAGGGATATGACGAGGTTTGCCGTCATGTGTATGAATAACGGTGTGTATAACGGGCAGAGAATAGTTCCTGAGGAATATATCAGGGAAGCGACGTCGAAGCAGACAGATACATGTATGCTGTACGGGATAGAAGAACAGCAGGGATATGGTTACCAGTTCTGGAGATGCAGGAACAACGGATTTGCAATGTACGGCATGGGAGGCCAGCTTGCGATATGCCTTCCGGACTTTGACTTCATACTTGCCACGAACGCAGATAACCAGGGGATACCCAACGGCATACACAGCGTATATTCGGCCCTGTGGACCGAAATATTCCCGTATCTGAAGGAAAAGAAGGGCGCTCTTAAAGAAGACAGGGCATCAGGAGAAAAACTTAAGGACAGGCTTTCAAAACTTGAGGTTAAAGTGGTGAAGGGTTCCGTATTCCGGGAAATTGCCGGTGAGATTAACGGAAAAAGATACCTTATGGCTCCTAATCAGATGGGAATATCTGAATGCAGGCTGGAATTCAGGGAGGGTAATGAAGGCACATTTTTCTATATCAATGAAACAGGCAGCCACCGGATTGATTTCGGCCTGGGGCACATGAAACAGCAGAATTTCCCTGAGATAGATTTGCTGAGTATAAATTCGGCAGCCTGGGTCAGCGGGAATACGCTGCACCTTCGTTCATACATTATCGACGAGTTGCCGGCAAGCGTAAATATTACAATAACCTTTAAAGGGAATACGGTTACCGTTGCGATGAAAAAAATAGCAGAAAATGCTCTGAACCGATATGAAGGGTTTGCTTCGGGAGCAGCAGCAGAACAGTAATGTTTATCCCGGGTTTATATGGTTATATAATTATTTGTGGGGTTTTGATTTCGGAGGTGAAACTGGTCGGCCATTCACAACAACCGGCTGCCGGAAATAATCAAAAAGGAGTGATTGCAGGTTGATTAGCAGCATTAAAGACTGTACAACTTTGAACAATGGAGTAAAAATGCCATGGCTTGGCTTGGGGGTCTGGAAAGTCACGGACCCTGAAGAAGTTGACTTTGCAGTTAAGACAGCCCTAAAAGCAGGGTACGCCAGTATCGACACAGCAGCCATGTACGGAAATGAAGAGGGTGTGGGCAAAGCCGTCAGAGAGTCGGGAATCCCGCGTGAGCAAATTTTTATCACCACTAAACTGGCGAACAAAATGCAAAGAAAAGGCTATGAGGCTGCATTGAAGGCTTTCGAGACAAGCAGGAAAAGTCTCGGACTTGAATATATAGACCTGTTCCTGATTCACTGGCCGGTTAAAGGGAAATATACGGAGAGCTGGAAGGCATTGATAAAACTATACAATGAAGGACTGGTCAGGGCAATAGGCGTGTCCAACTTCCTTATTCATCATCTTGAAGATATTATAAATGAAACGGGTGTTGTTCCTGCAGTAAACCAGGTTGAACTGCATCCGTGGCTGAACCAGGCTGAACTGGTTGATTACTGCAAAAAGCACAATATCCAGGTGGAAGCGTACAGCCCTCTTATGAGCGGACATCTGAGCGAGGTTCCGGAGCTTGATGAGATCGCCGGAAAATATGGAAAAACTCCGGCACAGATTGTTTTGCGCTGGCATCTTCAGAGGGGGATAGTTATTATTCCCAAATCGGTTCATAAGGAACGGATTATTGAGAATTCGCAGATTTTTGATTTTAACCTGTCGGAAGAGGATATGGAAGCCATTAACTCACTGAATCGCGACAAAAGGTTCCTTCCGCATCCGGACAATGTATTCTTTTAGTCATACTGATTGCCGGGGGATTGGATGGCATACGATGTTGTCTGATTTCCCCGGAATACTCAAAATTAAATTCTCTTATCCTTCATTTTGTTTTTTTGATATAATATAGGCAGAAGTTGCTTATAAATTCATGCGCATCCCAAGAAATTCACTTTGTATAATTGGCAGGTTCCGTTATAAGAGGTGAGGGAATTGGGATAAGCTTACTGTCTGTTGACTGGGATTATTTCATTTTCACCGAGAGTACATATCAGGGTTCATATCTGGAAAACAGGAGAAGCCTTATCGATGAATGGTACAGGCGGTACATAGTTTCAAAGCAGGCGGGAAAGGATATTTGCAGGTTTTACAAACTATGCCCTGAGTTCAGGTCCTTTTGGAATAGAATCAGGGAATTTTTCAGGTTTTCAGAAAACGTAAAAGTCTTTGTCTCCGACTCCCATTCACTTTCCTATAAAATTGCAAGGGAAAGCAATGCCGATACGGTGTACCTGTTTGACGCTCATTCGGATTTGGGCTACGGCGGCATGGCGTCCCTGAACTTTGAAGTGAACTGTGCCAACTGGCTGGGAAAACTTCTGAAAGAAAAGGCAGTAAGCCGTGCATTCATTGCTTACAGTCCTTACACTACCGAAAACCCTGATTATTTTAAAGCCATGAACCACCGCTTTAGTATAAGGTACACAGACATAAACGGCTTTAAACCCTTTATAGACATATCGGCGGTACATATCTGCAGATCAGGGGCATGGGTGCCGCCCTGGTTTGACAATGATTTTATGTGGTTTGTGAACTCATTGAACCTGCCTTATGAAAAGACAGGGCTGACCGAAAGGACATGGGATCCTGAGAATATAAGCCTTGCAGATGCAATCAATTACCTGCTTGCCTGATGTTTCGGTTTTTCTTTTTTTGGTCATATCCCGTTTTCCCGTATTTTTATTTCCCGCTGAAGACATAATATTAAACAGGCATTCCAAATCAGGGAGAGTTTGTTCATGAATCCATGGTTTTTTTCTTTCCTGGTCAGCATTGCTCTTTTATTGCTGCTGGCTGATTTAAGACAGATACCAAAAAACCTGTACGGAGGAATACTGTCGGCTGTGTTTATGCAGGCAGAAACCGTTCTTGCATCAGGGCTTGAATTGTTTGAGTATAACTCGGTTCCGCTGTACATGCCCGACATGTTCCTGTTTTCAAATAAGCTGAATATTTTCCTCACGGGAATTGCATTTAGTATTGGAATTCTGATCGTTCAGAATCAGCCGCGGAAAATGGGCTGCCAGCTTGCAGACGCGGCAGTATGGGCATTGTTTTTGGCTGCTTTTAACTACCTGGCCTTGGCCTTTAACCTGATCAATTTTATAAGATTCAAACCTTATTTTGTTATTCGCCAGTTCCTGCTTTTTCTTTTCTTCGGATGGATAAAAAACAATTTCGGGAAGCAGGAAGATATGCAGTTTCTAAGCAAACCAGAAAAAGGTGGTGCCTGATGTCGGGGAATATACTTTCAAACAGGTGGTTTTTTACATTTGTTACAGGCTGGGTAGTGTTTCTGCTATTAGTGGACCTGCGGGAACTTCGCAAAAACATATGGGGTGGGATTATGAGCTGTTTGCTTGAATTATGGCAGGATTCAAATGCGTATGCATTGGGGATGTATTATTTTCATGAATCAGGGATTGAAATACTGAATGTATCGGCCTTTTTCACTTTCGGGCTCCCGGTCACAATGGGTATTCTGTATCTGCAGTTTACTCCTGAAAATCCATTACTGCAGCTAATTCATATGCTGGTTTTTACCGGCGGATTTGCTGTTTTTGAGGCTATTGTGAAGCATGCCGGTGTCCTGGTAACGCCTCACTGGAACCTGGTTGCAAGTGTGTTTAACAATGCAGCAATATTCGGCGGGCTTCTTTGGCTTAATGACTTTCTGAAAAACAGGGCATACAGGCGCAGGTGATTGTATGTGGAAGTTTTACCTTTTCATTATACTTGAAGGAATAGGCATTTATGCCTGGTGCAGGCTGATAAAATGGCTGGATAAACGGGCCGGCGGCAAAGGATTTCAGTACCGGGGACGGCTGTAAAGGCATGCCTGGGATTAACCCCAATATTCTATGCAGTGGTTATATATTCCACGATACCATTATTTCTTAAAATATTGGCAAACTCCAGGGAGTTCTCCGGGGCTTCCTTTAATATTATTCCGCCGCGCGAAGTATCCTGCATCTGGTGGAAGTCAGAGCCGGACAGCATTTTAAGATTGTGCCTGACGGCATAGTCATAAGCCCTTTCGTTATACGAATTATGCCTTGGGTTTCCGTTGTATATTTCAACTCCGTGCAGGTACCGGGGATCTGCAGGTGTTACCATTACCCTGAACGGATGGGCCTGGTAAACAAGCAGCCGGGTGTCTTCCGCGAACTTACTGAAACTTTTCAGATCCATTTCGTACAGGCCAGGATTCTGATACAAAAAGTCGGGTTCAAAACCGTAAACGAGATACTCATTGTTGTTCTCGCCGAACTTTAATTCTATTCCTAGAAGAACCCTGAGCCCTATTCTTTTCCCTTCTTCAACAGCCGTGAAATAGCCCGTTAGGTACCTGTCCATTTTTTTATTCCAGCTGTCCTGCGCTAACCCTTCAAAAAAATCTTTTGTATAGTGATCGGTAATGACAATACCGTGATAGCCGGCTTTTTTGTATAACCTCACAAGGGTTTTTGCATCAACTTTTCCGCAGATGCTTGTTTCCGAGGTGTGAACATGGGTGTCGTATTTGAAATAACTCATAAAACCTCCGTTTGATGCTTTTATCATACAAATAAAGTAAGTATACAAGAATAATAAATCAAATGCAGCATAAAAGCAAGAAAACGACGGGTAGAGGGTTTCGCTGCACTGCACGGATATCCGTATAATATTTTTACCCTGCAGCAGCTTTAAGATAACGGTTGTTTTTTCTTCAAAAGACTTACGATGTATTCTGAAAGAAAACCTGCCATGACCAGGAATAAAATATCGAATATATAGTTGAAAAGAAAAAGCTGTTTTGCCGTATCAGCCCTGCCATTGCCCAGGTACGGCATCGGGAACTGGAAAATTCCGATGGCTGCGATGACCCAGATAAGTTCAATCCTGAGCCTGTCAGGGGTGTTTTTTGCCTTAATGTATTTTTTCAGTGTGAATGCAGCAAGAACAATGAAAAAGGATATAATAAACCACAGTTTCCTCGGAAAGTATCTGCTTCTTATATCGGACCACAGCGTAAACCTGCCGAACTGATGCGTATACTCTTCAACGTCGGTTTTTTTGTATTTTCCAAGGGAACTTGCTGTCTGAAAGCACTGTGAAGCCGTATACTCCATTCCCCGGACAAGCCGTTCCGGGTTTTGAAGATAAAACCTGATAATTTTGAAATTGCTGATTTTCCGGTTAAACTCCTCCAATGTAATATCCGACCAGGGTACGTATTTTTTATATTCGTTTTCAGGCAGATAGGCATGTTTTCCTGCTTCCACCGCCATGTCGGTGTTAAGGCCAAGCTCCAGGAGATCCCTTTCAGGATTGTCCGAGTCCGCCAATATGCCGTAAAACACTGAATTGTACTTTGTATCCACGCCGCATGTAATGTTTACCTGGATAAAGAAGCCCAATGTATAGAAAACGAGCAGAACAAGGGGAATTAATGATTTTCTTAAGGCATAATATCCCGCTGTTTTAAATTCAAGCAGATTCCTGTATTTAAGCGAAAAAACCCTGACAATCATGAAAGCGGCAAAGGGCAGGGCGGTTATGCACTGGGCCTTTGAGCCAAGAAAAAGAAAAGATGATATGACGACGAATAAAATGTCCTTATCGTCCGTCGGACCGGTTTTATTTGACACATTCAGCACCGAAGCGATAAACAGTGCAAGTCCTGTTATCATCATGGGTTCACCGTAAAGGCTGTTAAACCAGACAAGATAATTGCCGTCCAGCAAAACAAATAGGGAGAGTACGGAGGTAATAGTGAAAACGGGCTTGCTGCCGGGAGCATACCACTTCATACACAGTGTCAGTGCGGTTATATACACAACGGCATATATAACTGCCAGTACTTCCGTGCTAAAAAACTCCCGGCCGGTGATTCTGCACAGGAGCTTTGCCGCTGTAACAGGGTAAATCATGCTTGTTGTAGGGATTAAGCCGGATAATCTCAACGGGTTTACAGGTGCCATTTCATATTCTGGTTTTACGTATCTGAAAAAAAGCATGTCGCGGTCGGCCGTGCCGGTTTCTTTTTCCTTTAACCCGGTGACATCCATGACACGCTGAAAATCTCCCTGGTCTGCAACCCCGGGACGCGGCGGGATGAAAAGGACATATGTCACTGTGATTACCGAGCATATTAAAAAAAGTATAACGCTGATCCTGGTGAAATATTCTTTCATAACTGTTATGGCTTTCTGAAATAATAAATCCAAAGTATTATTTAGTCTTTCAACAAGTGCATACTATTATGCAATGGCAGTACTATACAATGCAAAATGGGAAAGGTGTGACAGAAATGAATGCAAGTGCTGAAATGCTGAATTTTATCTACCAGAACTCACAAATGGGTGTAAGAACCATCGAACAGCTTATGGATATTGCGGAAGATGAGGAGTTCAGAAAGCATCTGAAAGCCCAGTATGACGAGTACAAGGCAATCCATAACGAAGCTGAGGCGCTTCTGAATAAACTCGGCTATGATGAAAAGGGGATTAACGCGTTTGAAAAGCTGCGGACATACCTGATGATAAACATGCAGACCCTTGCCGACAAATCTTCATCGCATATAGCAGAAATGCTGATAATAGGCAGTAATATGGGTATTATAGATGCGGTAAAAAATCTGAAGAGATACCGGGGAGTGGAGAAGGAGATTACAGATCTCATGGAAAGGCTTTTGAAGTTTGAGGAAAACAATGTCCAGCAGTTAAAGGAATTCCTGTAAGCAATGCAATATTCTTTTTTATTGTTCTTGCGGGCAGGCAAGAAATAGGATAAACTGAAAATAGCAGGGCCTGCGGTGCTGCATGGCCTGTGCAGGATAAAATGATCGGTGATTGTATGGAAAAATGGTGGAAGGAACGCGTGGTCTACCAGGTTTATCCCCGGAGTTTTCAGGATACCAACGGCGACGGTATTGGTGACATTCAGGGGATTATCAGTCATCTTGACGAGCTCCAGGATTTAGGAATCGGAGCTGTATGGCTGAGCCCTGTTTACCCTTCCCCGAATGCCGATTTCGGGTACGATATAAGCGATTACTGTGGTATTAACCCCGAATACGGAACCATGGCCGATATGGACCGCCTGATCCGGGAAGCTGAAAAAAGGGATATAAAAATCATAATGGATCTTGTTATCAACCACACCTCTGATGAGCATCCCTGGTTCTTGCAGAGCCGTGACAAAAACAGCCCCTATCGTGATTACTACATCTGGCGGCCCGGCAGGAACGGAAACCCGCCTAACAACTGGACAAGTTTTTTTGCCGAGGACTGCTGGGAATATGATGAAAAAAGTGGTGAGTATTACCTCCATCTCTTTTCAAAGAAACAGCCCGATTTAAACTATTACAACCCAAAAGTACTTGAGGAAGTCAAAAACATCCTCAGGTTCTGGCTGGACAAGGGTGTTGCGGGTTTTCGCTGTGATGTTATAAACCTGCTCTATAAATCATCCCTTGAAGACGGGAAAAAGAGGCTGGCACTTACAGGAAGCGAATATTACATATCCCAGGAAGGTACCCATGAAATTCTGCGTACATTAAGACGCGAGATATTTGATCCATATAACTGTTTTACCGTCGGTGAAACGGTTTTCGTAACACCCGAAATGGGCAGGAAGCTGTGCGACGGGGAACTGGACACAATCTTTTCCTTTGAGCATATGGAAGTTGACCAGTTTTATGTAAAGTGGTTCAAAAGAAAGTTTAACGCCGAAAAATTCGGAAAGGTTATTTCCAGGTGGCAGAATGCCCTTGAATGGAATGCGAATTACCTTGAAAACCACGATCAGCCAAGGAGCGTCTCTCGCTTCGGCGATGAAGGCAAATACTGGACCGAGTCTGCGAAGATGCTGTGTGTTCTGCTTATGACGCTGAGAGGGACGCCTTTTGTTTACCAGGGCCAGGAAATAGGCATGACAAACTTCGATTTTACGTCGATGGACCAGATAAAGGACGTGGAATCACATAATGTTTACCGCCTTGCAAAGAAACTTCATATTCCCGAAAGAATACGATGGAACATGATAAAGAAAACCACGCGAGACAATGCGCGCACCCCGATGCAGTGGAATGACGGGCCCAACGCAGGGTTCACCACCGGTACGCCGTGGCTTGCCGTGAATCCGAATTATAACCGGATCAATATGAAGTCGCAGATAAACTGCCCGGATTCGATCAGGAATTTTTATAAAAAAATGATTGAAATACGTTCACAAAGCGATGTATTGAAGTTTGGAAACTTTGAAGCCATAGAAACAACAAAATGCCTTTTTGCATATAAACGCACATATAAAGATCAGAGCCTTGTTACAGCCCTTAATTTTTCACCCGTTGAGCAGAAATTCAACCGAAGCGGAGAAGTTCTTTTATCAAATTACCGAACAGAGTTTTTTAACGGTGTGTTAAAGCCTTATGAGGCAGTAATAATAAAGGCATGATTTTTTACTATGTATGCGGGGGGTTGAACTGTGATTGATTTTAAGGATGGTGTATTCCGGCTTGCCACCGAAAACACCTGTTACTGGTTCAGGGTAACGGCTTTCGGGCACCTTGAGCATATTTATTACGGACCAAGGCTGAAAGAACAGCCGCCTGAAGCTCTTGCCCTCAAGCGAACTGCCGCCGTTGGTTCCAGTGTATATTATGACCCGTCCGATCGATTATACTGCCTTGATAATCTCTGCCTTGAATGGTCGGGAATCGGAAAAGGGGACTACCGCCATTCACCCGCTGAAATAAAGATGCCTGACGGTTCATTCAACTGCGATTTCAAATACATATCCCACAGAATAGTTAACGGTTTTGTACCTATGGAAACACTGCCGTCGGCATACGGAACCGAATCTGAATGCACTTCCCTCGAAATTACGCTTAAAGATGAATCCAATGACGTAACTCTTTTGATGTATTACGCCGTCTATGAGAAAACCGATGTCATAACCCGCCGTACAGTACTGAAAAACAATAATGACAAGCCTCTTGTCATCAGGCGCCTGATGAGCCTTATGCTGGATATGCCAGACCGAAACTTCAGGCTGGTCACTTTCGACGGCGGCTGGATAAAGGAAGCCAACCGCCACGATATTCCGCTGGGTTACGGCATATTCGTCAACTCATCCACAACGGGAGCAAGCAGCAACCGGCACAACCCCGGCTTTTTGCTTGCCGAACGGGATGCAGCAGAACAGCATGGCTATGTTTACGGTTTCAACCTGGTATACAGCGGGAACCATTACGGCGCGGTTGAACTGTCAAATCACGGCATTGTACGGGTAAATATCGGTATTAATCCTCATTGCTTTGAATGGACGCTTAACAAGGATGAGTATTTTGAAACCCCGGAGGCGATCATGACTTTCAGTGCCGGTGGTTTTAACGGTGTAAGCCGGAATTTTCACGACTTTATAAACAACAATATTGTACGTGGCGACTGGAAGGGGAAAGAGCGCCCCATTGTTATAAATACATGGGAATCCTTTTTTTTAAATTTAACGAGCGAAAACTCCTGAAGCTGACCCGACAGGCAAAAGACCTGGGTATAGAACTGTTTGTCCTTGACGACGGCTGGTTCGGCAGAAGGAACGATGACAACGCCGGGCTTGGCGACTACACTGTAAACCCGAAGAAGTTCCCGCGGGGACTTGCCCGTTTTGCAAAAAGAATAAAGAAAATGGGTTTGATGTTCGGAATATGGTTTGAGCCCGAAATGATAAATCCCGACAGCGATTTGTACCGCGCTCATCCCGAATACGCGGTTAAAACCCCGGGCAAGGAACCTGCCCTTGGCCGAAACCAGCTTGTACTGGATTTATGCAATCCTGACGTGAGAGACTATATCGTTGAAAACGTATCAAAAATTCTTGATGAAACAGGGGCCGACTATGTAAAATGGGACATGAACCGGCATATCAGCGATGCTTATTCTTCATGCTTAAAAAACCAGGGCGAGTTTTTTCACAGGTATATAATGGGGCTTTACGACATTCTCGGAAGGATTTTCGGGGACAGGCCCCATATACTTGTTGAAAGCTGTTCAAGCGGCGGAAACAGGTTTGATCCCGGAATGCTTTGCTATTCCCAGCAGATTTGGGCCTCCGACAATACCGATCCCGTGGAGAGGCTGAAAATACAAGGCGGATTATATCACATGTATCCGCTGTCAACAATCGGAGCCCATGTTTCAGATGCCCCGCACCAGCAGACACTCAGGAACACTCCTCTTACTACAAGGTTCAATGTATCCTGTTTCGGATGCATGGGTTATGAAATGGACTTAAGGTACCTGTCCCCGGCAGAGAGGAAAGAAATTAAAAAACAGATCGCGTTTTATAAAAAACACCGCAGAACCTTTCAATACGGACGGTTTTACAGGCTTCCCGCGGGAAAGGAGAACAAGTTTCACTTTCAGTGCGTATCCGAGGACGGTTCTGAAGCAATTGCAGGCTTTTTCCAGACAATTGCCTCGCCGAGCGAAAGTTTCGATTTTCTGCCGTTAACCGGGCTTGATCCCGATGCGAAGTATACGGTTTCAACATATCCCCAGAGCCTGTTTCTGAAACGGTTCGGAGGGCTGGTGAAGCATATCGTCCCCTTTTCTGTGAACCCTGACGGATTTCTTCTTCGAACCGCAAACCGATATTATTGCCTGACCGACTGTGTTGAGGAATATACGGGCTACGGAGACATGCTGATGTCGGGCATAATCCTCAACAACCAGTTCATGGGCAGTCATTACAACAAAAATACACGCTTGCTGGGGGACTTTGGTTCAAACCTTTATATTATAAAGAAAACCTGAATCAGGGAGGATTCAACATGAAATCAATGTAAAAACGCAACCAGTTTGCTTTTGGGCTCGGAACCGTAGGAAGGGATATGCTGTACTCCCTTGTGAGCATGTACCTGATTTTTTACCTGACAGACATACTGCAGTTTCCCGATTCCACATTATGGTGGCTGAACGGTATCCTGCTTGTGGCAAGAATTTTTGATGCGGTTAACGATCCGATCATGGGCGTGTTTGTTGACAATACAAACAGCAGGTTCGGCAAATTCAAACCCTGAATTGCCGCCGGGGCGTTACTGACCGGTGTCTTCACGGTTCTTATGTATACCGATTTCGGATTTCGAGGTACGTCGTATCTCATCTATTTCGCAGTTATTTATTTCTGCTGGGATATAATCTTTACAGCGAATGACATAGGCTACTGGTCGATGCTTCCGTCATTGAGCATGGATCAGAAGGAACGCGAGAAAATCGGCGCTTTCGCCCGTATTTGCGCTGATGTGGGCCTTTTTGCGGTTGTAGTGGGTATTGTCCCGATAACACAGGCTCTTGGAAATCTTTTCGGAAGCATGACTAAAGCATATTTTGTTTTCGCTGTTGCAATTACATTAATTATGTGGGCAGGCCAGTGCATAACGCTTTTTGGTGTCAGGGAGCATAAAGGCGTATTCAGGGAAGAAACCGCAACAACCTTTAAAGGCATGTTCAAAGCCATTTTCCATAATGATCAGCTGCTTTTCACCACCATATCGATGGCCCTGTTCATGATAGGCTACACCACCACAACAAGTTTCGGAATATATTTCTTCAAATATGCTTACGGTGACGAGAACATGTATTCGGTCTTCGCCATGATACTGGGTGTAACGCAGATCATTGCGCTGGCAGTATTTCCCCTGTTCAGAAAGAGATTCAACAGGAAGAAACTCTATGCCGCGTCAACGGTCCTTGTGGTCCTGGGATATATACTGTTTTTCTTTTCACCGATGAACATGATATTTATCGGTACGGCAGGAATCCTGGTCTTCCTCGGCGAGGCATTCATCCAGATTCTGATGCTTATGTTTCTTGCAGATACGATTGAATACGGGCAATGGAAACTTGGAAAACGCAACGACAGCGTAACCCTTTCCCTCCAGCCCTTTATCAATAAAATCGGCGGCGCAATAGCAAGCGGCATAGTGGGCGCGACTGTTATAATATCGGGTATCAACAGCGCCGCATCGAAAGCCGATGTCACCGAAAAAGGGCTTGTTATTCTGAAAATATCAATGTTTGTTCTGCCCCTGATATGCATAGTTGCCGGATATATTGTTTACAAACGGAAATACATGATCGACGAGAAAATGTACAGCCGGATTGTTTCTGATCTCAGGGAGCGGGGCGATATAAACCTCGAAGAATAAGTTAGGGTCTGATGATAATAAGAATATGGCGAAGTTTTGCATTGAGCTTTTAAACCGCTTACCCAATACAGCTTATGATTGCAGGGCTGATACCTCTGTAATCATGGATAATAATGATTCACAGAGGTTTTGACATATTTTCTGTTATTTATATATATCATTTGTTAACAGAATGTAAAAAATAAATATTTGCTGGCAATAAATCAAATTTACGTATATAATGATCATGTTGCGCAATTTTTAAAATTAAATCTCTGATAATGGGGGTAGATATTTTGCCGCAAAAAACGAAAGTTAAGAAAAAAATGGCCTCAGATATGAAAATATTTATGGTTGTGTGCATAATCGTGACGCTTATTATAGCTGCTTCGATTATATACATTGTAATGCCGAAGGATATTGCGGCCGTTAAAAACGGCAAAGTTTCCAACGCGGAGTTCAAATTCTACTACTCGCAGTCTTATCTGCAGTGGTATTCCGCCTATCTGATGGGTTTACTGGGGAATGTCGATGAACAGACCGTTATTGACTTTGCAAAACAGCAGGCGCTGAGCCAGGCTGTTGAAGTTGAATACCTGCTGCAGGAAGCACAAAAGGAAGGCTTTTCAGTAAGCAGGGAGGATATGGATGCAGCACTGGAAAAGTTTGATTCCGATATTAAAAAGGCTTCCGAGGAATACGGGATTTCCCAGAATAAATTATGCATAGAACAATACGGCGTAAAATACGGCCAGGCAAGGAATATATACTCGAACCTCGTTAAAGCTCAGAAATACCGTGAAAAAATAATCAGCGACATGCAGGTTGGCGAAGAGGAACTTAAATCCTACTATGAGGAGAACAAGGAATCCTTTGATTACAATACCGTAAGCCATATACTGATTAAATGTGAAGAAGATGCAGAGGAATCGGTTGTGGAGGAAAAGAAAAAGACAGCCGAAAGCATCCTTGAAAGGGTAAACAACGGTGAGGATTTCGCAGAGCTGGTGAAGAAATACAGCGAGGATGAGGGATCAATCGAAAACGGCGGACAGTATGATGTAAAGAAAGGACAGATGGTTGAGGAATTTGAAGAATGGACGTTTTCCCATGAAGTCGGCGATACCGGGATTGTAAAAACCCAGTACGGATTCCATGTAATGAGGCTGGACGGAATTAAAAACACCTTTGAAGATTTAAGGGATTCGGTTGAAAAGTCATACAAGGAAAACAAGTATCAGACAGTACTGCAGGAAACCCTGAACGAAGGTGAATACAAGGTTGAAATAAAAGACGCATACTATGAATTCACAGGAATGTAACAAGGTCAAAACAAAAGGCTGCGGATCCCGCAGCCTTTTTGATTCCATTGTTTTTTTGATTTATCTTAACCTCATTGTTTCCACAAGTTTTCCCTGTTTGCCCTGCGTCCCTCTTCAAGCTGCCTGTAAAAATTTTTCCTTTTCATGTATGCATTTCTCCTGTTCCTGATTCCTTTAATAATATCCGGACCGAAAAACAGCAGGAAATTAAGTACCGATACAATGGCAGCTATCTTTCCGCCCAAGGGGGCAATAATCACGGTAATGGCGATAAATGCCCAGTTCAGCCACGCAAGGTATTTCATTTTTACGGGCAGAAAGAAAAACAGAAGAACTTCATGATTGGGGAAAAGATGCGCAAAGGCCAGAAACAGCGACAGGTTCAGATGGGTGGCATCCGAATAGCCTGTTATCAGGGCGGCTATGGTTGTGCCGATCATCCCTGCCAGGTAATAAACATTCAGCCTGAAGCTTCCCCAGAGACCCTCCAAGGTATTCCCGATAATGTAATAGAAATACAGGGTAAAGAATATAAAAACTATGCTGTAAGTGGGAGGAATAAAAATATAGGTGACAAGCCTCCATACCTGGCCCTTAAGGACCTCGGAAGGAATAAGCGCAAGTTTTCCCGGTATGCCCAGCTGGGGCAATACCAAATCGAGCATAAAAACTACTAAATTACCGACTACAATGTATGTCATCAGACCCTGTATAGCATACCTGCCCAGTTTTCTTTCAAGTCTGTCAAGAAACTTCATTAACAGCGCTCCTCTCACATAACTTACTAATCAGAAATACTGCATTGAATAAATTGTATTAGATTTTTCAATTCAAATCAAGTAATAAAGGTTAATATGGAAAAGAATGCAATGTTATACTATAATTAAGTTAAAGGACTTTCGGGAGGTTAATTATATGGGTCTTCGTTTTCGGAAAAGTATTAAAATCTGTAAAGGCGTGAGCCTGAATTTGGGGAAGACAGGTGCGAGTATAAGTTTCGGTACACGAGGACTAAGGCAAACCATTCATACAAGCGGCAGAATGACATCGAGCATTGGAATTCCCGGAACCGGCATTTCCTATGTGAAATCCTATAACGTGAAGAATAAAGCGGCAAAGAAGTACCAGACCCGGAAGAATGATATCCAGGCGCAGGAAAACCAGTTTGAAGCAGAGCGCTACAACGATTTTGTCAATAATTTGGTAAATATTCACAGGCTCTGTGACGATTATATAGACTGGGAAAGCCTGTTGGCTTCGGAACCCCCGTTTAAACCCGGCCATATCGGACCGAAACAGGCCAGGGCCTTGGAAGAGCTAAACAACTACAACCCGTCCTTCTTTGAAAGAATGAGATACGGCGACAGGCGAAGAGAGCTCGAACAGGCGGTGGAACAGGCAAGGAAAGAGGATTTGGAGGATTATGAAACCTGGGAGACATTGCATCTTTTGGCAAGGAAGGTCCTGGAAGGTGACCCGGACGCTTACCTTAGCGTTATTTACGAGATGAATCCGCTGAATGATCTGGTTGAATACGGAAGCGATTTTGAGTTCGGTACCGACAATGCGGATGAAATGCATGTAGAGTTTACCGTTAACATGGGTATTGTACCGACATATTCGGTAAACCTTACAAAGACAGGAAAGGTCTCCCGGAAGGAGCTTACCAAAACAGCCTATTACGAACTGGTCAAGGATTATGTATCAAGCTGCACAATCAGAATAGCAAGGGATATTTTTGCGCTTCTGCCTGTTAAAAGGGTTTATGTGCATGCTGTCGGGAAAAAGGTGGACACCCGGACAGGACATCTTAATGAAGAGACCATACTGTCCGTCCTGTTTGACCGGGATACTCTTGAAAACCTGAATTTTGACCTGATAGATCCTTCTGATGCTTTGACCAATTTCAGGCATAATATGAGTTTTGCCAAAACAACAGGTTTTAAGCCGGTGGAAAGGCTGGAATGAGTTATTTGAAAAGTTTCTGAAGCTCTTCGTACTTTTCATGGGTGATCAGGGCGTCCATATCGGAGTCCCTGAGTTTTGCCACGTAGGTCCAGCGGCCGTACGGATATATTTTATGCACGTGGGAAATATTTATAATATATGATCGGTGGCTTCTAAAGAACAGGTTTTTGTCAAGCCGGGATTCAAGCTCGGTTACTCCTTCCGAAGTAACGTATTTTTGCCCGTCGGAAGTGTATATTGCCGTACTTTTGCTCTCACGCTGTATTAAAACTATGTCTTCCTCGTCAATTAGTGATATGCCTTCCCTGTTTTTGATTACAAGCTTTCGAAGCCCGGATTTTTCGTGTGAAGGCGGTCTTGAATGAACGTTTTCCTTTTGCCCGAGCAAGGCGGCTATCCTGTTCAGGGTCTGATGAATCCGCTGTATATTGAATGGTTTGACGATATAATCAAAGGCGTAAAGTTCAAACGCTTCGGGCATGTATTGCTCATGGGCGGTGGCAAAAATAATAATTGTCTTGGGGTTTATATCCTGGATCCTTTTAGCGCATTCCACCCCGTTTAAACCCGGCATTTCCACGTCCATGAAGATGACATCGGGTTTCAGCGTTTCTGCAAGAGAAACAGCAGATTCTCCATCCGCTGCCTCTCCGGCCACACTGAACTGAGTGTTTTTTTCCAGTACTTTTTTCAAAAGAAGCCTCATCCCGGCATCATCATCGGCCAATAAAACCCTGTACAAGGTTTTCACCAACCTTTTCTTATGGCTTTCGGTTTTCCCAGGATCTCCGACATTATTATCCCTGCAATCAGGTTATTCCTGTCAAGCGGGGATGGGAAAACAGGTGCATCAACTGCCGGTGTTGTCCTGGCATCTGATGGATTTCTGACAGTTGATTTTAAACTTTCATTCTTAACCGCGGTATTCGGGTTCTGCTTTTTCGTACCGGGATCTGACTGTGTATCGTTTTTGTTCCGGGAATAAACATTCCCATAGTGTTGGTTGTAGTATTGGTTGAGATGTTTTGCCATTTACGCTGCACCTGCCTTCATGATACGGTTTGTTATTTCTTGTCGGGCTGTTTATTGTTATCCTGCCTGCTCATACTTGATATTGAATTCCTCATTTGGGTGTCGGATATTATGTTCTGCATGTTGTAATAATCCATAACACCTAATTTGCCCTCGCGAAGCGCCATTGCCATCGCCCTGGGAACCTCTGCCTCTGCTTCAACAACTTTGGCTCTCATTTCCTGTACCATGGCCTTCATTTCCTGTTCCTTTGCAACGGCCATTGCCCTTCTTTCCTCAGCCTTGGCCTGGGCAATGCGCTTGTCGGCCTCGGCCTGGTCGGTCTGGAGCTGTGCGCCTATGTTTCTGCCCACATCAATATCGGCTATGTCAATAGAAAGAATTTCAAACGCGGTGCCTGCATCAAGACCCTTTTCAAGAACGGTTTTGGATATAAGGTCGGGGTTTTCAAGAACCTCCTTGTGCGACTCCGATGAACCTACGGTAGTAACAATACCCTCACCGACACGGGCGATGATGGTTTGCTCACCGGCACCGCCCACGAGACGGTCAATGTTTGCCCTGACCGTAACCCTTGCCTTTGCAATCAGCTCAATACCGTCCTTTGCAATAGATGCTATAT
The DNA here is from genome assembly GCA_001513105.1 of Clostridiales bacterium DTU070. GTDB lineage: Bacteria > Bacillota > Clostridia > DSM-8532 > DSM-8532 > Thermoclostridium. The sequence continues at coordinate 36,656 of LFSH01000082.1, read as the reverse complement.
TCGGTGTCTCGATTACTTTCGGGTTAACACTCATCTGGACCGCCTCTAAAACATCTCTGCCTGCCAGATCTATCGCCGCCGCTCTTTCAAAGCCGAGAGGTATGTTTGCTCTCTGGGCGGCAATAAGAGCATTAACAACCTTGTCTACATTTCCGCCCGCAAGGTAATGCGCCTCAAGCTGGTTGATGGTAACGTCAAGCCCGGCTTTCCTTGCTTTAATCAGGGGATTCACTATCCTTGACGGTACCACCCTTCTTAACCTCATACCTACAAGGGTTAAAATACCAACCCTTACCCCGGATGCTGCAGCTGAAATCCACAATCCAACGGGTACAAAACTGAAAAACAATGAGAAAAACAATATAACTGCAATGATTATTACCAAAATTCCAACCAAACTCCCTGACATTTGGAAACCCTCCTTTATATTAATTATCTTGAAGTTTCAGACCTGTACGGTGAAAGATGCGCGTCCCGACCTTAAAAAAGGCATTAAACGGGTTTTACCACAATTCTGCGCCCCGAAACCTCGGTTATTTTCACTTTTGTATTTTTGGGGATGTACTCGCCTTCACTGACAACATCAAGTTTTACTCCATCAAATTCTGCGCTGCCTGAAGGCCTTAAAACAGTAAGAGTTATTCCCTCTTTGCCTACAAAGTATTCAAGATCCTCTGTTCCGATATATCCGGCGCTTTTGGTTAATGAATCGTTCAGAATAAGGGTTTTCGACAGCCATCCACTTGCAGCCGAATGCAGGATTATTTTAAGCGCCGCACCCAAAATAATAAGCAGAATTACTATCATGACGAGAGCCTCAAACGGGGTTGAAGCCGTCAGGATGATACCGGCGACCAGAAGAATAATGCCCATGCCGCCCGGTACGCCGAACCCGGGAGTAAACATTTCAATTATTAACAGGATAATGCCAAGAAGAAGTATTATTACCTGGTATATCTGTATTCCATCCAGGAAACTGAAAATATCCACAGCAGCACCTCCTTTTAACGGCTTTACTGGTTATAATTATACTTCTTAACTGCGGCTGACTGAAGATTAACCTGACAAATAATACAGTTCTGCAGTTCAAATGTCGTTTTTACCTGAAATCATACATCAGGCGGTTCCTGTTTAGGCATAAATACCGTAAACACCGTCCAGTAGTTATCCCTGTTCACTTCAATCCTTCCGCCGTATTTATGTATTATTCTCCTTGCTATCGAAAGTCCCATGCCTTCACCGTTCTTTTTTGTCGTGAACCCGGGTTCAAATATCCTGTCCCTGATGCTGTCGGGAATTCCCCGACCGTTGTCCTTAACAACGGCAATAAATGATCCGGGATCTTCCTTTAATTCGATTTGCAGAAGACGGTTATCGGGTTTTTCGCAGAGTTCTGAAATTGCATTGTCCGTAAGGTTTCCAAGTACCCTGCATAATTCCCATGACGGAACGGGAATGTTCTCAAAGCGGGATGAAACAAGAATCTCGGCGTTTATCCGGTTTTCCTCGCAGGTCATCAGCTTGGCCTGCAGCAGGGCATTAACGGCGGGATTGGCTGTTTTCAGCACACGGCTGACCGACTGTATATCTTTATATACTTTATTGATATAGTTTTTTGCTTCATAATATTCATCCAGTTCTATCAGGCCGTAAACAACCTGAAGATGGTTAAGGAAATCGTGCCTCTGGGCTCTCAGTGAATTGTTCAGGTTCTCAACCGAGCTCAGGGCTTCCCTGATCATACTGTTCTGCAGATTGATGTCAATAATATGATATATATCGCGCATTGAGAAAAAAATCGCCGCAAAGGATACGACTGTTACGGATGCAATAAATATCCTTTCTCCAGTATCGGATTGGGAAAGGAACGATTTCGGTGATAAAAACAGGTACAGAAGCAGGGCTGTCAAAGCAGCTGTCTGAATAATGTCAGTAACCAGTGTCAATATTACGGCCTTTTTGATTTTTAAGCGGACACCCTTCACAAACTCCAACTCCCGCAGAAAGTTGATAATATGCCATACCGGCATCTACTTAATTATAACACAGTTTACAGGAATTATATTTAGAGTTTGTGAACCTGGTACGGGATATCATGCGCCCATTGAATGATTGTCAGGTATAACAACGGGCTCAAGAAGCGGGAAATCGTATTGGTTTATCTCAAGATTTTTAAGAAATTCAATTGCACCGTCAAGGTTTTTTCTGAATGAGAGACCTTCCTCATTCATTGCTGTAAACAGCTGGTTGTTTTCCCATTCAAGAAAACGGACATAATTGTTCCGTTCCCTTACATACGGCTCAAGTTTATCCTTATACTCCGGGTTTTCAAGGATTTCACGGCAAAGAAAGAAATTACAGACGTATGATCTGTACCGCGGCGGAAGGGTGCAGCCCGAACCCGAACGGACAAAGGGGCATGTTTTAAAAAAAACCGATGTATCGGTAACATTTCCGTCCACAGGCACAAGCCCTTCCCTCATCATTTTGTCGTGAAGTATAATGTCATAACTTCCTTTAACAAGAATATGATCGTCATATATAACGGTATTGGGCATGCTGACAATGCTGTAAAGCAATGCCGTTCCTTCTTCAGAGTGGCACATTCTTTGGATTTCCACGGGTAAAACTTCGGGAAGTAGTAACAGCATCCCCTGTTTTTTGTCTGGGACAGGCTGATTCCTATCAGGCTTGTACATCTTGAACAGCCGGTATAGGAAAGACGCGGAACCCCCTTATCAAAGTCAATGCAAATATAAGCCATATTCTTCCTCAATCCCATTGACAAATCAGCAAGTCATACAAATAATTGATATTATGCAATATCATTGAAATAAAAGCCATTAAAAGGCATGAAAAAATTATAGGGGCAATGCCTGTCCAAAATCAATCACCGCATAATCCGGCATGTTTTTATTTTCTGTTAAAATAATAATATTGCTTGTACTTTCTTTTATTTTTACATAAAATTTATTTAATTTATATTCATGCATCTATTGTTTTCATGCAGTGTAATTACGGTTTGAAAGGATTGGTGCTTATGCTGATCAGGGATTTGCTCGGAGAAAGAATGAAGCAGAAACCCGGTGACGCTGTCCTTACAAGTCATGTTTATCTTGTACGGGGCGGCTATATTCGCCGGGTTTCAAACGGAATATATTCCCTGCTTCCTCCGGCAAAGCGAATTGCTTCAAAGATTGAGAACGTAATACGCGAGGAGATGGACCGGATAGGCGGACAGGAAGTCCTGTTCCCGGTTGCTTTGCCTGCTGATCTGCTGAAAGAGTCAGGTCGGTATTTCAGTATAGGCAGTGAAATGGTGCGTTTCCAGGATCGGACAGGCAATGACATGGTCCTTGGCATGACCCATGAAGAGGCAGCCGTTCACCTGGCAAGGAACGAAGCCCTGTCATATACGAAATACCCTTTCATGATATACCAGATACAAACAAAAATCAGGGATGAACCCAGGTCCAGGGGCGGCCTAATCCGTGTCAGAGAGTTTATCATGAAAGACGCATATTCCTTCCATACGTCGCAAGAAGACCTTAACCGGTTCTACAACAGGGTTTTGGAAGCATATCACAGGATTTTTCAGAGAGTGGGCCTTCCGGAGGTGATATCGGTACGCTCGGACACGGGTATGATGGGCGGTGATGTTGCCCATGAGTTTATGCTGCTGACCGATGCCGGGGAAGATACAATTGTGCTGTGTGAAAGCTGCGGCTACAGGGCAAATATCGAGGTGGCCGTGTCGAAAATATCATCCGGCAGTGACACGGAACAGCCCCTTGAAGAGGTGTATACGCCCGGCATAAAGGATATAGACTCCCTTGCCGGGTATTTGAACATACCTGCAGGTAAAACCATGAAAGCAACCGTTTTCTCGGTTGAAAACTCTCCAAAACCGCTTGTTGTTTTCATACGCGGTGACCTGCAGGTAAGCGAGGCAAAACTGAGGAAACTGGTCAAATCCGGCATTAAACCCTTTACGGCTTACGATGAAACCGATTTGCAATTTGGTTTTATCGGGGCCGTTGGCCTTGACAGAAGCAAGGTTGACATACTTTTTGATCTGTCCCTTAAGGGTGAAAGAAATACCGTCTGCGGTGCAAACAGGGTTGACTATCACCTGAGAGGCGTAAGTATTGAAAGAGACATTAAGGATGCCGTGTTTGCTGATGTTGCAAAGGTAAGCGAAAATGATTCATGCGTTCATTGCGGGGGCAGGCTGACCCTTAATAGGGGAATTGAAGTCGGGAATATATTCCAGCTTGATACAAAGTATACCGAAAGCATGAACATGACATATATAGATAAGGACGGGGAAAGGAAACATCCCGTAATGGGCTGCTACGGCATTGGCATAGGAAGGCTTATCGCCTGCATCATTGAATCACACCATGATGAATTCGGGCCTGTCTGGCCGAAGGCGGTTGCACCGTGGCAGGTTCATATCTGCATGCTGAACGGAAGTATTGAAGAGGTAAACAGGGTCGGACAGAATTTGTATGACAGGCTGAACAGGAGCTTTGAAGTTATTTTTGACAACAGGGAGGTTGCTGCAGGCATTCAGTTTGCCGATGCTGATCTTTTGGGAGTGCCTGTAAGGATTATAGTGAGTAAACGAAATGTTGAAAATGGTGAGGTTGAAATTGTCACCCGCGATAAAAAAATAAGAGAGACAGTACCGGTTGAACACGTGGAAAGCAGGGTCAGGGAATTACTGGTTGAATAAAAAAGGCAAACCGCGATTGAAAGGGAACATGGTTCAAGGGTAGAATAGAAGCTGAGAGGAGCTGATTATACAATGGAAAAACTTATCAGGGTCAGGATCACGGGAACAAACGGAGAACCTGTTCCGGAGTACCTGCTTAATACACTCTATGCAAGCGATCTTCACTTTGAACCCGATATCCGGGAAAGCCGCATAATGCCCGACGGAACAGTTGAGCTTAAAGTTACAAAAAGCCCGTATATGCTTCATGCAAGGTTGAATATTCCGCTTTACGGGAACATTTGGGTTATGGCGCACAACGAGGGACAGGGCTATACGGACGATACTGTTGATTTTGTTTCCGAAGCGCTGAAAACGTATATCTATGAGGCTGAAAGGATTGGAAAAGGCTTTGAGCTATCTGTTTATGCGAGGGGGCACCTCGATGCCGCGTATGAATACAAGGAATTGTCCGAAAAAGGCACGGAGCGGGATTACTGCCTACTGAAAGCCCTTTCCCATGCAATTTTTGCAGCCGAGGCTGCGCTGTTTGAAACCTCCCGTGCAAAAACTGAGTCAAGTCCCAGGCCGGATCTCCTGCTTGGCTGCAACGCGTTTAAATATTCGGGTGACAATCTTCATTCGAAATATTTTACAGAACTTTTCAACTTTGCGACATTACCCTTTTATTATTACCAGGTGGTACCCGAGGAGGGGATATTTGACTATGCCCGCCGTGACGAAATCCTGGAATGGTGCGAATCGAACGGGATAAAGGCGAAAGGACACCCGTTGTGGTTCGGGCATGGCGGAGTTAACCCAAAATGGATGTACGGAAGAAGCTATAAGGAATTATCACGGTTTGCACAGGAATATATCAGGAAGACCGTTACAAGGTACCGCGGCAGGATAGATGTGTGGGATTCAATAAACGAGCCTCACGACTGGGCGAACTGTTTTGATTTCACCCAGGACGAACTCATGGACCTGGCGCGTATATGCTGCGAAACCGTTCGTGAAAGCAACCCCGAAGCCACATCGATAATTAATGTTTGCCTGCCTTTCGCGGAGTATGTTGCAGGGAAGTTCGTCTGTTACGGTCCCGTTTTTGAACAGCCCGTGTCCCCGCTGGCTTTCTTTGAACGGGCCATGGAGAAAGGTATTGATTTTGACGCAGTCGGTGTACAGCTTTACTTTCCGGCAAGGGACATGGTGGCTGTAAGCCTTCTTCTGAACGAGTATGCCAGGTTCGGCAAGCCTGTTCATATAACGGAAATGGGAGTTCCAAGCGGTCCTGCACGCGGAGAGCGGGATAATGTAGAATCAGCCGATCCCCAGTCGCAAATAGGATTAACGAAAGGAATCTGGCATGCGCCATGGGATGAGCATGTCCAGGCAGACTGGGTTGAGCAGTTTTATACAATTGCTGCAGCAAGGCTCGAGATCAAAGCCATCACATGGTGGGATTTCCAGGATCCCGGCTTTATGAAGACATCCCCGTTCCTGTTTGAGGATTTTATACCCCGTGAAATGTATTTCAGGCTGAAGGCGCTGAAGAAAAGAATAATGGGATCGTAGAGTTAGTAAGTAAAAATACCTTTGCCGGATTGGGGCAGAGGTATTTTTTTAAAAGTGTTGACATTAGCGTTACGTAAAGGTATAGACTATCCGAAAAGCCATCATAAAAAACTCCTTAACGAGAAAGCAAGGATTAGCAGGCTCATTTCAAACGTTGAAAGGACAATAGCACAGAAGGAAGGGAGAGGTTCCATGAAGGACACTGAGAAGTTTGAAGGTTTCAAGAAAAGCCTTGTTGATGAAAACGAGAAGAAATACGGCACAGAAATAAGGGCAAAATACGGAAACGAAACAGTTGATAAGTCCAATAAAAGGTTTATGGATATGACCGAGGAACAGTTTGCGGAATTCACAAAAATCGGCGAACAGGTAAATGAATTGCTGAAAGAGGCCTGCAAAAGCGGTGACCCTGCAGGAGAGCTTGGCTGGAAAGTAGCAGACCTGCACAGGCAGTGGCTTGGCTTTACATGGCCTGAATACAGCAGGGAGGCTCATGCCGGGTTCGCGCATATGTATGTTCAGGACGAACGTTTCAGGGAATACTATGACAAAATATGCCCCGGAGCGGCAGAGTTCCTAAAGGAAGCCATTTTAAACTATACCGGAATGAATAAATAATTTGCATAGTTTTCATTGCATTGCACGATATCCGCAAACACTTGAAGGTAAAGATATCGTGCGAATGCTCAGAAACAGTCGCTGCATTTGCAAGAACTGTGCAGTTCAGCTCGGGCAAGCCGAAACTCGCAAAAATGCTTATGAAGAATNNGCATTTTTGCTCAAACAGTCGGCTTGCTTGTCCTCGCTCTGACTGCACATTTCTAAGCTGCATTCCGCTGAAAGTTTCTTCGCATTGCACGATATCTCGAAACACTTGATCCGTAAGATAAAGATATCGTATGAATGCGCGGAAACAGTCGCTTCGTTTGCAAGAGCTGTGCGGTTCAGCTCGGGCAAGCCAAAACTCGCAAAAATGCTTTAGAAAAAATATGGCAGGTAGCATTTTTGTTCAAACAGTCGGCTTGCTTATCCTCGCTCTGACCGCACATCTCTATGATGCATTCCGCTGAAAGTTTCCTCGCATTGCATGATATCTGCAAATGCTTGATTTGTAAAGAAAAGATACCGTGCAATGCTTGGAAACAGCAGCTGCGTTTGCAAGAGCTG
>LFSH01000082.1:0-29099 GCA_001513105.1 Clostridiales bacterium DTU070 | reverse complement strand
TTCTAAGCTGCACTACGCTAAAAACTTCTTCGCATTTGCACGATATCTCCAAACAGTTGACCTGTATAGCTAAGATAACGTGCGAATGCGCGGAAACGGCCGCCGCCTGTACCAGTATTCGTTGACAGATTAATCGGAATTTGTATATAGTAAAGTATAAACTATAGAGGGTATGAAAATGGCGGAAAAATCATGGAAGGTTTCTGTGCTGACAAGGTTAATAATTTCGTTTATTGTTATTCTCACGCCTGTTTACGGCCTGGGAATATTTATATATAACAGCGGATTGCAGGTTTTACGCAGGGAACTGTCAAATTCAATGATTTCACAGGTGTCTTACTACCTGGACGACCTGGAGAACGAGATCCAGAGAATCCGCATGCTGCAGTACGAACTTCTGAATGATACCGACATAAACCGTATGGCAACAATATCGCAGGCACTTACGAATATTGAAAGCCGGGACAGCCTTTTGAGGATCAGGAACAGGCTGTTTGCAATAAAAAACAGCAGTGCATATATCAAGTCTTCGACTGTGATGATTCCGGGCGCGGGCAAGGAAGTAACCGATATGGACGTATCGGGTTTCAAAAACGAAAAATATGAAAAAATGAAGTCGTTGGAAAAAAATGCCGACACATCAATCATATATGCGGACAATTCCATGTACCTGATCGTCCCGTATCCGTCTTCGTATATAACCGGCAGGGATCCGATATTCATTATTACGGCCGAGTTGTCGAGGGATGAACTGGAAACTGCGCTGAAGGCAATGGCAAGCAATCCCGACGAGGGTGCCGCGCTGTACGATTTCGGCAGCGGTAATATTATTGCAACCGGCTATAATGATATGTTTCATGAGGAAATAAGAAAGAATATATTTGATGATTCCGGTGCAATAACCGAAAATGCAAAAATAATAACAATTGACGGGAGCAAGTTCCTGGTCGCATATAAGACTTCCGGATATTTTGATGCCGTGCTGTACAAGTATGTGCCTGAACAAGCCGTTTTTGAAACGCTGAAGGATTTCAGGATCTGGTTTGTTGTGTTTTCTTTGCTGTCTTTGGCGGTTATAGTAATTTATTCGATCTATGTATATAAGTTCATCCATAAACCGCTGAACCGGCTGGTGTCTTCCTTCAGGGAAGTAAAGAAGGGCAATTTTGATATAAACATTGAACATGAAGTGGATGATGAATTCAGGTTTATATACAGGAATTTCAACTCAATGGTAGGAAATTTGAAGTCCCTGATTGAACAGACATATACGCAGAAACTGCTGGTACAGAAAGCCAACATGAAACAGCTTCAGTCGCAGATAAACCCGCACTTTCTTTACAACAGCTTTTTCATTCTTAATACGATGGCGCGTACCGGTGACAATGAGAACCTGGAAAAGTTCACCGAACAGCTGGGGCGTTATTTTCAGTTTGTAACCCGGAGTGCTGCCGATGAAGTCTCCCTTGAAAAAGAAGTGGAGCACGCAAGAGTATATACCGAGATCCAGGCGCTGCGTTTTTCAAACAGGATAAAAGTTACCTTTGAAGAACTGCCTGAAGAATTCTCAGGTATCATGGTGCCCCGGCTGATACTGCAGCCGCTGATTGAAAATGCATTTGAGCATGGATTAAGCATGAAAAAGGATAACGGCCTTTTGTCGGTCAGTTTCAAAAAATATGAGGATGAACTTCATATTATGGTGGAAAATAACGGAGAGGATATTTCCGGCGAGGAGCTGAAATTGCTCCAGTATAAGCTGGCAAACAAAAATGACAATAATGATGAAGTTACTGCTTTGCAGAATATAAACCAGAGGCTGAAGCTGAAATTCGGCCAGGAGTACGGTATTGCCGTTGACAAGGGCGAAAGGGGAGGCTTTAAGGTTACCATTTCAATACCGTGCAGCGAATATTCGAACAGGGGTTGATATTGGAATATGTACACCTTGTTGATTGTAGACGACGAGCCTATAATAGCTGATGGACTGTTTGAGGTGTTCCAGAACCTGAATACCTTGGAGCTGAATGTGTATAAGGCATATTCCGGTGATGAGGCTATTGAGATATTGAAAAAAACACGTATAGACATTGTTCTTACCGATATACGCATGCCCGGAATGAGCGGACTGCAGTTGATGGAGCAAATCCACAGGCAGTGGCCGAAGTGCAGGGTGATTTTTTTAACGGGCTATAATGAATTTGATTATATATATGCTGCCATCCAGTACAAAGGGGTAAACTACATTCTTAAAACCGAGGGGTATGACAAGGTAATTGCCGCAGTTGAAAATGCCGTTGAAGATATAGAAAAAAGTTTCAGGCTGGATGCCCTGATCCAGGAAGCTGAAAAGCAGATGGATGCCGCAAAGGAGTTATTGCGGGGCAATTTTCTTAACGGAGTGATAAAGGGAAGGTTCTATAAAAACGAGATAAACCAGCGCCAGTTTGACGAACTGGGAATAGAACTCAATGCATCCAGAGATGTTATCATGCTTGTCGGGCGCCTGGACAATGTTCCGAAAGGAGTTCCGTATTCCGAAAGAAACAGGAGAATTTACAGCGTAAGCCTGATTGCCGGTGAGTTTTTCTCGTCATCGGTCAATTATATTTATTTCACCGATGAAAACTCCTACCTGATCTGGCTGATACAGCCGCGTGAAGGTCAGGATGCCGGGGAGAACGTTTCATGGCGTGAATGCCTTACGTTTGTTATGGGAATCATTGAGCTGATACAAAAATCCTGCATGGAATCTTCCAGGATATCAGTTTCCTTTGCGCTGGACGACAGCCCGGCAGACTGGATAGACCTGCCCGACAGGTTCAACACATTAAAGATGGTTTTAAACTACCGCTTCGGACAGGATTCGGCGATGCTTCTGGCAGGCCGCGGGGTTATGAAGGAAGACCTGAAGGATATACAGGAGAAGGCCTATGAGAAATTATCAACCAACAGGCTTCAGTTTGAAATGCTTGCCGAAACCCTTGAATACGGGAAAAAGGAAGATTTCTTCGCGCTTATGGATGAACTGACAGGGAATTTGAAAACTGTAAAAAGCATACACAATACCGTGGCCCTTGAACAGTACTCATCAATTGCGCTTGTACTTTTATCCTATATCAACCGGTGGAATATACTTGAGAAGGTTGCCTTCAGAATAGGAATCCATAAACTTATGCGGGTTGACGAGCATGAGTCCTGGGATGATGCGGTGAAGTACCTGTACGACCTTGGCTCGATCCTGTTTGAAATCCAGGAGCAGGAACAGGAGGAAAGAGCACAGGATGTTATCGGATTGATTCAGAAGCATATCAATGACAATATACATATTCAGGATGAACTGTCGCTGATTCGCCTTGCCGATCTGGTTCATTTCAATCCGTCATACCTTTCGAGACTGTTCAAGCAGGTAGTAGGAATGAATATTTCGGACTATATCAGTGATATCCGTGTGAAGAAAGCAAAGCAGATGCTTGAGAACCCGGGCATAAAAATCAGTTCGGTTGCAGAGTCGCTCGGATACGGAACGGCAACCAATTTCACCCGTTTCTTTAAAAAGATGACGAATATGACACCCCAGGAATACAGGGATTTTGTGAATGCGAAAATCAAGGACACTCCATAGCCTTTCCGGACCTGAAACCATCTCATATATTTTTAATACTGACAGCCCTCAAGTAAAAAGATGAATTGAAAGTAAAGATATGAATATTGTATGGCCCGGACACCGGGTCTATAATCTTTATATGATATAGTCAGAGCTTATTTATTTTTAAAGCAAATAGCATCACATAGAAAGGAAGGAATAAAATGGAGGGCAATAGAAAATGGGTAAGGGAATTGCCCCTTCACATACTGCTTATTCCCGGTGTTATAGCAGTATTTATTTTTAACTATATTCCGATGTTCGGAATTGTTATGGCATTCCAGAAATTTGTACCCGCAAAGGGTTTTTTGGGTTCCCAGTGGATTGGCCTGGACAATTTCAGATATATTTTCAACATGCCCAATATATGGAATGTAATACGCAATACTGTTTTCATTGCTGTCATGAAAATTACAGCCAACCTGGTTGTACCGATTATTTTTGCGCTGCTTTTGAATGAAGTAAGAAAGAATGCCTTTAAAAGGACGATACAGACTATTATTTATTTCCCGCATTTCCTGTCCTGGGTTATACTGGGCGGGATTTTAATTGACGTTTTGTCTCCTACCAGCGGCATTGCCAATGAGTTTCTCGGTCTGTTCGGAATTAAGCCAATATACTTTTTGGGGAATGCGAAATGGTTCCCGTTTACTCTTGTTATAACAAATACATGGAAAGAGTTCGGATACAACACGATTGTATACCTGGCGGCCCTGACGTCGATAGATCCCACGCTGTATGAAGCCGCGGTTGTAGACGGCGCGGGGCGTATGAAGCAGACATGGCACATAACATTGCCGGGTATTCTTCCTATTGTTACGCTGATGTCGGTATTAAGCCTCGGTAACATTCTGAATGCAGGATTTGACCAGGTATTTAACTTATACAGTCCTTCTGTTTACAGCACAGGAGATATCATAGACACACTGGTTTACAGGATAGGTATGGTAGAGGCACAGTTCAGTGTATCTGCCGCAGTAGGTTTGTTCAAGTCGGTAATATCCTTTGTCCTGGTTGTTATTTCAAACAAACTTGCCAATAAGTATGCCGGCTACAGGGTATTTTAACGGAGGAGGGATTGGAGATGCTTAATAGAACAACGGGTGAGAAAATATTCGCGGTTTTTAATTATATAATACTGGCATTGGCCGCATTTGCCTGCCTGGTCCCGATGCTCAACGTACTCGCAATATCTTTCAGTTCCAGCTCCGCCGCTGCAGCTGGATATGTTAAACTATGGCCGGTGGATTTCACCCTGGCATCATACAGGTATGCGCTGGGCAAACGTGAGTTCCTGCAGTCCTTCCTGGTTTCTATAAGAAGGGTTGCGCTGGGATATATTGTGAACATGATTCTGACAATATCCGTTGCATATCCGCTTTCAAAGGATAAATCCACTTTCAGGGCAAGAGATTATTATGCGTGGTTCTTCATCATTACGATGATGTTCAACGGCGGATTGATACCCACTTTCATGACGGTAAGAAAGCTCGGGCTTCTGGATACCCTGTGGGCATTGGTTCTTCCGGGGGCTGTACCGGTGTTTAATGTCATCCTGCTGATGAACTTCTTCAGGGAGCTTCCGAAGGAAATAGAGGAAGCGGCCTATATCGACGGAGCGAGTCATTGGACCACGCTGTTCAGGATTTACCTGCCGCTGTCGCTCCCGTCACTGGCCACAATTTCGTTGTTCGTGCTTGTAGGCCACTGGAATGGCTGGTTCGATGGAATGATTTACATGAACAGGCCGAAAAACTGGCCCCTGCAGACATATTTGCGTACTATCCTGATAAACCCGGACCTGAGCCATTACCAGACATCTTCGGAAGAGCTTGCGGGCTTAAGGGAGGTATCTGAACGGACGTTCAAGTCCGCGCAGGTGTTTCTGGGTGCAGCACCGATACTTGCAGTTTATCCCTTCCTGCAGAAGTATTTCATGAAAGGGCTTGTTATGGGCAGTGTCAAGGGATAATGCCTGTTTTGACGGTAATCCCACGGAATATGCTTGTTGTATTCCGTGGGTTTGGTTTATATAAGGATAATACCGGGCAGCATAATGTGGATTGCAATTTTCCGTGAACCTGAAACATAATTATGGTATGGTGCAGTCTGTTAATCAGAAAGGCTTCGTTTTGGCAGTCCGGCGTCCGGAACAGGATTGTTGCGATACAAGGCAATACTGAAAAAACATGCAATTAGGAGGATTGTTATGTATCTGGGAAAGAAACTTAAACCCTGTAATTTCAAATGGGGGGACTTGGGGAACGGCTTTTACAGAAATCCGGTATTGAATGCCGATTATTCCGATCCCGATGTTGTCCGCGTTGGTGAGGACTTCTACATGGTTTGCTCCGAGTTTCATTACATGGGCATGCCGGTCCTGCACTCAAGGGATCTGGTCAACTGGACAATAATCGGGAAGGTGTATGACTCATTAAAACATGATCCGAAATATGACAATATGGAAGCCTATGCGCAGGGAAGCTGGGCTCCGGCAATAAAGTACCATGACGGGAAATTCTACGTGTATTTCTGTACGCCGAATGAAGGGCTGTATATGAGTACTGCAACTGATCCTGCCGGACCGTGGAGCCCCCTTCACGAGGTTGTGCGTGTTTCGGGCTGGGAAGATCCCTGCCCGTTCTGGGACGACGATGGAAATGCATACCTGGGGCACAGCACTGTAGGTGCAGGACCCATTATTATTCATAAAATGAGCCCCGACGGGACAAGGCTCCTTGACGACGGCGTAATAGTCTATGTAGGAAAAATAGCAGAAGGTACAAAAATATATAAGCGAAACGGGTATTATTATTTAATCATTCCCGAGGGCGGGATAAAAACAGGATGGCAGACCGTTCTTCGCGCAAAAAGCATTTACGGGCCATACGAAAGAAAGGTTGTTCTTCAGACAGGTGCTACGAATATAAACGGACCCCACCAGGGCTCGCTGGTTGAACTGGAGTCGGGTGAATCCTGGTTCATGCATTTTCAGGATGTTGGTACTTTGGGGCGGGTATGCCACCTCCAGCCTGTAACATGGATTGATGACTGGCCTTTAATGGGACTTAACGGAGAACCGGTAAGCATATATAAAAAGCCGAATGTAGGAAAGGACTATGAAAGGAGACTTCCCCAGACATCGGACGAGTTCAATGAACCAAATTTAGGCCTGCAGTGGCAGTGGAATCATAATCCGGTAAACGAATGCTGGTCCCTTTCAAAACGGCCCGGATATTTAAGCCTTGATGCATTGTATGCTGAGAATATATTCAGGGCAAGGAATACGCTGACGCAGAAGATTATGGGTGACAGCGGCATAGTTACGACAGAGATGAATACAGAAAACACCGTGCACGGTCAGACGGCAGGTTTAGCCTTTCTTGCGGGCAGGGAGGAAAACTGGATCGGTGTTGTAAAAGAAGGAGACAATACGTTTATAAAAGCCGTTACCGCCGGAACAAGGTGCCACGGCCCCAGGACTGATTCATGCAATGTATGGTTCAGGGCGGTAATTGATCTGAACCAGACCACTGAGTTTTATTTCAGCGTTGATGGTGAGAACTTCATGCAGCTTGGCGGACCGTGCAGATTGGAAGCCGGTTTCTGGAAGGGAGCCAGGATCGGGCTTTTCAGCTATAATACCGTCAGGGACGGTGGAACAGCCCATTTCAACTGGTTCAGGTATGAAACCGAGTAGTCCGGCCAGGTTATAAAAGCAAAATCAGAAATTGATTCCGGAGGTATACAGAATGGCTATAAACAGATACGAAGTGGTGACAAGGCATAATCCCGTAATAACCGAAGCAGATCCTTTTTCACCACTGTCGGTGGGAAACGGTGAATTTGCCTTTACGGCTGATATCACCGGGTTTCAAACCTTTCCCGAATTTTATGAAAAAGGTATTCCCTTATGTACCCAGTCCCACTGGGGATGGCATACAAAACCTGCCGACAACGATACCGGCCTTTATTCGCTAAACGACTTAACAAAGGAAGTATTTGAAACCCATGGCAGAAAGGTTGGCTATTACACCTCGGACAAGGGCCAGGAAAAGGTATATCACTGGCTGAGGCAGAATCCCCATCGCCTGCACCTTGGACAGATCGGCCTTGATATCAAAAAGGAGGATTTAAGTCCGGCAGTTGTTGAAGATATTAAAAACCCCCGTCATTCACTGGACCTTTGGACCGGAATAATGAACAGTTCCTTTACTGTTGACGGATACCGTGTTGAAACCGAAACAGCATGCCATCCGGACATGGACCTTTTGGCTTTCAGGATCAAATCAGGGCTTTTTTCGGAAGGAAGGCTGGGCATCAGGATCAGGTTCCCTTATGGCTCCCCTGGCAGGACTGCGGCGGACTGGAACAGTGATTACAGTCATTATACCGAAATAATATCATCAGGTGATGATTATGTGTATCTGCGCCGAACCCTGGACAATGACTCGTACTATGTAAAAATTGTGTTTTCAGAGGGTGCAAAAGCCGAAAGGGAAGGCCGGAACAGTTTCATAATAAGCATGGAATCGGAATGCGATGAACTGGAGCTGTTGTGCTGTTTTTCGCCTGGGGAGATAACCGGAGACATTCCTTCCTTCCCGGATACGCTTGCACGTGCAAAAACCTTCTGGCAGGATTACTGGAACAACGGAGGCATGATTGATTTTTCGGGAAGTACCGATAAAAGAGCCCATGAACTTGAAAGGCGGGTTATCCTTTCCCAGTACCTAATGGCTATCCAATGCGCAGGTTCGCTGCCCCCGCAGGAAACCGGGCTTACTTTTAACAGCTGGTACGGGAAATTCCACCTTGAAATGCACTGGTGGCATGGTGTGCATTTCCTGCTGTGGGGAAGGCCCTGGCTGTTTGAAAAAAGCCTCTGGTGGTATGGTTCAATCCTCGATAAAGCCAGGGAAATGGCAAGGTCCCAGGGCTATATGGGAGCCAGGTGGCCGAAGATGACCTCGCGGGACGGGTACGACAGTCCGTCACCGATAGGCCCGCTTCTTATATGGCAGCAGCCTCATCCCATTTACTACGCGGAGCTTTTGTACAGTATAAATCCCTGCAAGGAAGTGCTTGAGAAATACAGGGATATAGTTTTTGAAACTGCCTTGTTCATGGAATCATATGTAAATTTTGAGGAGAAGAACAAACGGTATGTTTTGGGCCCGGCGTTGATTCCCGCACAGGAAAACCATGAACCCCAAATCACGCTGAATCCGACCTTTGAGCTGGAATACTGGGCATTCGGACTGAGAACCGCAAATGAATGGAGAAGGCGTCTCGGGCTTGGGATTAATAATAAATGGGAAGAAATAGCAGATAACCTGAAACTGCCTGTAAAGGACGGCCTGTACCTTGCCCACGAGAACTGCCCTGACACGTTTACGCTGTTCAACGAGGACCATCCTTCAATGCTCGGCGCACTCGGGATACTTCCCGGAACGAAGGCTGATCCTGAAATTATGCTGAATACTCTCAGGAAAGTTTTGGACAGCTGGCAGATGGACGAGGTTTGGGGATGGGATTTCCCAATGATGGCAATGACGGCAGCACGGCTTGGGCGTCCTGATTTGGCCATTGATGCATTGCTGCATGATTCGCCGAAAAATGAATATCTCGCCAACGGACACAATAAGCAGGCCGACAGAACTGACCTCCCGATTTACCTGCCCGGAAACGGCGGATTACTTACAGCCGTTGCAATGATGGCGGCAGGGTGGAGAGGCTGTAATGAGCCACTCCCGGGTTTTCTGAAGGACGGAACGTGGAATGTGGAGTGGGAAGGGCTTAATCCTGTTCTGTAGCATCTGAAAATTCATTCATTGCAATGAATGGCCGGTTGCAGCTTTTTATGCAGGTATCGGAATAATAACTGCGGGGTTGATTTTTATAAAGCCGTAAATATATTTTTAGATTAGTTACCGTAGTATATAATGCAATTAATGGATAACATAAATGAAAGGAGTGCATGGTAACCATTTCCTGGGCACTCCTTTATTATATTATGAGATGCCGCCTTTCGCTGCAGTCCCTTTTTTCCCTGAACTAATCAACAAGTAAAGAAATGAATTTAAAGTAAAGATATGAATATTGTTTGGCTTTTTCGCCGTTAATATAATTATAATCAATGAGATCTCATTATCTTAAATAAGAAGTATTGGAGGAAGATTATGAAAGCAAAAGTTGTAAAAAGGTTTTCAGTTTTTGCAATGGTTGTTATGATTGTCTTGTCGTTAACAGCCTGCGGGCAGTCCGGAAGCAAAACTCCACAGGTAACCCCCGGGCCTACAAATACACCGACACAACAGGCAAATTCTGATGATCTGCTTGCAAAATACGATCCACCAATTGAAATGACAGCCTGGAGATTCCTGAACGATGGAATCCAGTTTGCAGAAGGCCAGGATATTGAAAACAATATCTGGATTGATTATTACAGGGAAGTTTTTGGAATCAACCTGAAATATGTATGGGTTGTACCACAGGAACAGTTCGAGCAGAAGATGAACATAGCAGTAGCATCAGGAGATCTGCCCGATTTAATGTGGCTTAACAACAAGAACCTGATTGAACTTGCCCAGAACGACATGCTGTATGATTTAACAGAGCTTTATCAGACAAGAACCTCCGATTTTACAAAGAGTATCCTGGAACAGGATATTACCAGCTTTAATACAGCAAAAATAAACGGGAGACTTATGGCTATTCCTCACACAGGCTCTGCTATAGATTCACTTCAGATTTTATATGTAAGAACCGACTGGCTTGAAAATCTTGGTTTGGAAGTTCCTACAACAATGCAGGAACTGCTTGAAGTTATTGAAGCCTTCACAAAGAACGATCCCGATCAGAACGGCGTAGACGATACCTATGGCCTGGGACTGACAAAGAACTTTATCAAGGATAACCACTTCGGTGCAACCGGGTTCTTTGCAGGTTACCATGCATATATCAGAAGATGGATTGATGACGGCAACGGAAACATTGTATACGGAAGCATTCAGCCCGAAGTTAAAACAGCCCTGCTTGAACTGCAGAGAATGTACAAGGAAGGCCAGATTGATCCTGAGTTTGGCGTAAAGGACAGGAACAAGGTCCAGGAATCCATAGCTGCAGGAAAGATCGGCGTTATGTACGGCGGTATGTCAACACCCGGAGCAATACTGAAGTTTAACGCAGTGAACGATCCGGATGCTGAATGGCAGGCAATTGAGCTTGTATCAATTGACGACAAACCGGCAATGCCTATTACCAAAATGCCTGTAACAAGATACTATGCAGTCAACAAGAACTACAAGCATCCTGAAGCAATTATGAAGCTGGTTGAGGCAGGCTCAGCAGGGTATGCACGCGACAGCAAGGAGAAGTCTGATGAATGGTCAGACAAACTCAGCTATGATGAAAACGGTATCGCGGTATGGCAGTACCAGGTACTTGGCTACGAACCTGCGAAGAAGAACCTGATTGCTCACTACAATGTAGTTAAGGCGCTTCAGACCGGGGATACTTCAATCCTAAACGCTGAAGAACAGGGATACTACGACAGAATCAAGCTCTATGAAGCCGGAGACAGGAACCACTATGGTGATGCCCATATCTTCGGTACCCCGAGCAGCTTTGATATAATAGACAAGTACGTTCAGTCCAACGATTACCTGTATGATAAGTTCTACGGCTCACCAACTCCTACAATGGTTGAAAGGAACGCAACCCTTGAAGCCATGGAAGAAGAAGTATTTACAAAGATTATAATGGGAGAATCCATTGAGCTGTTCGACAAGTTCGTACAGGATTGGAAGAACCTCGGCGGAGATCAGATTACTAAGGAAATTAATGAATGGTACGGTTCTGTAAAATAATTATTGACTGATACATGAAAGGAGGGACTGTGTACAGCCCCTCCTTTCTTATAGATACGCATTTTGCGCCTGTTTAGGGCTTGTCCGGAAGGGAAATAACATACATAAAGTTAAGCTGTTTCGCTTCATTTGTGTAATTTCCACAGAATGACTTGTACTAAAAAAGTTATAATGGTAAAATGTATACAGTATTAACAAAATGAATTGCCTGTAATAAGGTAGAAGAAGATATATATAATTGTTGCAGGCGGTCTTATCAGACCAAGCAGGAGGAACAATGGGTAAGTCAAACCTGTTGAGACGAAGTGCCGAGATTCTGGCAGGACTGATTATTGTAGTTACAGTGGTTGCATATACTTCGGTTGGTATCAGGAATGCCGAAGGCTTTACGGAACACCTGATATCGGACGGCGAAGCCAAAGACAGGGAAGGAACCGGAAACAATGATCTAACCGAAAACAACAACGCATTTGAAAACAGTCTGACCGTAAGCGGGAACGCATCCGGAGACAATGCTGTAAATGAAGAAAAACCTTCCTTAACTTTGGAAAATACCGTTGAGCCTTACCGGGAAGGTATCTTAACGGGCATATATGGCAGCAGTTCGGATGATAACATAGGCCTGGCATCCTGTGATTCCGGCACTTCGGATCAGGATGAACCAAAGCAGGCTGAAGCAGTTCAGACCGTCGAAAGCGGCACATCGGATCAGGAAAAGCAGCCTGTTGCTGAAACAACTCCTCCTGTCTATAAGTATGTGAATGTAGACTTACTGAACGTCAGAAAAGGCCCGGATTCAAAAACCGACAAGATTACAATGCTGCCGAAAGCCACCCGCGTCCAGTGTTTAGACGATGGCAGCGAATGGGTGAAAATAATCACCGAGGACAATATTGAAGGATATGTTTATGCAGAATACCTGTCCGATAACGCACCTCCGATATACAGATTTGTAATAGTGAATGCCGTGAATTTGCGTAAAGGTCCGGGTTCTGATACCGATTTGCTTGGAACCATACCATTCGGAAGCAAAATACAGGTTTTCGAACAGAACAATAAATATACAAGGGTACTGACCAGGGACGGTGTTGAAGGCTATATTTATACTGAATACATTGGCGATGAAGTGGTTCTCGCATCCCGTTCATCTTCGGGTCAGTATTATAATTCCGAGCTGGCGTCCAAAATCATTGAATATGCGAAACAGTTTGTCGGAGTTCCGTATGTATACGGAGGTACAAGTTCAAAAGGCTTCGACTGTTCGGGATTTACCTACTATGTATTCAAAAAGTTCAACATAAAACTTCCAAGAAGCGCGCAGGAATATGCAAATGTAGGAACAAAGGTTTCAAGAGAGAATCTGAAACCCGGGGATATCCTGTTGTTTGATCGTCCCAGCGAGCCTAATCGTCTCGGACATGTGGGTATTTACCTTGGAAATAATAAATTCATACACGCTTCCTCAAGCAGGGGAAAGGTTTCGATAACAACCCTGTCGACCTACAGCTGCAAACTTCTTGGAATCCGAAGGGTTATAAAATAATTACAGCGACTCCAGTTTACCATCCCTGTAAATATAAGTTAGCGCGAAATCCTGGTTAAGTATTTCAAGGATTTCATTTCTTATGGTAATCCTGACCATTGGATAAATGTAATTTTTGACCACTACAGCTCCTTCACCTGGGGTTTTCAGGTAGCCGGAAATGTTCAGGCACTGTGCCTCTAACCTTTTGAGCTCTTCCTGGAGGTTAAACATTTCCTGCTGGATTCTTTGAGCTTCAGCCTTGTTTTTCTTAGAGATTCCGTTAACAGACCTGAACATCACCTTCATATCAGCCAGTTGCTTTTTCCTGTCCTGGATAACACTCAGCAGTTCATCCATCTCGGCTTTCATTGATTCACGGCTAAAGCCGCGGACATTTATCAGTGTCCTGGTCTCCATACGGTTACCTATATCTGCGCATTCAACACGCACATCCGCATCAATAAGCCCGCCCACGATCTGGCCCCGGCCTGACTCGACTATAACCTGCTTTGCGCGGATATTGCTGTTTCGTATATAGAAACCTGCGTAAACAGAACCTTCACAGACAACTTCAGCATCGGATATATATTTGGCATACAGGTTTCCCTTACACCTGATTACCGCCCTGTTCTTGCCCGCAATGCCTCCGCGCAGATAAATACTGCCTTCCGTGCTTTCAATAAGTTTCACGCCCCCGATACCGTATACGCCGCTTATTTCTATATCCTTTGCAGCCCTTACCGTAAAATTGTCTTCAACAGATCCCTTAATGTTTACATAGCCGTTAAAGTCTATATTCCCGGTATTGAAATCGACATCGCCCTTTATTTCCATTACGTCATAAACAGCAATACTGTCCCCGACGTAATGCACCGCTCCGTCTTTCAGGGCGTGAAGGACATCCTTGCCTTCCATTCTCACCTGCATTACCGACTGGTGATCATAATAAAGAGGATACAGGATACCTTCTTCGGGCTTGATTTCGTTGCCATGAACATCAATACCCGGAATTCCCGGTACAGGATCTATTCTCTCACCAAGCCAGTCACCGGCCTTAACATGGTGGATAAGATTAAGGTCATAATGATTGACGTTGCCGCTCTCTACAATACGCGGCTTCGGCTTGGGGATCTGATACATTTTTACTACTGAATCCTTACCATGAACAGGAGGCTTGCCTTTTGCCACTAAAACAGGCGTGTTTAGCGGAAGCTCGCCATGCAGTGCGTCTTCAATTATTCCGTATTTTATATTGGCTTTTTCAAGAGCGTCCTTTATTGCCCTGGTCAGGGCACCCGGATTGTTTTTGAGTTCATCCGGTAAAGAATGCAGAGTTAAATAAGCCTCAAGGGCATTGTTCCCAACATCGACAGAGATCATCTGTATTTTCCCCCTGATTATTTTATACCCAAAAGCAGTTTTATTCAATCATGCAATACAGCTGTAACCAAAGGAAAAGCGCACCTTTTTGCTTTTGGTGCGCTTTTCTGTCCTGATGCTCAGTTTATTAATTCAACCTGCCTGTGAATTCAGGGTTTATTCCGTTATTTCGATTTCAGTGCTTTCCCCGTACCTGATGCTGTCCTTGATGAGAGTACCCTGGATTATTGTGCTGTCTGCGGTGAATGTTCCCGGGCTTACCACACGGGCGTAATATACCAGCGGTCTTTTCTCCCTGGCGTCCCGGAAAACGTTAAAGGTTACCTTCTGCCCGTCAATGGTTCTGAACCACCACATGTATTCATCGGGATATATACCTGCCCGATACGGGTTTTCAATGGGTTTCAACCCTGAAGGGGCATAATCGGTTATTTCATAGTAACTGTCTATTGCAACAGGTGTAATGTCCCATTCAATCACTACCTTAACAATCTCATTCTGCTTGAACTCGGTGGTTTCTTCCCCTGTTTTTAAACTGTAATAGGTGCGTTTGACTTTCAGGTTCATGTCAGGTTCTGCCCTGTTTTCTGGCGGTGCGCTGAACACTGATGTGACCGATGCGTTGCCGGATACATCGGTAATTCTCAGATCGCCTAACTTCTGTGAAGGAACGGTGACGGTAACAGGCCAGCCGTCAGTGATCTTTTCGCTGTAGGTATTCCCGTCGTACTCGTAGGTGAAGGTAACATCCTCAGGTGAAAGTTTATTAAACTCTTCAATGATAACCAGAAGTTTCTCAGCGTTTACCAATATCTTTCTGGAGTAGTTGCTGACAATGTATTCATACAACCCATCCTTATGCGGTGTATCAAGCCTCGAAGCCAGAACTGCCGCAAGAGCTGTTTCCTTAAGTATTGTATCCGGATCGCCCGAGGTTTTTACGCGGGTATAGGGTTTTTTGATCTCCATAACAGGTACTACCGCGCTGTTGTAAATATTCTGCGCAGTTGCTGCCTCGCCGATTTCCTCGAAGGCAAGAGCAAGGTATATTTTATCTTTCAGCGACAGGTTGCTTACTCCGGCTGCCTCTTTCAGGTCAAGCAATACCGGCTCACCCAGCACGGCAAGGCCGTATAATGCCGGGGCATTGATCCTGCCTGGCTCGGCAAGGACAAGGGAGTAGAAATAACGCTTCAGTCCTGCCGCATCTGCTTCGTCCTTCAGGAATCCGGACAACAGCGCCGTCAGTTCAACATCGCTTTCGGAATAGGGGAGTATTCCGTAACCGCCGTCTTCCTTCCGGTACTGGCTGAGATCAACCTCGGTTTCGTCTGCGTTTCTGTCAGGTACCAGTTCATTCAGCAGAAGGTTTGCCTTCAATGCTGTGTATTTCTGATCCAACCTGCTTCCGCCGCTGTATGCAAGGTTGTACAGCGCAGGTATTAATTTTCCGCGGCCTGCATCGGCAAAGATCAGGGTGGTAAGCCCTTTTTCGCCGCCTGTCAGTTTCATGTTTACCGTTAAGGTATCGGTTACGGCTTTCTCAATTTCATGGTAGGTTTCAGCAACGTATATTGTCCTTCTTATTCCGTCGGACAGTCCGCTTTCGCTGACGGCCTTAATCTCGATGTCATAAACACCCGGGGTAAGGCTCCACAACGGAATATTGGTGCGTTCAAATGCCTTTCCTTCAGCGGTCTGTATATAACCCGGAATCTGTTCGCAGGTAACCTGGTAGGTTATTTTCTCGCCTTTCTTCAGGTCATTTCCGTAGGCGGACACTCCTACATAGGGGAAGTCGCCCTTAAGGTAGGTATTGTTCATGCTGTCATTGATAAAGAAGGGCAGGGTTACTTTAAGCGAAGATTCCCCTGTTCCGCCGTAAAGGTCAGGCGATATGGCTGCAAGCGTTACATGCCATGATGTTACGTTATCGGGCAGTTTGAACTCCAATGTTCCGGTTCCGTCTTCGTTTAAGGTTATTGTTTTAAACAGGGCTGTATCCCTGAAATCGCTTCTTACCCGGACAGTGTCCATGGCTGCTGCACCGGCAGCTTGATCAAACGATACCGAAGTATTTACTTCCTCAGAAAATTTAATGGAAACAGCACCCTGTCTTGCTCCGGCTCCTCCTGCAGCATTTGCTATAACCGAGCCCATCTCGTGGGAGGAGTAAGAATATCCAAGCCCGGTATTGAGCCATTGATACAGGCTGCCGAGAACATCCACATGGTAACCTGATATTTCAAGCATTGCTTCGTCAATAATGGCAAGGTTTACACGGGCCTTAACGGGATTTTTGTTTTCATCCCTTGCCGTTATGTTGATGGTAACGGTGTCGCCCGGACGATATGCTTCCTTGTCGGCCTTCATTTCAATATCAATCTTCTTTTCGTCGGTATTGTATCTGAGGGCCGCTGTGCTGGGTTTTATATAGCTTTTCCCGTTGAAATATACTGCAGCTACATAGAAGTTCGGTATTTTGTCCCCGGAGAATACCGTCTTGTATTCCGGACCGTCCTGGACCGTATAATTCATGATTCCGTTCTGTGCTTCATAAAACAGCATCAAATCGGCATCTACCGTTTCGTCGTTATTTTTGAATGTAATTACCGCTTCATCGCCTGTACGATATTTTTCCTTGTCGGCTTCGAGGTGATACCAGTCATATTCGGTATCAATTCCAGGTTCGATGTAGTAACTGTTCGAAAGGTAGACTTCCCTCGTCATTGTTCTGCCCTTATAGTCATTCCAGGTCAGCTCAACAGTATAAAAACCGTTGTTGGGATGCCTCAGTTCAAAGACTCTTGTTGCAATACCTTCCTTATTGGTTGCAAATGTAAAGCTCTCTACTTTTTCTTTGCGTTCTTCATAACGGTAGCGTTTTCTTACCACCTTGTTTATATAGTCGTATTCTTCGCCGTCTTCAATCTTTTCGTAGGTGTGGTAGATAACGGCTCCGTCAATTTTTCTGTATTTAACTGGATCACCTAAGATATCTTCGGTTGACCAGTTATCATCGGCAGTTTGGTTTATCTTGTCAAGGACTATTTTGTTGAGTTTGGCTTCGAGGGTAATTTTCCCGTCCTTGCCGGCTTTTGTTGAAAACGATGCATTTATGTCGTTGATGTATACCCGTACATGTGAATTGCCGCTGATCATTCCGCTTTCGGGGAGGGATGCGGTTGCACTTAAATAAGTCCATGATACACCCTGGGCGGTATTGTCACTCGTTTCGGCCTTAAACGGAATTACAGCCTTTCCGTCTGGCCCCGTGGATACAGTGCCTGATGTATGTTCGAAAGGATGACCGTATAAATTGTATGAGATGTCCAGGTATGGCACCGGTGTGCCGTCAAAAAACTCCGAAGTTACGGTGAAGTTTACCGTATCATTAAGGAATATGGCTTTTTTATCTGATTCAACAGACATCCTGTATGCAGGTTTAACATAGTTTTCTACGCGGATATAATGGCTGTTGATAATATCGTCTCCGGATTTGACGGTAATCTGGTAGCTTCCCGGAGACAGTGCGGGAAGTTTGAAACTGCCCTCGAAAAAGCCGTTATCGACAGGTACTTTCATGGATACCAGCGGTTTTTGTATGCTTGGCAGAAAATAGCTTAAAAACCTGGCTTCGGGCATGAACCAGTAGCTGCCCTCTGCAATTTCAACCGTAACTTCCGAGGGTGAAGCCCCGTTGCCGCGGTTCTTTAAAAATCCCCAGAACTGAACCAGATCGTCGGGCTTATACAGGCTTCTGTCTGTCTGGAAGAACCTCCAGTAGTTCTGCTGGGTATACATATAATCAGCATATACCCTGTACCTGCTGTTCGCTAATACAAGCTCGTCGTTATTCTTACGGACAACATAGAAATTTAACCTGTATATGCCGGATTCATCGGGCTCGGTGGAAACAGTGTCAAAAGCGGTAACACCGGATGCGTCAGTAGTGTATGTTCTGTCTTCACCGACAATGGTTATTTCTGCTGATTCAACCGGTTCTCCCGTTATCAGGCTGTTCACCCAGAAAAGGGTTAAAGTGTCGCTTTCAACATAGTAAGCCGAAATATCCGTGGACTGAACAAGTACCTGCGCGGTAAGCCCGTTATATGTGCTTTCTATAAGATAGAATCCCTTCGGTAGAGCTTCGGGAAGCGCCAGGTAACGATCCTGCCATACCGTTAAGTCAAAGGTCTGGTCGAAAGTAGAAACCTTTGTAAGGTTCTCGGTAGGAAGCAGGTTGCCCTGGTAAGCAACATAAGACCAATACGGTATTTCATAAGTGGATTTGACGGACTCAATAAACTCTGCGGAGTTATTGAATTTATAAATATTTGTTGTTACAACCGCTTTTGTGACAGTACGGTCGGTTAAGTATATGCTTATCGGGATCAGGGGCGCATCCTTTGTTGAAAACTCCATAAGTGAGTATGCAAAGGAGAGGCTTCCCTTGTACTCTTGCTTGTTATCATGTTCCGGTTCTGTTTCAAATGCAAAAACATAATCCTTTTCAAGTTTCTGACCCGTTCCGTCAAGGGGCAGACCCTTCTTGATCGTTACAGTGTAAATGGTACCCGGCTGTAGGTTTTTGGGTATGAAAACTGCGGCATAGCCGTTGGTTTCAAAACGGCCTTCAGCTTTTGGCGATATTACGAAATACTTTTCAATATCCTTGAAATTTTTATGGCTGAAATAAATCTCTATTCCTGTGTTTACAGGTACGTTGCCTGACTGGTTTGCGGGCAGGGTGCCCAAAACCGAAAACTTGCGCTGGGTTTGAAAAGTCCACGTAACCGTTTTGTTTTCAGGCGTGGTTATTACAAAAGTGTACAAACTGTTTTCGTCAAGTTTTCTTTCGGGAGTTAAAAGGAACTCATTGTTTTTGTTTTGTGTGATTTTCAGCGGAATATCACCCAAAAGTCTGACCATTTGCTGAATCTGTTCCAGGTTGTAGTTGTCACTCGTTTTTAAAATAAAATCCGTATCCGTGGTGATTCCGGAAGAATCGTGTTTTACCGGTGCAAGTGAAAAACCGTTCCTGTATTCTTCTGCATATACCGTGGTTACCGGGCCGGAAATCAGGAAGACTGCAGTAAGAATAGAAAAGGCTAAAACCAGCGAAATTATCCTCTTCATAAACTACCTCCTCATACAATACTTGTCTTGTATATGCCGTTTATGCATTATTTCTCATTAAAAATGTTACATAAATATATCGGCCTCATTTGGTTTGACGATGAATATGCCAATTTGTTCCCAAAAGCTATCAGTGTTATATTACGGATTGGTTACAAAATTATTGTTAAAATGTTAACGATAAATGCTTAAAAGTATAGACAGCAAAAACATAGAGTGATAAAATATTACTAAATTTATTCCGAGAAGTTAATGAATGAAGCTGGGTTTTACATCAAGCTATCATATTGCTCCCATGAACAGAAAAATACGGGGATCGGCAAAAACAGGTTAAGCTCAGCTGATTTGAGAAAAATTAGGAGGATGAAAAATGAACAGGGTTTATAATTTTTCTGCAGGACCGTCGGTACTGCCTGAAGAGGTTTTGGAAACTGCAAGGGATGAAATGCTGAACTGGCATGGTTCCGGAATGTCTGTTATGGAAATGAGCCATAGGTCCAAGTGGTATGACGAGATCATCAAAAAGGCAGAGACAGACTTAAGAGATCTTATGAACATTCCTTCGAATTATAAGGTCCTGTTTTTACAGGGCGGGGCATGGACCCAGTTCGCCATGGTTCCGATGAACCTGATGAAAAAGGGCAAGGCAGATTATGTAAACACCGGTTCATGGTCCAAAAAGGCAATCAGCGAAGCGCGAAAATACGGGAAAGTAAATGTTGTGGCTTCATCTGAGGATGCAGGATTTACTTACATCCCGGAGCTTAACCCGGAAACCTTCAGCAGGGATGCTGATTACTTCTATATCACAACAAATAACACAATATACGGAACAAGGTATACAAAGCTCCCTGAAACAGGCAATGTTTCCCTTGTTGCAGACATGTCATCGAATATTCTTTCCGAAGTATATGATGTAACAAAATTCGGCCTGATATTTGCGGGTGCGCAGAAGAATATGGGACCTGCAGGCGTGACCGTTGTCATAATCAGGGAGGATTTAATATCCGACGTTCAGCCCGAAGTACCTACAATGCTTCAGTATAAAGTACATGCCGAAAACAGTTCATTGTTTAACACACCTCCGTGTTACAGCATTTATATCTGCGGCCTGGTATTCGAGTGGCTTAAAAAACTTGGCGGTGTACCCGCAATGCAGAAAATAAACGAGGAAAAGGCCGCAATACTGTATGATTTCCTCGACAATTCAAAGATGTTCAAGGGAACTGTAAGGAAGGAAGACCGTTCCTTGATGAATGTTCCGTTTGTAACAGGGGACAAGGACCTCGATGCCAGGTTTGTAAAGGAAGCCGAGCAGAAGGGCCTTGTCAACCTGAAAGGGCACAGAAGTGTCGGGGGCATGAGGGCAAGCATTTACAATGCCATGCCCGTTGAAGGTGTAAAAAAACTTGTTGAATTTATGAAAGAGTTTGAAGCAAAAAACAGGATATAAAGAAACAGAATTAAAACTCACAGGGCAGACCACCGGGTCTGCCCTGTTTGTACAGTTTAAAAAGTTACAATATTATCAGTTAACTTTTCGAAAAGTCTCATATTATATTATATTTTGCATTCCTTATATATCAAATCTGCTTAATGCGGTTTCACAGCCAGGCATCTGCCCGGGTCAGGGTTCTCTCCATGCTCGTATCTTGGCTGCATTGCTATTTTTCAGAGATTCGGTTATGATAATTAAGAAAAAACAATTGGAAAAGTGTGATAAAAGTATGAAGATACATCTTGACGACACAATACTTATGAATGTGGAAAAACCCGCCCGTTATACTGGCGGTGAATGGTATATGGCTGTAAAAAACCCGCGGAATATTGATGTCCGTTTTGCATTCTGTTTTCCTGACGTATATGAAGTGGGTATGTCCCATCTTGGAATGAAAATACTGTACCATGTTCTGAACAAAAGGGACGATGTTTATTGCGAGAGGGTTTTCGCACCCTGGGCGGACATGGAGAAAATTATGCGTGACAGGGGTATTCCGTTATTCACCCTTGAAACAAAAGACCCCGTAAGGTCGTTTGATTTAGTGGGTTTCACGCTGCAGTACGAAATGAGTTATACGAATGTCCTGAACATGCTGGATCTTGCCGGGATTCCCCTTTTGTCATCGGAAAGGGACAATACCCATCCGTTTGTGATAGCAGGCGGCCCGTGTGCATGCAATCCCGAACCCCTTGCCGATTTTATAGATTTCTTTGCCATAGGCGAAGGCGAGGAAGTTATTCTTGAAATTATTGACGCGTATAAGGAATGGAAAGCAAAAAACGGAAAAAGAACCGAGTTCCTTGAAAAAGCGGCCGAAATTCCGGGGGTATATGTTCCGTCTCTTTATACTGTTTCATATAACGAAGACAACACGATAAGCCGAATTGAACGCGCAAAAGCCGGCATACCAGGAAAGGTAACGAAAAGAATAATCAAAGACATGGATATGGCCGATTTCCCCGAGAATATAATAGTTCCGTTCATTGGTACCGTCCATGACAGGATCATGCTTGAAATGTTCAGGGGATGCATCCGCGGCTGCAGGTTCTGCCAGGCAGGTTTCATATACCGGCCTGTAAGGGAGAAGTCTCCGGAGGTTCTGCTTGAACAGGCCAAAGGCGCAATGGAAAAAACGGGATATGAAGAAATATCCCTTGTTTCGCTGAGCACCAGTGATTATTCGTGCCTGGCAAACTTTACGCAGGAACTGCTGAAACTTACGGAGGAGAGAAAGATAAACCTTTCCCTTCCGTCGCTGCGTATTGACAATTTTACAATAGATCTCATGGAGAAAGCCCAGAAGGTTCGGAAAAGCGGGCTTACCTTTGCTCCCGAGGCAGGAACGCAAAGGTTGCGGGATGTGATAAACAAGGGCATTACGCAGGATGATATCGTAAATTCCCTCAAAATAGCATTTGAGGGAGGATGGAACAATGTAAAGCTGTATTTTATGGTAGGGCTTCCTACCGAGACAGAGGAGGACATAGAGGGTATAGCAAATCTTGCAAAAGAGGTTGTCGATGTATACTATTGCATTCCCAGGGAGAAAAGGGCAAAAGGGCTGAAAGTGACGGTAAGTACTTCATGTTTTGTGCCTAAACCCTTTACCCCGTTTCAATGGTTCGGCCAGGATACAATTGAAGAGTTTCATAGAAAGCAGATGCTGTTAAGGGATAAACTGCGCGGGGTTTCAAAAGCAATAACCTACAACTGGCATGACGCAAGGGTAAGCCTTCTTGAAGCCGTTTTTGCACGTGGCGACAGAAGGGTTGGAAAGGTTCTTCTAAGGGCATGGCAGAACGGCTGCCGTTTTGACGCATGGAACGAGTTTTTCAGGTTTGAGTCGTGGATGAAGGCTTTTGAAGAAGAAGGCATTGCCCCGGCATTTTATGCTAACCGAACCAGGGATTTCGATGAAATCCTGCCGTGGAGTCATATAGACATGGGTGTATCGCAGAAATTTCTGCAGCGCGAATGCCAGAAAGCGTACCAGGGAATTGTTACCCCAAATTGCAGAGTGCAGTGCACGGGCTGCGGCAGCAGTGTTTTCGGTACCGGCATATGCATAACTGAGCCCGGCAAAGGAGATGAAGCATGAAAATCAGGTTTCAGTTTGAACGTGGAGAAGAATTGAAATATATCGGGCATCTGGATGTCATGCGGCTCTTTGAAAGGGCGTTTAAACGCGCCGGTCTTCCGGTAACCCATTCACAGGGTTTTAATCCAAGGCCGCATATTGTGTTTGCCCAGCCGATGCCCCTTGGCCTTACAAGCGCAGGTGAGTTTGCCGATGTCGAACTTGAAAGGCGGTATGAGCCAGATGTTTTCGTTGAAAAACTCAATTCGGCCTTGCCTGCAGGAATAAAAGCCGTTGACGCAGCGGAAGTCAGCAATGGCAGGAACATCATGGCAATTGTCAGCGCCGCACGTTACAGGATAGATTTCAAGGCTGAACCGGGATTGGATATTGACGGTATCATATCAGAGATTCTGAGTACCGAGAGAATAATTGTTTTAAAAAAGACTAAAAGCGGCGAGAAAGAGTTTGACATAAGGCCGCTGATATATGAGCTTTCGGGTGAAGCCATGAACGGTACGGGCTTTTTCAATGTACTGCTCAACGCGGGGCAGGATGACAACGTACGTCCCGAACTGTTTGTTGAAGGTGTAAGGACCTGTACCGGTATTGATATCGAAATGACGGCAATGCACAGGATTATGCTTTACGGCCGTGTCGGCGGCGAATGGCTGCCCCTGGCCGACAAAAGATTATTATAGCGGGAACTGCAGCCTGTTCTGCAGACCTCCTTATATTTTCGGATTTTTTTTCGTATTGTCATTCCGGGTTTAAGGTAAGGATTTATCCTTCTGTATTTGTGAATCCATAGCAGTAATCTGCCGGTGTTCAGGGCGGGTAATATTAGGGCTCTCCCCGGCTGCAACATTTGGTATACAGTTTCGTCATCCCGACGGCATTATCACCTGAAGCAAACCATCTGCTCGGCCGGTACCCTTTTATATACTGCATAGAGCATAATACGTAATAAAGATGCCTTGATGTGATATAATAGTTAAATAATCAAAGCAGTAAAACTACTATATTTCGGGGTCTTATGGTTAAGGAAGTATTGGTTGATTCGAAACCCGAAAAAACAAGGATTGCAATCCTTGAAGACGGTGAGCTTGCCGAATTGCATATTGAATATCCCGGCAGCACGAAACTTGCGGGCAGCATATACAGGGGCAGGGTTGATAGGGTTCTGCCAGGTATGCAGTGCGCCTTTGTTGACATAGGCGCGGGCAAAAATGCCTATTTAAGTGCCGAGGATATTGTATCGGCAAAAAAACACCTTTTAGGAAAAGATAACGGTCATGTAAAGATAGAAAAACTCGTAAAACCGGGGCAGGAAATTACCGTCCAGGTAGTTAAGGAAGAAACCGAAGCAAAGGCTCCGAAAGTTACAGCCAATATTGCGCTGCCGGGCAGTTTAACCGTTTTGCATCCGTTTTCACCGGGTGTTGGTGTTTCGAAAAAAATTAATGACCAGGCAGAAAGAGCGCGTTTGAAGAATATAGCAGCGGGACTGTGCCCTGAAGGTATGGGAATTGTTATACGGACAGCCGCACAAGGGGCTGATGAGTCCATTATAGAAAATGACATCCGGTGTCTTATGAAAACCTGGGAGCAAATCAGAAAGAAGGAAGAAAAGGGGCCTGTGCCCAAGTGTATCCACCAGGAACCATGTTTGCTCCAAAGGCTTGCACAGGCAGGCTTAAATTCGGATATCAGGCGTATTGTCCTGAATGATCATATGGAGTTTGAGAATTTGCTCAAATACTTAGATGAGACAGCGCCCCGGATGAAAATGAGGGTTGAGTTCTTTTACAGCAATTTCGACCTTTTTGAGTTTTATAACGTAGAAAGCGCAATAAAAGAGGCCCTGTCAAGAAAAGTGTGGTTAAAATGCGGCGGCTACCTAATATTTGACCATACCGAGGCATTAACGGTTATTGATGTGAATACCGGGAAATATGTAGGGAAAAAGGACAGAAACGAAACAATTTTCAAAACCAACTGCGAGGCGGCAAAGGTTATTGCCAGGCAGGTTAGGCTCCGCGATATAAGCGGAATTATTCTTATAGACTTTATAGACATGGAAGATAATTTGCAGAAGGACACGGTTCTGTCCATCCTGAGGGAAGAATGCAAAAAGGACCGAAACCAGGTGACTGTAGTTGGCATGACCAATCTTGGACTTGTTGAACTGACGAGAAAGAAAGTAGGAAATTCCCTGGTTCAGATTCTTACCCATCCATGCCCGAACTGCGGCGGAAGCGGCAGGGTACTGAATCCCTGAATACAGCGAAAATTGATTGATAAAAAGCAGCCTTTCAAATAATACTATTTGGAGGCTGTTTTTTATTTTGAGAAAATTTCAAAAAACTATTGACATTTGTGATTAATATATCTATTATAATAATAGTAATCATTACTATTAAGGAGTAGTTATTATGAATAAAAGATACAGTGCACAGAAAATGATGATAGAGAACTCACTGCGGAAGCTGAACCATCCTACGGCTACCGAAATATACGAGGATATCAGGAAAGATTATCCGAATATCAGCCTTGGCACCGTTTACCGGAACCTGGGTGCAATGGCCGAGGCGGGTGAAATATTGCGAATCCCGATGGGTGATGCTCCCGATCGATTTGACATAAATATCCATGAACATCTGCATGTCTTGTGCACTGAATGCGGAAATGCCTTTGACTCGGAAAGCGATGACCTTGAAGATATTCTTGAGCAGGTTGACCGGTTGCTGGAACAGTCTACAGGGGTCCGCATTGAAAGCAGGGTAATGATTTTCAAAGGAATCTGCACTGATTGCAGAAACATGTCTGAATAGGCAAATCACCGGTTTTTTACCGGATTAAATAAAAAATGTTTTTAAGGAGGGTTTTATTATGGCACTTATTGGTAAAGAAGTTTCTGATTTTACAGTAAAGGCGTATGTTAATGGTGAGTTTAAGGATATCAGCAAGTCGGATTTGCTCGGCAAGTGGTCGGTGTTCGTATTCTATCCGGCTGATTTTACCTTTGTATGCCCTACCGAACTTGCAGACCTGGCCGATCATTACGATGAATTCCAGAAGATGGGCGTAGAAATATATTCTGTTTCAACAGACAGCCATTTTGTTCACAAGGCATGGCATGATGCTTCGGATACAATTAAGAAAATCAGGTTCCCGATGCTCGCAGATCCTACAGGAAAGCTCTGCAGAGACTTCGAAGTATACATTGAAGAAGAGGGAATGGCATTAAGAGGAAGCTTTATAGTTAACCCCGCCGGTAAAATAGTGGCTTACGAAGTAAACGAAAACAGTATAGGCAGAGATGCCGCAGAATTGCTGCGTAAGGTTCAGGCAGCCCAGTTTGTGGCAGCACATGGTGATGAAGTTTGTCCCGCAAAGTGGCGTCCCGGAGCTGAAACCCTTAAGCCCAGTCTTGACCTGGTAGGGAAGATTTAACTGCTATGAAAGAAATATATGATCTGATAATAATCGGATCAGGAAGCGCGGGAATGACGGCCGGCATTTATGCCGGCCGTGCCCGGCTTAAAACCCTGATCATAGAACGGGACAAACCAGGCGGGCAAATCAGGATAACTTCAGAAGTGGAAAACTATCCGGGCATTCTTAATGTTTCCGGGGAGGAGCTTGGCCTGATAATGAGAAAGCAGGCCGAGAAATTTGGTGTTACTTTCAGACAGGGTATTGTTGAATCCGTGGACCTGAAAGGCGACATTAAAAAGGTCAGAACGGTGGACGGGGAATACGAGGCTTTGGCTGTAGTAATTGCTACGGGTACCGTTCCGAGAAGGATTGGTTTCATCGGAGAAGATGAATTCAGGGGACGGGGTATCGGATACTGCGCCACATGTGACGGGGAATTCTTCACCGGCATGGATGTTTTCGTTATAGGGGCAGGCTTTGCTGCCGCAGAAGAGTCCATTTTTCTGACAAGGTACGCAAGAAAAGTTACGATCATTGCAAGAGAGCCTGAATTTACATGCTCAAAAATGATTGCAGAAAGGGTACTTGCCCATCCGAAGATCGAAGTGAAATTCAACACTGAAATACTCGAGGCCGACGGCGACAGTGTATTGCGCTATGCAAAATTTATAAACAACAAAACAGGTCAGACATGGGCCTATGAATCGAAACCCGGCGAGAGTTTCGGAATTTTCGTTTTTGCGGGTTATATACCTCAGACTGCGGAATATGCGGAACAACTGAGACTTGATGAATATGGATATATCGTTACCGATGAAAACATGCGTACTAATATTGATGGCGTATATGCAGCGGGGGACGTCAGGAAAAAAGACCTGAGGCAGCTTGTAACGGCTGTTTCTGACGGAGCCATAGCGGCCACGCATGCTGAAAAATACATTGCGATAAAGAAGGAGAGGCTTGGAATTAAAACCGAGGAATCCCATGACACCGTGCAGCCCGGGAAACTATTCCTTGATGAGGATTTGCGCGAACAACTGGTTCCGATCCTGAACCGTTTTGAAAATAAAGTGGGTATCCTGGCAATATTAGATGAACAGCAGGATTTAAGCAATGAAATAAAATCCTTCTTGGAGGAGTTTGTGTCTCTTACCGATAAAGTGGAGCTGAATGTGCTGTACAAGGGACAGGATCCTGAGAAGGAGAAGAGTATAAATGCTGAGATTTTCCCGACTTTCGCAATCCTTGGAAGAGATGGCGGATATACAGGTATACAGTTCCACGGTGTTCCGGGCGGGCATGAGATAAACTCGTTCATCCTGGCATTATATAATGTAGCCGGACCAGGCCAGTCGGTAAGCGAAGAAGTCATGTCGCGCATTAACGGCATCGACAGGAAGGTGAATTTAAAGATAGGGGTGTCCCTGTCCTGTACCTTCTGCCCTGATGTGGTGGCGGCATGCCAGCTGATGGCAGCGAAAAATCCGGATATCGAGGCGGAAATGATTGATGTGGCCCGATATCCCAAGTTTAAAAACAAGTATTCCATAATGAGCGTACCGGCACTGATAGTAAATGACAAGGATATAGTTTTCGGCAAAAAGACTATATCAGAAATCCTGGACATTATCGAAAAAGTTTAATTTTATAAATCAAAAAGGTTTTTCAAGAGGGTCTGTTGCCCGAAAACAAACCCTGCATCACCTGCAGAAGGCGGCTAAAAACCGCCTTTTTTGCATGTATAAACTGCGCCGTTATTGCTTTTCAAAAAAACCTGGGCAATTTCATCCTTGCTATGACAATCAAGCAATCCTGCTTTTATGATGCTCATCTGAATTTTCGGATACGGTTTTATTTCTTAGTTGCAATGCGTTAATCAATCAACACGTATTTATTTTATTCTTGCAACATTTTAATAATGGATTATAATTGCAAATATAAGGAAATACAATGGCATTATTGATGTAACAATTTATCGGTCATTTCCTGAAGCCCAAACACTCGAAAAGAAAACAGGTTATCACGGTGACCTTTTGGCTGTCAGTAAGGAGTATGCCAAAGATGTCAAGGAAGTGAGATTTCATTATAAACAATATGAAGAGTACGAAGACGAATAGAAACATGCAAAACAATGTTCACTCCCAATCTGCGATAACAAATACCTGCAAAAAGGCTTCTCTATATTTTCCTTTTACCCCGGTTAACAAGAGCATTTGTGTAAATAAGCCCGCCTTCTATGCTATAATAATAATTATAGAAAAAAAGAGCAATAATACCAGAAAAAAGAGATCTTAAGACTATAATATACTATTGTTTCTTAAAATATATGTAAGCTAATATAGAAAGAAAATCAATTTACACAAAAAATTAGGGCTAAAGCAGTATTATGCTTATATACGTAATTGGTATACATGATTAATGTTCTTTTTGTCTACTGATAAATTTGAATATAATTTTAACTGATATAAGATAATACATATGTGACAAAAAGATAAGAAAAAAGGAAAGACCTCTGATAT
>LFSH01000031.1 GCA_001513105.1 Clostridiales bacterium DTU070 | reverse complement strand
AATCAAGGATCGCTCCGCTTTCCTCCTTGACAAAATAATTATTTGCAATTAAGGGCAGTTACAGCATTGTTCAGAGAAAATTTTTCAGAGGTTGTGTCACATATGTTTGACTTCTCTAGATGAAATACATATATCAAAACGCAAAAATAATTGATATTTTGAATCCATTAAGATATAATGATATATTGAAGGTTTAAGAGAGTAGCTTGCAGGGCAGCCCCTGTTTAACTGGTCGTCAGCACGACGCTTCTGCGTCCGGTCAGTTAATCATATTTCTATGAAAGCGAGACTTATACCGAAACTATGGTTTTGGTATTTTTTTATTTTCAGGTTATTTATCAAAATATTTATGAGGTGTGTGTCTATGGAGCAAATTGCACAATTATTTGAAGGTGTTCTGGCCTTTAAGTGGCAGTACCTGGTAATGTATTTCCTCGGCGGGTTATTGATTTACCTTGCGATCAAAAAGGACTACGAACCTATGCTGTTGCTGCCTATCGGTTTTGGTGCCATTCTTGTTAACCTTCCTTTCAAATCCATATGGGAGTACGAACCCGTACTGGATGAAGCTGTTACCGAAATTGTTAAATTGCTTCCTTCATCAAAAGACTTTTTTGTTGAGAGACTGAATTATGTTTTCGAAAACGGGCAGGCCTACAGGGTAGAACCTGGCGTATTGCAGATACTTTTCAACTCAGGTATTCTTACAGAGTTATTCCCGTGTCTTATATTTGTAGCAGTCGGAGCTATGATTGATTTTTCCCCGCTGCTTAAAACTCCGAAAATGATCTTGTTCGGAGCAGCCGCCCAGTTTGGTATATTCTTCACAATCCTCGTGGCTCTTCTTATGAATAAAGTTTTCCCGGGGCTGGGGTTTGACCTGAAGGTTGCTGCATCAATCGGTATTATCGGAGCAGCTGACGGACCTACTTCGATATTTGTTGCATCAAAGTTTGCAAAGCATCTGATTGGCCCAATATCTGTCGCAGCATATTCATACATGTCACTTGTACCTATTATTCAACCTCCTGTAATAAAGGCGCTAACAACCAAAAAAGAGCGCATGATCAGAATGGAATACAAGGATGTTAAGGTATCAAAAACCGTTCTGATCCTGTTCCCGATTTTTGTAACAATTATAGCCGGAATAATTGCACCAAGCAGCGTGGCTCTTGTAGGCCTTTTGATGTTTGGTAATCTTATAAGGGAAAGCGGAGTTCTTGAAAGACTTTCAAAAGCAGCGCAGAACGAGCTTTCGAACCTTGTTACATTGCTGCTTGGAGTTACAATCGGTTCAACGATGCATTATGAAAGTTTTTTAAGCCCAACAACACTGATTATACTGGCTATGGGACTTGTAGCATTCGTATTTGATACTGCAGGCGGCGTTCTTCTTGCTAAACTTATGAACCTGTTCTCAAAAGAGAAGGTTAACCCGATGGTAGGAGCTGCCGGAATTTCGGCGTTCCCGATGTCCGCAAGAATTGTTCAGAAAATGGCTGTAAAAGAAGACCCGCAGAACTTTATCCTGATGCATGCCGTTGGTGCCAATGTAGCCGGACAGCTGGGTTCAATAGTAGCAGGCGGAATGGTTCTCGCCCTTGTACCATGGCTGCTGTCATTATAAGGAGTGATAATTATGAATGATATTTATTTGGGACTGGAACTGATGAAATACGGACTTTTGGGTACTTTTTCAGTAATAATACTGTTTTATGTTATTATTCTGATACTGATGAAGATTTTCCCGTACAGGAACGAGGAAAACAATAACTGAAACAATGCATAATGAAAGGCAGTCAATATAATTGGCTGCCTTTTTTCTTTGCCTGGAATTATCAAATTTATGGTATAATATGTTGTTTTTTTGAAAGAACCCGGATTCTCTTTATGATAGAATCTGTTATCAGAAAGGTTTATACTCTCATAATACGCATCGGACAGAGGAGGTGCAAAAGGATAAAATGGAAAACAGAAGCAAATTTTGGAATGAGGATTTGCCCATTGAAGAAAGAATAACCGATTTGCTTGAAAACCTGACGCTGGATGAGAAAATATCGCTGCTTCCGACAAAACAGGCAGCGATACCAAGGCTTGGTATAAAGGAGTATACAATTGGCGGTGAAGCGGCTCATGGCGTGGCATGGCTTGGTGAAGCCACCGTGTTTCCGCAGACAATAGGCCTTGCATCCACATGGGATACCGAACTGATGGAGGAGATAGGAAACATTATAGGCGACGAATACAGGGTTTATTATCAAAGGAACGATGAGAAACAAGGACTTAGCATATGGTTTCCCACGGTGGATATGGAAAGGGATCCGAGATGGGGAAGAACCGAGGAAGCCTACGGCGAGGATCCGTATTTGGCCGGGAAAATGGCCGGAACCCTTGTAAAATCAGTACAGGGAAATCATCCATTTTACCTGAGGGCAGCAGCAACGCTGAAGCATTTCTTTGCGAACAATAACGAAAGGGACAGGATAAGCTGTTCTGTGAGCATTGATCCGCGCAGTATCAGGGAATACTACTGGGAACCATTCAGAAGCGTTATAACCGATGGCGGTGCAAAATGTATTATGACCGCATATAACGCGGTCAATGGCGTACCCATGATAGTGAACCCCGTTGTCAAAAAAAAAGTCAGGGAAGAATGGGGACTTGAAGGTTTTATTGTTTGTGATGCTGAAGATTTCAGGCAGAACGTGAACGACCACAGGTATTGCGGGACACATGCCGAAACAGCAGCATTTGCGCTGAAAAACGGAATAGACAGTTTTACAGATGATCCGGAACTCGTTATAAACTCTGTAAGGGAAGCTCTTGAACGAGGGCTGATATCAGAAAGCGACATAGATCAGGCCATCGCGAACATATTCAGGATGCGTATCCGGTACGGCCAGTTTGATTCAGGGAACAGGAATCCGTACAAGAGTATCCCGGAACATGTTTTATGCTGTGAACAGCATAGCCGTGCAGCCTACAGGGCAGCGCAGAAATCAATTGTTCTCTTAAAGAATGATAACATGCTGCCGCTGAAAAAAGAGAAAGTTAAGAAGGCAGCGGTTATAGGTCCTATGGGCAGCGAACTGTACAACGACTGGTACAGCGGTACGTACCCGTATAAGGTTACAATTCTTGACGGGCTCAAAAAGAAACTGCCCGATGCGGCGATAAGTTTTACCGATGGTTCCGACATAGTAAGGATAAGATCTGCAGGGAACATGAAATACATTGAACCTGATGAAAACGGGATTCTTCGTGCCTGTGCCGAAGAACCGTCGGATAAATCGCTGTTCAGCCTTACCGACTGGGGATGGGGGAGCTTTACGTTAAGAAGCATATCAAACGGTAAGTTTGTTACCTGCGAAAATAACCTTTCGGCAACATCCGAAAGGGCTTTCGGCTGGTTTGTGAAGGAATTGTTCAACCTTATACCGGCAGGTGAAAATGAATATGTAATAAAGACATATAACGGTAACATTGCAGGGATCTCAGGAAACGGCACCGATGTGGTTGCTGAAAAGGATTATTTCGGAAAAGGAAAGAACGACAGGTTTATCGTTGAAGTGGTTGAGGATGGAATCAGCAGGGCAATGGCTGCTGCACGGGATGCCGATGCTGTATTTGTAACAATAGGCAACAACCCGGTCATTAACGGCAAGGAGGAAATCGACAGGCCTGATATTACACTTGCGCCATACCAGGAGAGATTGCTGCAGGAAGTTTACTCGGCGAACAAAAATACCGTCCTGGTATTAATAAGCTCATACCCGGTGGCAATAAACCGTGCTGCAGAGACAATACCTGCAATTGTTTATTCGGCCCATGGCGGCCAGGAGATGGGGAATGCAATTGCCGATGTACTGTTTGGCGACTATAATCCGGCAGGAAGGCTTTCGATGACATGGTACAGGTCGACAGATCAGCTTACATCGATAATGGACTATGATATTATCAAATCAAAACGGACATACATGTACTTTGACGAAGAGCCGCTGTACCCCTTCGGGCACGGCCTTTCCTACAGCTCTTTTTCATATGGAAACTTAAGGCTGAGTGCCGATGTGCTTCAAAAAGACATGAGCCTTAAGGTCTGTGCTGATGTTACGAATAAAAGCGATACGGCCGGCGAGGAAGTGGTACAGGTTTATATCTCTTTCAGCAAATCCCGTGTAAAAAGGCCAAGGAAGCAGCTTAAGGGATTTAAAAGAGTTTATCTTGAACCAGGGGAAACCAAAACGGTTGAGTTTGAAATTGGGCCGGATGAGTTTTTTTTCTATGA
Organism: Clostridiales bacterium DTU070; assembly: GCA_001513105.1. GTDB lineage: Bacteria > Bacillota > Clostridia > DSM-8532 > DSM-8532 > Thermoclostridium. The sequence continues at coordinate 27,396 of LFSH01000031.1, read as the reverse complement.
TGTTACAAGGGAAAAATACTGCCTGGAAAAATGCATGCTGACGGTTATGGTAGGGGCGTCATCGGAGGACATACGCCTTACAGGGACAATCCCGGTTGACGGCGAGGTTATTCCGGACAGGGAGCCGACAGTTGAAACCTGGGCCGAAAATTGTGACGATTATGAGAATATAATCTTTGACAGGTACGGGGACCTGCGCAGTTCGGTAAAGGCACTGGGCAGGGGGAGCAAGATACTGTTCCGCAGCGTGATGTTTAAACCCGGGATAAAAACATTGACTGTTGAATGCCGTGCCGCAGCACCGGGAACGAATGTTGACGTAAGGCTCGACTCTCCTGACGGGAAAATCATTGGAACAATTTATATTCCCAATACCGGCGCCCCGGCAATGCCTGAAGCGGTGCTCAGCCAGGCATGGGCTATCGTCCGCTGCAATGTTTCCGAAGTATCCGGAAAGCACGACCTGTATTTTGTTTTTGACGGTGAGGCAAACATAAGCCGGTTTAAATTTGATATGTAATTCGGGCGGGGTTTTGTCACTCCGCCTGAATGCCCTAACCATGTATTTTGCCAATCAAAAGTTGGAATAACCGGGATATTGCCGGTTTCGTGTGTTTCCAATAAAAACACCCTCAATATGATATATTGAGGGTGCAGCTTTTATTTGCATACCAAATGCAGCCTGTAAACACAGTCTACCTGAAGGCAACTGAGAACCCGCCGATATTTTTGGCGGGTATAATAACCGTACCATGTTTATCAGCCGAGACGGCAAAGTCACCGGACGGCTGTACAACACGGATGTTTCTAAGAAGCAGCTTCCACGCTTTATCATTACCCGTTGCGGCTATATGGAGGAGGTTTCCTTTTCTTGTTACAGAAACCTCAAGCTCAACACTTCCCCCGGTGTTATATACGACCGATTCAGCTCTGTGCCCGTCCTGGAGCTCGAACAGGTGGAAAGTGACATTTTCAGCATAATCGTAATCCGGCCTGTTTTCGATGCTGCCGATTGCTATAAGGCTGTTTGGCCGTACAAGCAATGGAAGGCTGAAATAATCGTGCACTTCTTCCCGCCATTTTCCGCCCTGGATTCTTTCGTTGCTGATAAGTCCTGTCCAGGTTCCTTCGGGCACATAGTATTTCACAGACTTATTCTCTGAAAACACCGGTGCAACAAGAATATTTCCGCCGAGCATGTACTGCCTGTCCAGGTAATCGCATGCCGGGTCGGTGTTAAATTCAAGTACCATCGGCCGCATTACAGGAATCCCGCTTGCCGAAGCCTCACATGCAGCGGCGAATATGTAAGGCATGAGCCTGTGTTTCAGCTTTGTAAAATAACTTAAAACTTCTGAAGATTCATCATCAAAGAGCCATGGAACGCGGTATGATTCGCTCCCGTGAAGGCGGCTGTGAGTGGACAGAAGGCCGAAAGCCACCCAGCGTTTGTAAAGGTCTGCCGTCGCTGTTTTTTCGAAACCTCCGATGTCGTGGCTCCAGAACCCGAAACCCGAAATACACAGTGAAAGGCCTCCGCGCAGGGATTCTGCCATTGACGGATAATTTGCGGTACAGTCTCCGCCCCAGTGGACAGGGAATTTCTGGGAGCATGCCGTTGCCGAGCGGGCAAAAACGATTGCTTCTCTTTCGCCGCGTTCATTCTTCAAAAGCTCAAAAACTGTTTTATTGTACAAATAAGTATAGTAATTATGCATCTTTTCGGGATCGGAACCGTCAAAATACACTGCGTCGGTGGGAATTCTTTCGCCGAAATCGGTTTTGAAGCAATCAACCCCCATATCAAGCAGTGTCTTCAGTTTTTCCTGGTACCATCTGCATGCATCCGGGTTTGTAAAGTCCACAAGTGCCATACCTGCCTGCCACATATCCCATTGCCATACATCACTGTTTTTGTCTTTTACAAGGTATCCCTTTTCCATGCCTTCATCGAATAAATATGACTTCTGTGCAATATACGGATTAATCCAGACACATATTCTAAGGCCTTTTGACTTAAGCCTTTTCAGCATGGCTTTCGGATCGGGGAATACATCACGGTCCCATATAAAGTCACACCACTGGAACTCTTTCATCCAGAAACAGTCAAAGTGAAAAACACTGACCGGGATATCCCGTTCAAACATACCGTCAATAAAACTGTTTACGGTTTTTTCATCATAGCTTGTCGTGAACGATGTTGAAAGCCATAAACCGAATGACCAGGCTGGAGGCAAATTCGGCCTTCCGGTCAGGGCTGTGTAGTTTTTCAGCACATCTTTCATCGATTCTCCGCCGATAATAAAATACTCAAGGTATTCGCCGGGCACACTGAACTGGACCTTGGATACCACTTCGGAACCAATCTCGTATGAAACGCGTTCGGGGTGATTTGTAAAAACCCCGTAACCCTTGTTGGTAATATAAAACGGAATATTTTTATATGCCTGTTCGCTGCTTGTTCCGCCATCCTCGTTCCAGATATCCACCGACTGCCCGTTTTTTACAAAATGGGTGAACCGTTCGCCCAGGCCGTAAACACATTCCCCTATATCGAGGTCCAGCTGCTCGCGTATATAAGTCATGCCTTCATCTGTCTTAATATATCCCGTACCTTTTCCTATGCTTCCTGTAAGGTACCTGCCATTATAATAAAACCCGGTTTTCCAGTGGGTTCCTCTCTTTATTCTCACCGAAAGTTTTCCACTGGTGAATGTTATTTCCTCATTTTCGGCTTTTACATCAACAGGGGTGTCGGCTTTTTTGTTCAGTTCAAATCCGGGTCCTTTCTGTTTTTTTCCTTTATGATGAAATATTCTGACGCCGATGACATCGGGCAGGGGTGAGAAATACTCAACTGTAATCATCGGCAGATTCAGGGTGTCGCCCCTGTGGTTTATAACCTTTGTCGCGGCAAAAATACTGAGTTTATCCCCGGAGTACTGCACATCCCTTATATCCGTCGGACTGTAAAGAGTGACACCTTTTTTAAGCATCCAGTAACCATCGCTGAATTTCAATGTCCACACCTCCATCTAAAAAACAACTTCTTCCATATAAACAACGGTCAGTTTATCCGTCGCTTTTACCGCCCTGAAAAATCCTATATTTAAAGATTCATTCAAAACTGATTGTTTAAAAAACTGACTAACCGATATATAATAATATAATAATGATTTTTATCATAAAAATCTTGCTGTAAATTTATTGATTATACAAATATATTGATATTTCAGGTGGTCATTGGTGGATATAAGCTTACTGAAAGAAAAAAGGGAGCATGGCGATTTTCTTTTTCCGTTAGGTTGTTATTCAATGGTATACCATGATCGGTCCGAAATGCTGGATTTGCATTGGCATGACGAACTTGAGTTTCTTCTTATGACTTCAGGGGAGGCCGTTTTCAGGGTAGGAGATCTTGAATACACCGTAAAAAAGGGACAGGCATTGTTTATCAGGAGCGGACAAATACACAGCGCTTATTCCGACAAAGGTGAATGGGGCTTTTCCGCAGTTGTTTTTCATCCAAGCCTATTGAACAGCAATCCGTATGACAAAATACAGAATGATTATATAAACCTGATAGCAAAAAATCAATATATGTTTGCCTGTTTAATAACGGGCAGCGAACCATGGGAACTTGAAGTTCTTGACCACCTTGAAAAAGTCATTGAGATTGCAGTGAAAAAAGAGTATACTTATGAATTGCTGATAAAATCGCATTTGTATGCAATATTTTCTTTGCTTCTGAAAAACGCAGAATCCGGAGCGGATAAGAACCTGACATACAAATGCGACAGGCTGAAAAACGTGATACAGTATATTCAGTCCAATTACAGCCGGCAGTTAAGCATTAGCGAGCTTTCCCGGATGGTAAACATGAGCGAAGGGCATTTCTGCAGGTATTTTAAAAAGATAGTGGCAAAGACACCGATTGAGTATTTAAATTATATTAGGGTGATTAAGGCCTGCGACCTGCTTGAAAGCACGGAAAGAAAAATCCTTGATATAGCCCTTGAAGTGGGTTTTAATAATTTCAGTTATTTTATTAACCGGTTCAAAAAATACATGAAGGTTACACCGGCCGGCTACCGGAAGAAATACCGGGCATAAGTCATCATCATATACAGGCTTTAACTGAGCCTGTCCCGGAAAGAGGAGAGTTGTATGAAAATTGCAGTTATTGATGCCCAGGGCGGGGGACTGGGCAAGGTGATTGTTGAAAGAATAAAACAAAGAATTCCGCAGGCAGAGGTTATGGGCCTGGGAACAAACGTTATTGCAACCAGTGCAATGCTTAAGGCGGGTGCAGACAGGGCAGCGACGGGTGAAAATGCGATAGTTTTCAATATAAGGGAAGCTGATGTTATAACAGGCGGAATCGGGATAATTGCCGCAAACGGCATGATGGGAGAGATAACGCCCAGGGTTGCAGAAGCCGTGTCTTCGTCCCGGGCGGTGAAAGTTTTAGTCCCTATGGGAAAATGCAATATAATTGTTCCGGGAACCGAAGACTATACAACAAACGAGCTTATAGACAAGGCTATATGGCATATAACGCAATGCGTGCCGGACAAACAGAAAGGTAGTGAATAGGTTGCTTGGCATTTTCGGCGGGTCATTCAACCCGATACATACGGGTCATCTGCTTTTGGCAGAATACATACGCGAAGAGTTCAGCCTTGACAGGGTTATTTTCATACCTGCGGGCAATCCGCCCCATAAAAAGGTAATGGACCTGGAAACGGCTCATCACCGTTATAACATGGTTAAACTTGCAATAGAAGACAATCCTTTCTTTGATGTTTCGGATATTGAGTTTAAAAGGGAAGGCATATCATATACCTGCGATACGCTGAGCGAGATAAAAAACGAATATCCGTCCGGAAAGCTGTTTTTCGTATGCGGAAGCGATTCTATTGTCCAGTTTGTGTCATGGCGTGAAATAGGCAGAATTTTTGAGCTCGCGGATATAATAGTTGCCAGAAGGACGAACGTATCGGAAAAGGAACTTGAATACACGATAAATGAGTACAGGAAAAGTTACAACGCAAGAATAACCTGTTCTTCAGCTCCGTACCTGGAGATATCGTCAACCGATATCAGGAACAGAATAAAAAAGGGTCTGTCAATACGCTACATGGTACCTTCAAAGGTTTCCGGATATATTGAATCAAACGGTCTGTACCGGGGAGAATAGCCATGGATTTGAAAGAAATGAGAGCAAAACTTAAGAAATCGCTTAGCGAGACACGATATATACATTCACTGAACGTTATGGAGGAAGCGGTAAAACTTGCAGTGCATTATAATGCTGATGTGGAAAAGGCAAGGATTGCAGGACTTCTGCATGATTGTGCGAAAAACATCGGTAAGGATGAAGAAGAGAGACTGGTAAGGAAATACGGGATAGTAACCGATGATATACAAAGACAGTCAAGCGCACTGATGCACAGTATCATAGGCATGTATATTGCAAGGGATGAGTACGGTGTTGACGATGAAGAAATACTCAGTGCAATATACTGGCATACTACCGGGCGGCCAGGAATGACCCTGCTCGAGAAAATTATCTTTGTTGCGGATTACATTGAACCCGGAAGGAACTTTGATGTTGTAAAAAGGGTCAGAGAATATGTGTATGAAGACCTGGACAGGTGCATTTTATTATGCACTGACTCGACGATTATGTATCTGATACAGAAGGGGAAAGTGATACATCCGTATACCCTTGATACAAGAAATGATGCTGTTTTAACGTTAAGCAGAAAAACATTTTTGTAACTTGTTAATATACAATTGGAAGAGAATGTTATATAATAATTACATTGTTGCTGTTTCAATTGTTATATTCGTACGAACGGAGGATGGCAATGACTGAGGAACAAAAGCTGAAAAAGATTAAAGTCGGAAGGGAGATTCTGGAATGGATTCTCTATCTGGTTGGTGCAGTACTTATAACATCTCTGCTGCAGAGCCAGTTATATGCGTTAACAACGGTGCACCAGTCTTCAATGCAAAATACCTTGCAGGAAGGACATGCCTTGATTATTGACAAGATCAGTTACCAGTTCTCGAACCCCAAAAGGGGAGATATTGTTGTTTTCCTGAGAGGAGAGAATACCAAGGGTTTTATCAACAGGTACAAGATTTTCCTGAAGGATGTAAATTTACGACTGCACAAGAGTTTTAGGTCAAACCGACTGATAAAAAGGATTATCGCCGTTGAAGGGGATACCATAGATATACATGACGGGCAGGTCTATATAAACGGTATATTGATGGATGAACCATATGTTAAGGGAATAACGCCGAAAATGGAGTTGGTCTGCCCTTATACGGTTCCGGAAGGATATGTTTTTGTTATGGGTGATAACAGGGAGAACAGCCTTGACAGCAGAAGTTTCGGTCCTGTAGACATCCGAAGCGTTGAAGGAAAAGCAATTTTCAGGGTATATCCGTTCTCTGAAATAGGAAAACCTTAATCATTTTCAGGTGATTAAGGTTTTTCGTATCATATCGTTTGCTTGTTTCCCCGCAGCCTTTTCTGATTGGCTGGAATGCCCATAAATTAACACTTCAGGGTTTAATTTATATTTGAATTATTTCATTAAAAATATATTGACACCTACAAGAAAAAATGCAATAATATAATTCGTTCTGTGTTTAGCAATATTAAACTTAAAGTTTTATAAAATATTATAAGTTTAATATAACTAAACATTTTTTAATTTTAATTGGTTTTTTTATATGGCAGATAGTGATGCTATGCGGCAAAAACACAGATTTTAAGCCGGTTTGATTCATTGAAAGATGCTGTTGAATTGGGGGAATTATATGCAAATAGGAGCCAAAATCAAGCGAATGAGGCTTGAATACGGACTGACGCAGCAGGAACTTGCCGACAGATGCGAATTGACAAAAGGCTATATATCCCAGCTTGAAAGAGATTTAACCTCGCCTTCAATAGCTACGCTCAAGGATATACTGGAATGCCTCGGAAGCAGTATACCTGAGTTTTTTAATGAGCAAAAGGACGAGCAGGTTGTTTTCAAGGAGAAGGATGTATTTGTAAAAGAGGTGGAGGATAAAGGATACCGCATCAACTGGATTGTTCCGAATGCTCAGAAAAAAGACATGGAGCCGATTATTTTAGAGTTGAATGAAAACGGCGAAATAGAAGAAGATGACCCTCATTCCGGCGAGGAGTTCGGGTATGTCCTGAGTGGTTCTATTATTTTAACCCTTGGAAAGGAGCGTTACAAGGTTAAAAAAGGAGAGTGCTTCCATTACAAGGCAAACCAGGCGCACAGCATAAAGAATGCAGGAAAGAGGCTGGCACAACTGCTATGGATTTCTACTCCGCCTAATTTTTAGATTTTTCAGGGAGGTGGCTCTGTTGAGCAAAAAGATAATTGAGCTTAATAACGTTACAAAAAGATATAACGGCGTTACCGCTGTAAACAATATTAATCTTTACATCAGGGAAAACGAATTCATTACACTGTTAGGTCCCAGCGGATGTGGAAAAACCACTACCCTGAGAATGATAGGCGGATTCGAGGAACCCGACGAAGGTGATATTTTTTTTGACGGGGTAAGGATAAATGATGTACCTCCGTATAAGAGGAATATAAATACGGTATTCCAGAGGTATGCATTGTTTACCCATCTGAACGTCTACGAAAATATAGCGTTTGGCCTGAAAATCAAGAAGATTCCCAGGGATGAGATAGACAAAAGAATAAAGCATATGCTGAAGCTGGTTGATCTTGAAGGCTTTGAAGGAAGACATGTTGACTCGTTGAGCGGAGGCCAGCAGCAGCGTGTTGCAATAGCACGGGCTTTGGTCTGTGAACCTAAGGTACTTCTTCTTGATGAGCCCCTTGGGGCCCTGGACCTGAAGCTCCGCAAGGAAATGCAGATAGAGCTTATGAACATGCAGAAAAATGTTGGCATTACGTTTATATATGTAACCCATGACCAGGAAGAAGCCCTGACGATGTCTGATACCGTTGTTGTAATGAATAACGGGGTTATTCAGCAGGTGGGAACCCCGGTTGATATATATAACGAACCCAAAAACAGGTTTGTAGCTGATTTTATTGGTGAAAGCAACATCATTGAGGGTATTATGCATGAAGATTACCTGGTCGAGTTTTCCGGGCAGAAGTTTAAATGCCTGGACAAAGGATTTAACCAGAATGAGCCCGTTGACGTTGTTATAAGGCCGGAGGATATTGAGCTTACAGCACCGGAAAAAGGCCTTATACAGGGTGTAGTGACATCCGTGGTGTTTAAGGGCGTTCACTATGAAATGATGGTTGAGGGCGGCGGCTTTGAATACATGATTCAAAGTACGGATATGCAGCCGGTTGGAGCAAATGTCGGACTGATGTTTGAACCCGAAGATATTCATGTTATGAAAAGAGGGAGTTAAGTGAAAAAAAACAGGGCAAAAATTCTTGCATATCCATACATGGTATGGATGATAATTTTCATAGTTATTCCGCTGTTCCTTGTGCTGTTTTACAGCCTTACAAAAGGCAATATCCATGATCCGTCATCGCTGTCATTTTCACTGGAAAGCTATGCAAGGGTATTTGACAGAAACTACCTGACATCAATTGTAAAGTCCTTTAAACTTGCTTTTATTTCAACGCTGCTGTGTTTTTTCCTTGGATATCCCGTGGCGTTAATCATAGCAACGATTAAGGCGAAGTATAAAAACATACTGCTTATGTTTTTTCTTGTTCCGATATGGATGAATTTCCTGCTGAGAACATATGCGTGGATGTCAATACTGTCCCCGAACGGTTTTCTTAACAGGCTCCTGTCCTTTCTGGGATTGCCCGCGCTTTCAATTATGCCCGGGCAAACGGCGGTTCTGCTCGGAATGATTTATAATTTCCTGCCGTTCATGGTTCTGCCGATATATACGGTGCTGTCCAAAATAGACAAGAGCGTTCTTGAAGCCGCGTCGGATCTGGGGGCAAACAAAATCGGAACATTCTTCAAAGTCATTCTACCTCTTTCAGTACCGGGTATTGTAAGCGGCATTACGATGGTTTTCATGCCGGCTGTCAGCACTTTTGTAATTTCCCGGCTGCTTGGCGGAGGGAAAGAGTCGTTGATAGGAAACCTGATCGAGGAACAGTTTTCTCTTTACCGTGACTGGCATTTCGGCTCGGCATTGTCAATCATTCTTATGATTGTGATACTGATTTCGATGGCGGTTATGTCAAGGTTTGAGAGCGACAATGATAACGGGGGTGCACCAATATGGTAAAATTCCTGAGAAAGTTTTATATGAGCCTGATTTTTATATTTTTATATGCTCCCATAATTGTTCTGATCATATACAGCTTTAACGAATCAAAGTCCCGCGGGCACTGGGGCGGGTTTACGCTGAAATGGTATGCGGAATTGTTCAGGGATCGTGAAATCATAAAAGCCCTGTATTATACCTTTTTGGTGGCTTTATTGTCATCAATAATCTCAACGGTTATCGGTACATTTTCAGCCATCGGTATTCACAATATGGGACTTCTGGGGAAAAAGTTTGCGCTGAATATAAACTACCTGCCCGTTCTGAATCCCGATATTGTCACTGGTATAGCACTGATGACACTGTTTATATCGCTGAACATACAGCTGGGGTTTGTAACAATGCTTATATCCCATGTTGTGTTTAATATACCCTATGTGATTCTGTCTGTTTTGCCGAAACTGAAGCAGATGAACAAGCACACGACCGAAGCGGCCCTGGACCTTGGGGCAACGCCTGCATATGCGCTAAGAAAGGTGGTAATTCCCGAGATAATGCCGGGAGTTATAACCGGTGCACTTATAGCTTTTACACTGTCGATAGATGATTTTGTAATAAGCTTTTTCAATACCGGTCCGGGTGTTACAAATCTTTCAATACACATCTTTTCCATGGCAAGAAAAGGTGTAAAACCTTCTATTAACGCACTGACAACGTTAATGCTGCTGACAGTGGTAATTCTGCTGCTGCTGATCAATAAAAGAACGACTAAAGGAGATGAGTTGATACCATGAAAAAGAAGTGCATGTTATTTCTGTCCTGCATTACTATACTTATAGGTTTAACAGTACTTTCGGGCTGCAACAGCGACAAGGTTGTTCTGAACATATTCAACTGGGGGGAGTATATTGATCCCGAGCTTCTGGTAAAATTCGAAAAGGAGACAGGGATCAGGGTAAACCAGGATTTGTTCGAAACCAACGAACACATGCTTGCAAAACTTGAGGGAGGCGGCTCGTATTACGATGTGATTTTCCCTTCAGATTATGTAATTGAAGAAATGATAAAGAAGGATATGCTTCAAAAAATAGATTTTAACAATGTTCCGAATTTCAAGTATGTCGGCGACAGGTTTAAGAACCTGAATTATGATCCGACGAATGAATACTCGGTTCCTTATTTCTGGGGGACCCTCGGGATTTTATACAACACCGAAATGGTGGATGAGGAAGTTGACAGCTGGGATATACTGTGGGATGAAAAGTATGCCGGCCAGATACTGATGCTTGACAGTATGCGGGATACAATAGGTGTTGCGCTGAGAAAACTGGGCTATTCGGTCAATACAACCGATCCTGAAATACTGGAACAGGCAAAAAACCTGTTAATACAGCAAAAGCCGCTGGTTAACGGATATTATGTCGATGAAATAAAAGATATGATGATAAACGGTGATGCCGCCCTTGCACTGAACTGGTCCGGCTCAGCGATGGATATATACTGGGAGGGCGCTGACTATATCAAGTTCGTTGTTCCCAAAGAAGGCGCAAATCTCTGGTTTGACTGCATGGTTATTCCTAAAACAAGCAAGCACAAGAAAGAGGCCGAAATGTTTATAAACTTTATGCTGGATCCTGAAAATGCTTATCAGAACAGCCTGTATGTTGGATATGTATCACCCGTAACAGAAGCATTTGAGAGGATAATGCAGGAAAACCCCGAAATTGCTGACATGGACGCGTACAATCCTTCCGATGAAGTGCTGGATAATTGCGAGGTCTTTATCGATCTTGGCGATGCCAGGCCTTTATTCAACAATGTCTGGACCGAAAAAAAGTACGCTGAATAAAATTAAATAAAATAAAATTAAATCACCTGTTTCCTCCCTCGGCTGAAGAGTTTGAGGGATGGATACGGGTGATTTTCTTTGCCTGTTTCAGGATTTTCCTGTATTCCGGTTAACGTGAACATCCATACGCATTTTACTGCTTATAGCCTTATAAGACAGGCGCGAACAGGAGAACCGTCACCGCCCCTGAGCTTCAGGGGAAGCGCACACAGTATGTATTCTCCCTCTTCAATATCTTTTAACCGAAGCCCTTCAAGAATGACTATGTCCTTCGAAAGCAATGCCTTATGCGTCATGTGTCCCGGCTGGCCGCGTTCAATACCGAGACTGTCAATACCCACGCCTTTTATCCCTGTTTCCTGTAAATATTCAGCACCGTCACTGTTTAAATAAACAAATTCAAAATCAAAATCATCCCTGAAGGAATTCCTTGTTTTAAGCAGGATAAAATCGTCCTTCTGAATGTTTTTCTTCATTAACTCCTCTTTGGAAATACAATCATTCAGATGTGTGAAATCAAGTACTTTGCATGGTGTTATGCATTTATTCAAATCAATGTCTTCAATTGTGCTGCCGTTTTCCAGAACATGCCGCTGTGCATCCATATGCGTCCCCGTGTGCAGGTTGATATGAAGGGTTGATTCGTTAACTCCTTCTTCATGAATTTTTCGTGTCTGTTCAAGCCGCGGGCGCCTTTGCTCCTGGTTTTTGTACACCATCATGTCATTTCTTATTTCCATGCTGATATCATATATTTTCATTAATACTGCCCCTTTCTTTACAGAAGTTAATGCTGTCATACATATTCCACCATGATCTTCCGTCATTCTCAATCAGTCTCACTGCAGCTTCAGGTCCGACGCTTCCGGCGGGATACTGATGAATATGAAGTGAATTCCTGTTTATTTTGCTTTCAAGATCTTCAATATAATACCACGAAGCATTAAGTTCGTCCCAGCCTGTAAAAAGCGAGTTATTCCCGCGAATTGCCTCAAGTATCAGTTTTTCATACGCCTCGGGCGAGTTGTTCCCGTATGTTGTTGTCTGGCAATAGTCCATGTTAGCCTGTATCATTTCATAAAAGTTCCCCGGTTTCTTTGCATTTATCTGGAAATAAAAACCTTCATACGGCTGAATGCGGAATGCAAGTATGTTGGATCTTGCATCGCAGTAGTCGTTGTATAGTTTTCGTCCCAGGGGTTCCCTGAACTGGATTACAATTTCGGCATTCCTCCTGTTCAGCCGTTTTCCTGTCAGAAGATAAAAGGGAACACCCTGCCACCTGTAGTTGTCAATCCAGAGTTTCAACGCTGCAAAGGTTGGGGTTTTGGAACCGTGGGCAACGTTTTTCTCCTGCAGGTAGCCGGGAACGGCTTCTCCGTTTACAATTCCGCCTGTATACTGCCCAAGTACAATCTCCCTTTCGGAAAGACTAACGGGAAAAGGCCGTAACGCACGAATTACCCTGATTTTTTCATTTCTTATGTAATCCGAATCAAGTTTAACAGGAGGTTCCATCGCAATAATTGACAGCAGCTGGAACATATGGTTCTGGACCATATCCTTAAGAACGCCTGTATTGTCATAATAACCTCCGCGGCTGCCTACGCCGACGGTTTCAGCAATGCTTATCTGCACATGATCAATATGGAACCTGTTCCAGAGCGGTTCAAAAATATTGTTTGAAAAACGCAGCGTCAGGATGTTCTGGAACATTTCCTTTCCAAGATAGTGATCAATGCGGTATATCCTTTCTTCGGGCAGCGCGTCGGTCAGAATATTGTTAAGTGCTGCTGCTTTTTCAAGGTTTTCGCCGAAGGGTTTTTCAATAATAACCCTCTTCCAGCCGTTTCCTTCGGAAAGGAGACCATTTTTCTTAAGCTCGGTTACTATCGGTGCAAACAGGCCCGGAGCTACGGCAAGATAAAACAGGTGATTATGAATGCCTGTTTCGGACAGATTGTCCAGGGCATGTTTCAGGCGAAAATATCCGTCTTTGTCAGCAACAAAGTCAAAATTAATGTATGTAATGCCGTTCTTTACTCTTTCCCAGACCTTCTCCATGAAACATTTCTGGGAATATTCCCGGACTGCTTCTTCCATCATATTCTGAAAGGTCTCTGATGTATAGTCCCTGCGCCCGATTGCAAGTATGCGGAAATTTTCCGGCAGCAGGTTATCATAAGCCAACGCATATATCGCAGGAATAAGTTTTCTCCCCGTAAGATCTCCTGTAGCTCCGAAAATAACAAACACAAACGGTTTTTCAGGTATCACGCCGGTTTTCATAAACACCTCCGGATAAAAATATGTTTATAAAATATAATACCCATTTTTTCAAGGATGAATATAATTAGTTAAATTCAGCGGTATTTGCGAATACTGCCGTGTCTTGCATTTAATCCGTGCAGGACTTAAAATAATGATTAAGTGGTTCAGTAACCAATTTCGGATACAGGAAGATAATTAATGAACAGGTACAGAAACACCCCGCTGATTAATGCACTGAAAAAATATATTACCGGACAAAGAACGATAATGCACATGCCCGGCCATAAACAGGGAAAAGGTTTTGATCCCGATTTTTTAAGCAATGCAGTGAGATTCGATCTTACTGAACTTAACGGTCTGGATAATTTTCACAATCCCGAAGGTGCAATACTTGAAAGCATGGAAGCCTTAAGAAAGGCATACGGGGCTGAAAAATCATATTTCCTTGTCAACGGTTCATCTTCAGGCATACATGCCGGGATCCTGGCATGCTTTAACAGGGGTGACAAAATCCTTGTAAACAGGAACTGTCATATATCGGTAATCAATGCGTTGATCCTGTTTGGTGTTGAACCGGTGTTTGTTATGCCGGGTTATATCGATGAATATAATCTTGCAGTACCGCCGGGTATTGATGAATGGAAAACCGCGCTGGAGCAGAACCCGGATGCAAAGGGCGCCCTTGTTACCACTCCTGATTATTACGGTATCTGCCAGCCGCTTTCAGACTTATCAAACTTTTTGCACGAAAAAGGAAAGTTGTTGCTCGTGGATGAAGCCCACGGCGCCCATTTTGCATTTTCAGACAAACTCCCTGAAACCGCGCTGGAGCAGGGGGCGGATTTGTGTGTACAGAGTTTTCACAAAACACTTCCAGCCTTTACCCAGGCCGCTGTTTTGCATATTGGAAGCAAACGCATTGATCCCGGAAAAGTAAGCCGGGCTGTATCGATGATAACAACCACAAGCCCGTCATATACAATAATGGCGTCGATGGACTATGCCAGGGACTTTGCCGTGAGCAGCGGAACAGAAGTCTATGGACAATTGATTGATATTCTGGACGATGCAAAAAAGAAGCTCTCAAAAATGCAGAAATTACGGGTTATTCCCGACAGTATCGAAGGCCTGAAAAGAGATCCGACACGGCTGGTTATTGATACGTCCTCATCAGATATATCGGGCTACGAACTGTACGACAGGATTTTCAGCGAGTATCGGATTACAGCGGAGATGTGCGATACCTGCCATGTGGTATTTATCCATACGATGGCAGACACTGCCGGTGACATCAGTAAACTGACGCACGCTTTGCTTGAAACAGACAGCAGTATTGGCAAATCAAACTCCAGGGCTTCATTCAGAATTCCTTTCAGCACGGGCAGATACAGTATTCCGGAGCTTAAATACTATCTGGCTTCAACTGAAGAAATCCCGCTGGAAAAAGCAGAGGGATTTACGTGTGCAGATGCTGTTACGCCTTATCCTCCCGGCATACCGGTATTATGCCCGGGAGAAGCAATAACAGCAGAGCATATCCGGTATCTTGACAAAGTGAAAAAATACGGCGCCGATGTACATGGCCTTCGTAAAGACAGGAACGGTACCGGGATGATAAGAGTTATAAACACAAAGACATGAAAAAGAAGGTGGCTTATATGCAAAAAGGGCTTTTCATAACATTTGAAGGCGGGGATGGTTCGGGTAAAACCACCCAGATAAATCTTTTAAGAGACTATATTGCAGGTAAGGGAAGGGAAGTCATAACGGTCCGTGAGCCGGGCGGGGTTCCTGTCAGTGAAAAAATCCGGGAAATAATACTGGACAGAAACAATACCGAAATTCACAATATTACCGAAATGCTTTTATATGCCGCATCAAGGGCTCAGCTGGTTTCACAGGTCATACTGCCTGCACTGAATGACGGAAAATGCGTAATCTGCGACAGGTTTGTTGATTCAAGCTATGTATACCAGGGTTTTGCAAGGGAGCTCGGCATAGAAGTGGTCAAAACGGTAAACGATATTGCAACACAAAAACTTGTTCCCGATATAACTTTTTTTATCGACCTTGATCCTGTTATTGCCCTGAAAAGAAGGCTTGACCTATCGAAGCCCGACAGGCTGGAAATGGAAGATATAGCGTTCCACAGGAAGGTATACCAGGGCTATATGAAAATTGCCGGCATGTATCCCGGCAGAATAAAAAGGATTAACGGTTCGGGCAGCGTTGAAGATACTTTTTCACAGGTAAGGAAATACATTGATGAATTATTATGCCGATATAAAAATTAAGAAATATTTTATGCGAGAATGGTGAATTGTGATGGATCTGAAAATAGACAGCTCAAACCGGAAACAGAGGAACATTATAGGCAGGGTGAATACCGAAAGCAGTAAAATATCGGGGAGGAAATATACCGGCTTTGAAACCCATCTTCAGAGGCAGGAGGCTTCAAACCTTGATGAAGCCCTGAAGAAGATGGCAAGTGATATAATAAAACAAGGGGAACGCCTGTCTGAAAAGGTTGATATTGCAGAATTAAGGGCTTACAGGAAAATGATATCGGAGTTTCTTGACGAAGCGGTCAGGGGTTTTGCAAAATTCTTAAAGGAAAGCTACATGGACAGAAGAGGAAGGCACAGGATATACTCCACGGTAAAGAAGATAAATAAAAACCTTGAAGAACTTACCCAGGAGATATTAAAATCAGAGAAGGACCATTTGAAAATTTTAGCTAAGATTGAAGACATACGCGGGCTGATACTTGATATATTTTTATAAACTGGTTTTCGGAACAGTGTAATTGCATCATTTAAATAATTACATAATGACGTAAGCACATCCTAATGTTATAATGAGAAGACAGGAGAGATATACAGCTTGGAACTTGATAATATTATAGGTCAGCGCGACTTGATTATACAGTTGAAAAGGTTACTGGAACTGGATTTGACAGGACATGCCTATGCTTTTTCCGGACCTGCGGGAATAGGAAAGAAAACTCTTGCTTCTGCATTTATCAAGGATCTTCTGTGCCTGGACAGGAAATCGGAAAACTGCAGGTGTATAAGCTGCAGGACTTTAAACGAAGGTACGAATCCTGATTTTTATGAAGTCCAAAGTGACAAGAAATCCATCGGCGTTGATTCAATCCGTGAATTGCGGGACGATGCAGCGCACAGGCCGGCGTACGGAAACAGGAAGGTTTATCTTATACCCGATGCCGAGCTTATGACGGTGCAGGCTCAGAACTGTCTTTTAAAAACCCTTGAAGAGCCGCCCGAATATGTAGTAATTATTCTGCTTACAACCAGTTTCGAAGCATTGCTTCCTACAATACAGTCACGTACAGTTAATTTGAGGATGTCACCCTATTCCGATGAGGAAATGAAAAAGATTATCGGTTCGGTACATCCGGTACCGGATGAAGAACTGGGCTTTATTCTCAGGTTTTCTCACGGGATTCCCCTCAATGCCTTCCGTATGATTGAAGAAGGAAAGGTAAAGGATCTTCGTTCACAGGTTCTCAGGATTTTTGAAAAACCCGGCGATTTCATTCAAACAGAAAACCTGCGGAAAATGCTGCTTGACAGCAGGGAAGAGCTTTCAACGGTTTTCGACATTCTTTTGTCGGTATACAGGGACAGCCTTGTTTATAAGCATGGTATGGAAAACAGGTTGATTAATTCAGATAAAAAAGATATTATTAAAAATATTGCTTCATCTTATGAAAATCACATACTTCTTGACAAGATAGCAAACCTGGAAAAGATGAGGCGTAATTTCAGCTATAACATCAATTACCAGCTGGGAATTGATGCTTTACTGATGGAAATTCAGGAGGTTTAGATATATGGCAAGTGTAATAGGTGTGAGGTTTCGCTATGCCGGGAAGATATATTATTTCGATCCGGCAGGGATAGATTTGAATCTCGGTGAGAAAGTTATTGTTGAAACTGCAAGGGGCGTAGAATGCGGTGAAGTTGTAAATACACTGAAAGAAGTAGATGACAGCGAAGTGGTTGCACCGCTGAAAAAGGTTATGAGAAAGGCCACCGAAGAGGACCTGAAACAGGTGGAGGAGAACAGGAGAAAGGCCAAGGAGGCCTTCGGGATTTGCCTTGAAAAAATTAAAAAACACAATCTTGAAATGAAATTGATAGACGTGGAATACACCTTCGACAATAACAAGATTCTTTTTTATTTCACCGCCGACGGCAGGGTTGATTTCAGGGAACTTGTGAAGGACCTTGCCGCAGTGTTCAGGACGAGAATTGAACTGAGGCAGATAGGTGTCCGCGACGAGGCAAAAATGATGGGCGGGCTTGGTATTTGCGGAAGATGTCTTTGCTGCAGCTGTCATTTGACAGAGTTTCACCCCGTATCAATAAAAATGGCGAAGGAGCAGAGTCTTTCCCTGAATCCGACCAAGATTTCGGGCATATGTGGAAGACTTATGTGCTGCCTGAAGTATGAACAGGAGGCATATGAAGATCTTATAAAAAGAATTCCGAAAGTTAATGCCCTTGTACAGACGCCCGACGGGCCTGGAACGGTAATGTATGTCAGCCTGCTGGAGGAAAAGGTCAAGGTTAAACTTGATAACGATAACGAGCCTGACCTGAAGGAATACCATGCTTCAGAAATACAACTTATAAAAGATGTGGAAAAGGGAACGGATGAAGAGGAAGAAGAAATCGACATTGAACTTCTGAAACAGCTTGAGGACTGAACAGTGTATTAAAAGCCGTAAAAATCATAAATTTTGTGTCTATTGACATGGAATACAATATATTGTAGGATAACTAAGGAAACGTGAAAAACGTTTCCTATAATTTGGGAGGTGTACTGTTATGGCATATTATATTCATGATGAGTGCATAAGCTGCGGAGCCTGCGAAGCTGAATGTCCCGTTAGCTGTATTTCTGCTGGTGATACCAAGTATGTTATCGATCCGGAAGAATGCATAGAGTGCGGAGCCTGCGCTGATGTATGTCCGGTAGATGCTCCGAAGCCGGAATAATAATATAGGTAGAATATTGTTATCAACAAAGAGCCAGACGAATAGTCCGGCTCTTTCCATACTTTCACGCATGTAAATCGGTTTGCTCCATCAACAGGGCAAACGCTTAACAGTTAATAAAGGGGTTCATTTTGATGGTTCAGCCTTTTCTTAAAGAAGGAGAGCGGTTGGATGATCTTCAGCTGAACGGTCTGAAGATAATTCAGAAGCCTGACTGTTTTTGCTTCGGTATTGACGCTGTTTTGCTTTCTGATTATGT
Organism: Clostridiales bacterium DTU070; assembly: GCA_001513105.1. Classification (GTDB taxonomy): domain Bacteria; phylum Bacillota; class Clostridia; order DSM-8532; family DSM-8532; genus Thermoclostridium. The sequence continues at coordinate 8,722 of LFSH01000031.1, read as the reverse complement.
AAGGGTTGAAAAAAACTCAAGAATAATAGATCTCGGCACCGGGACGGGTATACTGCCGCTGCTTTTGTCGGTGAAAACAAAGGCAGCCCATATAACGGGAGTTGAAATTCAGCCTGATATCGCAGATATGGCAAAGCGCAGCGTTGAATATAACAAGCTAAGCGAAAGGATCCAGATAGTCGAAAGCGATTTTCACAACGCAGCTGACTGGTTCGGTACCAAAAGTTTTGACGCAGTTGTAACAAATCCTCCTTACAGGAAGGTTGGGACCGGGTTGATCAATCCATCGGACAACAAGGCTATTTCAAGGCACGAGATACACTGCAGCCTTGAATCGCTTATTTCGGTATCATCCCAGGTATTAAAAGACTTTGGCCGTTTTTTTATGATCCACATACCTGAAAGACTTGTGGATATTTTCTATTGCATGCGGAAATACAGGATTGAACCGAAGAGCATGAGACTTGTACATCCGAAGCCCGGAAAACCGGCGAACCTTGTACTGGTATACGGGCTGAAATCGGGAAATCCGCAGCTGACTGTTGAAGAACCTTTGTACACGATAGATTATAAACCCGGGCGAACGGGGGATTCATATGACTTATAAAATAACGGCTCCCCTGACGAGGGATATTGTAGACAGCCTCAGGGCAGGCGATATGGTCGAAATATCGGGAACAATATATACTGCAAGGGATGCAGCCCACAAAAGGCTGATGGATATCATAAATGCAGGCGGAAAACTTCCCTTCGACCTGAATGAACAGGTCATATATTACGTCGGTCCGTGCCCTGCGCCCGAAGGCATTGTTATAGGGTCAGCGGGCCCTACTACAAGCGGGAGAATGGACTGTTACACTCCGAAACTTATTGAGCTGGGCTTGTCCGGAATGATTGGGAAAGGCCAGAGAAGCACCGAAGTTATTGATGCAATGGTCAGGAATGGTGCAGTGTATTTTGGGGCAATCGGAGGAGCCGGAGCATTGATTTCAAAATCTATAAAAAGTCAGCAGGTTATAGCTTTTGAAGACCTGGGAACAGAAGCGGTCAGGAAACTTACTGTTGTTGATTTTCCTGCAATAGTAATCATAGACAGGTTCGGCAATAATTTGTATAATATCGGGAGAAACCGTTACGCTGATAAGTCGTAACAAGCTAAAATATAAAAATGAACGAAGGAGAACAGGTTGGATAAAAGGATTCATATATTAACAGGCCATTATGGCGTTGGAAAGTCGGAAATCTCGGTGAATCTTGCCATTAAACTCGCAAAACAGGGCAAAAAGGTCCTTTTTGCGGATATGGACATCATCAACCCGTATTTCAGAAGCAATGAAGCAAGGCAAATACTGGAGAAGCACGGAATTACTGTTGTTACAACAAAGTATGCAAATACCAATGTAGATATACCCGCATTAACCGGGGAATTAAGAAGATATCTCTTCGACACAGGTTACAGTATTGTAATGGATGTCGGCGGGGATGACGCCGGAGCTCACGTTGTGGGACGGTACAGAAACGAAATACCGGACGGGGAGGCGATCCTTTATTACGTAATCAACTGTTTCCGTCCCGAAACAACGACAGAAGATGGTGTAGTAAAGATACTGAACGAAATAAGGATTGCTTCTGGTATGGATGTGGATTTCATTATAAACAATTCCCACCTGATGGAGCATACAACCGTAAGCGATATTGAAAAGGGAATGGAGTTTGCACGGAAGGTAAGCAATACATTAAAAATACCTGTTGCTTTCCATGCAATAATGAAAAGGGATGATATAAGGATAGGCAACGATGTAAAGGAACCTGTGCTATGGCTTAATAAAACAATGGGGCTTTACAATCATCTGCGATTTTCGGAATAACCCGAAGGTCTCCGTTTCCCCTGCACTTGCAGAAAAAAATAAAATGGTGTTATAATTAACGGGTTGAACATCTGTTATAAAATAGATGGACAACCCCCAGAACTGCTTGTTGTTTACAACTCTGTTACCATAAATAGTTTTAATTAGGAGGGAAATTCCTTGGCAAAAGTCACATTTATTTCTGAAAAATGCAAGGGCTGCGAACTTTGCGTAAGCGTATGCCCAAGAAATATTATCAGGATGAATGACAAAAACCTGAATGAAAAGGGATATCATCCGGCAGAAATCACCGATATGAACAAATGTATCGGTTGTGCCTTTTGTGCCACTATTTGTCCGGATTGTGTTATCATAGTAGAAAAGTAAAGGAGGACACCGTATGGGACAGAAATTATTAATGAAGGGAAATGAAGCCATAGCGGAAGCTGCTGTTCGGGCAGGGTGTCTTCACTATTTCGGTTACCCTATTACCCCGCAGACCGAAATTGCCCATTACATGGCCAGGAAACTGCCAAAGGTCGGGGGCGTTTTTTTACAGGCCGAAAGCGAAGTAGCAGCAATCAACATGGTCTATGGTGCAGGCAGCACCGGGACAAGGGTAATGACATCATCATCCAGCCCGGGAATCAGTCTGAAGCAGGAAGGGCTTTCATACCTGGCAGGGTCCCAGGTTCCCGCGGTTGTTGTAAATATTGTGCGCGGAGGCCCGGGCCTTGGCGGGATCCAGCCCGCCCAGAGCGACTATTTCCAGGCCTGCAAGGGCGGAGGACACGGCGATTACCGTCAGATTGTCCTGGCTCCTTCAAGCGTACAGGAACTGTATGAACTGACCGTTGAAGCATTCAACCTTGCCGACAGGTACCGGATAGTTGCGATGATCCTTGGCGACGGTATTCTCGGCCAGATGATGGAAGTGGTTGAGTTCAGGGACGAGGAACCAATAGAGCATTATGAGAAACCATGGGCGACAACAGGCCATGGCGGCGCCCGTGAGCAGAATGTGATTACTTCCATCCACTTAAGTCCTGCTGTTCTTGAGAAAATGAACCAGAACCTGCAGGCCAAGTACGAAATTATTAAGCAGAAAGAATGCCGCTATGAGCTGTATAACCATGAAGAGGCTGAACTGTTCATAGTAGCTTACGGTACTGTTGCAAGAATTGCAAAAAGCGTAATAGAAATGGCTAAACGCGAAGGTATAAATGTTGGGCTTATAAGGCCTGTTACACTTTGGCCGTTCCCGCAGGAAGCCTTCGAAAAGGTAATTGACAGGGCAAAGGCGTTTCTGACAGTTGAAATGAGCTCCGGGCAAATGCTCGAAGATGTACTTTTGGCTGTTAACGGAAGACGCAAGGTTTATTTCCATGGCCGCATGGGCGGCATGGTGCCTGTAAGGGACGATATTATGAACATTGTAAGGGATATATACAAAAGACATGTTAAAAAGGCTGAGTAATTCAGGAGCAGGTTTTGAATTACCAAGCCGGGCAGAAAGGGAGGTAGTAAAATGGCTGTAATTTTTCAGAAACCAAAGGCCTTGAAAGATACATCAATGCACTATTGCCCCGGTTGTACCCATGGCATTGCCCACCGCCTTGTTGCTGAAGCGCTGGACGAGCTTGGTATAGAGGGCAGAACGGTGGGAATTGCTTCGGTAGGCTGTTCATACAACAGCTATGACTATTTTAACTGTGATATGATACAGGCGCCCCACGGACGTGCTCCGGCTGTTGCAACAGGGGTAAAAAGATCAAAGCCCGACTGTGTTGTTTTTACCTACCAGGGCGACGGTGATTTGGCGGCAATAGGTACTGCTGAAATTGTTCATGCTGCCGCAAGGGGAGAGAACATAACCGTTATTTTTATAAATAACACAATATACGGAATGACATCAGGACAAATGGCACCTACTACGTTACTGAACCAATATACAACCACAACACCCTATGGAAGAATTGCCGATCTCCACGGCTTTCCGATAAATGTATGTGAAATGCTTGCAACCCTACAGGGACCTGCATACATTGAAAGAGCTTCACTGCATGATGTGAAAAATATTAAAAAGGCAAAGGAAGCAGTTAAAAAAGCCTTTAAAGTGCAGCTTGCAGGAAAAGGATTCTCAATGGTGGAATTGCTGTCTACCTGTCCGACAAACTGGGGCATGAGTCCTGTTGATGCCCTTAAACGCGTCAGGGATGAGATGATTCCGCATTATCCTCTTGGAGTATTTAAAGGCGAGAACTTGGAGGTATGATATATGGTTCATGAAATAATCCTGGCCGGATTCGGAGGCCAGGGAATACTATCTGCCGGAAGAATTTTGGCCTATGCAGGAATGCTGGACGGTAAGCAGGTTTCATGGCTTCCTTCCTATGGCCCGGAAATGCGCGGCGGTACAGCCAACAGCAGCGTTGTAATTTCTGACAACCCGGTGGATTCCCCGGTATTAAACAGCTGTAATGCATTGATTGTTATGAACAGACCTTCGCTGGACAAGTTTGAAAGCGTGGTTGAAGAGGGCGGTATTATAATCATAGATTCATCTATTGTTGACAGGGATATAAAGCGCAGCGACATTGCTTCCTTTAAAATCCCTGCTACGCAGATCGCCTCCGATATGGGGAATATGGCTTTTGCAAATATTATTCTTCTTGGAAAACTTATAAGCGAAAGAAAAACCGTGACCGTGGAAAATTTTGAAAAAGCCCTTTATGCTGTTCTGCCGGAGAGAAAGCATAACCTTATTCCTGATGAAATGAAAGCGTTACGAATAGGAATGGAATACGCTGCTGAATAACAGCAGCAGGACAAGCGGCATGCAGACTATGTGTGTCTTTTGCACACATGGCCTGCAGAACGCTGATAAACCAGGAATTCATTCGTTTAAATCCAGTTCATGATATCAACAGTAAAGTGACTTTTTCATCATATGTCTTCAAAATAGCGGCCGAATCTTTTTTTCAACAGCAAAAGAAGAGGGTAACCCAGTACATAACAGGCCAGAATCTCTCCAAGGGCAACCCAGCCCATGCATGAAAGCAAAGGCAAGTCGCTGAAGTATAGAAAATGCAGATACCCGCCGACAATGACGGCATTAATAACAACCGGCGGAAGCGGAACCATGTACGGGTATTTTCTCAGAACTCTTGATAAAACTGCTGAAATTAATGTTGCAAGACTTCCGAAAATTATATCCACAATACCAAAACCACCTATCAGGTTTGAAACCAGGCATCCGACAAACAACCCGGGGATTGCTGATGGAATTACTGCCGGGAGAACGGTTAAGACTTCAGATACACGGAACTGAAATATACCATAACTGTAAGGTGCAATTATTACGGTTAAAACAGTATAAACGGCAGCGATTAACGCAGCCTGAACGACAAATAGAACATTTTTATTCATAAATAACCTCCGTAGTTTTGTTTTGGCACAAATGTGCCGCCCAGGATTTTGCGAACTGGACATAAATCAGATTTTATCATTATAACAGGGCATTATCAAGTAAAATTAGTGAAGCAATAGTTGTATGCCTGTGATATAATAAAACCATCTGAATACAAACCTTTTAATATAGATTTTTCCCAGGGGGTTTATTTTATGAACAGGGACAGAGCTCTTGAAGAATTAAAGGCCAGACTTACAGACGATAAACGTTTGCAGCACAGCATAGCGGTTGAAGCGATTATGAGAAAACTTGCAAAACATCTGCATGCTGAAATTGAAATATGGGGGCTCACAGGCCTGCTCCACGATATTGACCTTGACATAGTGGAGGGAGATTTAAACAGGCACGGCCTTGTGGCAGCAGAAATACTTGAAGGTCTCAGTGTTGATCCGACAGTAATCTATTCGATAAAAACCCATAATCCCAGGCTCGGTTATCAGAGAAGAAGGAAGCTTGACAAAGCCCTGTACTGCTGCGATCATTTGCCCAGGTTAATTGAAAAATGCGCTTTATCCGTTCCTGGCAAAAGCATTTCCGGGCTGGATTCAGATTACCTGGTTCAGAAATTCAACGAAGACGGATTTTTTAATGAACCGGACAAGGAGCAAATAGCAACGTGCAGCGAACTGGGGCTGACCCTGAAGGAATTCTTTGATATTGGCCTTGATGCGATGAAGGAAATTGAATATAAGTTAGGCTGATATTTTCTGAATATTTCTTTTTATATGTTAAATGATATAAATGATGAATTAAACGGTATTCAGAAAAGCACGCAAAAGGATTGATGTAATGCTGAAAGAAAGAAAAGAACGAATTAAAGGATTCATAAATGAAAAATCATATATTCCGCTGTCTTTTGACGAGCTTGTTGTGTCTCTTGATGTACCTAAGGAAGACATACCTTTTCTGAAGCAATGCCTTGACGAGCTTGAACAGGAAGGCTTTATTTACAGAACAAAGAAAAACCGTTACGCGGCCCCTGAAAGAATGGGCCTTATAGCAGGGAAATTCCAGGGCCATGAACGTGGTTTTGGTTTTGTAATACCCGATGCGCCTGACCTTGAGGACATATTTATTCAAAGCGACAGGGTGAACGGTGCAATGCACGGCGACCGTGTTATTGCACGAATTACCAAACCCCTGTCGGACAGCAGGCATTCGGAAGGCGAAATAGTCAAAATCCTGTCCCGTGCCAATGAAAAAGTGGTCGGTACGTTTGAAAAAAGTTATTCAATAGGTTATGTTATTCCCGACAATAAAAGAATAAAAGGTCATATTATCGTCCCAATAGACAGGTCTATGGGCGCAGAACCACATCAGAAAGTCGTTGTCGAAATAACCAGGTACCCTGAACCCGAAAGGAACGCTGAAGGCCAAATCGTTGAAATACTCGGGGATGCTGATGATAAAGGCGTAGATGTTCTTTCTGTAATAAGATCGTACAATATTCCTGTTGATTTTCCTGAAGAAGTACTCAATGAAGCCAAAAGCGTACCCCAGGAGCTCACTCCTGAAGATTATAAGGGAAGGCTGGATTTGCGGAATTTAGCAATGGTCACAATCGACGGCGAGGACGCAAAGGACATGGATGATGCTGTATCCCTTGAAATAACCGAAGACAATAACTATCGCCTTGGTGTTCATATTGCCGATGTATCCCATTATGTAAAAGAGAACTCACCGCTGGACAGGGAAGCATTAAAAAGGGGCACCAGCGTATATTTTCCAGACAGGGTTATACCCATGCTTCCTACAGAACTGTCAAACGGAATATGCAGTCTTAATCCGAAGGTAGATCGCCTTGCATTTTCAGTATTCATGGAAATTGATAGCCTGGGACGTGTTGTAAACCATGAAATTGCTGAAAGCGTTATTAATGTAACTAAAAGAATGACGTATACCGATGTTTATAAAATACTTGAAGAACAGGATCCGGTATTAACTGAAAGGTACAGGCCCCTTGTTCCGATGTTCGAAAACATGAGGGACCTGGCACTGTTATTAATGAAAAAACGCAGTCTTCGCGGCGCTATTGACTTTGATTTCCCCGAGACAAAAATTATAGTTGACGAGCAAGGCAAGCCGCTGTCAATCGAGAAATATGAAATAACCATTGCAAACAGGATAATAGAAGAGTTTATGCTGATATGCAATGAAACTGTTTCAGAACATTTTTACTGGGCAAACACGCCTTTTGTTTACCGCATTCATGAAGATCCCGATCCGGAGAAAATTCAAAGGCTGAATGAATTCCTGTTCAATTTCGGGGTAAGGATAAAGGGAAGCGGCAACGTTCATCCAAGAGCGCTTCAGGATGTCCTTGCCAAGGTAAGGGGTACACGCCAGGAGCGAATTATAAGTACAATGATGCTGAGAAGCCTTCAGAAGGCAAGATACAGTGATGAACATACATGGCATTTCGGCCTGGCGGCAAATTATTACTCCCACTTTACCGCTCCTATTAGAAGATACCCTGACCTGATAATCCACAGGATTATGAAGGAATACATCAATGGAAAACTGAACGATGAAAGAAATGAGTATTATTCGGATATTCTGCACGATATTGCAAAGCACTGCTCCGAGAGGGAGAAAAATGCCGAGGAAGCCGAACGAGACTATGACGAACTCAAAAAGGCCGAGTATATGCAGGAACATATAGGAGAAAAGTTTACAGGCATTGTTTCAGGCGTAACTTCGTTCGGTATATTCGTAGAGCTTGAAAACTCGGTGGAAGGCCTTGTGCGCCTCAGCAGCATGGACGATGATTATTACGTGTATGATGAGAAACGCTACTTTATAATAGGAGAAAGAACAGGAAAGGTATACCGCATTGGCGATTCCGTTGAGGTTGTGGTTGTAAAGTCCGATCCGATGACACGGCAGATTGATTTCATGCTTGCCGCCAATTTTCATGAAACTGAAGATGAAGATACTCATGGCACTGGTGGGAAAAAAGGCAGAAAGGGCGCCAAAAAGGCTGTTGATAAGCATGTTTTGAACCATATAACCGGCAGGAGTAAAAAGCGTAGAAGATAATTTTCAGAACAGTTTATTACAAAATTTTACACTAAATTATTATTATTTTTTTGCTTGACATTTTGGACCCTTGCAGTTAAAATAATATTCGTCAGTCTTTCGGGGCCCATTGGTCAAGAGGTTAAGACATCGCCCTTTCACGGCGGTAACGGGGGTTCGATTCCCCCATGGGTCACCATAAAAATTGGCCCAGTAGTTCAGACGGTTAGAACGCTAGCCTGTCACGCTAGAGGCAGAGGGTTCGAGTCCCTTCTGGGTCGCCAATTACAAAATATGCTGGTGTAGCTCAGTAGGTAGAGCAGCTGACTTGTAATCAGCAGGTCGGGGGTTCGAGTCCGTCCACCAGCTCCAGAAAACCCGCTAA
>LFSH01000043.1 GCA_001513105.1 Clostridiales bacterium DTU070 | reverse complement strand
TTTTTAAACCTACCAGAGGCCTTTCAGGTCTCATTTCTTTCATACTAAGTTAACAAAGCCCTGCTGGTTGCCTGTCGCATTCTTTTTTACGGCCTGGATCTGGCCGGAAAAATCTTGTGTATTACTTTTGCGGGTGAGCCTTTTCTCAGAAGTTTTTGCTGTATATTCAAGACAGCCCTTGTTTCATCGTCGCGAAGCCTTGTAAATAATGCTTTTGCCTCCGGATTAACCACATTAATCAGTGCATGGTTGTACCATTCCTGGAGCATCATCCTGTATTCAAGAATATCGCTTAAGATATCGAGTTCTGTCATTTCAACAACTCCTGCAATTCATTCAATTCCAAGGCGTTTCATTTTATCATTCAGATCTTCTATATGCTCCCGGTTGCTTTTTTTGAAATCGTCAATCATTTCCTTGATGGTTTTATCCTTTATTATCCTGATAATCAGTTCATATTTTTTCATGAGAGTATCCTCAAGTTTCAGGCTCCGGTTGAAATAGAAAGAAAGCATGTCTTCCTGGTGCAGTTTGAACAATAGCATCACCTTCTTCAGAAACTTCAGGTTATATTTTTTGCAGAACAGAGAATATTATACCAGGTAAGCACAATATTATCTGCCTGGGTTATCCGACTGAACGGCTAATTGAAGAGTGACCCGGTAAGGCAGATTATATGGGACAAAAAATATAAATACGGAGGAAACCAGTTTGAAAGTTGCAATTATAGGCGCGGGTGTTTCAGGTATGGCATGTGCCTTTCGCCTGAATCAGCTTGGCATAAAACCAGCGTTGTTTGAAAGGCGCCCGATTATAGGAGATGTTGTTAATCTGTATGGCTTACACCTTAAATGTTTCAACCTTTTTTCGAACAATCCGCTGGTATTGTTCGAAAAAAAATATGGTTTAAGAATAAAACCCATGTGCCCGGTAAAAAAACTTGTCATGTATTCATCGGATAAAAAAATTACAGTCAGGGGCAGACTTGGCTATATTTTCAACCGCGGTCCGGGAAAGACTTCCCTTGAACGTCAGCTTTTTGAGCAGATTGACGCGCATATATTCATGGATACCTATATAATGGATTCGCTGATTGATGAGCTCAGCAAAGAGTTCGATGCGGTCGTGGTTGCAACCGGGTGTACGAATATCCCGAAGCGGCTCGGGGTTTTGAAGGAAACTTCAATAATGCAGGTCAGAAGCGGTATTATTGACGGCTCCTTTGAAACAGGCCAGGTTTTGTCCTGGATGAAAACAGAGTATTCAAACAATTCCTTCACCTATCTGATTCCTGCATCCGAAAACCGGGCGGTTATTACTATAATAGCAGATAATATCACTCCGGCTGAACTGGATTACAGGTGGAAGCAGATGATTATTACCGAGAATATCACAAACAATATACTGGAAACCTGGGAACACGAATATCACGGAGGGAGACTGAAAACAAACCAGATCGGAAACATATATTTTGTTGGTAATGCCGGTGGTTTGATCGATGATTTTATGGGCTTTGGAATAATTAACGGGATTGCAAGCGGTATTCTTGCTGCTGATGCAATTGTCCTGGGAACTGATTACCAGAAGAGCATTGCTGCGATACAGAAGCATCTGGATCATATCCATTGTTTCAAACTGCTTGCGGAAAAGGCTGAGAAAGACACATGGAAGCGCCTGACCCAGGTAATAGGGCTGCCGGGAATCAGCAATATAATATACAAGACCTCTTTTTTGAAATTTCATCACATAGGGAGCCTTATAGGGAAGTTTGTAAAATAACGGTCATTTTACGGCATTCCGAATATCAGCCTCGATACAGGGTTAAAAATGAACTCTACTATGTCAACAGGTTTCGGGGCGTTTATGTCCTTGATGTAAACAATCAGATAGAAAACCGATGGCGTAATTAAAAGGAAGAATACAATAATTTCCTTTATATATCCTTTTCGTAAATAGTATATTATCTGAAACAGCGAATAAATTACCGTTATTATGATTATACCAGCCATACAACCATCCCTAATTGTAGAAAGTTCTGCCCATGAGTCCCTGGTGCCTGATTTTTAAGTCAACATCGATATTTATCGGAATCCTGCAAAACACTTCACACCAGTTTCCCTTGAATTTTTCCCACAGTTCCGGGTATTTCACGCTGAAAAACTTATGAAAGCCTGTAAAATCAGTTCTTAAATCGTCCTGAGCTCTTTTAATGACAGAACGCAGTTCTGAAGCTATTTCACCGGCAAGTATGCTTTCAATTTTCTCGATGATATCTTCGTCATATTCGGTAAGTTCACCCTGGATCTCGGACAGGGATCCTTTTGCTTTAACCTTGACGGTAGCATGAATTTCTTCACCTGAGACATGGGGAAATACTATTTCTGTTTTCACATTCGTTATGTCTGCCGTTATTTTATAGCCTGAATTGCTGATATTTTTGAAGATACTGAAGTTCTTGTCTATTTTATTGTTAAGAATCAGGTATCCCCTGAGTTCGGTCGGTGACAGCCATCCGATAAGCCTGTCCTTGTCGATTACCGATCCTCCGCTTACATAGGCTATTGGCTGGTCGGTGTCCTTCCAGTATAGTTTCAGGTATTCCTGGTAGTCAATGGTAAAAGGTGTTTTGTTTGAGTAATAAAAACCCATGCTTCCGGTAACAAAACCATGCTGATATGATGAAAGGGAGTTCAGTGAAAAGTCCTTTACATCCAGTGCGAATCCTTTAGCCCATTCCACGGAGCCTTCAATTATGCCTAACAGTTCACGGAAAAGACTTTTTTCAAGATTTGCAGGAACCTGCATCATCTCATATGCCTCCCCCGGGGTGAGAAATATTACATTATCATACCGGAACTCCGAGTTCCGGGTAAGCAGATCTGTAATGTTTGAAATGCCCGACATGGCCTTTTTTTCACCGATAAGTATTATTTTGTTATGCCTCCAGATAAGCGATCTTGTGGAAGTGCGCCTTAAATTTCTGAGGGCTTCGAACGCGGATTCCCCGGATGCCGTCCCTATCCACGTTGTTGCGACATTTTCCTGGTTCTGGGCCTGCCCGAAAGGCTGTACTGACAGGACGGTAACCCGATCCAGGCCGTTGTCGTCCAAATCAAACCCTGTCATAACAACCAGTCCTATGTCGCTTAGTTCTTGTGAATCCCAGCATGAACTCAAAAAAATGCATGAAATACACAGAATGATTACCAGGTACTTTTTCATTGCTTACTTCCCCTTTCCGGAGTGATTCTGATATTTTTTGCCGATGTATGAACAGGGTTCACCGGTTCAAGGAAGGAAGGGCGGTATGTCTGGGTATTTGGCGGGCCATGAAGCAGTGTATTCTGAATATCTTTAAGACTAATAGGAGCAAACGGCGAAAGATACGGCACACCGACCGATCTTATCGAAGCCATGTGTATCAGCAGCACAACAAACAGGCTAATAATCCCGTACATGCCCAAAAAGGATGCGGCAACCATAAACGGAAATCTGATCAGCCGCAGGGCTGAATTTGTTGTATACCCGGGAACAGCAAATGCTGAAATTGCAGTTAATGCAACCACTATAATCATTGCCTGCGACACAATACCTGCCTGCACCACGCTCTGGCCGATAACAAGACCTCCGACAATACTGATGGAAGGGCCTATCGGTTTGGGGATTCGTATATTGGCTTCGCGGATTATCTCGAAGGTGAATTCCATGATAAATGCCTCAATAAAGGCAGGAAAGGGGACACCGGCCCTCGAACTGGCTATCGTTATCAGCAGCTGGGTGGGTATCATTCCCGGATTAAATACTGTAAGGGCTATATATAATGCAGCGCCGAATGTTGAAATTAAGAATGCGACAAGTCGTAAAAAAATGAGGAATACTGCCATGTAATGGCTCATATAGGCTTCATCTGCGGTTTTAAGAAGGTCTATGAATACCGAAGGATAAATCAGGGCAAAGGCCGAGCCGTCAATCATGACAACAACCCTGCCCTCCAGCAGATGATTAACGCACCGGTCCGGCCGTTCGGTTATTATTTCCAGCGGGAAGATGGTTAGCTTATTGTCGCTGATAAATCTTCTGAGATGCCCCGAATCAATGAAACCGTCGGTGTCAATCAGGTCTATTCTGTCTTTAAGTTCTTTGACTGTTTTATCCTTTGCGATACCCTCGATATACATGATGGCAAAAGTATTCTTTGTTATGCGGCCCTTCGTGGTGAATTCAATTTTATACTTTGATGTTTTGATTCTTTTCCGAAGCAATGCAAGATTCAAGTGAATATCTTCAACAAAACCCTCCTGGGGGCCTATTGCCGATACTTCAATTAACGGCTCGCCGACAATTCTGCCTTTTGATACGCGTACGTTAACAATAAGCGCTTCATCCAGGCCGTCAACAAGAATTAAACAGTCACCGTCATATATCGCTTTCAGAAGTTCCTCGGTGTCTCCTGAGATTTTCACGTCATGGGAGGGAATCAGTTTATTCCGTATGCTTTCCGCATTTTTAACCGTACCGGAATCAATGTCTGTTTCCATCAGCTGATCAAGTATAAAGCGGCTTATGTTTTCCGATGAGACCATATCGTCAAAATAAAAAAGGCATGCCCTGCGGTTTTTCATCGTAAAATCGCGCTTTGTAAAATCATCACATTTATCAAACAGTTTTTCAATATTTAACTTGTTTTTTTCAAGTGACGCAGACAGTTTAAAAAGCTCGTCGCTTTTGTTTTCCCGGCTTTTCTTCCTGAAAAAGTGTTTTATGAACTGCATGGGACTCCTTTCTGCAATACTGGTATTCACCTATATTGTTTTCCACATACAGGATAATTATTCATGATCTGCCTTGGAACAGAAAGGAAAAAGACAAAAAAGACGGGCTTATTAAGCCCGCCAAGCAAGGGAAAATTTATACGTAAACGTTAAAGCAAAAAAGTATCTGAAAGAAGAATATCACAATGAAAGCAAACTGTATAAGCAAACCTTATATAGTGTATGTATTACTCAACTATAAAAGGTCTGACTTCTTTGATAAAATCTTCTACATCATCTGCATGAGCTTCAACCTTGATAGGTTTGCTCAGGTCAAGACTGAAAATACCCATAATGGATTTTGCATCAACAATATACCTGCCTGATGTAAGATCCACATCAAAATCGTATTTGTTTACGATATTAACGAAATCCTTTACATCATTGATTGATTTTAACATGATATTGAAAGTTTTCATCTATTATACACCGCCTTTCATGCGTTTTCTGCAACAGCGACTGGTACACCTGCAGAATATTTTATCTGCTTTTCCTTTAATTATATTATATATTTTGCAGGTATTAGTCAATTACATTTCTGTTAAATTTATTTCAGCTCTTTTAACCGGGCATTGCACATTTTCATGCTTTTTGAGAAAATAGTTGACATGATAATCAATTTTATCTACCTGCATGGGAATAATTAATTTATCGGGAGGACTGAAGAGGTTGCCGCCTCCGGAAACCGGAGAGCGCTCAAATACAGGATGGATAATATGAGAAAGGTAGCATTTATTACTTTAGGCTGCAAAGTTAATACCTATGAGACCGAGGGGATGAAAAGACTGTTTGAAAAATCAGGGTACCTGATTGTCGAGCCTGAAGACTGTGCGGATGTTTATGTGATAAATACCTGTACTGTTACTCATTTGAGCGACAGAAAGTCAAGGCAGATGATAAGGAGGGCTAAAAGACTGAATCCCAACGCCGTAATAGCCGTTGTCGGCTGCTATGCCCAGGTGGCACCGGAAGAAGCAGCCGGGATCGAAGGCGTAAACCTGGTCATAGGCAATAACCATAAGAGTGAAATAGTGGAACTGGTAGAGAAGTATTCCGGGGGTGCTCAGAAAATTGAAGTATCACTGAGAAGTGAACTGAAGAGCTATGAGGAACTATGGACCGAGTCATATACAGGCCAGACAAGGGCTTTTCTGAAAATCCAGGACGGATGCGATCAGTTCTGCAGCTATTGCATAATCCCATTCGCAAGAGGAAAAGTGAGGAGCCGGAGTATTGAAAGCATAATACATGAAGCGGCAAAGCTGGCCGACAACGGGTTTAAGGAGATCGTACTGACAGGAATACACCTGACATCATACGGAAAAGATACGGGCGCAAATACTTTACTGGATGTGATAAAGGAACTGGACAAAATAAACGGGATATTAAGAATAAGGCTCGGATCGCTTGAACCCCTTTACATGACCGGGGAAATGATAAGGGAAATGTCCATGGTTGAAAAACTGTGCCCACATTTTCACCTCTCGCTGCAAAGCGGATGCGATGAGACCCTCCGGAGGATGAACAGGAGGTATACCACTGCAGAATTCAGGGAAATCGTTGAAAATATCAGGCAGAATATTGATGATGTTGCAATAACAACCGATATAATGACGGGTTTTCCCGGCGAGACCGAGGAGGAATTCCGGGAAACCTTGAGTTTTGTAGAAAGCATAGGTTTCAGCCAGGCCCATATTTTTCAGTACTCGGTGAGAAAGGGAACCAAAGCGGCTGAAATGAAGGAACAGATTCCTCCGCAGGTAAAGGAGGAAAGAAGCAAAATTTTAATGGAAATATGCGAAAAATCGATGTATAATTTCAGGGAAAAGCAAATCGGAAAAGTCACCGGCGTTCTGTTCGAGGAACAGGATGAAGGGTACTGGACGGGGCATACGGGAAATTATATACCTGTAAGGGTTTTAAGCGAGAAGAACATATCCGGTGAACTGCTGAATGTTAAACTTGTTGAGAACAGGCATGATTTTATAACGGGTCAAATTGTATAATGTAAAATATGAAATGTTTGTAAAAAGAACATATTGTAATGTTTGTCTTAATATATTACTATTAGGTTAGCTGTTTACTGATTACGGGTATAAGTTAATGTATACAGTTTAATTGTATAGTAACAGGGAATGGAGTGAGCGGGTTGAACAACGAAACAATGATGTATAGGGTGGACAAGGACAATGCAAACCAGGCACGTGAAATCCTGTTAACAGTTTATGATGCGCTTAAGGAAAAGGGCTACAATCCCATAAGCCAGATTGTAGGGTATATCCTTTCAGGTGATCCCACTTACATTACAAATCATAAGAATGCAAGAAGCGTTATCAGGAAAATTGAACGGGACGAACTTCTTGAAGAACTTGTAAAGGCATATCTCAGTGAGAAATGACAGGATGGAAGCACCCGCCTGAACATTAATACGGTAAGAAGTGCTGTGTGTTTTTCAGTGCGCATTTCAGCCCGATGGGAAAACATATGGCGGCGGGAAATTCTTCTTTCAGCTTCTATCCTGATACCGGGACGCAAATCCGGCTGTACATTTTAGCATGTAAATATACCGAAGCAATTGCTTAACAATATTCAGAATACATATTTCAGAATATTTCAGATGTTCCTTCACTTCGATCCTCCCAGCAGTTATACTCCCGCAGCAACATTGACGAATATTTCACAAAGTCTTGAAAAGCACTTTACATTTAAGAAAAACTGGGGTATTCTATATTATGGTTATTATTTGGAAAGTTACGGATATAATATCCGTCAGTGTTTAAAATAATATTGAATAACCCGATAATGTTATATTTTATTAATGGGAGGAGTTTGAGATATGACACAGTATTTGGAAATTGAAAGTGTTTACGGCAGGGAGATTCTTGATTCAAGAGGCAATCCGACCGTTGAAGTTGAAGTTATTGCAGAAGGCGGCTTTGTCGGTCGTGCAGCCGTACCTTCCGGAGCGTCAACCGGTGCATTTGAAGCGGTTGAACTTCGTGACGGCGACAAGGGACGTTATCTTGGCAAAGGCGTTCAGAAAGCGGTTGATAACATCAATAATATTATAGCTCCCGAAATCGAAGGAATGAATGTTTTTGATCAGGCCCTCATTGACAGAACATTGATTGAACTGGACGGAACCAAGAACAAGTCAAAGTTAGGCGCAAATGCAATACTTGGTGTTTCCCTTGCAGTTGCAAAAGCCGCCGCTGAAGCTCTTGGATTATCTTTATATCAGTATATTGGCGGAACAAATTCAAAAGTTTTGCCCGTTCCGATGATGAATATAATAAACGGCGGAAAGCATGCCGATAACAGCGTTACAATTCAGGAATTCATGATTATGCCTGTCGGTGCAACAAGTTTCAAACAGGCATTGCAATGGTGCGCCGAAGTATTCCATAACCTGAAAAAAGTGCTGAGTTCAAAGGGTTACAGCACAGCAGTAGGTGATGAGGGAGGCTTTGCTCCGAACCTTAAATCCGATGAGGAAGCTCTTGAAGTAATAGTTGAAGCTATAAAGAAGGCAGGCTTTGAGCCAGGAAAAGATTTCAGGCTGGCCATTGACGCTGCTGCAACCGAAATGTATGAAGAGGCTAAGGCTATAGGAGAAGAAGGCAAATACTATTTCTGGAAAACCAAGGTTTTAAAGACGAAGGAAGAAATGGTTTCTTTCTGGGAAGAGCTTGCTTCTAAATACCCGATTATATCCCTTGAGGACGGCGTAGCTGAAGAGGACTGGGAAGCATGGAAACTTCTCACCGACAGGCTTGGCAGCAAGATTCAGCTCGTTGGTGATGACCTGTTTGTTACCAATACCGAAAGGCTTGCAAGAGGAATTGAGCTTGGCGTTGCTAACTCCATCCTTATCAAGGTTAACCAGATAGGTACGCTGACAGAAACTCTCGAAGCCATTGAGATGGCAAACAGGGCCGGGTACACCGCCGTTACTTCTCACAGGTCCGGTGAAACCGAAGATACAACAATAGCTGACATAGCTGTTGCCACAAATTCAGGCCAGATTAAAACCGGGGCTCCTTCAAGAACCGACCGTGTTGCCAAGTACAACCAGCTGTTAAGAATTGAGGAGGAACTCGGTGAAGTGGCTGAGTATCCCGGATTAAAAGCATTTTTCAACTTAAAGAAGAAATAAAATTAATATGTTTATAGAAGGCTGTTCCGCAATAATAACGGAACAGCCTTTTTTAATATATATTTGCAGGAATACTTCCGATTATATTCTTATGGCGTCCCGGCATTAGTCGTTTATTTGCCTGGATGGCTGCAATAGCCGGCTTTTCAGGCTGTGGATGAATGGTATGCCAGTTTGACTACAGGTCGGCGATTTCCCTGCCGATAGTAAAATTCAGAGTTGAATTAGGTGTTATATAAATTACAAGTTCAATGCTGAGTTCATTTCTCCGGTTTCCCGGATCGTAAGACAGGTCAAAGGGTATATTGAACTTTATCAATAAAAACATGAGTGTCTGCAACTGGGATAGTTTGATCCCGGTAGCCATAAAACGCTTGAATGCTTCACATGACAGTATATTAATGAATTCCTTCTGAAAATCATTCATCCTGGTATCTATGTCACGGTTTTCATAATGCATCTTATGATTATCAGGTCAAATGAGTGAAATTCATCCCCGCCTTAGGCAATCAGTCATTTTTTTCCTGCAGTTTTGTAAGCCCGCTAATTTGCGGCAGGAATATGAAGCACGGGATGCGCCGGCGGCTTTGTTGACATAAATGATTCATTTCCGTTAAGGGAAGTAATTATCCCATAAAAGCAGGGCAACAAAACAACCCCGGAAGGAATGAGCCGGGAGAGTTGTTTTGTTACCCCGGAAAACAGGCATCTAACCTTCATTAATAATACTTTTTAGAGCTCTTCAGTTCCTGTATCATCCGCAGTGCTTCACCGAAGCGCTGGAAGTGTACAACTTCCCGTTCTCTGAGCCATCTGAGCGGATCCTTTACATCGGGGTCGTCCGCAAGGTCAATCAGGTGTTCGTATGTTGCCCTTGCTTTCTGTTCTGCGGCCATATCTTCAACGAGGTCAGCTATTACGTCTCCTTTCGACTGGATATAAGCTGCGGTAAAAGGCGTTCCTGCTGCGCTCATCGGGTACACAGCATTATCATGGTCAGTGTAATAGGCACCAAGTCCTTCTCTCTCCATTACATCCGCAGGAACACCCTTTGTCAGCTGATGAACCATTGTCCCGACCATTTCAAGGTGTGCCAGTTCTTCAGTTCCAATATCATTCAGAATTGCCTGGGTTTCCTTTGTCGGCATGTGAAATCTTTGGCTCAGGTAGCGGAGAGAAGCGGCCAGTTCACCATCGGGTCCGCCGTATTGGCTGATAATAAATTTTGCCATTTTGGGGTTTGGTCTTTTTATTCTCACAGGGTACTGAAGTTTTTTATCATAAAACCACATACCTATACCTCCTTCTCCCATGGCCACGGCGAGTCTATCCACTGCCAGCAGTGCGGATTAGGCGAGTGCCTCAGACTGAGCGGACCATATTTTTCTTCATATTCTTTCCTCAGCTTTTCCGATTCCTCAAAACACATTCTGTAATCCTTCAGTGCATTGGCATCTGACGGATGCGTATCCAAAAACAGGCCCAAATCAACAAGGCAGAAATCATAGGCCATTATCTGTTCCAACAGTTTCTGGCGATCATCCATGTATCAACACTCCTTTCTAACCATTCTACGGTTATTGACAGGAGGAGTCCGGGAAAACCGTTCCCCTGATGTATTTCTCGTTAATAAGGGTATTGGCTTTTTCCATTTGTTTTGTCGGAAGCTGCTTGTTTATCTCAGGCAGATTGGCCTGTTTATGGCTTTTCATCCACAGTTCCTCTTTTCTTTCAGCATAGGGCTGATAAAGTTCATTAAATACGGTTCCTTTTTTGAATCCTTCCATGACAGGAAGAATCCCCATATACACCTGGTATGGTACATAAGCATGAGCCAGCAGCGGTTTTTCAGGCATTACCGGAATGCTGATGCTTGGTCCCGTACAGCAGTTTCCGGCGAATATCACCGTTTCCTTTTCCTTCATGAAAACACCTTCCCTATAATAATTTACATAGTACATCCTATGATATTTACATAAATTAGGTGACGTAACTGGCAGGAATAATAAACAGTGATGGATAAAAGGCTTTTTCGAAATACTGCAAACTAAAATGATTCCGGTGATATAAGATAATACATATGTGACAAAAAGATAAGAAAAAAGGAAAGACCTCTGATAT
>LFSH01000063.1 GCA_001513105.1 Clostridiales bacterium DTU070 | reverse complement strand
AAAACGGTAGGTTTTGTGCTCTTTACTCATATTTTAAACTATTCAAAAGCAAAAGTCACGGAAAATAAACCTTGTTCTATTACTGGATAAATATTGATTTCTCGCAGTTTCAGAATCTGTGGAATTTACTTTTGCAAAGTGGAATTTAACTTTTCAATTCACCATTTAGTAAAAATTAGTCAGGTAAAGCTCATCTTTACCTGACTGTTTTTAATTTTTCATGTATTTTTATGCATTAACACGTTTTTCAAGCTGCTCCCTCTCATTTTCAAAACCGGGTTTTCCCAGCAGGGCAAACATGTTTTTCTTGTATGCCTCAACACCAGGCTGATCAAAGGGATTTACGCCCAACATGTATCCGCTTATTCCACAGGCTTTCTCAAAGAAATAGACAAGCTGTCCGAAATAATAGGGAGTCATCTGCGGGATATTGACAATCAGGCTTGGTATGCCGCCGTCATGGTGAGCAAGTACGGTACCTTCCATTGCCTTTTTGTTGACATAATCAAGACTTTTCCCGGAAATATAATTCAGCCTGTCAAGGTCAAGCTCATCCGTCCCGATTGTTATTTCCTTCGCCGGCCTGTTTACGCAAAGAACGGTCTCGAATATGTTTCTAAGCCCGTCCTGGATATATTGACCCATTGAATGAAGGTCGGTTGTAAAGTCGACACCGGCAGGGAAAATACCCTTGCCGTCTTTTCCTTCGCTTTCCCCGTAAAGCTGTTTCCACCATTCGGTTATATAGTGCAGGGAAGGTTCATAGTTGACCATTATTTCAATTGTTCTCATCTTGCGGTATAACGCATTTCTGCATGCTGCATAAAGGTACGAAGGATTTTCTTCAAGGGGTTTCTGATAAAGCTCATAACCTTTTGCCGCACCTGCCATCATCTGATCGATATCTATCCCTGCAGCAGCTATCGGGAGAAGACCTACCGGGGTCAGCACAGAAAAACGTCCTCCTACGTCGTCAGGGATAACAAAGGTTTCATATCCTTCGGAATCAGCTAATGCTTTCAACGCTCCCCTGGACCTGTCTGTTGTTGCATAAATTCTTTCCCGGGCTTTCTCTTTTCCGTATTTGTTTTCCATATAGGATTTAAAAATCCTGAAAGCAATGGCAGGCTCTGTTGTAGTTCCTGATTTCGATATAACATTTACTGAAATGTCTTTCTCGTCGATAAGCTCGAAAAGCTCGGAAAGGTAGGTTGAACTTATATTGTGTCCTGCAAAGAAAATCTGCGGTGTTTTTCTTTTTTCACGGGGCAGCATATTGTAAAAAGAGTGGGTAAGTGCCTCTATTGCGGCCCTGGCACCGAGGTAGGAACCTCCGATTCCGATTACAATCAATACATCGGAATTCTCTTTGATTCTTTCCGCTGCTTCCTTTATGCGGGTAAACTCGGCGATATCATATGAGACAGGGAGATCCAGCCATCCTAAAAAATCACTTCCCGGGCCAGACTTCTGATGGAGAAGTGAATGAGCCTTTTCAACCGAGGGTTCCAGTTGCTCAATTTCATGACTTTGAATGAATCCCCTGGTGTTTTTATAATCCAACGTTATCATATATATTCCTCCTTGCTGCCAAAGGTTTGTTTACACAAAAGAGGCGGTATTCCGCCTCTGTAAATATGTGCCTGTTCAAAAATGCATTTGGTTTGATGAAACAGTATTTTATTAAATCGGGTGTACTTTTTCCTCGTAGTTCACCATGTCAGGATCTATTTTATACTTCTGGGCTTTTCTGAATTCAAAGTATTTTTTCGCAACCTGCGGGAACAATGCATAGGATAGTACATCCTCATCCTGTTCAAGGTATTCCTTCATCTCATTTCTTATCTTGTCCAGTTCGGGCTCAAGCAAGTCTGCAGGACGGCATGTAATTCTCTTTTCATCACCGATGATTTTCTTAACAATCTCGTCCTTGATCGGAGCAGGTGTTTTCCCGTATTCGCCCTTGACAAGCGCCTTTGTTTCCTTCGGAATCATCTTGTAACGTTCCCCTGAAATGACATTCATAACCGCCTGTGTTCCCACAATCTGGCTTGTAGGTGTAACGAGGGGCGGATAACCTAAGTCTTCACGAACTCTCGGCACTTCCTCAAGAACTTCCTGGAATTTGTCCTCCTTGCCAAACTGCTTAAGCTGTGAAACGAGGTTTGAAAGCATACCTCCGGGAACCTGGTACAGCAATGTGTTGATATCAACACCGATAACTTTCGTGTTTAAAAGCCCGGATGAAAGGTATTCCTCCCTGAGCGGACGGAAATAGTCTGCAATTTCAGACAGAAGTTTCAGGTCATATCCCGTGTCGTATTCTGTCCCCTGGAGTGTCGCCACCATTGACTCGGTGGGCGGCTGGCTGGTTCCCATTGCCATCGGTGAAATGGCACAGTCTACAACATCGCATCCTGCCTCAATGGCTTTAAGGTAAGTCATTGAAGCAACGCCGCTGGTATAGTGGGTATGCAGCTGAATGGGAACCTTGATATTCTCCTTCAGTGCTTTTACAAGTTCATAGGCAGTATATGGGGTCAGAAGACCGGCCATATCCTTTATACATATTGAATCGGCACCTGCCTCAACCAGGCCCTTTGCATCCTTTACGAACTGTTCCAGATCGTGGAACGGGCTTATTGTATAACAAACAGCACCCTGTGCATGGCCGCCTTCCTTTTTCGTAGCCTTAATTGCTACTTCAACGTTCCTCGGATCGTTTAACGCATCGAAGATACGGATTATATCAATACCGTTTGCAATTGATTTCTGAACAAAGTATTCAACCACGTCATCTGCATAGTGCTTGTAGCCTAACAGGTTCTGTCCGCGCAACAGCATCTGCAGTTTTGTGTTTTTAGCCTTATCTCTTATTTTTCTGAGTCTCTCCCAGGGATCTTCATTGAGAAAGCGGAGGCAGGAATCAAAAGTGGCTCCTCCCCAGCATTCCAAGGAATGATAACCTACTTTGTCCATCTTCTCTATGATGGGAAGCATGCTATCGGTTGACATTCTTGTTGCAATCAGCGACTGATGCGCATCCCTAAGGACTGTTTCGGTAATTTTTATACCCATGGCATAACGCCTCCTTTACTGATTATTTTACGAGCCTCACCCGATACGGAAGCCTTACTATCCGTTCATTGACACAAGCAAATCGCCGCTGTTTACGGATGATCCCTTTGAAACATGTATCGAAGCTATGGTTCCGTCCTGCGGTGCCAGTATCTCGTTCTCCATCTTCATAGCTTCAAGAATAAGCAGTATGTCACCGCATTTCACCTGATCACCCTGATTAACCTTAATATCCAGAATAGTTCCGGGTATCGGAGCATTAACTTTAACAGCGCCTGCAGGAGCAGATGCTGCGGGTGCGGCTGCCGGTTTCGGTGCTTCAGTTTTCAGTGCCGGTGCAGGTGCTGCAGCCGGAGCCGGTGTCGGTGCCGGTGCGGCAGGTGCTGCAACAGGAGCAACTGGTGCTGCAGTATGAACGGCACCTACTTCTTCAACTTCTACTTCATACTGATTTCCGTTGACGTTTATTAAAAACTTTCTCATAATATTATACCTCCATGATTAATCAAATTAACTTAATGTTTATTTAATATGCCGGAACCATTGCACGATCCCGTTTTGCTTTGTTTACACCGTTACAGCGGAATATTTCCGTGTTTCTTTGAAGGTCTTGTTTCTCTCTTGCTGGTCAGCATCTCAAGGGCGGCAGCAAGGTGTATCCTTGTTTTTGCCGGTTCAATCACGTCATTAACATAACCTCTTGCCGCAGCTATATAAGGATTCGAAAATTTATCCCTGTATTCCTGGATCTTTTCGGCCCTGAAATTAACCGGATCATCGGAATTTGCAATATCTTTCCTGAAAATAATATTGGCTGCACCATCCGGACCCATTACCGCTATTTCAGCAGTAGGCCATGCGAATACCATATCAGCGCCGAGGTGCTTGCTGTTCATTGCAATATATGCACCGCCGTATGCCTTGCGAATAATAACGTTTATTTTCGGAACGGTAGCTTCAGAGAAAGCATACAGGAGTTTCGCACCATGACGGATAATTCCGCTGTGTTCCTGTTCAACACCGGGCAAATATCCGGGAACATCTGTGAAAGTAACAACCGGGATATTGAACGCATCGCAGAACCTTACAAAGCGGGCTGCCTTGTCTGATGAATCCACATCCAGAACACCGGCATTTACCTGGGGCTGATTGGCAATAATACCAATGGTCCTGCCGTTGATACGTCCGAAACCGATTATGATATTTCTTGCAAAACCCTCCTGTATTTCAAGAAAGTCATTATTATCCACTACCGAAGTAATTACCTGTTTCATGTTATAGGGCTTGTTTGCATCATCGGGAACTATTGTGTTCAGCTCTGCTATAACACGGTTTACATCGTCGCTAGTATTAACCAGTTCACTGTCTGAAAGGTTATTGTCGGGAATAAAACTTAAAAGACGCTTGATATCCCTTATGCATTCTTCCTCGGTAGCACTCTTGAAATGTGCAACACCACTCAGGGAATTATGTGTTTCAGCCCCGCCGAGTTGTTCGAATGTTACATCTTCACCGGTTACAGCTTTTATTACCTGCGGGCCTGTTATGAACATCTGGCTGGTTTTTTCAACCATGAATATGAAATCGGTAATGGCCGGAGAATATACTGCGCCGCCTGCGCACGGACCCATGATAACCGAAATCTGGGGTATTACTCCTGAAGCAATGGTATTTCTGTAAAAAATCTCTCCGAACCCGCTTAATGCGTCTATTCCTTCCTCAATTCTCGCACCGCCTGAATCATTTATGCTGATAAATGGTGCACCCATTTTCATGGCCATATCCATGACCTTGGTGATCTTCTTTGCATGCATTTCACCAAGTGAACCGCCTATTACGGTAAAATCCTGGGATGCTACAAAAACCAGTCGCCCGTTGACCGTTCCGTAGCCTGTAACAACACCGTCTCCCAATGCTTTTTTCTTAGGCATGTCAAACTCGGTACTGCGGGTCTCAACGAACGCGTCAATTTCAACAAAACTGTTGGGATCCATTAACATCTGGATTCTTTCCCGAGCGGTCTTCTTTCCTGATTCGTGCTGTTTTTTTATACGATCTTCCCCGCCGCCAAGGGCAGCCTTCTGTTTCCTGGCGTATAGATCGTTGATCTTATCCATAGTAGCCATTATTAACCCACCTCATAATTTAAAATTGTTTATATAAAATGTCCTTTATGTTTAATAAAAAACACACAGTATCACTGTTTTACCCTATAAATAAAGCAATTATTAAGAATTATAGCGTAACTGAAGAATCTTTGCAATAATATAGCAAAGTTTTTGCTAAAAATTTAACAATTTGCAGTCATTCAATATTTACCCGACAATACCCCATTGAAACGGCGCTTATTTCAATTTTTCAATGCAGACAAGAATCGGAGGATTATTGGGAAGATTTATAAAACGGGTCATCATAACGGCAGCTGCTTTCGGGTCGAGTTCAGGAAGTTTGCTCAGCAGATAATCCCGTTCTTCAAAACCTGTATCTCCTCCATGGTATATCACCAGGATTATAAGTCCATTGACCACCAGTAAATCCAGCGCAGCATGGATTGCCCGAAGAGTTGTTTCCCCGGTTGTGCATATTGAATGATCACCGCCCGGCCTGTATCCAAGGTTGAACATGACAAGTTTTACAGGCTCACTTATATACCTGTGCATGTTTTCATGCCCATCGGGAATTAAAATGCACCTCTTAACCATTCCGCCATCCATAAGCATTTTCCTGGTATTTCCAAGAGCCTCTTTCTGGATATCAAAAGCATACACTTTTCCCGTATTTCCCACCAGGCCGGCAAGAAACAAAGTATCGTGTCCGTTTCCGCATGTGGCGTCAACAACGGTATCTCCGTTCCTCACAACCTTTCTTGCATATTCGTGTGACTGATACAGGGCCTGCTGCAATGTCATATGGCTTACCTCCGGCATAAAAAAAGGCATCAGAATACACTGATACCTTCTATAATACATATATTTTATATTGATTTCAACTTAGCTGACCTTGTATTCAAGACGCAGTTTGTCTGCAATCATTGCAATAAACTCGGAGTTTGTGGGTTTTCCTTTTTTAGTGTTGATTGTGTATCCAAAAAGTTCGTGTATAGTTTCTACCTGCCCCCTGGTCCATGCTACTTCAATTGCATGCCTGATAGCGCGTTCAACACGGCTTGGAGTTGTTTTGTATCTTTTTGCCAGTTCGGGATACAGCCTTTTGGTAACAGAACTGATTAATTCAATATCGTCAATGACCAACAATACTGCGTCCCTCATATACTGGTAACCCTTAATATGAGCAGGAACTCCTACATCACGCATGATCTGAGTAATACGGCTTTCCAAACTGGCAGGTTTCGCTGACTGAAGCTGTTGCCTTGTTGTTTTCACTGATGTTTCAGGCCGGCTTAAACCGCCGTCCCCTCTTCCCAGTTGTCTGATCCTTTCAACAAGGATCTCCAGATCGAAAGGCTTGACAATGTAGTATTCAGCTCCGAGACTAACCGCTTGCTGCGTTATTTTGTCCTGGCCTACTGCTGATAAAATAATGAATTTGGGTTTTACAGAATTGGAGGCCTTGTGATAGTGTTCCAGTACTGCCAATCCGTCCATATGAGGCATAATAATGTCCAGAATAACAATATTTGGATTTATTTCATCAATAAGATTTATAGCCTCCAAGCCGTCTTCGGCTCTTCCGACCACCTTCAAATCATTATAATTTGATAGGTAGTCACAGACAATTTCACCAAATTCTGCATTATCATCAGCAACTAATACACTAATTGGATACGTCACTAAAAAAACCTCCTTCTTTTACCATCTATAGAACATTATATTTCCATTTTTATCACGATGCAAGGTTTTTTCCAGTTCATGTTAACCAATTTTTTCTAATATGCTTAAATTCAAGCTTAATAGACATTTTATTTTTTTGTTAATCAGGAAATAAGAAGGAAAATATACTATTCTGCAAAGATTTCTATTGCACTGACAGCAGACTGGATATGCATTTCAATTTTTTGATCGGCCTTTTCATAATTATCAGAAATATATACATTATCCTGGTTTGTCATATTGATATTTTTAAATTCAAGATTTGTAAGCAGTTTCCCGGATTTAACCATTAATCCGGAGTCTTTGGGAATGTATATGTCAAGATTGGTAGCTCCGGCCCGGATATTTATAACAGCATGCTGCTGCTTATTGCCGACAATCAGATCAAGGTCACCGACACCGAGTTTAAGATTCAGCTCTTTTACAGGAACTTCACCGAGATTTAATATTCCGTCAACAACAGACAAGGTTGTATCAATTTCCCAGGGTACTGTTTTGCTTACCTGAAGGTTGAAATTTCGTGCCACTTTGTCCTTTTCATATTCCTGCGCAGTGTATTTCAATACCGTTTGCTCTCCCCGGGTAAGCTGCTGTTCAATACCGGGAATATTTGTATCCAGCTTTGCAAGCAGGTCGCTGTTCCCGTCCTCTATATTGAACTTAACGGTACCAAGCTCAACAATCAGTTTGCCTTCTTTTGTTTCGGCGTCAAGGACTATCTCATTTTCCGCGGGAGTTTTATCGGCCTTAACATATTTATTGTCCTTCTTTTCGCTCCTGTACTCAACTTTATTGTCATTCCCCTGATAAATGCCAAAGCCTAAAATTGCTGCAAAGGTTAAAAACCATACCACCAGTGTCACCAGTTTATACCTGTCTGCAAGTATTGAAATACCCACTGCAATTAAAACAAGAGGCCACAGCGTTTTAAATGCTGTTGACCAGTCCACATATATCAGCCCTGTTAAGTTTATTATCCATGCAACGCCTGATAGAATAAGGATTAAACCTATTATACTTTTTTTGCTCATTCAGAGCTCCCCCTGCTTTTATAAACAAGCACTGCGCCGATAATAACCAATGCGGGCGGTATGATATAACGATAATCTACCCATTTGAAAACAAGTTTTGCAAGGGCGAACAGCCCAATCAAAATAAGGGCAACTCCAATTACCAGTCGGGCGTTTTCAGGGTTTGAAGCCACCGGGGCAGCCTGCTCGTTATTGTTATACATTTTATCTTTAAAAACTGCGTCTTCGGTCGGTATTATAAGAACACACAAAATGTATGCAATCAACCCGGGAAAAACACCGGTAACAAGGATCGCCACCGCTGCAAGAAATCTTAACAAACCTTTGTCAACCTGCGCATATTCCGAGAGCCCGGCACATACACCGCCAAATACCCTGTCCCGGGTGCTGCGGTATAACCTTTTACGCATATTATCACCTCATCAATAATCTCCTTCTAACAGCAAATACGATAAGGCTTTAAAATTGTCTGAAAAAAGGTTTAAGACATTATTAACATAATAAGCATTACCGCATTTCTTCCCATTCCATGATTCTTGCCGCTATCTCGGCAAAAACCGGTGCTGCAGAAGTACCTCCCCCTGTTCCGTCTTCAACAAAAACACACATTGCATACCTTGGTTCTGTATACGGGAAATATCCTGTAAACCATGCATGAAGTATCGGACGGTCGTCATCAAGCATACCTGTTTCAGCACTGCCCGTTTTCCCGGCAGAACCGCCATACCCGCCGATATCCGCGCGCCGGCCCGTTCCATATTCCACCGTCGCTTCCATCATCTTCATCAGCGCTGTTGCCGTTTCCTTTGATATTACCCTTTTCCACTCGCGTTTCTTAAGGTCCCTGATTATCTCCCCCTCGCTGTTTACTATGCAGTCCACTATGTTAAGCGTATGGCGTATGCCCCCGTTTGCAATTATTGAAGCCATTCCCGCAGCCTGAAGCGTAGTTACCAGGATCCTGCCCTGTCCCATAGCAAGGTTTGCTGCATTTCCGGCACCGATTAATTCGCCTGCGTCAGGAAGCATTCCCTCGTATTCAGGGATTAACTGCCTGCTTATTCCGGTTATGCTTCCAAGACCGAACTCTCTTGCAGTCTCAAGCATTTTTTTGCTGCCTATATGAATCCCGAGATGAATAAAATAACTGTTGCAGGACTGGGCAAAACTGTCGATTAGGTTCAAAACGCCGTGTCCGCCTTCATCATAGTTCCAGCACTTGAAAACCTGGTCGCCCAGCATCACGTATCCCGGGCATTCATATGTCACCTCGGGATTAAAGCCGGATTCAAGAGCAGCAGCAGCAGTAACTATTTTAAATATCGATCCCGGGGTATAACCTGCTATGGCCCTGTTAAAAAGCGGCTGCCTTTCATCATCAAGATACTCTGATATGTTGGCCGGGTTAAAACCCGGACGGCTGGCAAGAACGAGTATATCACCGCTCAAAATGTCTATAACCGCAACTGCACCCGAAATCATCATTTTGTCCATTACTTCCTCTGAAAGTTTCTGCATATGATAATCAAGGGTAAGTTCAATGTTTAACGGGCGTTCTGCTTCTACCTTTTTAACCCTGTAGCCGTATTTCTCAAGATACTGGTATTTCGCGTCAGTTGTAGCCAATACATATACGGTATTGTCAGAACGAAGAACATCCTGGTATGCCTTTTCAATGCCGGACATTCCGACACTGCCAGTTTCGTTCGTGTATCCTATCAGATGCGCTGCAGGCATTGACACATCTGTTCTTACCTTCCGTTCAATAACCGACACTCCTGTAACAGTATTTTCAGTCAATTGCATGGCAGCTTCCTGATCAATCCGGTATATCACAGGAGACGCATTATACGCGGAGAAGTTGACAAAATCCTCCCTGTCGGTATTCAACGCATCGGCAACCAAATCCCAGGTTTCCCTGTCCCTTGGAAATATTGCGGGCTGAATTACTGCAATATATTCAGTGCTTCTGTCGGTAAACGGGATCATGTTCCTGTCATAAATCTGCCCTCTTTCCTGGTAAACCGGCGTCATACGGCTTCGCTGTCGGAAAGCCGCTGAAGAAAAACTTTCGTATTCCAGAACCTGCAGCCGGTACAGCCTCGCACAAAGAGTTAATATGGAAACAGTAACAATAAACAGAATGAGTTTCGCTCTTCCCCTTCGCATATTAAAACACCCTTACCTGGAATATGTTGACTTCTTTATGAATTATCCCAGGTAAAGGTGCTTTTTATACATTTGGACCTTTTCCACGTCGGTTCTGATCTGCTTTATCAACTCGTCACGGGTTTTGAAATGTTTTTCGTTCCTCAGCTTTTTCAGGAAGAATACTTCAATATCCTCACCATACAGTTCACCCGTGAATCCCATCATATGGGTTTCTATAGTTGTTACATTGTCATTTTTTATTGTCGGGCTTTTGCCTACATTCGTAACACTGTCGTACCACTTGCCCTGGTACTGCGTTCGGGTTATATATACACCTGAGGCAGGCATTCCAAGAAATTTTTCCGGAATGATGTTTGCAGTCGGGAAACCCATCTTACTGCCCATTTTAAGGCCCTTGACAACCTTTCCGGGAACTGAAAAATATCTTCCCAGGAGCTCAAAGGCTTTCTCCATCTGTCCTTTCATTATATACTGACGGATCAGTGTACTGCTTACAACCTCTTTCCCAACCTTGACCGGCGGGATTACAATTACCCTGAAACCGTATTTGCTTCCCATTTTTCTTAATAAGTCGGCATCGCCTTTTCCCATGTAGCCGAAGCGGTAATTAAAGCCTACAACGACAAGTTTTGATCTCAGCTTGTTTATCAGTATCTCTTTAACAAAGTTTTCGGCGGGAATACGCGAAAATTCCTCATCAAACTCCTGGAAAAACAATGTTTCAAGACCTGTTCTTTCAAGGAGTTCGGCCTTGTGCTCCATTGTCATGATTAACGGGGTGAACAATTCCTTCCTCAAAATGTGTTCCGGGTGTTTTTTAAAGGTATAAACAACAGAACGCAGATTATTCACATGGCATTCATGCAGCAGTGTATTGATAAGAGCCATGTGTCCGCGATGCAAACCGTCGAAGTTGCCAAGCCCGACACCGCATTGCTGCGTGTCGGGAATCCGGATATCATTTTCAAATATGTCCACCGATTGTCCCTTCCTTTTTGCACACATCATGAAAACTGTAAAACGAACCGCTATATCAGCTTATTTCCCAGGAATAAAGAGTTTTTCGGCCTTTAATACTTTATTCCCTGCACTGAACCTGATACTCCCAAGGCCGAGGAAATCCCCCGCATCTGAATAAACTCTCACTGTTTCATTAATATCAACCGCGTCATAATCCTGCAATTCTGCAAATGCACCGTTTAAAAACCTGACAAGCTGCTTTTCGCCGATTTCCACTGCTTTGTGTTCCCTGTATATGATGTCCACGGGTTTCAGCACGGAAGACAGGGTTCCTTCTTCCTTGTGCCTGTTTATCTCTTCAAGGGTTACCCCATCGGTAAGTGAAAAAGGCCCCACCCTTGTCCGCACGAGGAATGACATGTATGCACCGCATCCAAGTTTCCTGCCGATGTCATGGCAAAGGGTACGGACATAGGTACCTTTTGAGCAGTCCACATCAAACCTTACCCTAATAGTATTGTTTTCGTGTATTATATCAACGGGATCAATTCCTGAAATCTCCACCCGCCGGGGTTTTCTGTCCACTTCAATACCCTGTCTTGCAAGGTCATACAGTTTCCGCCCGTTCACCTTTATAGCAGAATACATCGGCGGAACCTGATCGTATTTTCCAACAAAACCTTTCAGCGTTTCTATAATGGTCTCTGTGTCGGAGTCAACTTCCCCTGTTTCAACAACTCTTCCTTCTGCGTCATGGGTGTCTGTAACCGCCCCCAGAACCATTTCCGCACGGTATGACTTGTCAAAACCTGAAAACTTTTCAATAGCTTTCGTTGCTTTTCCGACGCATACAGGGAGAAGACCTGCCGCACCGGGATCCAAAGTCCCGGCATGGCCGATTTTCCTTTCATTAAAAACTTTTCTGAGATAAGCCACCACATCAAAGGAAGTCATACCCGGAGGTTTTATAACCAACAGTATTCCGTTCATTTACAGCACCTTTTCTATCTCCGTCAATACTTTCCGCACACACTCGTCAAGACCGCCTTCAATTGAAAAACCGGCTGCTCTTTTATGACCTCCTCCGGAAAAAACAGAAGCTATCTGTGCCACATCAACATATTCATTTGCCCTAAGGCTGCCCTTGAAAACACCGGGCTGTTCCTCCCTGAGGAACAGTGAAACTTCAACACCTTCAAGATTACGGCCTACGTTTACCAGGCCTTCAAAGTCATCATTCTGGGCATCGACGGATTTGATATCCTCATTCAGAAGATGGGATACAGCCACCTTTCCGTCGAAATATAGAGCCAAGTTCTGAAATGTTTTCTTCATCAAAAACATTTTTGAGTATGATATGGTATCAAAAACCTTTTTTATAATATCAACAGAAGGTATGTTCCTGGACAGCAAATCAGCTGCAATAATATGGCTTTCCGGAGTAGTATTGCTGTACCTGAAACCGCCCGTATCAGTTATTATCGCCGTATACAGATTTATGGCAATTTCCCGGTCTATTTCCACGTTTAGGGCCTTAACCAGTTTATAAATCATCTCACCGGTCGCCGACGCACTTTCATCTATCCAAAGCCCGTCTGCCTGCATATTGTTTGTGGTATGATGATCTATTGTAATTCTTCTTTTTGAATTGGAATAAATACCGGCACGTTTTCCGAGCCTTTTCATGTCACTGGTATCAAGGCATATGCATAAATCATAAGTCCCGCCTTCATATTCCGAAACAAACTGTTGCCCGGGCAGAAAATCAAGCATTTTGGGAACGGGTTCTTCCAAAAAAACCGTTACCTTTTTTCCCATGGTATCCAGGGCCAGGGCAAGGCTGAAGGAAGAACCCAGAGCATCGCCGTCGGCTGATGTATGGGTAACAACAGCTATTGAATCAGCTTTATGAATAAGGTCGATTAAATTCTTCAAGCTCTCAATCCCTTCGTTCTTTATCAGAATTCAGCGTTTCTTCAATAAGTTTGCTTATATGCATTCCATGCTCAATGGAATTGTCGGCTTCAAAAACTATTTCAGGTGTATAGCGAAGCTGAATCCTCTGCCCTATTTCGCGTCTTACAAAGCCTGCAGCACCTTTAAGTGCCGTCATTGCGTTCTGCTTCTCCTCATCACTGCCGTATATGCTGATATAAACTTTAGCATAGCGCAGATCCTTTGTAACCTTGACACCGGTTACAGAAACCATCTGCGGAATTCTTGGGTCTTTTATACTGTTGTGAATTATATCAGAAATTTCTTTTTGAATCTCAACGGCTATCCTGTCCGTTCTTTCCATATCATCACCATCTTCCGCCGTAATATTACACCCAAAAATCATGTCCTTTCAATCTCAACCATCCTGTATGCTTCTATGATGTCTCCCTCTTTAATGTCATTGAACCTGTCAACCAGCAAACCGCATTCATATCCCTGGGATACTTCGCGGACATCATCCTTGAATCTCTTCAGCGAAGCAAGTTTTCCTTCATAAACAACAATACCGTCGCGTACAACCCTAATCTCGGAGTTGCGGCTTATCTTGCCGTCAGTGACATAACCACCTCCGATGGTCCCGACATTTGAGGCTTTAAAGATCTTACGGATTTCCACGTGGCCGTCAATAACTTCCTTGAACTCAGGATCCAAAAGACCTTTCATTGCTTTTTCAATATCCTCCAGGGCATTGTAAATTACCCTGTACAGGCGGATGTCAACACCGGCATCCTTCGCAGCTTCAACAACATTCTGCGGCGGTCTGACGTTAAATCCTATAATAATGGCATTAGAAACGCTGGCCAGTGTAACATCGGCTTCATTAATCGCACCAACGCCTCCGTGTATTACCTGGACTTTTACTTCATCATTGCTAAGTTTCTCAACGGACTGCTTAACTGCTTCAACAGAGCCCTGAACATCGGCTTTAATAATAAGGTTAAGCTCCTTAACCTCACCCTGCTGAATCCTGTTAAACAGGTCATCAAGGGAAACAACCTGTTTTGCAGAACCAATTGCTTGTTCGCGCTGTTCGGCTCTGCGCTTTTCAATAAGCTGTTTCGCTATCTTCTCATCAGAAACGGCATATAATACTTCCCCTGCCTCGGGAACCTCATCAAGACCGATTATCTCAACAGGTGTTGAAGGTCCTGCAGCGTCAACCTTGTTTCCGAGGTCGTCTGTCATTGCGCGGATATGTCCGAAAGCCGTGCCCGAGATAACAGCATCTCCTGTACGTAAAGTACCCCTTTGTACAAGAATGGTGGCAACCGGCCCGCGGCCCTTATCCAGCTTTGCTTCTATTACAACACCCTTGGCCTGCCTGTTCGGGTTTGCCTTCAGCTCAAGTATGTCTGCCGTCAGAAGAACCATTTCAAGCAACTGGTCAATATTTTCACCCGTCCTGGCAGAAACAGGCACGGCAATAATATCCCCGCCCCATTCCTCTATCAGCAGGCCGTGTTCTGCAAGCTGCTGCTTGACCATGTCGGGGTTTGCATCGTGTTTGTCGATCTTGTTTATTGCTACAACAATACTTACATTTGCTGCCTTAGCATGGTTTATTGCCTCGATTGTCTGCGGCATTACTCCGTCGTCTGCCGCAACAACCAGTATGGCGATATCGGTTACCTGGGCACCGCGCGCCCTCATCGAGGTAAACGCTTCGTGGCCCGGTGTATCAAGGAAGGTAATACTCCTTCCGTTCACATTGACCTTGTAAGCTCCTATATGCTGTGTTATTCCTCCTGCTTCCCTGCTTGCAACATTGGTATTCCTGATTGCATCAAGCAATGATGTTTTTCCGTGGTCAACGTGCCCCATTACAACAACAACGGGTGCCCTTTCAACCAGGTCTTCCTCTTTGTCTTCTTCATCATCAAACAGTATATCCTCTTCACTGACAACTACTTCCTTATTGACTTTTACGCCGAACTCCTCACCTACAATTGCAGCCGTATCAAAATCGAGTTCCTGGTTCATCGTAGCCATAACACCAAGGGTCATTAACTTCTTGATTACCTCTGCCACCGTTTTCTTCAAGGCTTCAGCAAGATTCTTGACAGTGATGGTTTCGGGTATTGTAATCTCGGTAAGCACTGCCTTGGGAGGAATATACTTCTCCTTCTTTTTTGATTTATCCTTTTTCAGTTTAACCTTTTCTTCATAGAATTCTTCAAGTATAAAGTCATCGGAAAACATGTCTGACACATTTGCTGTATGCCCTACATGGAAATGCTTCCTGTATTTTGTCTTACCCTTGCTTCCGCTGACAAGTACTGTTTTAACATCCTTCTTCGGCTGTTCCTTTTTGGCTTCACGCTTGGCTCCCTTTTCCAGATCCCTGACAATTGCAGAGCGTCTTTCGCCACGCAGATTGTTCTTTTCTTCAACCTGCCCGGGTGCAAGGGCGGCCTTCGGAATAACAAGGGGCTTTCCTGCCGCTTTCTGCCTGTCAGCGGCATCAGTTCTGGCGCTTCTCTCCCTGCTGCGGTCCTGGGCAGCAGTTTCAACGCGTTTTGGCTGTCTTTTGCCTTTTAACCTGTCCTGTCCTTTTGCAGCATCCTTGTCAGCATGCTGAGCAGTGTCGGGTTTTTCTTCCTTTTTCTTGTCGGTCCTGCTCCCTGGTTCACTTATGATGTCAGTTTGTTCCGTTTTCTGTTCTTCCTTTGGAGTTGCAACAGCCTTTTCCTCTTCAGGTTTTTGTTCCTTAGCTTTTTCTTTGCTTAATAGCTCTGTGTCAGTTCTTTGAGTTTCAATTCTTTGAGTATCAACTTGCATATGTCCCTCTTTTTGCTCTGCCCCGGCAGAAACTGTCTCCTTTTGATCGCGTGTTGTTTTTTCCTTCATAGCCGCTAATTCTTCGGCCTTTTTTGCGCTGTCAGGTTCTTCAGCCTTCTTGGCTTTTTGCTGTGCTTTCTGTTCTGTTACGGCTTCAGCAGTTTCATCCCCTGCATTTGCCGCTTCTTCAGCTTTGCGCTTATCCCAGTCCTTCTTTGACGAAACCTTCTTAATACTTAATATACTATCTACCGGTCGTCTTATTCGTTCAATTCTCTGACTTGTATCATCGATACTTTCATCAGCGGGAGTCTGCGCAGCTTTCGGTTCATCTACGGCCTTTGCCTCCTTATCCTCTTTCGGCGTTATGTCTTTTTTCCTTGACTCTTCCTGCTCTGTTTTATGTTTACGAATTGAGCTTATTATATCGTCATGTTCACGCCGTAAACCGGCCATCAGGCCGTCAGTACTCGTTGAAGTACGAACATAACTCTTCCTGCTTTTCTTCTTCTGCTTTTCGGCATTTATATCACTGGCATCATCGTCATGAATAATAATCTCTGTTTTTCTGATGATTCTTGGAATTGATTTTCTGATCAGTTGATTTCCCGGTTGTTCCGGCTGATTGGTACTGCTCCCTTCATCAGAACCAGAAATAAGGTTTCTGTTTACCACGCCTATATGTTTGTATAACCGGTCAAGCTGCTCATCATCCAGCAAGCTCATATGGCTCTTGACCTTTATATTGATCTCTTCCATCTTCTCCATCAGTCTCTTGCTGGTAGTATTCAGTTCCTTGGCCAGTTCATGTACTCTTTTACTCAATCAGCCCACCCCCGTGTTTTTTCTTGGTTTCTGTTATCAATTTGATCAGGTTCCCTGAAAAGTTTTCATCTGTAACCGCTATTACCGAACGCATGCTCTTTCCAAGGTACCTTCCCAGCTTCTCCTTTTCACCGAATACACAAAGAGAAACCCCGTTATGCGCGCAGGCATCCCTAAACTTCTTTTCGGTATTTGACGAAGCGTCCTCAGCAATAATAACCAGTGAAGCTTTCCGGTTTTTTACTGCTTTTTCACAGCCCTGCTCACCGGAAACCACTTTCCCGGCTTTCATTGCAAGACTTATAAAATTATAGACATTATCTGTCACTATTCTCCTCCAATTGCTCCTTTAGTTGCTCATATATTTCAGCGGGAATTTCGGTTTTAAATTCCCTGTTAAGTGATTTTGAGCTGCGTGCTCTGTCAAAGCAGGCGGGATCCTTGCAAAGGTAGGCACCCCGGCCGTTCTTTTTTCCCGTAGGGTCTATGAATATTTCGCCTTCAGGGCTTTTAACCACTCGGATTAATTCCCTTTTATCCCTCATCTGATGACATGCAACACATCGCCGCATAGGAACCTTCTTTTGCTTCATAGGTCTTGTCACCTGCCTTCAGAACCAAATTCCGCCCTTTCTCCGATAATCATTCCTCATTGTTTTCAGAATCAAGGTTTTCTGATTCTTCTTCAGCACTCGGATCGGCATTGTCGATAAAAAGGCTTTCAGGTTCAAACCCTGTCTCATTGCCGGCTTCATTTCCGGATGCTTCAGAGTTATAGTTCAGTAACTCCTGTTCTATCTGTGCTCTTAACTGGGATTCGCTCTTTATATCTATTTTCCAGCCTGTAAGTTTTGCAGCAAGCCTTGCATTCTGGCCTTCCTTGCCAATGGCAAGGGAAAGCTGGAAGTCCGGAACAATAACCCTTGCCACCTTGTTTTCCTCGTCCACGTCAACACGTATCACCTTAGCTGGACTCAAGCTGCTGGCAATATATTCTTCAGGGTTGCTGCTCCATTTTATTACATCTATCATTTCGCCCCTGAGCTCTTCAACAATGGCCCTGATCCGGCCGCCTTTCTGGCCAACGCAGGCACCAACGGGATCCACGTTTTCATTTTTCGAGTATATCGCAATTTTTGTCCTCGAACCCGGCTCACGGGCAATTGTTTTTATCTCTACCGTACCGTCATGTATTTCAGGCACTTCAAGCTCTAAAAGCCTCTTAACAAGCCCCGGATGGGTCCTGGAAATAAATATCTGAGGGTTCTTGTTCGTCTTTTTAACGTTCAGAACATAAGCCTTAATCCTGTCATGAATATTATATACTTCTCCGGGAATTTGTTCACTCGGGGGAAGGATTGCTTCCGCCCGTCCCAGATCAACAATGACATTCTTGCGCTCGAACCTTGTAATTACACCCGATACAATATCATCTTCCTTATTTGAAAACTCTTCGTAAATGATTCCGCGCTCTGCTTCACGAATACGCTGCATAACAACCTGTTTCGCAGTTTGGGCCGCGATTCTTCCGAATTTTCGCGGTGTTACTTCAACTTCAACAATATCGCCAACTTCAAATTCAGCACCAAACTGCTTTGCCTGTTCCAGCGAAAGCTCGGTTGAAGGATCCTTAACAGTCTCAACAATATGCTTCAGAGCAAAAACGCGAACATCACCGGTAAGCCTGTCAATATAAACTTCAACATTCATTGCTGAACCAAAATTCCGCCTGTATGCAGTTATTAAGGCAGCTTCAATCGCATCAATAAGAATTTCCTTGCTGATTCCCTTGTCTTTTTCAATTTGTTCCAATGCATGAATTAATTCGGCACTCATCGCATAAGCCTCCCTATATATGAACCTTTTTCAAACCTTAAGACAAAATCAACCGATTACCGCTGTCCAAGGTAATTCTTTAAAACACGATAATCCTGTGTATTTTTGATACATCCTTCAGCTGATAGGTTTTTCTTTCTTCATTATCCGTTATTATTGTAACTGTTTCGCCGTCATATTCTTCAAGTATGCCCTCAATTGTCTTGCTGCCGTCTATTGCTTTATAAAACTTTATCCTTACATTCTCACCCATTGCCCTTTCAAAATCCCTGCCTGTTTTAAACGGTCTTTCTACTCCCGGGGATGAGACTTCCAGGATATACGACTGCGGAATAGGATCAAGTTCGTCAAGTTTATCGCTCAAAGGCTTGCTCACCGCTTCACAGTCATCAAGTGTAACACCGCCGTCCTTGTCGATATACACTCTTAAATACCTGTCCTTTCCCTCGCGGACAAATTCAACGTCTACCAGTTCAATCCCCTGTTCCCTGGCAATAGGTTCGGCAATATTTTTTACTGTTTCCGCTACTTTATTATTCGCCATTTAATTAGTCCTCCGTGCAAAATTCTGCAGTACCGGCCGGGAAATAATATCCGCCCCGGCAGTATGTAAATTATCAGTATTTCATGATAAAGGATTTGACAATGTCAAATCCGCATAAAAAAACCGATAAGGACATAACACCGAAGGCCGTCATTTATGTCAATCAAACACCGTTTTTGCAGAATCTGCCTGAATCCATTATCCTGGCTAATTATACGAGGCAGCTGCATCGTTGCCCGAAGGCCTTCAAGTTAACAGTATTATACAGGTAAAGAGCTCACTGCCATCATTAAAACGTAAAGAGTGGGAAACACCCACTCTTTACTGCCAAACACCACTAATTAACCAAAACTATTATATCATGGAACTATTTACAATGCAAATACTTTTCCCAAAAATCATGTATAAATTGCAATCTGACATGTAACTGCATCAGGAGAATACTTCTCATTGATATCCGTTGACTCTGTATACCTCGCCAGTTCGTGATCATCTCCTGTCTTTAATTATGGACCTTTATTCTTTCCATTCCCTGCATATTTTCTCTGTGCCTCATTCGTGCAATACGCAGGGTAATCATTAAATTCTTCTTGCCTGTTCTATCAGTTCAAGCAGCCTGCTGACCACAACTGCCAATTCCTGCCTTGTACAGGGCATTGCAGGGTTGAAGAATCCTTGATCGTCACCTATCATAATACCTTTTTCAATTACTTTTATGGCCGAATCTTCAGCCCACCCGGCTATATTGTCAAAATCCTTAATCCTTTCTATTTTCGCACTCGTTTCAATAATCCTTTCCAACGGAAAATATCTGCCAGGACATGAAGTATCATTTTGCCAGTAATTATGACCGTTTACTGTCTTAATTGCAGGAATTAGCTGCTTCAAATATACAACCAGTTTTATACCTGCAATTAACTGAGCTTCGGGTATAATTTCTGAATTATCGTAATCTCCCTGGAACCCGATTGACAATACTGTTCTGTTGAGCGGATCATATAACCCGGCACCTTTATTCAATCCCCGCCCCTCAAAGATGCTGCCGTAAAAATCAATCCAATAATTATATGCAAATCCTGCCCACCCCCTGTCCAGATGCCATTTATGGATTGTCTGCATACCTGCTGTCGGATGCGCCATATGATGAAAAGCTATACCTGTTACCTTTGATAAGTCTAATGGTTCAAGCGGTCTCGCCCAGTCAAATTCCTCTTTTATTATTTCAACTGACAAATGGAATCACCAGCTTAAGAATTATCAGCATTTTCTATCAAAATAATATGCAGCAGCCGTGGATAATACAACCAAAAAACTGTTGTGCACCCATTTTCGGCAACGCAAAGATATCAGGAATTGGCCTGTGGCCGACGTGCTCTGCATACTTTGGGAATAAGAATGAATCAATTCTGCAAATCCTGTTCATGTTGTTTTTTGACATAATAAAAACCCCCTTTAGTATTATTACTAATAAGGGAGTCCGCTGATTTTAGAGCGAGTTTCAGGCAACCTCTGTAACCTGAAACCTTTAATATTACTAATATGGCGTGCCTGAAGGGATTCGAACCCCTGACCCACGGCTTAGAAGGCCGTTGCTCTATCCAGCTGAGCTACAGGCACAAAATGGAGCGGGTGAAGGGAATCGAACCCTCACGGCCAGCTTGGAAGGCTGGAATTCTACCATTGAACTACACCCGCATTTTTTTACGCCCATCCTCAAGCGACTTTTTTATTATACAAAGCCCTTCGGTTTTTGTCAACTGTATTTTTACTGTATCAGTGTTTTGCGATCTAGAGAAGTCAAACATATGTGACACAACCTCTGAAAAATTTTCTCTGAACAATGCTGTAACTGCCCTTAATTGCAAATAATTATTTTGTCAAGGAGGAAAGCGGAGCGATCCTTGATT
>LFSH01000081.1:4017-9793 GCA_001513105.1 Clostridiales bacterium DTU070 | reverse complement strand
AGCACCCTCAGCGCCTTCATATATATGTATATCCGTTCCGCATACCCCGCATGCCTGGACCTTTATGACCACTTCATCAGCCGCAGGAGGCCGTACTTCAACATCCTGTACTTTTAAAATATGTTTCCCCAAATAAACTGCTGCTTTCATGATTCTAACCCCTTTATCATAAAATTAACAGCCTTAATTACTTTTTATCACTGACCCTCAAACTTATCAAGCATATATCCCAATTTACAGCCGCTCCTTTACAGTATCAAACCTTTAGTGACCGGAGGCTGAAAAACACTCAAAAAAGTTAATCCCCGCCGAAAGAAGCGGGGATTAAACGGTGTTTTAAAATTTACTGCTCGTCAAGTTTATCATTCAGGATTTTAATCAATTCATACATCCTTTCCTCGGTAAAGCCATAGCTCCTGAAATTCACCATGGCGCGCAGCGGAATGTATTTCAATGCAGACAACGGCATTGAATGAAAAGAGTCATCCGGTTTCTGCTGCGTTGTTTGATCTTCCTGCATTACCTTGATTATAAACTCCTTGAATACAGGTCCAAGGACCGGATCTTCCAGCAGATCTCCGCCCAGTGTGTTGCGGTGCACCGTCCTTTTAACGGCAGCAGACGAATTAACGAAAATTTTGTCCCTCAGCACTATATCCCTTGACGATTTTCCTATTAATATCTCGAACTCGCCGGTTTCAACATGCCAGTCCCTGGTATCGGTGTTGTAATAGGCGAATGCCCTCTTATCCAGCTCAAATACCACTGTTTTTTCTTCACCCGGCTTAAGTTCCACCTTTTCGAATCCTTTCAGCTCTTTTTCAGGCCTTATTACCGAGCTTTCAACATCCCTGACATAAAGCTGGACTATTTCCTTTCCAGCAATTCCGCCGGTATTCTTAACCTTCACACTGACCCTTACAGTTTCGGTATCATTAATATCCCCTTTACTTATTTTCAGGTCACTATATTCAAACGTGGTATAGCTTAGCCCGTACCCGAACGGAAACAGCGGCTTTATATTCTTCATGTCATAATACCTGTAGCCCACGAATATACCTTCCCTGTATTCCACCCTGTCGCCTTCACCCGGGAAGTTCAAAAACGACGGGTTATGGCTTAATTCTTCAGTGAATGTCTCAGCCAGCTTTCCGCTTGGGTTTGCATCACCAAACAGCAGATCAGCGACAGCTCCGCCCATGGCCTGACCACCCAGGTATGCCTCCAGTACCGCCTTTGCTTTATCAATCCATGGCATTTCCACGGGTGAACCATTGCTTAATACCACAACCACGTTCGGCTGAACCTTCGCCACCTCTTCAATAAGCGTACAGTGGCTTTCAGGCATCTTCATATGCTGGCGGTCGTAGCCTTCGGACTCGTAATGTTCGGGCAGACCTGCAAATATCACTGCAACGTCTGCCTCAATCGCAGCTTTTTTCGCTTCATTCAGAAGGGTTTCATCGGTTTCGTCCTTTTCAAGGCTGTAACCCTGAGAATATATCACATTTGCATCATTGCCGGCTGCTTTCCTTATTTCCTCATATACATCATCAAGCATTGTCGGATTTACATGGGAACTTCCGCCGCCCTGGTACCTCGGCCTTTTTGCAAACTCGCCAATGACTGCAATGGTTCCTTTCTTTTTAAGCGGCAGGATTCCGTCCTTATTTTTCAGAAGAACCATACACTCTGCTGCCACTTCCCTGGCAAGCTGATGGTGGGCTTTCCTGTCATATGAGGCATTTTCTTTCCTGTTGTCAACTGCTTTAAATATTAAATTCAGTATTCTTTCAACGGCTTTGTCCAGGACCTCTTCAGGCAGCGACCCGTTCCTTACCGCGTCAACTATTTTTCTGTCTCCTGTTCCGTGACTGGAAGGCATCTCAAGGTCAAGCCCTGCCTTCAAACCCGGCACGCGTTCGTTGACTGCTCCCCAGTCCGAAACCACAATGCCGTCAAAGCCCCATTCATCCCGTAATATGTCTGTTAACAAATACTTGTTTTCCGATGCAAATTCACCGTTTACCCTGTTATACGAACACATTATCGTCCATGGCTTTGCCTTCTTCACAGCGTCTTCAAAACTTGCAAGGTAGATCTCACGCAGTGTTCTCTCATCTATTACGGCATCAACACTCATTCTGCGATGTTCCTGGTTGTTTGCGGCGAAATGCTTCAGTGAAGTACCCACTCCCCGGCTCTGTACCCCTTTTATATGGCTGGCAGCCATTTCGGATGAAAGATACGGGTCTTCCGAGAAATATTCAAAATTTCTGCCGCAAAGAGGAGAGCGCTTGATATTCGCACCCGGTCCAAGCAGAACGGAGATACCCTCAGCCTGGCACTCTTCTCCGAGAGCAGCACCCACTTTTTCAACCAGTTCACGGT
The DNA here is from genome assembly GCA_001513105.1 of Clostridiales bacterium DTU070. Lineage (GTDB taxonomy): Bacteria > Bacillota > Clostridia > DSM-8532 > DSM-8532 > Thermoclostridium. Next base: position 7,402 of record LFSH01000081.1, on the reverse strand, counting down.
TCCACGAGCTCGCGAGGCCAACGGCTGTTGGAAAGCATGTGGCCGGAACACTGGAATAATGCCCAGGTTTGCTTTTCCAGTCCTCTTTCCTTAGTCCGTGCGGTCCGTCGGATACCATAATCGAAGGAATTCCAAGCCTTTCAATGCTTTTTAAATTCCACGCATCCAGGCCCGAACATAAACCAGCCTTTTCTTCAAGGGTCATCTGTGATACCAGTTTTTTAATGTCTCTTTTCATAGAAATTGTCCTCCTGCCTGTTTTTTATAGAATACCCGTATTTTTACGGCAATTCTCCAATGCACGGGCTTTTAGATAAACGAACCCGGATTCCTTCTTTACATTAAAGGAAAACCAGGAACACAGCCGGTATGAGCTAAAATACCCGATAACCAAAACTATGGCTTAAAAAAGCATACATTCTTAGTATTACAGGTTTCCCCGAAATTTTCAACACAATAACTAAAATAACCCTGTATATTGTTCTGAGTCTTTATTTTATTTCTCAACAATCGGCACCCATAATTCATGCCCGATTTTGTTTCCCGGCGCCAGGAAATGCTCAATACAGGGCTGATCAGCAAGTTCATACCCGGAGGCAGGAAGCCATTCAGAATACAGTCTTTTCCATGCATCAACAGCATCAGGCAATACGGCATATGTGTACGGTGGAATTATCAGCTCCTCCATTCCGTCGGGTACTTCGTGGTCATATCGTACCCCCATGAAATAATCAAATTCGTCATCCATGATAGCAGGTTCTTTGCCGCAAACACCCACAAGGCTTTCAAGTTTGCATTTTGGATTTACCCACGCCATATCAATCAGTTTCCGCATGAAACCGTCCTTTTTTGCTTTTCTCCCCGTTTTCGCCGTTTCGTGAGCACAGGTGCTATCCTGCCTTTAATACCGCAATAATATTTTTAATCGTTTGATAATTACCCCGTACATACCCGGTTCATACAATACTTTTGAATATAACTCATGCATACTTATAATGCCCTTCGGGCTTCAAGTCGGGCAGATCCAGACCACGCTCCAGAACCAGGTAATTCCTTATATCATAGCACAGATCGCATTTCCCGGCATACTCTGCTTTGGGTGTGTATCCATATTCCTTTCGGGCCAGCTCGGCAAAACTCTTTATGCCGGCAGACTCAAGGCTGTAAAATATCCTGTACTTTTCAGGATCAGCACCTTGTACCAGTTCTTTTAACGGGATTGAAAATCCCGGGCACGACTGGGGAATAAAGCCACCGTACAGGTCAACATGGAAATGGTAAATACCCGACAGCAGTCTGCAGGGCCTTGATTCTTTCAATATCTGGTCATAGGTCTGTTTCTCCATCATTGGTTTATACGTCTTCAGAGCCCGCCCTTTCAGATTAAGCCCATACCTTGAAGGCAGCCTTAAAAGGTAATCCTGCCCGAAAAGCAGCATATACTCGTCAGGAGAATGGGTGGAGCGATCGTCCATTGCGTCAATCTCGCTCCAAAAATTAATCTGCCACGGGAAAACCTGCATTCCTGCCTTTGAACAGGCCTTAATCAAAGCCTTAACCTTCCGGAACGGTATATACTCGTTGTGGAACGGGTCCATGGATATAAGCAGGGTGTGTACCCCGTGTTCCAAAAGTTCATTAAGCACGGCAATCGCTGACTCTTCATCCCTGTACCAGGAAGCATTTGTTTCAATATATTCAATGCCCATGTTGTTTCTTCGGGCAGCCTGAAGAACACCCATAATTCCATCAGGTTTGAGAAGCGGTTCACCGCCGCCGATATGAACTGAATGACATCCCAGCCTTTTCAGAATGGAGAATATCTCATCGGCCATGGAAGGAGTCATGTAATCGCCGGGCCAGTTTGGTGAACTGGAATAGCTGCAATGCCTGCACTTCGATGAGCATTTATAGTTTGTGATTACTCCGCCTGACACCAGGCAGCTGATTTTCAGCACAGCAAAACCTCCTGAATCAGCCATTCAACGTTTGCATTACCTGTCATGCCAATATATTATTGTGGATTAAAACCTGTTAAGTTTTAAACAGGGCTTTAACCTGCATATTTACAAAGTAAATTCCCATAATGCTTAATGCACTGAAGGAATGCATCAATCATGCCGGTTATTTAAAATGAAATATCAGTCTATAACTGCACCTCCCCATTCTATTACCGTAAAACCTTCACGCTTGAAGGGTTCAAGGGTTTGTTCCTCAATGGAAACAGCTTCTTTCAGAGGCTTATATGCCATGAAAACTCTCAGCACGCTGTCGGGTTCAGGAGTTATTTCCAGCCTGGCATTGTCTGTGTAAACTTCATTCTGGAATGTAATAAGATTATACGGATTGTTCTGCATCCTCGGAAGCCAGTATACAATAAACTCATTGTATTCCCTCGGTGTCAGGCCGATATACTCTAATTTCTCCTGCAGAAATCCGGCAGTATCCTCCCCTTTAACAACAAACCCCTTACTCATGTCATATTCAACATCGCTTTTGCCTTCCCAGAACAGGTAGGAATACTCCTTCCCGTCTTTCTTGTTGATTAACGTTCCGTCCGGGTGCGCAATTACGGTCCAGCCTTCATCATATTCGGGATAAGTGCAGAAAAGTTCGCCGTTATAATTCAGCCTGACCGTTACTTCCATTGTTTCTTCAGGATAGAGATAAATCACGGGTTTCTCGGCTACAGGTTCATCTATACACCCTGTTGCAGCAAGCATTAAAGCTATACACAACAGAATTAATTTACATTTTTTCATGCAAATCAACTCCTTCATCTGAATAGACGATGGAGTTAACAAATAGTTCCATAATTCTTTTCTACCACTTCTCCTGCATAATCTCTTCACGCTTTTTCCGGAATTCTTACTCGGTAATCAGGCCTTCTTCCTTCAGCCTGTTCAGTTTTCTGAGCCTTGTTTCAAAATCATCGCCTGAGGATGTGGACTTATGATTCCTTATTTCGTGGTCATACTCATCCATGCCTATTTCCCATGACGTTACACCTTTGTCGCTAAAGAAGTTATAGGCGTGATATCCTGTTATCCCAACCGCTAACAGTGTCCAGAGCACACCAAAGGCACCTGCCATGGGAACTGCTACCAATATTCCGATAAACACAAAAATGACACCTGTTATCATGCCCATCATTGATGTCGGTTTACCCGGTCTTACCCTTATCCTCTTTGTTCTTCTCTGCATATAAACCAACTCCCGGAAGTAATCAATTTTCAACTTATATAGACTAATAAAGGAATTCTTCGGCATTTGTTTTCCTATATGTCAACGCCGGAATATTTTTGACCCAATCGCCGGTGTCTAATCGCCGGTTTTATGGCCGGTCACACATTTTACGGGTTATCCTTCACTGATACATCAGCTG
>LFSH01000081.1:2176-3946 GCA_001513105.1 Clostridiales bacterium DTU070 | reverse complement strand
ACTTCGAAATTGAAAATAAAGTAATATTGACAACGATTGGCACTATTCTATAATGGTAAATATATTATACTGCCGTTTTCATACCTTGAGCATATAACCCTGAAAAGCAATTCCGCTGATGCTCGCTCCAATTGCATATATCCTACTTCATCGATGATCAGTATGTCCGGCCGGGTATATACATGCCATCTGCGGTCCAGCTTATCTTGTTGTGCCGCCTTTTTCAAGTCTGCTATCAGATGTGCCAGGCTGGTATAGTATACTGTCATACCGGACCTTAAGGCTTGCATCGCCAGACCTACTGCAAGATGAGTCTTTCCAACACCCGGAGGACCTAAAAATATCACATTTTCATCTCTTGCAACAAAAGCAAGAGTTGATAACTCTTTAATTTGCTTTACATCTATACTGGGCTGGAAGCTGAAGTCGAACTCCTCCAGCGTCTTCCTGTGTGGCAGTCTTGACAGTTTTATCCTTGTTTCCTCACTGCGCCGCCTTTTCTCTTGTATCTCAGCATCCAGAAGCTCACTTAAGAACGCCAGGTATGTCGCTTCTTTGTGCATTGCGTCTTCAATTTTTGCATCCAAAAGCTCGGAAGCTGTATACAGTCCAAGCTCGGAAAGGATGCTGCGGGCATGTTCCAGTTCAACCATTGGATATCACCCCCGCCAAAGCATCATACACACTTAATGGGCGTATTTCTACTGCTTCTGTTCCTTCCTTCCTGGCTAAGGGGAGTGGTACTGCTATTCCACCTCTTTCAGCAAGACCCTGATACTGACCCTTAAACCATACAATCCTCCCTGATGCATACTCTGTTTTGTGGCGTGATATTCTTACTTCGCCATAGTATGCTTCGAAGAAACCTCCGCAGACCCTGACCCTTACTTCTCTGCCGCTGTACTGCCATGGTATACCGTATTTTGCGCCATCATAGCTTACGATACCTTCCCTTGTTACTTTCCTTGTCTCCCACCTGTATTTATCACGAACTGCTTTATCCGGCAGCGGCAACAGGGGTTCTTTACTTAAAGCCTCAAGTGGTATTTCTCCTGTAGTTCCATGGACTTTGCTGTCCACCTTCCTGCACCATCCAAGGACCTGGGAGTTTAAATCATGCAAATCCTTGAACTTCCTCCCCGGAAGGAAATTGTCCTTTACATAGTTTACGAGACGTTCTACTTTCCCTTTCGTCTGAGGCTTCCTCACACGGCATACCTTCGGTACAAACCCCATTTCTGCAGCAAAGTCTTCAAACCTGCTGTTCCATATCGGTTTCCCGGCTTCGCTGCCTTTCACTACGGTCCTCATCCTGTCAGTCAGAACTGTTTCCGGAACGCCGCCATAATACTCAAAAGCATTTATCATACACCTCAGGAGATTGTAGATATCGCATCTCTTTGTAAACTCTACATACTTGCATCTTGAATTTCCCAGTATCATTACGAAAACAGGAGTTTTATGTATTTTCCCTTTCTCATCTATGTATTGGGCAATACCCCAATCCATTTGTGCCTGTTTGCCAGGCAGTGTTTCGTATCTTCTCACTGCCGGAGCACTTCTTGCTGGTCTGAATGGCTTTACATAATCCTTGATGATGGTTATGCCGCCGGTATATCCCATATCTTGCAGCCGTTCAAAAATCACAACACAATTGAATATCCCGTTTTCTATCATTTCATTGATATGAGGCTTGAAAGGATCAAGTTTTGATGGCTTTGTCCTTCCCTTTAGCCCATGTTCTGTTTTCGGGTGATTCATATATTTCTT
>LFSH01000081.1:0-2105 GCA_001513105.1 Clostridiales bacterium DTU070 | reverse complement strand
TTTTTATGGTAGACCGTTGGTTTGGTGTGGGTCAATTTTTTTCCGGCTTTATGGGCCAATTATATCCCGGCGGTGACATATATATTAATTAATGTTTCGGCAATGATTCAAATTTCATTGAATGGGTTGAAAAAACAACCACGATATTATTTCTATTTTAAACAAGATAGTGGACCAAAACAATAAAGCAAAGAAGAAAACATAATTCTTCATTACTTGCCTATCAGATCTTCACAACTAATTCATCAAGTTTTTGACCCAGTTGGAAAAATATTGTTGTTCTACTAAAGAACACAAGGTAATAAGCCATGAATCTAATACCGGATTCAAGACAACTAAATATTGCATATGCCAGGATTAGAACATTGAGGCTGAATTTTAAACTGACACGGCAACAACTCTCGGCATAACCTGAAAAATTGCCTATTTGCGTTGGCAGGGTAAGTATTTCGAAAGAAGAACAGCTGAAAGGGATTAATACTGATATGTGCTTTTCCTTTTCTCTAAGATCTTATCTTGATAATTCTTATCCTTCTTATCATCCTATTAACACTTATTCATGTAAATTTTCTTCCTAAACCAATTACTCCTAAGTTTATCAATTGTCTTCGAATAACTCCTTAACACTCAGTATTCTTTCGGTTCCCTGTGCTCTATTGGGGTAAACAGTTTTAGCGAGTAACTTTATAAGAATATGAGGATACACGGTTACCAAAAATATTGAATTATATCTTAACCATTTATATACATTCTAATATTCTACATTAAAAAAAAGTTATCTGTTCAATTTCTGTAGCCTTATCCACAATCTCTTTATCATTCGTTACATTAGCTTTTGAATAAAAATAACTAAACAAATTCTCATATGTTTTCTTTCCTATTCCTCGTNNCTCGTTGTTTCAGAACATGGAAGAACCTTTTAACTGGTAAGCAGTTTATTACACTATCTGCTTGCTTCTTTGATAATTTTACTTCATTAATCAACTCTTCATTTGTTGTTTTATTTAATCCGTCCACCATAGTTTTTTCAATTCCTTCAGCTTCATCTAATTCATCCAGGCAAATATAAACGGGCAAGTCTACATCTTTTAGATACCTTTCCATTAATAATCTCACATCATTCCAGTCTAACCCACCATTATTTGTACCTAATTTTGGAAAAGCAATGGACTCTATTTCCACCTTTTCATAGTTTTCTATAAAATATTTTAATCCCTGTTCAATCCACTCAAGTTTAGAAGGATATTTCCAATGAAATTTTGTTGGAAAATTCATTATCCAAAGATTTTCTGAATACCTATATATACGTGGAACACCAATTCTCATTTCTTTTGATTCGCACTTTTTTACGTAATCCTCAAACATTTCCGGAAATCTAAGTTTAAACTCCAAGGCAATTCCCGCGCCCATTATTCCAAGGCAATTCACTGTATTAACCAGAGTCTTTGCGGGTGCATTAAATACAGTTCCTTTTAAGTATGTTAACATATATTGTACTCTCCTTTTCCATTAATAAGCTAACTACCAATAATATCACTTATACATAAAACACCATTTATTATGTAATTAAACTTATACCAATTATTATCATAATTTTGAAATGTTATTTTCCATACTAATTTATTCTTAACTATATTTAAAGTTTTCTTATATAACAGATTGTTTTTGCTGTCATATACCTCATATTCGTGCTTATATTTTAAAATGTTGCTATTAAAAAACTTAATATACAATACCATCTTTTTATTATCGTTAAAACAAATTTTGTATTTACTAATATCATACTTTATCAAATATTCCTCTATTGATAAAATTCCATTAACCTTAACTTCAATTTTATTCCACTCTTCTATATCCCCGGTTAAAATAAACACTATAGTCTCACTAAAATCAATTCTTTTATTTAATGTTATACCAAAACATTTTTTATACATGATTTTCTGATCATAATCCGTAATAACTCTTTCATTTTTATCTTTTATTATAACTTCCGTATCATAGTTTTCCCAAATTACAAGACAAGTTATATCTTTCTATGAGATGGTATATTGTAATGTAAGCGTCAAACGCTGGCAGACAGCACTAAGATCTATCAGGCTTCTTAC
>LFSH01000069.1 GCA_001513105.1 Clostridiales bacterium DTU070 | reverse complement strand
CAGCATTGTTCAGAGAAAATTTTTCAGAGGTTGTGTCACATATGTTTGACTTCTCTAGAATACTGCAAACTAAAATGATTCCGGTTTCTTGACAAAACCCTGAACATCAATTACTATCATGTATATATATTGAAATGGCTGTGATGGAGAGGAGTAAGCAATTACAGACCGCCAGAGAGTATACGCCGCAGGCTGGAAGCGTATTCGGAATCTGTGCTGCTGAAGTCGCTCCGGAGCTGCATGGCTGAACTTACAGTAAGCCTGCCGGGTGGAATCCGATATCATTCTTAGAGTGTCCTCAAAAAGGAAATTTTGGTGGTACCGCGGAAGTTCCCTTTCGTCCAAACATGCGTTGGTGAAAGGGTTTTTTTATTGATACGGCTGAGTCATGGTTACCGTATAAACTACCCTGGGAGGTATACGTTTGGGAATCCTTTTTAAAATATTATCCCTGTTAATAGCGGCAACCGGTGCCTTTTTGGTATATGGTGCCCGGTTCATTGCAAAAACAATGGTTAAGAATAACGGCGGCGTCCGGCAGGAAAACCGTGATAATGAAATTGACAGCACAGATGACGAAAACAACGGAAACATGGACGGTATTATATTGCAAAAATCGGTATCCCTGAAAAAAACCGGCCTGCTGATAATGATGGCGGGTTGCTTACTGGTGCTTATAGCTTTCAGGCAATGAATGCCGGTTTATATATAAAAACTAAAACCTGATGGGAGGAATGAGGATGAACATTAATGAAATACCGAAGAATTATGTGCCCGGGAATGTCGAGGAACGCATATACAAATTCTGGATGGAAAAAGACTATTTTCATGCTGTAATTGACAGGGAAAAAGAGCCTTATACCATAGTCATGCCGCCGCCGAATATAACAGGTCAGCTGCATATGGGCCATGCCCTGGACAATACGCTTCAGGATATTTTAATTCGTTTCAGAAGAATGCAGGGGTACTGTACCCTGTGGGTTCCGGGAACCGACCACGCAAGTATAGCTACAGAAGTCAAGATCGTTGAAAAACTGGCTGAGGAAGGAACATCAAAAGAGGAACTCGGGCGCGAGAAATTCCTTGAAAGAGCATGGGCATGGAAGAACCAGTATGGCGGAAGAATTGTTGAACAGCTCAAAAGACTGGGCAGTTCCTGTGACTGGAAACGTGAAAGTTTTACAATGGATGAAAGACTGTCAAATGCTGTTCTTGAAGTGTTTGTCCGCCTTTATGAAAAAGGGCTGATATACAGGGGAGAGAGAATCATTAACTGGTGCCCCTGTTGCCTGACAACCATATCAGACGCTGAAGTTGAATATGAAGAAAGTGAAGGCTGGCTGTGGCACATTCGTTACCCTGTAAAAGGTGAAAACGAGTATTTGACCGTAGCTACAACACGTCCTGAAACAATGCTTGGGGATACTGCAGTTGCGGTACACCCCGAGGATGAAAGATACAGGCGTTTTATCGGGAAAACCGTAATTCTCCCGATTATGAATCGTGAAATACCGGTAATAGCTGATGAATATGTTGAAAAGGATTTTGGAACCGGTGTGGTAAAAATTACCCCGGCTCATGATCCGAACGACTTTGAGGTTGGTAAAAGGCATAACCTGCCGGTAATTGACGTTATGAACGACAATGCCACAATGAACGAGAATGCAGGCATTTATAACGGGCTGGACCGATACGAGGCAAGAAAGAGAATTGTTGCCGAACTGGAGAAATCAGGACTGCTGGCTGAAGTCAAACCGCATAAACACAATGTTGGAACCTGCTATCGCTGCAATACTGTAATAGAACCCAAGGTTTCGAAACAGTGGTTTGTTAAAATGAAACCCCTTGCAGAACCTGCAATTGAAGCCGTGAAGAGCGGAAGGACAAAGTTTGTGCCCGACCGTTTTTCGAAGATCTATTTCAACTGGATGGAGAATATCCAGGACTGGTGCATATCACGTCAGCTCTGGTGGGGCCATCGTATTCCCGCATGGTATTGCAATGACTGTGATCATATGCAGGTGTCAAGAACTGCTCCCGAAACATGTGAAAAATGCGGAAGCAGAAACCTGGTACAGGACGAGGACGTGCTGGATACCTGGTTCAGTTCTGCTCTCTGGCCTTTTTCAACCCTTGGATGGCCGGAAAAAACAGAGGATCTTGAATACTTTTATCCCATCAGTGTTCTCGTTACAGGTTACGATATCATATTCTTCTGGGTGGCACGAATGATGTTTTCGGGTCTCGAGCATATGGGCGATGTGCCGTTCAGGTATGTTCTGATTCACGGCCTTGTAAGGGATGCCCAGGGCAGAAAGATGAGCAAGTCGCTCGGCAACGGTGTTGATCCCATCGAGGTTATTGAAAACTATGGTACTGACGCATTGAGATACGCATTGACCATTGGTACCTCACCCGGTAATGATATGCGTTTTTCAGAGGAAAAACTTGAAGCAAGCAGGAATTTCGCCAATAAGATATGGAATGCTTTCCGTTTCGTTATGATGAACTTTGACAAGGATGCAAGGCTTGATAATATAAACAGGGATAATTTTGCACTGTCCGATCGCTGGATCCTGAGCCGGATAAACACAGTGACAAAAGAAGTTACCGAGAACCTGGAGAAGTTCGAGCTTGGCATTGGTCTCCAGAAGATATATGACTTTATCTGGGATGAGTTCTGTGACTGGTATATTGAGCTTGTTAAGCCAAGGCTTTTTGACCGCGAGGCAAAGGGAAGGATCGAAGCCCTGTATGTTCTGAACGAAGTTCTGAAAACATCAATGAAACTTCTGCATCCGTTTATGCCTTTTATTACTGAGGAAATATACCAGCACCTGTACACAGATGACGAGAGTATCATGATTTCCAGTTGGCCTGTATACCGGGAAGAATTAAATGATCCTGATTCGGAAAGAAAAATGGGCACTATTATGGAAGCCATAAGGAATATCCGCAATATTAAGGCTGAAATGAAAGTACCGGTGAACAAAAAGCCGAAGGCCATACTTGTAATTGATGATCAGGAAACGGGAACTATTTTCAGCGAAGAAGAGTCTACATTTATTAGGCTGGCCGGAGTATCGGGCTTCGAAATAAGCAGCGACAAATCGGGAGTTCCGCAGGATGCTGTGTCCAGCGTACTAAAAGGCGTGGAGATATATATCCCCCTGGACGAGCTGATTAATTTTGACAAGGAACTGGAACGCCTGCTTAAGGAAAAGGAAAACCTCGAAAAAGAGCTCGACAGGGTTAACGGAAAACTTAATAATGAAAATTTTGTATCGAAGGCTCCGAAAGATGTTGTTGAAGCCGAAAGGGAGAAACAGGCCAAGTATAGTGAAATGTACGATAAAGTAAATGAAAGAATCCAACTTATTAAAAGTAAAATGCAATAACGTTTCTGCCTGATTTCGGTTACTGTGGCAGCAGCATATCTTTTTCGATATCTGCTGCCATAAACTTTTACCGTTTGATGCATAAACATGTTCCGTGATATAATTTAAAGGATAATAGTAGCAAAGAACCTTATATTTTGATTGTTGAGGCAGGGAATAAACAGGTATGAAACTACAGAAAAAAACAAAAATTGCGTTATCGATGCTGTGCGTATCAGTTGTTTTATTAGTGGTTGTACTCTTTGTTTTTGTCAGACCCGCTGAGGGCGACGGACCAATCCAGGCTGCCCAGGAAAATGAACTCGAACCGGAGGTCACGGTTACACCAACACCCGTTCCCGAACCGGAGGATAATGAAGATGGGCCGGATGAACCCGAAGAACCCAAAGGGCTTACCAACGGGCAGAAATATTACAAGACTCTTGTTGAGCCTGACAGCAAAAACATACTTCTTATCGGTCAGGATGCTGTTTACCATGCCTATGATACAATTATTGTTTTAAGCATAGACGAAAAAAACAAGCAGATGAAGTTAATCAATTTCCCCAGGGATGCCTATATCGACTACAACGACAAGATATTGGAGCAGCTGAAGGAAGCAAACCCCGAGCATGCGGCCGACCCGAGCATACAGAAAATGAATGCCGCCCATGCGATTGCCGTTGATCTGAAGTATAAGGCCGACAGCGACGGCAAGTTCGGGACATCGGGGAACACGGCATATGCCATGAATTTCTGGGCTGATTTGATGGAAGAGATTTTTGATATTACAATAGATGACTACATTATTATAAAAACCGAAGGTTTCCGTAAGATTGTTGACTTTTTCGGCGGGGTATGGATAGATGTGCCTGTTTATATGCATTACGAAGATCCGATGCAAAACCTTTACATACATCTTGAACCGGGTTACCAGTGCCTGAACGGGGAGCAGGCGGAAGGTTTTGTGCGTTTCAGGCAGGGTTATACTCCCGAAGGCGAGTTCAAGACATACTCGGTTTATTTCAGGCAAAAGAACCAGAACGCGTTCTTAAAAGCATTTTTCGAACAGCATGTCAATCTTTCAAACCTGTCCAAGGCAGGCGACTTTATAGATATAATCTCGAAGAATGTGAAAACAAGCGTTAAAGGGAACGAAATATTCCAGTACGCCAATATTATGCAAAAAGCCGTACGCGGGAAATATGAGCAGAAAGCAGAGATCATAGAGTGTCCCAATAACAGGAATATCAACGGTATTCTGTACGAGATACTTAAAACAAAAGAATAGCCAAATCTGCTGCACAGTTTCCCTGCCCAGCCGGCCATGCGGGGGATCTGTGCGGCATATCCAGTCGTCCTTGTTCCATCGGGAAATATAAAAACCGAATAAGGTGAATGGACAAAGTAAATGCAACCTTTGAAAGACTAAATGCGACCCGGTTGCATTTAG
>LFSH01000084.1 GCA_001513105.1 Clostridiales bacterium DTU070 | reverse complement strand
ACTAAATGCAACCGGGTCGCATTTAGTCTTTCAAAGGTTGCATTTACTTTGTCCATTCACCGAAACATTAAAATATGTCTTAAGAATTTCCAATACCTCGTCATATGTCTCCGCTTTGAAGATTTCACCCCGCATTGCCGAGGCGCCCGGCATACCCTTAATGTACCAGGCGGTGTGTTTTCTCATTTCCTTTACTGCTGTATTCTCACCCTTAAGCTCTTTCATTAGCCGGTAGTGTTCGAGAATAACCTGGTACTTCTCTTCATCGGAAGGGTATGGCAGTAATTCGCCGTATAATATATAATGAAGAATTCTTTTAAATATCCATGGATTCCCCTGGGATCCCCTCCCTATCATCACTGCGTCGCACCCGGTTTTAAGAAGCATTTCCCTCGCGTCCTCAGGTGTGAATATATCACCGTTGCCTATTACAGGAATGGTTACGGCCTGCCTGACCCGGGCAATTGCGTCCCAGTCTGCCTTTCCCGAATACATTTGCGACCTGGTCCTGCCGTGGATCGTAATCGCGCTGGCGCCCGAATCCTCGGCCATCCTTGCAAAGTCCAGGTAGTTTTCTTCGTTGTATCCTTTTCTGAATTTTACAGTTACCGGTTTTGAAGATGCTTTTACAACAGCCTTTATTATTTCGGATGCAAGTTTCAAATCCTGCATTAATGCGCAGCCTTCATTGTTTTTTACCACCTTTGGCGCCGGGCAGCCCATGTTTATGTCGATTATCGCTATGTCGTCCCTGCTGCTGAGTCTTTCTGCGGCTTTTGCCATTATATCGGGTTCGGAGCCGAATATCTGCACGGCACATGGTGCTTCCTCGGGGTGGGTTACCGTAAGGAGCTCTGTTTTCCTGTCGTTGTAGTACATGCCTTTACTGCTTACCATTTCGGTATATGTAAGGCCTGCTCCCATCCTGAAACACAGGTAACGGAACGGCATATCGGTTACGCCTGCCATCGGGGCAAGGAATATGTTGTTCTTCGGTGTAAATGAGCCAATCTTTATTGTTGTGTTCATAAAGTCCCCTTGAATGCCTTTGGATTTATTATTTATCCTTTCCATATTTTTCTGAAATTATATACCTCGGACGGGATTTTACTTCATTATATATACGCGCGATGTATATGCCTATCATGCCGAGGCTTATCATAAGGCAGCTTCCTATTATCAGGAGGAGAAGTATTACCGTTGTAAAGCCGCCTATCGCCCAGCCCTTCAGTTTCATGATTAATGTCTGGATGCCGAGAATGAATGAACCTATCAGGAACAGAATGCCTATAAACGTAACAAACTGCAGCGGAAGGGATGAAAAGGATGTAAACGCCGTTATTGCAAGGCGGAATAGTTTCAGTTTCGACCAGCCGCTTTTTCCGGTCTTTCTTTCGGGTACATTAAAGTACAGTTCCGTCCTTTTATAGCCCACCCAGGCGGTAAGGCCGCGGAAAAAGGTTTCCCGTTCGGGCATCCGGATTATTTCACCGACCACTTTCCTGTCTAAGAGTTTATAGTCCGAGGCGTTCTGAAGATTAAAGCCCGACAGCCTGTATAATATTTTATAAAACAAGGACGCAGAAAAGCGTTTAAGAGATGTTTCCCTGCCCCTGTCCCTTTTGACTGCCTCAACAACTTCAAAGCCTTCCTTCCAGAGCCGTACCATTTCAGGGATGAGTTCAGGCGGGTGCTGGAGGTCGGCATCCATTGTAATACATGCATCGCCTTCCGCATTGGAAAGGCCGGCCATAATGGCAGCCTCCTTCCCGAAGTTGCGGCTGAACCGGTATACTGAAACCTCGGGGTTTTTTCCTGCCAAATCCTTTAATACGTCCCAGGTGTTATCAGTGGAGCCGTCGTCTACGACTATGATTTCAAAGCCTTCATTAAGGCCGGATATTATGCTTTTTATCTCGTTTACCGTTTTTTCGATCTGCTTTTCTTCATTATATACTGGCAGAATTACAGACAGCATTGAAACACCGTCCTTGCATAACAGGTACATTTTAAATCACAGGTTTTTTCCGTATGTTTTCTTCAAAGGGTTTCAGTTCTATCGGGTACAGTTTCAGGGTTTCATTCATGTCTGCAACAAGGTCTTCGCTCATATGGGCAACCTGCTCGGATGATATGCCTATATGAATGCCGGCTTTTTCAAAAAGCCTTAATACAGCGCGCACAGGTGCTGCGGGAATGGGCAGAATCCTTCCTTTCCTGTTCATTGAACGGGCAATAACCGAAATCATTTCCCTGAATGTCATTGCGTCCCTGCCTGCGGCATAAAGGGTGGTGCCCGGCTTAAAGTCCTTTATCATCGCAACGGTAAGATTAATCAGTTCGTCTATATGTATCGGCTGCTCCTTTGCCTTCCCGCTTCCGAATACGGGGACAAACGGAAGTTTCTCAACATAGTCCATTATTTTGCCAAGGCTGCCCTTCTTACCTTCATATATCAACGCAGGTCTTAAAATCATATATTCAAGGCCGCTGTTTTTAACCTCTTCCTCGGCCATCAGCTTCGTGGACGCATACCAGCCCCTGTGTTTCAGGTCTACGTTTATTGTGCTGTAAAAAAGCATTCTTTTAATACCGTTGTTTCTGCAAAAGGCAATTGCATTTTTGGTGCCCTCGAGATTAACGCTTTCACAGAGCTTTCTTGACTCGTTTTTGAAGTATCCTGCAAGGTGTATTAGAATGTCTGCCGACTCATCGCAGCTGATTTCGGGAAGTTTGTCCAGGTCGCCGATTACCGGAACCACTTTCGGCAGCAGCGCAACCTGTTCTTCATTCCTGTATAGAGCGAATATTTTATTTACCGATTTATCCCCGGACAGTGCTTTTACCAAGCGGCTTCCCACAAATCCCGATGCACCGGTAATAAATACGTTCATAACCAGACCTCCGTGGCGGCTTTCGTTTTTCTAAAAGAAATTGCCGTACTGCATCAACTGGCGGATTATTACAGGAGCGTTCAGAAGAATCAGCCATTTCTTCCGCCACAGTACGCCGATCTCCCTGGCATCGTTATAGAAGCAGGGGGTTGTTCTGTTGCATTCCTCAAGTTTTTTGCAAAAGGTTTTTCTGTCCTTTTTGAATGTTTCAAGGGCGAATGTTATGTCGGTAAACTCTATGCACGGGCTTTTCACGCCGGTTTCGGTCATTACAAAAGAGTACCTCGCAGCATCGCACATCGGCATGCCCTCACCCTTTATATACCGGATATGTTCCTGGTAGACAAGGTATGCCAGGAAGTTGTTTTCCTTTGCCTTTGCTGCCATGTACAGGAATATTTCGGCAACGTCCTTCCACTGGTACATGAGTTCGTCATTCTTCTTCCCGGCCACACCCCTTACAAAGATATACGGGCGGATGGCATACATGA
This sequence comes from Clostridiales bacterium DTU070, assembly GCA_001513105.1. Taxonomy (GTDB): domain Bacteria; phylum Bacillota; class Clostridia; order DSM-8532; family DSM-8532; genus Thermoclostridium. The sequence continues at coordinate 9,028 of LFSH01000084.1, read as the reverse complement.
AATTGTGTTCGGTGGCGAACTCTTCAATTTTCTTGATATCATTGAACCGGGACAGCCCGGTTATTGTCGTAGTTATCGACCAGTTTCCCTTCCTCTCCATCCTGTAGATTTTTTTGATGTTGTCGATGACCTGGTCGAGTTTGTCCACACCCCTCAGTTTCGCAAAGAGTTCGGGGTCCATCGAGTCGATGCTTATTGCAAGGTTACAGCGCCTTTTTGCAATTTCTGCGGCAATTTCGGGTGTAAGGAGTATCCCGTTCGTTATCACCGTAGGTTTTATGCGATATTTCAGGAACAGGTCTATAACCTGTATTATGTCTTTCCGGATTAAGGGCTCGCCGCCCTGGATGAAAACATAGCGGATTCCGAATTTACTGAGCTTTTTAACCTCGGTTTCAAGTTTTTCAAGGTCCATGTCATGGCTTTGAGTCTTCCATATATTGCACATCAGGCAGCGCTGATTGCAAAGTTTCGTAACATCGTATATGACCAGGATGGGTCTTTTCAGCATAACGTTTATAATTGCTCTTAACATTGCATCTCCTTTTTTGCTTAAAAAATTTACCGGCCTTACGGTTTAGCCGTTCCTGCACCTGTTTTACAGGTTTGCTTACCGCAGAGCCGTTTTCGGCTACGGCATTGTAAGGAATATTATAATCCATGCGGCACCGAAAAGTAAAATGCTCAGAAGCAGCGGCTTATCAGAAAGAATCAATTCTTCGGGAAGCCTTCCCTCGTCGTCTTCGAAAACAAGCTGCATGTACCGGAACAGGCCGAACACGACAAAAAGAATTGTTATCATCGGGCTTTGAAAATCATATTCCAGTATCGTGTACAGGGAATATGTTATTGTTGTTCCGGTGACGCTTATCTGTATAAGTCCTTTTAAAAACTCGTCGGTGTAGTATGACAGCACTTTCCTGTGTTTGCCCGAGTATTCCTGGAGGCTTGCCTTCTCGGTTTTCCGCTTCCCTGCTGCAAGGCACAGGGCTATAAAGAACGAACACAGCAGTACCCATGAAGATATATATACATCAATTGCAACCGCCCCGGTTATAACCCTTAGAACAAAACCGAAGGCTATAATCATTATATCAAGTATTACAACCTTTTTAAAAAACAGGCTGTAGAAAATATTCATTATTATATATGCCAGTATGAAAATCAGCGTATTGAGATTTGTTAAAGCAGCCGTAACAAGGCCTGCTGCCAGAAGCACCGCCATTAATGCCAGGGCACTGCCCTTTGACACCTCTCCCGACGCAAGGGGCCTGAAACGCTTTGTTTCGTGGTGCCTGTCCTTTTCAATGTCTATTATGTCGTTCAGGATATATATCGATGACGACGCGGCGGTAAAGCATACAAAAGCTCCTAATGCCTTCAACATGCATACGGGATCGGTGAACGTCCTTGAAAAGACAAGGGGGACAAGCACGAATATATTTTTAACCCATTGCTTCGGGCGCATTAGTTTGAGCATTTTTTTAACCATTTTCTCTCCTGCAAGAACCAATATTTATTATTGCGGATTTCCAATACAATTTTGCACACATTTTTCTCATTTTAACCGGTATATGGAACAGTAATTGTTCTGGGCTATCCTTTCCATATCAAATACTTCGTCGAACTGGGATACGTCCATGAAACTTTCCGACTCCAACGGCCCGGACCATACAAGGTAAATGGTTTTATAATCAGCTATTCTTTCACTGTATCGGCCAAACATGTAAATCGGTATACCGTTTTTTTTCGGCGGGTAATAGCATTTGAGATCGGTATGCATCGACAGAATGGACGCATCATTGCTTATAACAAGGGTGTTCGCCGAGGGTTCAACCGTATTCAGAGTAAGTTCCAGGACCGGTGAATTCTTAATGTCCAATGACTCCTTTGAACCCAGCAGGGCGTGTTTTCTCGGCAGGCCTTCGGCATGTATCCACATTACCGGGTTTATTGCGAAAATAAGGGCAAACACCACGAAACCTGCCGCAAGAACCCCTTTTGTACTCTTTTCCTTGATGGTTCCAGTAAACATGTCCGCAAGGAAAACAATACAGAAGATAATGAACGGGTATACCGGAGACCACAGCCTGCTGTTGATCGGATCCATTGCGGTACTTGTTGCGGAATACAGCAAAACGGCCGAATATACTGCCAATATCAGAAAATTCGTTGCCAAATCGGGAGCCCATTCATCGTTTTTCTGCGGTTTGCTTCTTTTCATCGGAATGGAAATGAAAATGAGCAGCAGCAGAAACACCAGGGAAATAAGCGTAAGCTCCGGAATTTCAAATGTAAACCATTCCGAAAAGACCTTACGGGAAAGCTCAATGTTATCGTTCAATGTAAATTCTCCGGGTTGCCTTCCGCCGGTGAAAGTACCCGATAAAAGGTAATTCCTCAGAACCCACAGGGCCATCGGGAAGCATGAAAAAACACCGTATGAGAAGGTTTTTTTAAGTTTCTCAATGAAGGTTTCCTCGGATAAAAACAGAACAATTGCCAGTGATGCAATTATCGTGATCCCGATATACCGGGTAAGCCAGCACAGGCTTGATACAACTGCGCATGATATAAACCACGACAGTTTCCTTCTTTTTATATACATCAGCATTAAGACCATTGAAAGCACCGACAGGAAAATAAAAAGCATTTCGGTCCATCCGTAGCCTGAAACATATATGAAAGGGACCGAGAGTGTAAGGAGAATAAGGGCGGGTATCGCAAGCGCTTTCAGTTTCAGGTTTTCAAAAAGGTATACTGAAGACACGTAGATAAGGTAGGCAAAAAGCCCTGCGTTAAGCCAAGCGGCGCCTTCGGCGACAGAAATCCCTAAAAGTTTTATAACTGCAAGGATGAGTATATAAAGAGGAGGCCACTGTATGATGGGTGTATCGTAGCCGAAGTATTTCATTGTACCCGATTCAATCAACGTTGATGCAGCATATTCATACGACTGGGTATCGTGGGTGTAAATAGCGCCCGTCTGGGGCATGCAGAAAAACACCAGTATGAACGCTGCGACTGCGAATGCAGCCCCCGCTACATATCGCACCTTTCCAACCTCCCAATTTGTCCTTTGATAATTATACCATGTTTCAGCGGACAATTATCCATATATTATTGATAATTATATCCAAAGAAACACCTTTTGATATATTACAGCAAAGGGCGGATCCATGCAAGCCGGCAATAGGCAAAAAAAACCCTTCTATTTTTCAATAAAAGGGTGATTGTTGTTGTATGTGATTTATAAAGTTCGTGTGTAAATGGTTGGTTTTCGATATAACGCACCATTCGGTGCAGGATAGTTTCAAAGTTCTTAAAATGGTAAATCGTCATCGTCATCCGATAACGGGAAAAATCCGTCTCCGGGATCAGGCTGTGAAACCGGAGCGTCCTGTGCAGGCACCCCATATGAAGGTTGTGTAAATCCGCCACCCGGCGAGTCATCCCGTCTTCCATCAGCGAAAAACACTCTTTCGGCCTGGATTTCAACCGTATAATGACGTATTCCCTGGTTGTCTTCATAATCGTTATTCCTGATACTTCCTTCAACAAGAACGCGCAAACCTTTTCTGAAGTATTTGCTTACAAACTCTGCAGTGCTTCGCCAGGCAACAATTCTAAAAAAATCCGCCTGTCTTTCCTCGCCCTGCCTTTGCGGGCGATCCACTGCGAGCCTGAAACGGCATACCGGGATGTTGCTGCCTGTGGTGTACCTGAGTTCAGGGTCTGCTGTCAGACGACCCATTAAAATGACCTTATTCATAAATTCAACCTCCAATATACGGGATTAAGCACTTAAGCCTATTCCTTCTCTTCGCGCTTAACTACAAGGTACTTCATAACACCTTCGGTAATCTTGTAGATTCTTTCAAGCTCGGCAGGGAACGTAGGCTCTGCAGAGAAATGCATAATAGTATAGTACCCTTCCTTCTGCTTGTTAACTTCGTAAGCCAGCCGCTTCTTTCCCCATTCGTCAAAGCTCTCCAGTTGTGCGTTGGATTCGACAAAGGATTTCACCTTTTCAACGATCTCCTTAATCTTCTCCTCTTCCAGCCGGGGATCGATTACGAAGATGGATTCATATTTTGTCATGACGCATTCACCTCCTTTTGGACTATGGCCCCGCGCAAATGCGGAGCAAGGATTTCGACAGCAAAAATGATTCTATCATAAAAAAAAACATAAAACAAGAACGAGTTCGGCTATTTTTTCTCCATTCTCTGTATTATTGTTTCCTGCTGGTGTACAATATGCTCCTCTGCAAGTTTGCCGGCAAGTTCGGCGTCCTTCTCCTGCATTGCCTTCAATATTGCCCGGTGCTCCTTAAGCACCTCCTCTGCATTCGAGAAATCCTTCAGGTACAGTACCCGGAAACGGTAAATCTGCTCTCTCAGGTTTCCTGCAACGTTTGTGAGCTTGGCGTTTCCTGCGGCATTGTATATCACTTCATGGAATTCAACATCCTTCTTGATGGCACCCGAAATGTTCTCCTTCTGCAGGCAGGCAATGTACTGTTTATGGATATTTTCAAGCTGCCTTAAGGTTTCGGGTTTTGCCCTTTCGGCCGCAAGCCTTGTTGCAAGTTTATCCAGCGCTGCGCGGACTTCAAGGACATCCATGATGTCTTTAACAGTAATTTCTGCAACATGGGTTCCCTTTCTCGGGGTCATGGTAACAAGGCCTTCCATTTCCAGCCTTCTTACCGCTTCCCTTACGGGGGTACGGCTTACGCCCATTTTTTCAGCAAGGGTTACCTCCATCAGCCTTTCCCCGGGCTTTAATTCACCCGATACAATGGCATCCCGAAGCGTGTTGAAAATAACATCCCTTAAAGGCATATAATCATCCATTTTGATCTTAGAAATTTTCGCCATAAATTTCTCCTCCGTCCGTTGTGGAAACAAGATAGATTCGTTTGTAACGGTTTTTCAGCTCTTCAAATGCATCACGGGCTTTTCCAGGGGCTTCAAAAAGCCCGAACACCGACGGCCCGCTGCCGCTCATCAGTGTGCCCATTGCACCCGATTTCCTCAATGCAAGTTTTATATCATTAATTTCCGGGTATTTTACCACGGTTACGCTTTCAAGAACATTAACCATTCCCCGGGCAACTTTCTCAATATCTCCCGCCTTAATGGCAGTTATAAGGGTACTGGTGTCCGGGTGCTTTTTGCAGTCGTTCATGCTGTAGTTCCTGTACACCCATTCGGTTGATACTGAAAATTCAGGAACTATAACCACCACGCCAACACCCGAGAACGAGGGAAGCCTTGTGAGCTTTTCGCCGATTCCCTCCGCGAGGCAGGTACCGCCGTACAGGCAGAAAGGTACGTCTGCTCCGCATCTCACTCCGATTTCAGCAAGCCCGCGCAGGTCGAGGCCGATGCGATACAGGATGTTCAGGCCTTTCAGAACTGCCGCTGCATCGGCGCTTCCGCCTGCAAGCCCTGCTGCGGCCGGGATTCTTTTTTTGATATCTATTCTTACACCAGTATATTTTTGGCAGGTTTTATCGCTTCCATTCCGGGCAATGCCGGTTCTTTCAAAAAACTCTTTTGCCGCCCTGTGGCATATATTCCTTTCATCGCATGGCAGGTCCGGGTCATCGCATATGATTTCTATTCCCTCCAGTGTTTTTTCGAGTATTACCTCGTCGCACAGGGATATTGTCTGCATAATCATCTGCAATGTATGATAACCGTTTTCAAGTCTGCCCGTAACATCCAGCGACAGATTAATTTTGGCATGCGCCTCAAGTCTTATCCGTTCCAACGTATTTTTCCTTACCTTCATTTTGTCTCAGGTTAATGTTAAAAATTTAACTTACTTACATCCTGCTTAAGCTTGCAGATAACCCGCTGTAAAGTCAATTTATTTGCAAATTATAAAATTAAAACATTAATATGGCAACTGTTTTTTACCGAGGTATTATGGTTACGATTATCCGTTTTTTAAGCCTGCAGGCTGATAATACTCTGTTTAGCCATGTTCAGCTATTATTAATTTTATAATAAAAACTATAAAAGAGCAACATTTATGAATACAAAATACATTGTCAAAATAATGGAGACAGGGCAAATACCCTGTCTCCACTGCATTTGGCAGGTTAATGTTTTTTATTCGTACCGTTATCCTATCAGAAATATTTTTCTGCCGGTTTCGGGATCTGTATCTTCGGTCATCCCGTTATCATTCATTATCTTCTGAATTGAAACCCTGTATTTCCTGGCAATGCTCCACAGGGTATCACCGTCCTGGGTGTAGTATACAAGCACCGGCGGGTTTTCTTTTTTATCTGCGGGTTTAACGCCCTTTACCCCTGTAACTATGCTGATTTCCTGTTTCCTTGACAAATGTGCCCTGATCCGGACATCGGCGCTTATTCCAAGTTCGGTATCCGACATTATGTCAAAGCTGCTGTTGTCTGCCGTCAACTGGACGTCATTGACGTAAACGTTATCAGCGTCAGGCAGGGCTATACGATGCGTGAACTGCACTTCCTGGTTCGCACCGCGAAGAATTCTCATATCAATCCCGGTGCCGTAAAGGACAAGAACGTCAAGGCAGCCGTTAATCTCCATTCCCGTATTGTCCTTTTCAACCGACAAAAGCCTTGGCTTTACGCAGATATTCGCTATTTCTTCAAGGGTGTCGCTGCCGCACTCAAGGGGAAGTTTTGCGTTTACCTGGATGTTCTCGGCTATATCCTGCTCATCGACGCTTACCGAAACCTGCTTCTTTTCCAGTTCAAAGTCATAATCCAGTGCATATGCGTCGTTAATGAGGTTTACATTCTCCCTTGAATACAGGATGTATTCAACGTTTACTTCACCATCCACCCTGATACGGGTCAAAAGGCCGTCATAATCCTCATCGGGCCTTATGTTTATGGATTTGATCCCGGCATTGACAGATATGTTTGTATAATACCTGTCAATGGACAGATTCCTGGACACAGGCAGTTCAAAACGGACGTTTTCCACCTGCGTGCTGTCGTTCTCGGGACGATACACAATATTGAGATCAATGGTTGATTCCAGCGTGTCATTCTCTGAAATATTCGTCTCTTTCAGCATGGCATTGCAGTACATGATTTCTTCTATTGCGGGTTTTCCTGAAGGAAGCTCAAGAAGTTCAGACAGGTTGATATTTACCTCACCGATATCTTCTATCATCGTGATGTCCTGCTGGTCTGCCTTTTGATAAACGTTTTCGCCCTGGAGGTTTTCACCGGCCTCGATGCTTTGAACCGCAAGATACCTGACATTCAGCTTCATTACTGTTTTTGCGCTCAGCTTGCGCCCGTTGATAATGTCAATGTCCGTGTGTTCAGCAGCGCTTCGTACTAAGGTGTATATGTTTTCTTCACCGGCAGGATAATTGCATGAAACCGACCACGGCGCATTAATGTTTATGGCCTCTATGCTCTGTTCCTGGTTGTCTGCCCTGTATATCACCTGGTAACAGACATCGCCGCCTATTTCCATGACCCTTCCGGTTTTTTCACGGGTTTTGACAACTACGTTTGAATCCACTGCAAGCACATCCAGTACGTCGGGTTTGCTGTCGGGCACAATAATGCCTGCTTCCATAAGTTCTTCCTTCTGCTGCTCATCTATCACCTGGTACAGGTTGATGGGTTTTTTTATTAATTCAACAGACATACTAATCCCCCTCAAAATTACAAAATACATTTTGTAATATATATGGATGTTGTCCCCAAAATATGACACCCGGAAATCAAAATCAGGGAAAAATGATGGTATTGAAAACCGCTTTTTCAGAAGCTGAATTCCCAAACCCGCATAGTTTCATCGACATTTTTAAACATCACTTTTCCAATTGCTCAATAAAGCATACGTATAACTTTATTACTATTATTCTTCCTGACCGCAATAACCGTTCACGCAAAATTTTAAGCAATTAAAGCAATTTTTTTCCTCGTTTTTGTAATTCACGCACAAAAATATGCAATTTATGCAAAACCTGTTGACAGATCCTTTTTTCATTCATATCATATTTACAAATATTGTATATTGAGAGAATATTTATGTTAATTAACTTGCAGGTAACCCCCAAAATCCTTTGTTGTGTTTTACTACAGGTTTTGCTGCGTGCTTTGCTGCGCTTGTTTGGGTTCCTGAGTTACTTGGCTGTAAGACGGTATAAGGAAAGGATAATAAAACAAGTCTTGGTTTAAAGGAGTGGAAATTATGAAGAGCTTTAAAAAGAGAATTGCAACGATTATTGTTATATCCTTGATTTTGAACCTCATGCCGGTAACGGGCAGCATCCAGGGTTTAATATTTCCGGGAAATATAAAACCAGGCATTGTTGCAAAAGCTGAAGAAACAATAAGTTTTTCCGATGTTCCGTCCTATGCCTGGTACTATGAGGACCTGCAGTACATCCTGAAAAATGAAAGAAATATTTTCGCAGGTTACCCCGATGGTACGTTCAGGCCGAACGAGACACTTACTGCTGACATGTATATAAAGCTGATAGTAACCGTAATGGGCCACAAAGTTGAGAATGGTATTGGTTACTGGGCTTCAACGTATATCGAAAAAGCCATTGAGGAAGGGTATGTCATTCCTCTTCAGGACACCCGTATATCGTTCAAAACAAAAGATGACCCGTATGCGGGGTATAAAATGCCGATAAGCCGGGAATACATGGCCCAGATAGCAGGCAGGGCCTTAAATAAGATTATTGATAATTCCGAATACCGGGATCCTATTGAGGTAAGCAGCCTGATAAAAGACTACCACGATATATCACCCACCTTTAAAAGCAATGTTGTTAAGTGTTATGACCTGGGAATTCTGACAGGTTATCCCGATGGTGAATTTAAGCCCGACAACTACCTAACACGGGCCGAGGCGGTTGCAGTGATAAGAAGGATAATTGACCCGTCCGCAAGAATAAGGGCAGAATTACCTGTTGCTGCAAACCCAAGTCCTACACCCATTCCTGTGAGTGAGCTTAACCGCCCCCCAAAAAAGGATTTGGGAAACGG
>LFSH01000018.1:16634-16770 GCA_001513105.1 Clostridiales bacterium DTU070 | reverse complement strand
CTGCTGCATCACTGCCATGTCATCAATATTCGCGGAAACAGCTACCGCTTGAAAGACAAACTAAAAACCGGAATCTATTCGACACAAGGCACAAAGGTGGGTCAATTTTTTTCTGGCTCTGGTGGGTCAAATTAAT